>CAZHSC010000077.1:0-15691 GCA_964534995.1 uncultured Bifidobacterium sp.
CTTTCCATTTGGGGCATTGATGAGGTCATAACCCACTTCGGCGCTGCCGTCATCCATGCTGTAAAAGTTATAAAACTCCTGGGTATAAACTACGGTGTCATTTGACTTGAGCCCATTGAAAGCGTTGCCATTGGTAAAATAATTCTTTACAATAAAATAATTACTGTCGGCCGTCAATGAGGGATTATCGGGAAAAATGGAATCCACGCCAAAAGCATACTGTAAATACTGATTGTTGGGCCGTGCCGGAAAGATATTACCGTTATCCGCACCAAAACCGGAAACGTAGCTGCCATTAAAGGCATAAATCCTGTTGTTGAAGCCCACATCCGCAGGTGACGCATCATTCACCCTGTAATGCATAACCGAAGAATCTCTCAGCAAATTCTGGCGGTCAATGGTGCTCAATGATAAAAAATGATCCCATGGAACGGAAGTATACTCGTTCATAAGGCTGGCAGCAGGAAGCGTCATGGCTACATCGGACAACACGGTATCCATTTGTCCGGTAAACTGATTGAAGGCACGGTATAACCTGATATAATCCAGGTGCCAATGGTCAAGGCTGCCGGTACGTGACCCATAGTTCCTGAACCGGAACCGGAATCCATCCTGAAGAAATGCCGCGTTGGTTATACGTACCTGTACATTGGTAAAAACAGTATCCTGACCTCCTGAAATGAGTCCGCGAATAAACCACTGACGGCTCCATTGGTTGGTAGAAGGGTTATAAAAATCGAGTACCAGCGAATCGCCGGAATCAGGTCCGTCGCCCCAGCCTTTCTTTTGCCAGTAAAAGCTGAGGGTAATGCTGTCGGATAATGTATAGACACCTCCGCCCTGCGACGAAGGTCTGGTCAGTAAACGTATATACTTCGACGTGAGGGTATCGCAGCCCCCCTGGATGGTACTGGCCGAATTATCATAGGGATTACCTTCTTCATCAAGCCCGTCAAAGGTGGCAACACCCACCGTGAGCGGATTTCGCGCGAAGGTGCTGTTGACGTAAACATCCCGGTCGGTCCAAAGGTCAGCTGAAGGGTACACCTGTGTTGTAGAGAAATCATCCACCAGCGGAAGGTCAATGGTATCGTTAACAGCCGGGGAGCGCAAGGCGGAAGCGGGAAATTCAGACAGGTATTTCCGGATGACCGGATTATCGCGAAGCGGAACCAGGCGTTCATGCTGTGCCTGAAGCCAGGTATGCTGAAAGATGCCTGCAATTAAAAAGAGTAAAAGTGTGGAATGTTTTATCATTTTCAGTTATTTTATTTTTCCTGGCGTCTGTGTGAAAAACAAATCAATAGCTTCTCCCTGTTTAATCATCACTGAATCGCCGGGTTCGGGTACCTGTTTGTATATTTTTGCTTCCGCCGAATCCGTTACACTCTCATCATAGACCATCGCACCGGGTTGCAGGGAAGAACCCTGTAATACAAAGAGGGCCTCGTCGGCTGTTAAACCGATCAAGGAAGGAACGGCACTTTCCGTATTGCCAATACCATCACCCAGTACGAGATCTATCACGCTGCCTTTGGTGATATCATCTCCCGCTTTGATTTCATGCCCTTCCGTCATGAGCGCGAGCACCGCATTTTTCGCAAGGTCCGGTTTATAAATGATCTGCCCCACCTTCAGTCCGTACGAAGCAAGGATCGCTTCCGCCTGACGCTGCGAAACATCAATGAGTTCCGGCACCTTTACCCGGGGAGGAACGGTACGTGTAACGGTAACATAAATGGTCCGGCCTTCCTTCACGTTTTGCTTTGGAGCCGGATCCTGGTCAATGACCACGCCCGGCGCTTTATCCAGCATGAAAACGGAGGAGTCGGAGATTTTAACCTGCAGGTCTTTACCTTCGAGGAATTTTTCAAGTTCGAGGTATTTCATTCCCCGCAAATCCGGCACCGTGATGGTTTCACCGTGATGCGTGTAATTATTCAGCCATTTATAGGTGGCGGCAAGTACCGCAGTAACGGATAACATGGCGAGCACAAAATGTGTGATAAAGGTCCGGGAACGGATAAAATCAATAAATTTCTTCATCTTCATTCATTAAACCAGTTGGCGTTGCTTTCTTTTTCTTCCGAACTCGAGAATCCGGTCGATAAACTCGTAAGGCCGGTAGTGTGCAATGGCTGCCTGATGAAAGATACAGGTAGCAGGCGTCATACCAGGCAATGAATTCACTTCAATAAATACCACCTCCACTCTATCGGGAGAGAATATCCGTACGAACGCGTCTATCCTCGCATAGCCTTCAATATTCAGCAAACGGGCTGCTCTTTCAAGTTCTCTCCTCACATAGTCCGAAATCTTCCGGTTTTCTTCTTTATCGCGACTGTACCGGGCCGGTGTTATGTTCTGCCCCTGACCGGCCAGGAATTTCTCTTCCAGGGATAATACATCTCCTTCTGACAAGGTTTCGGATGCCTCAAATACTTCGTATGATACTTTTCCGTCCTCCTCTATTGTGGTGAGCATTCCACCGGTAATCTCAATAAACCTCCGGGCACCTCCGGCGGTGATCAATTGTTCAAATAAGATAGTGTGTTTAATGGGAAACTCTTCTTTGGGTTTAATTTTAAGCACTGCCGCCAGTTGCGGATCGGGTTCCTGGGTAGTCCTGAAAACAAGGCGGACATAAGCTTCCAGGTCCTGCTTGTTCCTGATAATTTTTACTGCTGAACTACAGCCATCATCTACCGGCTTGGCTATGAAAGGAAACGTAAATTTCTGTGATATCGTATGCAGGAAACCTGCAGGGTCGGATAACCAGTCCAGTTCATTTGCCAGGAAGTGATCCGCCACCAGGAATCCGTTTTGCCGTAGCAGTTCATTGGTTTTATACTTATCGATGGTGATTTGCGAGGAAGCGGGACCTGAACCGTTATAGGGAAGTCCCACTTTTTCCAGTTCTTTCTGAAGAGATCCGTCTTCGCCCGGCCTGCCATGCAGGGCAATGAAAACGATATCACACTTCGCGGCCAGTTCAGGGAAGCTCAGACGTTGCGGCGCCTCCAGGTTTTTTGCACTCGCAAACCGCGAAGTAAGTACGCTGCAGCGTGATATGATCCTGCTGATAACCCGATGGATATGGAAATCCGTAATTTTTTCACGTATGTCATCCGCATTGTCTTTTAGCAATACATTGACAGGGATGGTATAGAGTTCATATTCCTTATCACTGCCACTGAGAAATACCGGAATCACTTCATATTTATCACTCGATGATAACTTCTCATAAATATTTCTGCCGCTTTCAACGGAGATATGCCTTTCGGAGGAATAGCCACCGAGGACCACGGCGGCGCGGACACGATTTGAGGAAGCGCTGCGTACAGCGTCCATCAACTTGTCGAGCCGGTAAAGCAATACCGGCAACTTGTCGTATTCTTTGAAACTTTCAATTCTCCTTCGCAGTGAGGTATAGATGATGTAGGTAATGAACTGGGAAGGGTTCATCCCAATTTCAGCTGCCTGGTGGAAGAAAAAGGAACTGGGCATCATGCCGGAAGTAGTGTTCGGGTCATTGAGATAAATTTTCCCGTCATCAGTAATAAATCCATCTATCCGTGCATACACATCAAAGTGAAGTGCCTTAAATAATTTCTGGCAGGCGTCTCTTATAGATTCTATTTTTTCATCCGGTAATTGAATGGGCGTAATTTTCCTTGACAATCCCGGCAGGTATTTGGAGCGGTAATCAAAGAGCTCTTTTCCCTTTCTGATTTCCGTGGGTGGTAAGGCCACAGCATCGCCATTTTCATCTTCCACTACGATACAGGAAAATTCTTTTCCCTGGAGGAAGGATTCTATGATGGCGGTTGACTCCCCGTCCCTGGCCTCCAGCATCAGTTCCTCCTCATTATCGGAGAAGAGGTCCATCATCACGCTCAGCAACTCTTCAGGATGGTAAAAAGTACGGTTGCCGATCATCAGGGGCATCCCAACACCTTCACGGATATCTGACACTTCCCTGACCCAGGCAACTTTCGCGTTGAAATCAAGCGCGTCCCAGTCGGCTTTACGTATCCGGCGGATAAAAAATGCACGATCCAGGGCTCCGGCTATGACGCCGGGCTCCGCAACACTTACAATACTAACGCCTATGGATGAACCCTGATTGGCCGCTTTAACAACGAAGGGCAGGCCTAACTCACTGCTTAATTTTCCGGAGAAGGCACTGCGGTCGGCATTAAGCCATTCTTTACGTTGCACCGTAATAAAGGAAGGAACCTCAAAGCCCGCGTTCCGCATGAATTCCTTCTGAACCGCCTTGTTCATGCCGATTGCGGAGGAAAGAATTCCGGATCCGGTATAGGGAATACGTAAATATTCGAGTAATCCCTGAATACGTCCATCTTCTCCGTCCATTCCATGCAGGCACAAAAAAGCAACGTCTATCAGGGATGACAAGGCAGAGGGTTCGATGCGGGATCCTACTTTATGGATCAGCTTGTTCTGTTCCTGCCTGTCAGGGTCAGATAGCGATTCGGCATAAATCTGGAATTGGTGCGCCGAAGGCGGAATCATATCTGCAGGTGGATAGAAATCGCGGATACTACCCTTGTAAATAAACTCCCAGGTCAGGAGCACCAAATTGCCAAAACTATCCACAAAGACCGGAATCGGTTCAAAGATTGACTTGTTCAGATTATCATAAACCGTACGACCGCCGGCAAAGGAGACTTCTCTTTCGCGGGAACAACCTCCGAAAATTACTCCGATACGAATTTTTTCCATGGAGTACAAAGGTAGGCATTTCACACCGGCAGCGACAAGGTATAAGCCACAGATTTCAGACCGTCATTGTTGAAAATATCGTGGGTCAATTACAGCCTTTCAGTACGCACAAAGTCATGAAATTTTTTTAACGCTTTTGCCCTGTGCGATATGGCATTTTTTTCTTCTTCGGAAAGTTCCGCGAAGGTTTTATCAAATCCTTCGGGGATAAACACCGGATCATAGCCAAATCCGTTATTCCCCAGGGGCTTATTGGTAATAGTCCCTTTCACTCTCCCTTCAAAGAGATATACCTGCCCGCTTTTCACATACGCCAGGACCGTTACAAACGAGGCCTGCCTGTTCACTACCCCCTCCAACTGATCTAACAGAAAAATAATATTTCTGGCATCGTTCCGGGGATGGCCCGCGAAATGCGCTGAATCTACACCGGGCTTGCCGTCCAGGGCATCAACCTCCAGGCCACTATCGTCTGCAACACACTGCATACCAGTTAATTCCCAAACTTTCATGGCTTTCTGAACCGCATTACCGGGGATACTACCACTGGTTTCAGGCAAATCTTCATGTACAGCGGCATCTTTTAAGGTGAGCAGTTCGAAACTTTCAGGGAGGATTTTACGTATTTCTTTCACTTTGTGCGGGTTATTTGTGGCCAGCACCAAACGAATCCTATGCATACTCTTATCTTTGATCTATCAAACACGAAAATGAGAAATAAAATTTATTTCTTTTTAACCTTGTTCATTGTCCTGTGCAAGGGGCAGATGTCAGCGCAATGCCCACCCACAGGTTTTTCGATAAGCGATACGGTTTGTCCCGGTCAAAGCCTTATCATAAACAATGCGTCTTCATCGGCGGTTCAATTTCAATGGGATTTCTGCCCTGGCGACCTGGACTCAGTTCCCACAGCATCGGCGGCGGCAAGTATTTCGGGGACGCTGACCTATCCTCAAAACATGAAAATGGTTGAAGTAGATGGAAACTACTATGGCTTTTTTGCCAATGCACTGGCCAATTATGTTACCAGATATGATTTTGGTAACTCTCCGGCCAATATTCCTGTTGCCGTTAACCTAAGTACCGATCCATTGCTGGTAAGCACACAATCCGGAATTGATGTGGTGAAAGAGGGTAACAAGTGGCTGGTGTTTGTAACCATGTATGGCAACAATACCCTCACGCGCCTGGAAATGGACTCCATCACACAGGTAACACCGGTATTCAGCAGCCTGGCTATTTCAGGACTTGCCAGTCCAACCAGTATCAAAATCATTGACGGTTATGCCTTCGTTCCAAACAATCAATCACCTGAAATTATAAGACTCGACTTTAACGGCAGTTATCTGAACACACCCGTGGTGATGAGTCCTGCCATCAATACCGGCGCCTTCAATAACTATGGAATTGATATTGATTACGATTGCAGCACCGGACAATATACAGGCTTCAGTACTTCTTATGGTTTTGGAAATCTGTACCGGCTTGAGTTTGGCAACAGTCTTGCCAATTCGCCAACGCTCAGCACGGCGGGCACCGGCTTATGGGGCGCACAGGGGATTGATGTGGTGAAAGAAAAGGGAGACTGGCATCTCTTCATGACTTCGAATACCAATACCATGACACATTTCCGGATGGGGAATTCATTAAGCAATCTTCCGGTTCAGGATTATTCGTCAAATTTTGGAGGCATCATGGCCGATCCAAAAAATATCCAGATGGTAAAAAGCGGTAGCACGTGGTACGGCATTTCCTCCAATACGGGCTTATTTTCATTTGTGCGCTTTACCTTTCCACAGGGATGTTTATCCGGCGCCATGTATTCCGGTCTTCAGTCGCCATCCGGCATCAGTTACGGAGCAGGTATCAGCGGTATGCAGTTTGTGGAGCTCACAGAAACCTATGCGGGCGGCGCAAGCCTTCAGTTTACTGATTCCGTACTCGTAAGTATTTTACCACCTCTGGCTTCTTTTGTCCATACGGCAGCCTGCGATAACGGACCCATTGCCTTTTCCGACCAGAGCAGTGTTTGTTCCGGTTCCATCACCAACTGGAGCTGGGATTTTGGAGACGGGAACACAGCGGCCACTGCCAATCCGGTTCATAGTTATCAGGCTGCCGGTACATTTACGGTTACGCTCACCGTTACCTCCTCCGACGGACTCAGCGACACCTATGTGCAAAATGTCGTTGTCAACCCAGCTCCTGTTGCATGGTTCGGCCTCCCCGCTTCTGCCTGTGCCGGCGCTGATGTACTTGTGAGTGACAGTTCACAGGCAGGTTCGGGCGTTTTGAACGCCTGGAGTTACAGCTTTGGTGACGGGGATTCAGCAAGTACAGCGTCCATACCCCATGCATGGCTTCAACCGGGCAGTTACGACGTGACCCTGATCGCATACACCGACATCGGCTGCAGTGATACCAGTACAAGAAACATCCAGATTTTACCTGGGCCATTTGCTTCCTTCGAAACAGCGAACACCTGCATCGGCGAAACTGTTGATTTTACCAATACCTCTGTCTCACCCGGTACCACCATACAATCGTATGCCTGGGATTTCGGTGATGGCAATACAGCGTCAACACAGCAAGCCTCACATAACTATGCCATGGTTCCGGGGCAATATAATGTGAGCCTGGTATGCGCAGCGCTTAACGGCTGCGCAGATACGCTGATCCGTGAAATAAAAATAGGAAACAAGCCATCGCCCTTCTTTACCGTTTCGGAAGATACGGTATGCAGTTTCAGCACTCTGAGTTTTAACGATGGCTCCAGTCCGGCAGCTGGCGATACTATTTTCAGAAGGATATGGGATTTTGGCGATGGAAATACCGACAGCAACACCGTTTCACCGATACACGCTTACACTCAACCGGGTCTTTACACTGTTACACTTACAGTGTATAGCCCTACCGACTGTGATTCCTCTTTCAGCCTGAATGTTTTCATCATTGAAAGTCCGGTTGCAGCATTTACGGTAAACAACGCCTGCTTCGGTGATGCTCATAATTTCAACGACTTATCTACAGCCCCTGCAGGTTCAGTCATTGACAGCTGGCACTGGTATTTTGGTAACGGAGACAGTTCTCTGCAGCCTTCGGTTGTATATACGTACCCGGATACCGGTAATTATTCGGTAACACTGATCATCCGCAGTAATATTGGCTGCTATGACACCTTAAGCCTGCCCGCCACAGTTTACAAAATACCGGTTGCCAACTTTTCCGTGCCCGCTATCTGTACCAATCAACCGGTAACATTTAACGACAGCAGTAGCGTTGAAGGAAGTGTGCTTACACAATGGCAATGGGACTTTGGCGGCACGGGCAATACCAGCTCGCTGCAGCATCCGGTCACCAGTTTCCCATCGGCACTGGCCTACGCGGTGACGCTCATCGCCACCTCACAACAAGGTTGCTCCGATACCGTAATAAAAATGGTAGCTGCCGACCAAAGCCCTGAATTCACCATCAGCAGCCCTGATCATTGCGAAGGCATCTCACAACAAATGATCTCCACGGTAACCTCAGGATCCACCACCTCCCTGTCGTACCTCTGGAATTTCGGTGACAATACGGCCTCTTTTCTGTCCAACCCCTCCCACCTGTACACCACCTTCGGGCAATATGTGGTTTCACTGCTTGTCAGTGACCTGACTAACGGCTGTGAACTTACGATTTCTGACACCGTTACGGTACACGAAAATCCGGTAGCCTTGTTCGGCACCGGTAAACTTTGTGAAAAGGAACCTGTAACCTTCACCGATTCCAGTTTGGCAGGCTCAGGAATAATTACCGGCTGGAACTGGTCGCTGGGTACCGCTGGCGTATCTACTCTCAGCTCCCCTTCTGCAATTTACAACTCACCGGGATCACAATCCATTTCCCTGACAGTTACCTCCGTTTTCGGTTGCAGGGACTCCGTATCAAAACTTATACAGATTCATCCAACTCCAAAGGCCGCTTTCAGCCTGAGTCCTCCCTATGGAGCCCCGCCGCTGCCGGTAAATTTCAACAACCAAAGTGATTCCGGCAGTTACACATGGGACTTCGGAGATGGAAGTCCGCTGTATTCGGGCAATGCACCCCAACACACTTACACGGATACAGGGGTATACACCATAACACTGACTGTGATGAGCGGCGAAGGTTGCCTCAGTCAATATGACAAAGAGGTATTTGTGCTCATCCCCGAGAGAGACCTTGCCGTGAACGGCATTTCTTATATCCGTTCGGGCGGCAAATGGATCATGAAAGCCATCGTGGCGAACTATGGCAATGAAGATGCCTATACCTTTCAATTAAAAGCGCAATTAAACAACCTGGCTGTTTTCTACAATACTTTTAATGCCGATACGCTTAGCGCCGGCAGTTTAAGGGAATATATTTTTAACACTCAATTTGATGCGGGCAACGGCGACTCCCCCGACTTCTTCTGCGTGGAAGTGGTTTCCGTCAATAATCAGCCCGATGTAAACCCTGCCAATAACCGATTTTGCGCCACCGGGCTGAGTGGATTTGAAGTCATCAGTGTGTATCCAAATCCCGGTCAGGGTACTTTATATCTTGGCATTCACCTTGACAAGGCTGCAGAAGTGCAATTATCGCTTTATCAGTCAGACGGAAAACTGATCAGGGACCGCCAATCATATTTTCTGGAAAAGGGATTAAACACGATCACTGAAAACACGGAATCACTGGAAGGCGGCGTCTATCTGCTACAGATAGCATCAGGGGAAAATACCAGGCTGATCAAACTCTTCAGGCAATAGATTTTTCCCGTTGCATTTTACCGAATAACCAGTATTTCGCGATGGCAAGCGTCCGGCGTTCAAACAGGCATAACGGATATTTCCGAATGGCAGAAAGCAGGTAGTAAAAACTCCTGGCAGTTTTACCGGCAAGGGCGAGGTGCAGGGAGTTATAGGTATAAGAATAGGCTGTCATTTTAAACAATTGGCTGCCGAAAATCTTTTTTACTTCAGGATCGCGAAAGGAATAATCCATGGCCAGTTGTTTACGGCGCACCAGTTTATCCTCCTCCACACTGTACACACTCCTCTCATCATGAAGAATAAGACAGGCACAAACTTTATTATCCCTTTTTAGGCCGAAATTGGCTGCCAGACGTATCCACAATTCCCAGTCTTCGGAACCTGACAAATCCCTGTCCTCATTGAAAGGGAACATCAGTGCTTCCGCACGGCGGATAAAAATACCCAGGCAACTCAAGGGATTTCCCTTTACCAGGAAGCGTATATTTTTATGATTGTAGTCATGCACAAAGCGCACTTTGTCGCGAAGGTAATTTCTGACCTCATAGGCCTGGTGATAAAATACGGGATAGTTATACCGTATCAGGCTTTCGCAAGCCGTGGAAAGGTAATCAGAATACAGTTGATCGTCTGAATCGAGAAAGGTGACATAGTCTCCTTTGGCATGCTGAACGCCTGTATTCCTGGCCGCCCCCCGCTCACTGTTTTTGATGCGAATATATTTAACACGGGGATCGGTGATGGTGGCAATTACTTCGGGTGTGGAGTCTGTGCTTCCGTCATCAACAATGATCACTTCAAAATCAGGAAAATCCTGATTCAGCACGGAGCGTACCGCCAGCAGGATAAATTCCACACGGTTGTAAGTGGGAATTACTATTGAAAAAGACAGATCACGCTTCATAGATTTTATCAAGTGCCGCCATCATATTTTCAACCCCGAAGCGCTGCAGGACTGTTTTACGACCGGTGGCGATTATGTGGTTTTTTAGTGTTGTATCCGACAACAAAGCTATGATTCCTTCCGAAACCGCCTCGCTGTTTTTAAAAGGTACTGTCCAGGCCTCTTCCTTGTGACGGATAAATTCGCGCGCTATGCCCGACAGGGTGACTACAGAAGGTATTCCCGCTGCCAGGGCTTCCACATACACTTGTCCGAAAGCTTCCGCCTTTTCATCCACAGGAACGTGAACAAACACATCCATCAGACGGTAAAGGGCATACAGATCCCTTTCAAATGGAATTTTCAACCAGGATCTGCCGGGTAATCCGGAGAGCAGGGAATCCAGTTCCGCTTCATAATCACCCTTTGCATTGGCCATCAGCAACAGGGCATCCGGATATTTTTGCAATACACCGGCGAAAGCCTCGATAATATACTGAACACCCTTCCATTCAGTAAAACGGGAGATTACACCAATCACAGGGTGTTTACCTCCCGGATTATAACGTGCGCGCAGCAGAGAAACTGTCTTTTCATCCACCTGAATGAACCTGTCCAGTTCAAAGCCGTGATTCACCAGCATCACTTTATGCTTATCCACTCCTTCCTGCTTCACCAGTACATTGGTAACATTCTCTGAAATGGAGGCAATGCGTGTACACAAGCTGTTAATCATTTTGTCAACTCTTACCATGTGGGGGTGATAATCGAAATGATAGGTTGAATGATGCCGGGTATATATCCTGGCGGGAACCCGGGTAAGCCATGCAGCCGGAATTGCAAGCAGATTGGCATCCAGCAGATGGGCATGAACAATATCGGGCCGCTTCAATATCATAAATTTACAAAGTCTCAGGAAAACACCGGGATAATCTTTTTTAGATGAACATGGTATCCAGGCAGAATCAACGCCTTTTTGCAGGAACATTTTATGCAAGGCAGGTTCGGCAGCTGCGAGGAAGATAAAGTGCGGATCATACTTGGCTCTGTCAAGATACTTCTCCAGCCATTCAAAACCCAGCGCATAATCAACGCCGGAAATCACATATAGTATTTTCTTACAATTCTTACTCTGCTTCATAGTCCTGACCATCCCATACGAAAAAACGTTCTGAAGAAATTAAAAGGTGAATACAGAAAAGACAGCAATGCGTAACGCTGGCATTTGAACCAGCGGCCCAGCTTAAAATAGGCGCCAGCAAGCACATAAGTAGACTTGGCCAGGAAAATACGCCGTAATGAAGATTCGGGTTTTATATTGGCCAAAACCAGTTCATAAAACATTTCATTGTCATGAATCAGTTTTGGACTCAGATAATTCGACATGCTGTTGGACCGGTACCGGTACATCAGCAAGGCCCCGGCATCCCTGCACATAACGCCAATGCATTGTTGGGCCACTTCAAGGAGAAAATAACGGTCGGCGGAACTGGCGAGGGACTCATGAAAGCGCAAGCTGTTTTGAAGCAAGGCTTCCCTTCTGAAAAGGTAATTGGAAGGACAGGTGATCACATCCGGCTTAAAAGCAAGAATTTCAGTTTTTATATCAATACACGCCGCTTTGTATAATCCTTCAATGGAAACCCCCTCTTCATTAAACTTCTGTACCATACCGCAGGCGAAATCAAACAACCTGAACTCCTGCAGCAAATTCAGCCGCTTCGATATAAACTGAGGAGGCATAAAATCATCGGAATCAAAAAAAATGATGTACTTTCCCCTGGACTGATCGAGCCCCAAATTTCTTGTCTTTGAAACGCCGCGGTTGGTCTGAAAAAAATACCGGATACGTTCATCCTTCAGGCTTTTAACAATCTCTTCCGTATTGTCAGTTGAGCCGTCATTAAAGACTATCACTTCGAGAAATGGATAGTCCTGCGACAACACCGATTGCAGCGTCTGTTCAAGAAAAGAAGCCGCATTAAAGGCAGGTATAATGACCGAAACAAGGTCTTTACTTTTCTCTTCTTTATATTGATCCGAATTGGATATCATTTAATAAGCGATCACAACTATTATCCGGCTGGCACCGGGCATGGTTCAAATACAATTTTTTGAAGCACAATCCTTCTAAACAAAAGGATAAGCAAGGGCCTGACTAATGGACTCCGAAAATAGCAAAAAAGCCTTAATAGAAGGATACAAGGGCAGGCCCTGGTGATTGCCCCAAAAATACTTACGGTGGTAAACGGTATCTGAAATTGTCTGACAATAAATAATTCAGGACATATTTTTATTCAGCAATTCCGCCATCACCTGCACCTGATGTTCGCGGGAATAAAAATGGATCCTGTCCTTATCACCCATACGGGGTAAAGACCCTTTTTCCTTCCATTGCTCAAACAATGAGTTTAACGTTTCAACAAATTCAGGGACAGCATTCACGGATTTTCCGCATTTACATTCTGCCACCAGTTTGTCAAGAGCATCCTGATCACCCGGAGCAATTAAAATATAATTGCCAGAAGCAATATAATCAAAGGCCTTGGTAGAAATCATGCCTCTTACATTGGTCCAGCCGCAAAAGGAAAGCACGTCCGCATTCAGGGTTTCCTGCAAGGCTTCTTCTTTCGACACACGTGCGGAAAGGTGAAGAAACTCTGCCGGTAATGACTTGCTGATCACGGCAGCCACTTCGGGCAAAGCACCGGCGCCGATAAATCTAACGGCCACCTCTTCCGAACTTTTGTCCTTTAAAAACTCCCTTAAACCTTCTAAAAGAATGTGCATGTCCTGCTGGGGGTAAATGTTCCCCACTACTGAAAAAACAAATTTACCGCCGGGATTTTTTTTCATTGCACTGAACATACCGGCTTCAAACCCGTTATAGACGACTTCTACAGGTGTGTCTGTTAAAGGCTTCAATACCTCTTTAAAAGGTTCAATGATGACGGTAACAAGATTCACCATGCTGAGCCACTTCTTATAGGACCTTGCATAGAAGAAATCCCAAACACGCTGTTTGAGCGCCGGGCGATAAGGAACGGTCAGCATCAGGTTATGCCACAGGTCACGGATATCGGCAACGATCCATGCGTCAGAATGTTTCTTCACTGTGGAAATGAGTTCAAAGATATTGGATGGAGGTCCGGAAATTATCACTGCGTCATAGCGGTGAGTCTTCAAATGCTTTTTTAAAAATGAATTAAATGTAAGCCTGGCATCCACTTCGGTATTAAATCGTCCGAGGGCGGCAAGTGTGAGAAAATATATATTACCCAGTAGTTTACGTAAGAAGGAATTCCGTTCGAGAATGCCATTGAACCAGTAACGGCGGCTGGGCAGTAACCAGGCCTCGTAATGCGGTTCCTTCACATGCCGCAAAGGCGTTTTATTGGGAACAAGAAAATCATCCCAGGTGCTCTCCTTGCCTGTCCAATGCCTGGTAATGATGGTAGGATAAAAAGAATGTTTATGAAAATGCTGTACCCAGGAATACGGACGCCAGGAAGGAGCACCATTACAAGGCGGGAAATAATAGCAGAGAATCAGGACTTGTTTCATGAACCGAAGACCTTCACCAGCGAAGCGACTGCAAAATTGCGGAATTTATCCATTCCCGCCTGCATGCCCGCGTCCTGCAGTATGCGCAGGGACGCTTCGTGTCCGGAAGTAAAGTGGGGGGCGTCTTCCCATTTCCGCTGAGGCGGTGCAAAACCTATTTTATCAGTTCTGTTATAAATTGCGTCAGGGAGTATATCCTTCATCGACTCACGTAAAATAAATTTGGTTTTGCCGTCCCGGTACACATAATTTCCCGCCAGTTGAAAAACAAACTCCACCAACTCATGCGATAGAAAGGGCAGGCGTACTTCGATACTGTGCGCCATTGAATTCCTGTCGGCAAAGCGCAGCAGCTCCCCCAATTTATGCTGCGTATAATAACCAAGTTGTTGTTTTATCGTATATCCATTGCGATAGACTGCCCTTTGTATACCGAAAAGAGCGAGCAGAGGATCCGCAAGGAAAGCCCAGCCCAGGCGTCCATGATGACCGTAGAATTTTTTAAACAAACGGCGTTCGTGCAGAAAATCACGCCAGTGGCCCTGGTGGCAGAGGTCCCAGATGGCATAATATTTCAATTCGTCATAGCCACACAGGTATTCATCCGCTCCCTGCCCATCGAGCAATACTTTTACGCCTTGCTGACGCGGCATCTGCATCACACACCATTGTGCATACACAGAGGCCGAACCGAGTGGAAATTCATGAAACCACGTGATCTTGTCAACTTCATCCAGGAGCCCCTGCTCGCCGGGCCATACTTCATGGTGAAGCACTCCCGTTTTTCTTACCACTTCCTCCATCCATTTCCCTTCATCCTTTTCGCTGTTAAACCTTGCCGAAAAAGCGTGAAAGCCCACTTTCTCCTGCCCTGACAAGGCGCATACCACGGTGGATGAATCGAGTCCGCCCGAGAGACTGCTTCCCACGGGAACATCACTGCGCAAGCGGCGACGTAAGGACCGAAAAAACAAATCTCTGAATGCTTCAAAGGCATCCGCATCGTTGTGAAATGAAATGCTCTCCCCCGGCTGAATTTCCCAATACTTTTGCAGGTTCATCCCATCCTTCGTTACTGTTAAATAATGCGCGGGGGGCATGGCATGTACTTCTGCAAAGGGAGTATCTTCATTACCAAAACCAAAGGTACCATGAAGGTAAGCTTCCAACTTTTCAGTTGAAAGTTTTACGGGTATTCCATAGGCCCTGATAGCCTTTATCTCGGATGCAAATACAAAATAGTCCTTGTCGCTCACGTAAAAGAACGGCTTTTCTCCAAAGCGGTCGCGGGCACAAAAAAGAGCACGGGTATGTTGGTCCCAAACGGCAAAAGCAAACATCCCATCCAGGTCCTTGAGGCAGGCGGGCCCTTTCTTTATAAACAAATTCAGTAAAACCTCCGTGTCGGAATGCGTATGGAAAACACAACCTTCTTTTTCAAGGTCTTTCTTTAACTCAATGTAATTATAAATTTCCCCGTTAAAGATGATGACATAGCGGCCATCAGCGGAAAGCATGGGTTGCGAAGCGCTATCGCTCAGATCAATGATGGAGAGCCTGCGGTGGGCGAATCCGAGGACACCATCATCAGAAATCCAGTGTCCCTCTCCATCCGGTCCGCGATGTGCCATCACATCCGACATGCGCCTTAGTTTCTCTTCATCAGGGCGAAACCGTTGGCCGGTACTGAATATTCCGGCTATCCCACACATACTGCGATACT
>CAZHSC010000078.1:0-15374 GCA_964534995.1 uncultured Bifidobacterium sp.
TAACCAAATATGTACCGGAGGTGTTCACGGTGATGCACTGTGTGGTTTCACCCGTGCTCCACAGGTAGCCGGAGGCTGTGCTTGCGCAGAGTTGCGTAGAGCTGCCCGAACAGAAATAATCGCTTCCG
Organism: uncultured Bifidobacterium sp.; assembly: GCA_964534995.1. GTDB lineage: Bacteria > Bacteroidota > Bacteroidia > AKYH767-A > OLB10 > JAJTFW01. Next base: position 129 of record CAZHSC010000078.1, read on the forward strand.
CTGATGCCGCAGGCAGGAGGAGTATCAGTATTTACAGTGGTATTGCAGGTACTGCTGCATGCATTGGCATCCGTTACAATTACAGAATAGACACCAGAGTTATTCACATTAATAGTTTGGGTGTTTTCACCGGTTGACCACAAATACGACACAAAACCGGCGCCTGCATCCAGGGTCGAAGTACTGCCGGCACAGGGGATATTACCTCCGGAGATATTACAAATCGGAAGTGGATTCAATGTAGTTGTCACCTGCGAACTTGCCGTACATCCATTGGCGGCGGTAACAGTTACGGTAAAGGTCCCTGCACTGTTTACTACAATAGCACTGGATGTTTCTCCGCTTGACCAGGCATAGGAAGCATAACCCTGTCCGGCATCAAGTGTAGTGGAACTTCCGTCACAAAATGAAAGGATGCCATTGATGGAGACGGTTGGATTGGGCTTTTCGGTAATTTCAAAAATTCCTGTTGCCGAGCAATTATCATTATCTGTTACCAGCACAGTATAGGTACCGGGACTTAAATTAGAAATGGTTTGTGTAGTTTCTCCGTTGCTCCATAAGAATTGGAATGGAGGGGCGCCATCGGAATTAGCAGTCAGCGAACCATTATTCAATCCCTGGCAGATTACTGTGTCACCGGTGGCGGTAACAGTCACTATTTTAACGGTCACCACCTGGTCAGCAGCTCCTGCAAGGATGCAGGCATCACCACCTATTATACGTCTGATAAAAGTTTTAACAAACACCTGACCTATCAGACTTCCCGATAGATTTTGTGAAGTAGCGCCGGGGATATTCGTCCAGTTTGAACTGTCGGTACTGATTTGCCACTGGTAGGTGGCAGGGTTCCCCAGGCTGGGATATGCTGCCGGATTCTGACCGGTTCTTACAATGGTGGGTAGTACATAGGAAGGCACCGATCCGGTGATATCGGCGGGAATTTCGCCTGCACAAATAGTCTGATCGTCATTGATAGTATTTCCCGAAAGATCGGGGGGATTGGCCCATACTACGAGGCCGGGTTCATAGGGAGAGGTGCTTATTCTGCTGGTATTAAGGGCACCTTGTGTCAAAGGGATATTGGTTGATTCGGAAGTAACGATGGTATAAATACGGCAATTTGAAAATTTAATACCGCGTTCCCCAACGGGATCATAATCATCACCTGTTCCACCATAATAAGTGCTGAAAAGTAAAGAGGAAAGGTCCGATCCTAGTTTCAGGAAAACTTTATCGTTGCTGCCAAAATTCGTTGCCTGAAGGGGCGTATTGGGTAATGATGATACCGGGAAATTAGTACTATTTGTATATCCGAATACATATACATCATTATTCAGGTCAACATTCAGGCCCATCATGTTCACCTCATTTAAGGATCCACCCACATAAGTTGATGAAACAAAATTCTGGTTGGTGTCCATCCTGCAGACAAAAAAATCATTTGTACCTCCATTGTATGCATTATCATATACACCGGAGGCACTGATGTTTGAAGCTGCCAGTCCTGAGGTTACACCTCCAAAATAAAACTGGTTTCTGTCTTTGTTGAACTCCATGCACAAAATAGAAACCGAACTGCCGCTGGCAGGTTGAAAATACGAGGACCATACCGGATTTCCACCGGCATCCAGTTTTTGTAAAAATCCATTGGTATTACCCGCTTTAACCGATTGACGCGCATTGGCAGTAACCGGAAAGTTAGTAGAAGAAGTATAACCACCCACAAAGATGTCGCCATTGGCAACATTCTGAAGCATGATAGTGGCTAAATCGGTAGAAGAACCACCGTAATTTTTCATCCAAAGTACAGAGGAGAGGTCCTGATTAATTTTAAATACCAGTACATCTACACCGTTGGTGCTGCTTGCACGGTTTACGGCTCCTGTGCCTGGAAACAAAGTACCGAGGTTATTACTGTTATGGCTACCACAAATAACGATGTCGCCGGCTTCGTTTACACGCAGGTCAAAAGAGCCGTCATCGCCGTTTCCACCGATCACGGAACTCTTGATGGAATTACCGGCCTGATTAATTTTCAGGATGAAAATATTATCTGTAGCCTGAGCGCTCTGATTGATGCTTGCTCCGCCCCCGTTAAATGCTGTACCTCCAATCAGGGGGAAGTTAGTACTGGAAGTATATCCGGTAATATACAGATTGCCGTCAGGGCCTTGCTCCATGGCATAGGGATTATCATCGCCATTGCCGCCAATATATGTTTGCCATACGCGGGTACCTGCATCACCAATATTCAAAGGCTCGAGGTATTTTCCAACAATCATCTCCAGGTTACCGTTTGCGGTTTCATCGAAAGCCCCGATTGTTATAAGATCAGTAGTTCCTACCACACGCGCTACAATATAAATAGCGCCATCATTGGGGTCCACCCAGATACAATGCCCGTGGTTATCGCCGGTGGAATTGGTATTTACCCAGGTAGCCCAGCGCAACGCGATGGGATCGATAATCAATGGTTTTGTAACATCATAATTCCCCAATTCAAAACCCAGCACATTATTTTCTGAAACCACATACCTGGATTCAATGGTAACCATTTCACCATTTACCATCTGATACGTGAGTGGCGCCGGAAAATCAACCTCACCCAGGCTTGTCTTCAGCATCAGGTTCCCCCGGGCATCTACATACATCTTTTCAATACCGTCAAAACGAATGGCAATTTCTTCCTTCTTAAATCCAGGTTTACACACCAGGTCATATTCCAGCAATCCTTCTTCAGAAGGATAATACCTTACATCCACTTTGTCATACACATTATTGTACCAGATTTCCTGGTAATTACTTACCTGTGATATGCTGCTTTCCCCTCTGAAATAATTATAAACATCCTGATGCTTTCCTTTGGGCGTTATGGTCATTGCTGACGATCTGTTCAGGAAACTCATCATCCATGAATGTCCTTTCAGGCTGGTGGAAAGAGGTCTCCAGGGTTTTCCTTCCTGTATCTCCCTTTCAATCTGATGACCTTCATGCTCTCTTTTTTCAAGAGATTCATGGCTGTAATTACCAATAATGATTCCTTCTTTGGTGATGACCGCCTGTCCCATCGGGAAATCGGCACGGTAAAGCACCTTTGGGTTAAACTGACCCTGATTTTGCGTAAAGTAAATTTTCTTCTCAAAATTTCGGAGCATTTTCTCAATGGCGTCATCGTCATGCTGTCCGCCATGGGATTCCGGATGATGCAAGCCATGCAGATGTTTTTGCTCTGACCCATGTTCACCGGTATATGAAAACAATGTTGCAGGACCCATCACGATGATCGATAACGCCATCATGAAGATCTTCCGGGGTGTCAGGGTATAGATACGCCTGAACTTACTTGTAAAATTTTGCATGGTATATTCTTTTTATTTTATTCAAATGAATCATACTTTCCGGCATCTTCGGACTCCGGAAACAACATTTCCTTTTTGCAAGCACTATTAAAGGTGATTTGTCAAATAATCATTTCAACTCTTCTTAATGCAATTAAGCATTTTTTTTTGAATTGCAAAATATTTTTTTATAAAAGCACCCTTTTTTTTGGTAAATCAAAGAACCTATTTTAACAGATCATTTAAAAAGGCAGCATTCCCCCGATGAAGATTTTAAAACAGTATCGATGAAAATATCCAATATAACACTTTGCAATACAATGTATTATAAAACAAAAGGGAAGCATAAAAAAAAGGGTTCATTCAAAGGAATATCATAAAAAATCCGGAAACGGGGCCATCCCTTCAAGCAAGGCGCATAAATCAGGTACCACTTAAATTATGTACAACTGAAAATATACTTTCCCAAAAAACACAAGCGGTCCGGACAAACCTGAACTTTAAAAAGTGTAATCCACCACCAAATTCCAGTTCAGCATATTGACCTTATTGAATACATAACGCGGGGCATCCAGGTCTTCATCCAATCCATTCTTATACACCATCAATAACAACACATTCATTCCTTTGAGATAACCGTCAAAAACATAACGGACTTCTGTATTCAACTGAGCGTATGAAGGCATACCATATTTATTTTCTGCCGGGTGTGTTACATCCGGCAAATAAAAATGACCGTATGACACAGCAGGTAACAATTTTCCTCCCAGCATATCATAGGATAACCTGACTACGCCTGCATTTACATCGGCATAGCCTTCATTTCTCTCGCGCGGCATAAAAGTATAGAAAGGTTCCCTACCCCACTCACGTGGCATCAGAAAGCGACTACCTTTTGCGATCCTCGTGTAATTTAATGAAGCTTCAAATTTCCCATGACGTATGCCGGCCTGGCCGCTTACGACATCGCTGCTGCTGCCTTTACTGATGTAGGTTTTTGTCTGATCCTCATTCCCGCCATAGTTCACTGCGTCCTGACGTACATACATCAAACCGGTCTTTAAAACCGTATTTTTATTCAGTGGTAAACCAAGGTCTGTACGGATCAAAGCAGTATTAAAAACGTTTTCTGCAAATTGCTCCCATACCTGAACGCTCCATTTATTTTGTTTAAAGGATACGCCCAACAGGGCCAGTCCGGCTGACTGAATATTACCGGCATAGGATGATTTCGCGCCATATACATTCACTCCGGAAGGATACACCCCATAAGAATCTTCCACATCATACCAGGCAACCGTTGAACGGGGTGATATTTTATAAATCCAGCCTCCTGCTATTTTCAGGTTTTTAATTTCATTCATCTCCAGCCATGCACCTTGCTCAATCGTACCGCGCATCCTCCCATCCTGCCGGTTGATAAAAGGAGTATTTAGCTCAAATCTACCGGCCTCCAGCTTCGACTTTCGCCAGGTATAACGAACATATAAATCCTCGAGCCTGTCGAGATCAGAAGTATTGCCGGGATCGGTCAGATCAAAGAGTCCCAGTTCATATCTGTTTCCTGACTTCGCGGTGGTATCAATTTTACCAAGGTCAGTGGAGCTCATGTTAAAAATAAAAAAACCAGTAATACCAAACTGAAATCCACGTATCACAGGACTTTCATAACTTAAGCCGGCACCCAATGCCCATGCCGCGTAATCGGTAAGCCCCTTATCATTATCGGTCGCCATAAAAAAACTCCGTGCATGGGCATGGAAATGCCCCTCCTTCAACATGCGGTACCGAAGACTTGACGTATCTCTTTCGCCCGACGATGGAGGATGCGGCTGCGAAAAGAGAGAAGGACTCAGGGAAGAGAAAACAAGAAATGAAAAAAGAGAAATCAGAAACCCGCCTTTAGATACACCCATCCCTGTTCCTGCTTATTAATAATTTCCACTAATCCATATTTAACAAAATTCATTTCCGGCATTATCTGCTCTTTGGTCAGCTTACGGTTTTTCATTGAGAACTCACAAATTGCAAAATTTACCCCCTTCTTCTTCATCGAAAGAATGTTTTCTTTCTGTGAGGATTTTTCAGTCATCACCATATCCAGGGCCGGACCCTGTACCAGGACTTCTATCTCTACGCTATCGGCCCAGACATCTTTCAGATTCTTCAATTGCATCATCAATGCCTTATGTGCCAGCGTATCATCCGTAACCATTTGCATGATTACCCTGTGCGCAGGAACAACACTACCCGGATTTTCCATTTTGTTACCGGAAGCCGTCTGGGCCATGCTCACAGAAATTAACGCAATAAAAAAGAAACCGAACAAGAGAATGTTTTTTTTCATGATTATTTATTTAATGGGTTAAGCATATCGATTAATGCTGGTCATTTTTTCTGAGCGGTTACAGATTGAGTGATTGGCCCATAAGGTCCGTATTTATGCTGCTTTTCATTGAACGCATCGCTATAGGGACCAAAGGGATGATCCACCGGCTTTTTGGAAATATCGGGCCAATCCTTCCTCATATCTTTTTTGGGGCGGGGTTGTGAGTTTACAAAAGCCGCGAGGTCCCATGCTTCTTCATCGCTCAATTGCGTGTTTTTATAAGAAGCTCCCAGGGGCATATTGGCTTTTACATATCCGGCAAAGCGTGACAGGCGGTATAAGCCGGCCCCCTGATTATAACTATGATCCCCCCACAGGGGCGGATACGTATATGCTGTACCTTCCATATTTGGCAATCCTTCACCGTTAGTACCGTGGCAGCTCCGGCACTTCAGGGCATAGATCTCTTTCCCTCTGGCCGGGTCAGCCTCCCGGTCAAGGTATGCCAGCTCCATAATACCCGCACCTTTCGGCTTTTCATCTTTTTTCACATCCGCACCCAGCCACCTGATATAGGCCACCATAGCCTTCATCTCCCTGCTGCTGTCCGGCAAAGACTTCCCGTTAAGGCTACGTTCCATACAATCATTCACGCGCTTTTCAATGGACTCAATGGTACCGGAACGGGCACGTAACTTAGGATAAGTAGAGGCAACGGCGCTGTAATTGTTTCCAAAAATTTTTGCTCCCGCGTCCAGGTGACAATTCTGGCAATTCATTCCATTGCTGACCGCGGCCACTTTCCCTTTCGGGCCAAGGTATAAAGCGGTATTGGTAATGAGTTCATGTCCGTAAATAATCTCCTCATCTTCAACGGAACTGAAATCGGGGGGCTCCCAAAACCCTTCTTCAGTGACTCCGGCTTCAGTGGCAACAGGTGTAACTGAAGATGTTTTAGCAGGTACGTTTTTCTTCCTGAGCAGGGATAAGAAAGTTGACTGCCCCCCGTAATTTACAAGTACAATACCACCCAGCAATAACAGAAAAAGCAAAATAATACTCACCAGTGATTTGGTAACGAGCAATAAGGCTCCTGCCAGTTCGTGGGTATTTTGCTCCTGTTTTTGCATACAACTTACAGTTTATCTGAATTCATAAGTAGTACCCTGTAACTGAGTCAGGAGGGTAGATGGAAAGTCGGTAGCCATCGCACGGCCTTCCAGTTTTGGCGAAACCACTTTTTTCACCTTTAAGTATTCTTCAATTACATCATGCATGAGCACCCCCAGTTTCCTGGTCGACTTCACCTTTTCCAGGCGGCACAGCACATCCTCCGGATCTCCTTCCCTTTCGCAGGCCACTATTGAATATTCCTTTGCCGGATCCAGTGCTTTTCCTTTTACCTTCACCCAATTCACCCTTTTACCGTACTCATTGCCTATGGTGAAATTAACCTGCATACCCGCGAAGCGTACAAACCAACCACCAAAACGTTTAGCAGGGTCCTTGGCAAATGCATTTTGCAGTTCTTTTTCCAGCCAGTCCCAAATCTGCGCTCCTGTAACAATCCCTGTTTTCGCTTCACTGTTTACCGGTAGCATATTCCATAAAAACTCCTTCGTGATTGCTGCCTTTCCACTTTGCGCCTCTGTGTGTAAAGGCTGACAAAAGCGAAAACCGTTGCTCAGTGCGATGTCGGGTTTAAATTTCCACATGATAGCATCGGTAAGCATATTATCCATAGGGGTCTCCATCACAAAATAACGGACAAGAGGAGTTGTTGAATATCCCAGTACCTTCTTCAGTTCCCCTTCAAATGGCGCTGCGGCCTTATCTATCAGTTGCTGCAATTCCGGATCGGGTGCATACTTCAGCGGATCTACATCCAGCAGGCGGTAATCAAAGGCACTCAATTTACCACCTGTAAATTCAAGATCCAGTTTCCCAAGAAAAGAGCCGAAGGCGCCGCATTCCACCACCTTCGTATACTTGCATGCAATGGGTTCACGCACCCGCTCATGTGTATCCGCGCCGAGGATAAAATCAACACCCTGGCATACCGGATTATTAGCTAAACCGACTTGTTGGGCGAGGCCCATATGCGTAACCAGGAAGACCATGTTACAGCCTTCTGTTTCCCGCAACAATTTGACGTAACGGGCCACATTCTTCTCCGCGTGCTCAAATCTGATTCCTTCGCTGTAAGCCGGCGACTGCCTTTTTGGAATAAGATGGTCTGTATAACCGATAAATCCCAGTTTTATCCCCGCTATCACTTTAATCCAGTAAGGTGGATAAATCAACTCTCCATTGGACTCATCCTCTGTTTTGTGCCACATATTGGCGCATATCTTGGCAGCCGTTGCATGGCCCATATCATACAACATCTTCTTCTTCTTATACACCACCTCCCAGTTACCGGGCAGCATCAGGTCATAGTCAATATTATTAAAAACCGGTATCAGTGCTTCCCCTTCGGTGAGCGACGCCACCGCATGCCCGTGGTAATAGTCGCCTCCATCTATCAAAATTACATTTCCGGGGTTTCGGTCTCTGAAATCATTGATCATGGTTTTCAAAACGGCAAGGCCTCCCCGCTTTTTATAAACGGGTTTATTATCCTCCCAGAAAAACTCATCATGGGTATGCAGTTGCGCATGAATATCGGAGGTATATAAAATAGAAATCCTCGTTACGCCATCCGTTGCATCGTCCTTCCGATCGGACCCGTTCAGGTCGTTCTCCTGCGCTTTTGCATGCAGCGGGCGCAACGAAATCATGGCCGCTCCGAGGCCCAGTGCCGCTGATTTCCTCAGAAAGTCACGCCTTGATCCTGAAGACCTGTTCGGGCATGTTTTTCTTTTCATGGTCCGGTTGTCAGTGAGGTAATTTATCTCTGAAATACCCATACACCCAGGTGCCGGCAACAGCGCTCAGCAAGGTAACGATAATCACGGTGGCGCCTGAACCAATCTGGGCAAATAGTGGACCGGGACATGCGCCAGTGATCGCCCAGCCCAGTCCAAAAATCAATCCCCCGTAAATATTTCCCTTGTTAAATGTTTTTGGCTGAAATTCGATTTTTTCTCCGCTCATGGTACGGATGTTAAACTTTTTGATAATAAAAACGGAAATCATTCCCACCGCCACTGCGCTGCCAATAACACCGTACATGTGGAAGGATTGAAGGCGAAACATTTCCTGAATGCGAAACCAGCTGATGATTTCAGCCTTGACGAATATGATTCCGAAGAGAACGCCCACTACCAGGTATTTGATATTATGATACCACCTGGATGGGATTTCACTTTTATTGACGCATATGGCTTGTTGTGAGCGCAGGTGCAGATCTGTGTGCATTTCTGTTTTATTTGCTACGAGATTACTTTTCATATTTAGGGTATCAGAAACTTAAAATATAAGGGAGAATGAAATTAGCCATAATAAACCCACCTGCCATAAAACAACAAGTGGCTACCAGTGATGGCCATTGCAGGGTAGAAAGGCCCATGATGGCGTGACCGCTGGTGCAACCACCGGCGTAACGGGTGCCAAAGCCAACCAGAAAACCACCAACAACCATGAGCAGAAAACCTTTCAGGCTGAAAAGCTGATTCCAGTTAAACAATTCAGCAGGAGCCAATCCGGAATAATCGCTGATGCCATAGGACGACAATTCGCTGGTGAGTTGTTGATTCAGCACCATTGGGTCGGGATTAGCCAGAAATTGAGCGGCCAGGAATCCTCCAACCAGAATGCCGGCCACAAAGAAAAGATTCCACATTTCCTTTTTCCACTCGTAATTAAAGAAGGGGATGTTGGCGGGCAAACAGGCGGCACAAACATGCCTCAGGGAGGAACTTATGCCAAACGATTTATTTCCAATCAATAATAAGACCGGCACTGTCAGGCCAATCAATGGGCCGGCTAAATACCAGGGCCAGGGTTGAAGAATTAAAGCTATCATATTTTTCTTTTTCGGGTTAATATTACCTGATCAGGTAAATTTTAAGAATTGCAAAAATAAAGATAATGATCTTCGTCAATTTGCAACCTTTGTTACAATGCCTTGCTATTAAGTTTAATACTTGAGATATGCTGTATACTAAGCAATGGTAAAGGAAGCTACCTACGGTGCAAAATGAAAATCATCAAAACAGACAATGGCAGCAGCGGGTTTTATATCAGTTACACAAACCTTTGTGATACTGAACAGACCCGGGAGCTATTCCTGAAAAAATAAAGTGATTCAGCACCTCCCATATCAATTTCCGATTAATTTTACGGCCATCTATGGGATTGAGCTCTCTTCTTATTTTAACCCTTGCCGCCATCGTTTTTTCCGCCGGCGGCATCATGGTGTCCGCCCTTTTTGTTAAGGGTTCAGTCAACCCCCGCAAAGGGCAGGCTTATGAATGTGGCGTCCCCAGCGACGGAAAAACATGGATGCAGTTTCAGGTGGGGTATTATCTGTTTGCCCTGATCTTTCTGATCTTCGATGTAGAACTCGTTTTCTTATATCCCTGGGCCACTGTAGTGAAAGAGATCGGATGGATCGCCTTTGTTGACATCCTGATTTTTTTCTTTATCCTGTTCATGGGCTTCCTGTATGCACATAAAAAAGGCGCGTTAAAATGGATGTAAAAACAGCTGCTTCCGGTTTTCCGGGCCAGGTGCATGAACTGCCGGGAGGAGGGATTGTACTGAGCAAACTGGATGATGTTATTAACTGGGCCAGATCAAACTCCTTGTGGCCTTTAACTTTCGCCACCAGTTGTTGTGGTATTGAAATGATGTCGGTGGCGGGTGCCAAATATGACTTCAGCCGCTTCGGTTTTGAAGTGGCGCGGGCGACGCCCCGACAGGCGGATGTAATCATTATTGCGGGCACCATCGTCAACAAGATGGCACCGGTACTAAAAAGACTGTATGACCAGATGGCTGACCCCAAATATGTTATTGCCATGGGTGCCTGTGCCATCAGTGGCGGCCCGTTTTTTTACAATACCTACTCTGTGGTGAAAGGGGCCGACCATGTCATTCCCGTCGATGTATATGTTGCCGGCTGCCCCCCACGACCGGAGGCGCTGCTGCATGCGCTGATCTCCCTGCAGGAAAAAATCAGAAACGGAATGACGCGTGAACAGATCCGTGACCCTAAACCCCTTTGATTTACGGAATAATTTATGACCGCCGAAGAACTTAAAACAAGAACAGAAACCTTACTGCCGGGTGCGGCCTTTGAAGAAGGCGGAGAGTGGCTGACGTTAGTGTGTAGCCCGGATGGATTCAGGAATTTCGCCAGGCAGCTGAAAGAAGAGGGTGATTTACGCTTCGACTATCTCTTTTGCATGACCGCCGTTGACTGGAAAACGCATATCCAACTTGTGTATCATCTTACCTCCACACAGTACCGTCATACGCTGGTTGTAAAAATGAAACTGGACAGGGCTGAACCTGTCATCGATACCGTTAGTGACTTGTGGCGTACGGCGGAATTTCATGAGCGTGAAGCCTATGACCTGATGGGAATATTATTTACAGGACATCCCGACCTCAGGCGGCTTTTCATGACGCCGGAGCATGAGGGATATCCCCTGCGTAAAGATTACGAAGACCCTGTAAACATGATTAAACTCTGAATATGCTCGAGGAAATTGGCACAAACGATCAGGGTGACATGATCATCAATGTAGGGCCCCAGCATCCTTCCACCCATGGCGTGCTGCACCTTGTTATCACCCTGCACGGCGAAACTGTGAAGAAAGTGGAACCTCACCTGGGATACATACACCGCTCCATTGAAAAAATGTGTGAGAGCCTGAATTACCGGCAATTTATTTATGTGACCAGCCGGATGGATTATCTCAGCTCCCATATCAACAATCACGCCTGCGCGCTTTGCGTGGAGAAAGGCCTGCAACTTGAAATTCCTCCCCGCGCACAGGTGATAAGGGTGATACTGGATGAATTAACACGCATCGCTTCACACCAGCTATGGTGGGGCGCGCTGGCCATGGACCTTGGGGCATTTACTCCTTTTTTCTACGCCTTCAGGGAACGTGAAATGATTAACGAAATCATGGAGGACACCTGCGGTGCCCGCCTGACGATGAATTATATTGTACCGGGCGGACTCATGATGGATATTCACCCTGACTTTCAGCGCAAGGTCAAAGAGTTTATCCGGCATTTCTCCGCAAGGATTCATGAATACGATGAACTGGTGACCGGAAATGTTATTTTCCAGAGCCGCACCCGGGATGTAGGTTATATATCAAAAGAAGATGCCATTTCTTACGGCTGTACAGGACCAGTTGGAAGGGCAAGCGGTGTGAGCTGTGATATCAGGAAACTGTACCCCTATGAAATATACGGTCAGGTACAGTTTGATGAAGTACTTGAAACCGGAGGAGATTCCTTTGCCAGATATAAAGTCAGAATTGGTGAAATGATACAGAGCATGCGTATTATTGAGCAACTAATTGATGAAATTCCGGAAGGTGACTTCCAGGCAAAAACAAAAGCTGTATTGAAATTACCGAAAGGGGATTTTTACAGCCGGGTGGAAACGGCACGCGGGGAACTGGGCGTATATATCATCAGCGAAGGAGGAACTACTCCTTACCGTATCAAATTCAGGTCACCGGGGTTCTCCAACCTCAGCGCCCTGGATCATATGGCCAGAGGCGGAAAAATAGGCGACCTGATGGCCACCATGGGAACGCTGGACCTTGTCATACCCGATATAGACAGATAATTGCCGCAAAGCTTAACAAAAGAATCACAAAACAGGTACCATGCTGAGTCTTGAAAATATAGTAAATTTTATTCAAAGCCGCCTGCAAGCTACTCTCTCTGAGCCCTGGGCCTTCATCGCTGAAGGGGTATTGGTGGGACTGGGTGCCATTACACTTTTCGCGGTACTTGGACTGGCGTTGGTATATATGGAAAGGAAGGTGGCCGCATTCATGCAGATACGAATGGGGCCCAACCGGGTGGGGCCAAAAGGCATTTTGCAAACGAGTGCCGATACTCTGAAGCTGGTGATGAAAGAAGGCCTGACACCAGATGTGGCGGATAAATTCCTGTTTAACCTTGCTCCCTTCATGGTCATGATTGCCGCCATGCTGATACTTGCACCCATTGCCTTTGCCAGGAACTTTCAAATCTGGGATCTCAACATCGGCGTACTGTATGTGACAGCTGTAAGTTCGGTGGGTGTCATCGGCATCCTGATGGCAGGATGGTCAAGCAATAACAAATATTCGCTGTTGGGCGCTATGAGGAGCGCGGCGCAGATTGTAAGTTACGAGTTATCGGCCGGTCTTGCCATTCTCTCCATCGTGGTGTTGGCGGGCAGTTTAAAGATCAGCGATATCATCCAGTCGCAGGCTGACGGTTGGTGGATCATTAAAGGACACCTCCCCGCCCTCATCGCTTTTATCATATTTCTCATCGCTATAACGGCAGAGACTAACCGCGCTCCGTTCGACCTCGCCGAGGCTGAATCGGAACTGACAGCGGGATTTCATACTGAATATTCAGGGATGAAATTCGCACTCTTCTTCCTTGCCGAATATATCAACATATTTATTGGTTGCGCAATTGGCGCTACGCTCTTCTTTGGCGGGTGGATGCCCTTTCATATCGGAAACTGGGAAGCATTTAATCATCTGATGGATTACATTCCTTCCTCCCTGTGGTTCTTCGGAAAAACCATGTTCCTGATCTTCCTGATTATGTGGTTCCGCTGGACCTTCCCGCGCCTGCGTATAGATCAGCTGCTGAATCTTGAATGGAAATACCTCCTGCCGATAAGTATGGTCAATCTCCTGCTGGTAACATTAATGGCGATATTGGGCTGGCACCTGTAAGCAAAACAAGGAATAAAAATGTTTCTCACCGAATATATCAAAACAGTTATTACCACCCTCCGCTCCCTGTTGAAGGGCATGCGCCTGACGGGGTATTACCTGACGCATCAAAAAGAAGTAATTACCCAGCAATATCCTGAAGTAAAACCCGTGCTGGCGGAGCGGTTCAAAGGAGAGGTGATCATGCCGCACAATGAAAACAATGAACACCGCTGTACCGGCTGTACCGCCTGTGAACTGGCTTGTCCCAACGGAACCATTAAAATAGTAACCAAAACTGAACTCAGCCCTGAAGGGAAAAAGAGAAAAGCCATTGATACTTTTGTTTACCGCCTTGAATTGTGCACCATGTGCAACCTCTGTGTAGTGGCCTGCCCGTCGGACGCCATCATCATGTCAAACGCCTACGAACACAGTGTTTATGACCGGCGTCAGTTTACCAAAGTCCTTAACAAACCGGGCTCAAAAATCATGGAGGGTGTTGAATAATGAATCCATCTGTTGTCGCCTTCTACCTGATTGCCGCTTTTATCTTAATTACGGGCATCCTTACTGTTACCACCCGGAAACTGTTCCGGGCAGCCATCTACCTGCTTTTTTCCCTGATCGGCATCGCGGGCCTCTATTTCCTGATGGAGGTGGAGTTTGCAGCTGCTGTGCAGATCATCGTTTACGTGGGTGGCATTGTTGTACTCATCATATTCTCCATCTTCCTGACTAAACAGGAAGGTGCCGATATGCCCTCCGCTCTTAGTAAAAGGGCGGTATTCTCCGGACTGGCCGTTTTGACCGGTACCCTGTATACCTGCCTGTTGCTTTCCGGCCAGGCCTGGAACGATTCCGGTGATACCAGCTTTGATCCATCCGTGAGGAGGATCGGCCACCTGCTGGTAGGAAATACCCCCGACAGTTATGTTCTCCCTTTTGAACTCGTAAGTGTACTGTTGCTGGCAGCTATGATCGGATGTATTGTCATTGCTATTAAATCAAGACCTGAAGAAAAATGAACCAGATTCCACTGCTGCATATTATTTACCTGAGTACCTTTCTCTTCTTCATCGGCGCCTATGGTTTTTTAACCAGAAGAAACATGATTGCCATGCTGATGTCACTGGAGTTGATGCTGAACAGTGTAAATATAAATTTCATCGCGTTCAATAAATACCTCTTCCCTTCCAATATAGAAGGTTTGGGTTATACCATCTTCATCATCGCCATTGCGGCTGCCGAAGCGGCGGTGGCTATCGCTATAATCATTAATCTTTTCAGGAATGCCAAATCCATTGATGCGGAAGAAGCGGATACACTAAAGTACTGACACCTCTGCGGATGAAAAGAATCCACGCAATACATGATCAAACCCGAAACAATACAGCCCCGGCCTCACAACATTTAATCGCATTGCCATAAACATATGAATCTCCCTATCAACTTATTCATACTGCTGCTGCTGCCTCTTTTCACTTTTGTGCTGCTTGGCCTTTTCGGCAGGAAATACCTGGGAAAATCAGCAGGAATCACCGGCACCACCGCTCTTTTTATTTCAGCGGTACTTTCTGTTAAAACCGCTTTTGAATATTTTTTCCATTCCGGCGCTCCCACTTATGAAAAAATAATTCCATGGAAAATGACATGGCTTCCCTTTTCTGATACCCTGTCCATTGATATTGGTATTCTGCTCGACCCGGTTTCCGTCATG
>CAZHSC010000079.1:0-14996 GCA_964534995.1 uncultured Bifidobacterium sp.
TGGATTTATTGAAACCCTGCCCGAACATATCGGAAAGGACTACTGTAGGTAAGGTAGTCGTTGGGGAACAAGGTGCGATGGATTGAGCGTTTGAATACAAGGGTAGAAAAAGGACAATTAGCGGAAAAATGATAAAGTATTTTAGTGACTTAATACAGCTAATTAAAAATAATTTTGTTGGGGTGGGTAGTTTTCATGGGCTTGAGATTTCAATTAAATATAGCCATTATAATAAAAAGACAATCTCAGGAAATTAAAAGGACAAAGCTATCAGAAAAGAAGACTTTATAATACTCAGTATTGCCCTGTTCCCAGCATCACCAGGGTACAGGCTTCCAGTACTTCTGTTCCGGAGCACCTTAACCTTTCCTCAAATGCGGGGTTTTCGGTTCCAGGATTAAAAATCACACGGCGCGGATTTAACTTCAGAACATAATCGTAAATCTGCGACTGATGGGAAGGACCAATATACAAGGTAACGGTATCAACATCCGAAAATAAAGGCTGGCCGCTTACAATATCCACATCTTCCACCCTGCCCGTCCGCAATCCCACCGCGTGTACAGGGTGCTGATATTGCCTCAACCTCCGTATCGCCATATTGGAATAACGCAGTGGATTTACGGATGCACCTAAAACGAGGGTATAATTTTTCATGACATCTCCAGGTAATCCAGGTCTTTTGAAAATGTTTCTTTGATACTGAGCGTGGCCGCTATCGCGAGGCCGATACAGATAGCCCCCACAGCAATAGCGCTGTTAACGGAGCCCATCTGCTGTTCGAGCGTTTTAAAGCCCAGGGTAATGGGCACTACGGCTCCGCGTACGAAATTAGGAACCGTGGTAGTTACCGTTGCGCGAATATTGGTACCGAACTGCTCGGAGGCGATGGTAACGAAGAGCGCCCAGTATCCTGTTGCGCATCCCAACAGAAAGCACAGGAAATAATAAGTGGAGGAAGAAAGGTTTTCGGCAAAAAGAAAAACGCCCACAAGCACGATGGTGCCAATCAGATAGGACATCACAATTTTCTTCCTGCTTTTAAAATATTGACTGAGGAGTCCACTTAACAAATCACCCACCGACAAACCAATGTATGCATACATGATGGCAAATCCCACTTTGACCTCCCCTGCAACCTGCACAATTCCCGCGAACTTCTCCGAGAACTTAATCAGGATGCCTATGCAATACCATACCGGCAATCCAATCAGGATACAGGCCAGGTAGCGTTTAAATCTTTTTATATCGGTAAAGAGCATCAGGAAATTACCTTTCCGAACTTCCTTTTTCTGCTTCAGCTTATCAAACATCCCGGATTCATAGGTACCCACTCTTAAAAAAAGCAGGAGGAGCCCCAATCCTCCGCCAATAAGGTAAGCGATTTGCCAGGGTTGAAGTCCGAAAAAATGAAAAGGATTGTTACTAATCAAAGCGGCAGCCACTGCTCCCAGCGCGCCCATGGTAACAATGAGCATGGTTCCATACCCTCTGTGTTCCCTGTGCATAATTTCAGATACGAGCGTTATGGCGGCCCCCAGTTCTCCCGCCAATCCAACACCGGCCATGAAGCGCACCATACTGTACTGTGTTAAATCTGTTACAAAGGCGTTTGCGATGTTGGCCAGCGAGTACAATATAATTGAACCAAAGAGCACTGACTTACGACCTTTCCTGTCGCCAAGTATTCCCCATAACAATCCCCCTACAAGCATGCCACTCATCTGCCAGAGAAAAAGGAGATAATCATAGCGGTCTACCACTGCCGGATCGCTGATACCAATCCCCCGGATACTGGATTTGCTGACCACATTGAACAACTGCAAATCATATATATCAACAAAATACCCCAGTGCCGCTACGATTACTACCAGGTTGAATGGATTTTTGGTTCCTTGTTTGGACATAGTCTGTAAAATTATTGAATCTTCAGTATGAATGCTCCCAGTGGTTTTAAGTCAAGCATAAGGCCCGAAAACCGGTCACCTTGCCTATACAGCTTCTCCCTCTCAACCGCAACACTGATACCCTCATCCAGCAAGTCGGTGAATACAAGTACTTCCTTTTTACCGATACCACAGTGCTGCAATGCTTCCGGGGGGATACGGATATGTGCTTTATAGGATTGCGTTTTGTTAAAATTGACAACTATTACTATTTTCTCCGAAGCGCAATGTCTGATGAAAGCAAAGAGATAACGCTCGTCAAATCCTTCGCTCTGGTGATGTCGGTTGATATACTGGAGGTCGTAAAATCCTCCATCAGAAACAGCTTTGCATGATCTTACCATGTGCAGCAATTTTTTATACGAGTTCCGCAGCGACTGCTGTTCAGCACTCAGGAGCGCCCCGTCACATTTACCCTTATTGAACCATCGTTGGATTTCATCCACACTTCCGTAATCAAAGATGGAGGTCCGTCCGGTATCCCCTGCAAATCCAATATTCTCAGCGGCACTGACACCAAGTTCCTGGCCGCAGTATATCATCACAGGCCCTTTTGAAACGGTAGCACAAACCACCATTGCCGGCCAGGCTGCCCGGGCATCTCCCAGAAAATGCCGGGAGGCAAGCCTGATTTCATCGTGGTTTTCAAGAAAGGAAAGCATTCTTTCGGAATAATGCTCCACGCATTTCACAGTACCGCTTAATGCATCGGCAGGTGTTTCACCTCTGAGGACCGACACCAGCGTGTCATAGAGGTGAACTTTATCATACAAATAATCAAAATACCCTGTTTCGAGGTATTTCGCATATACATCGGGTTTATATATCTCGGCTATAAAAACAACTTCCGGAAAACGTGTCTTCACACAGGGTATAATCCACTCCCAAAATTCAGCCGGTACCATTTCAGCCATGTCACATCTAAAACCATCCACGCCCTTTTCACACCAGTACAATAAAATATCCAGCAATTGAAGCCAGGTTAAAGGAACCGGATCGAAATATACTTTATGGGGCGGGTGCGGATCAACGCCGAAGTTCAGTTTAATGGTTTCGAACCAGTCATTCATGGATGGTGAGGAACTGTACACATCATTACCGGTAACTTTTGCCGGGTTTTCCGTATACTTCATCCATTTGGCAGGTAATTTTTTACCACCCAGCGGATGATAGCCTGCAGGTACCTGAAAGGGGCCATCGTGCAGGTACAGAAAATTATTGTCAGGTTTAAATAATACACGGGTATCATCTTTTTCGCCAAAGTCGGGTTGACGACCGGGATTTTTATCAGAATGATAAGAACGGGCCACATGATTTGGAACAAAATCAATAATTACTTTAAGCGCCGCGTCATGCGTGCGTTTAATGAGCGCTGAAAACTCTTCCATCCTTTGACCGACATTTTCGGCAAGGTCGGCATCCACATCATAATAATCACGAATGGCATAAGGGGAGCCTGCCCGGCCTTTTACAATGGTGGCGATGTCGGGAGCAATTCCAAACTCCTCATATCCTGTCATACTGGAATGCTCCAGTACGCCGGTGTACCAGATATGAGAAACACCCAGGTCTTTCAATGATGCAAGGACATGAGCGGTTATATCGTTAAATTTTCCAACGCCGTTTTCTGCAATGCTTCCATACGCCTTATTGCGGGTTTTGCTATTACTGAACACCCTTAGCAAAAGCTGATAGATCGTGCATTTACCATGATCGGATTTAAAATACTTATTTATCATACACGTCGGCTACTGGCTACAGGGCATGAAATTAGAAGAAAACAGTATCTTTTCGTGGCTACGGCATCGCTGTTATACACACAGTAATGTTAAGCGATAGCGCATTCATCCCGGAAAAAGTAAAAGAAAGAAGATCAAATCCACCTCAGCCGTAAAGGGTAAAGCGCAAGCAGCCCCCTGATTTCATACGCTGAAGCTTTCCGGGAGTTGAAGGCGTGCTGCCTGCCGGCAAACTGTAATTCCCTTCCGCACGCCCGTGCAAATGAGCGTCATTATCTTTTTCGTGAACGGCTTCCGAATCCCAGCACACCCAACAAGCCACGTGTCACTTCCCTTGCCAGCGTACGGGCTACCTGACGGCCCAGCGTACTGTTCAGGGCATCGCCAATCGTTGTTCCCTTTTCCTTTTCAGGAGCAGGTTTTGCTTCCGGCTTCTTTTCATCACTTTCCTTTTCAGCCTCCGTCAGCTTTCCCTGCAAAATCTCATAGGCACTTTCACGGTCCACCTGCTTATTGTATTTCGCAACCAAAGCGGAGTTTGCCAGTAACTGCCCGGATTCGCCGGGTTGTAAAATATCCATGCGCGAACGGGGTGCGCAAAGGGTGGTATGTACCAGGGGACAGGGGCTTCCTTTTTCCGACAATGCGGTAACCAGGGCTTCGCCAATACCCAGTTCGGTGATGAGCGTGTCCACTTTATAAAAGTCGCTTATAGGATAATTTTCCGCAACCATTTTGATTGCCTTACGGTCGCTGGCGGTAAATGCACGTAAAGCATGCTGAATCTTCAACCCCAATTGACCCAGCACCGGCGCGGGAATATCAACAGGTGACTGCGTACAAAAAATTATACCCACCCCTTTTGAGCGGATCAGTTTAATCATTGATTCCAGCTGATCCATCAGCGCCTTGCTGGCCTCTTTGAAAATCAGATGGGCCTCATCAATAAAAAGTACCAGTTTGGGCTGATCCTGATCGCCCACCTCCGGAAATTCACGGTAAATTTCAGCAAGCAGGCAAAGCATAAAGGTTGAAAATAATTTGGGCGCATCCTGAATATCCGATAGTCTGACAACATGAATGTAGCCTTTTCCATTTTCATCCACCCGCAACAGGTCGTTGACATCAAATGATAATTCACCGAAAAACAAACCGGCACCCTGCTCTTCTACTTCTATAATTTTACGGAGTATGGTGGAAGCCGATGCCGTTGATATGGCACCATACTCCTTTTTAATTTCTTCTTTCCCTTCATGGGTACAATACTGCAATACCTTTTTAAAATCCTTCAGGTCGAGCAATGGCAATTTCCTGTCATCGGCATATTTAAACACCAGCGAAACCACACCCGACTGCGTATCGTTGAGGCCCAGAATCTTTGAAAACAATACAGGGCCAAATTCCGAAACCGTAGCCCTCAGGCGTACTCCCTGTTCACCCGACAGGCTCAGGAGTTCGCAGGGAAAGGAACCCGGCTTCCACGCTATTCCAAGCTTCTCATGCCTTTCCATGATTTTACTGTTTTCCTTGCCGGCCATGGCTATACCACTCAGATCGCCTTTCACATCCATTAACAAAACAGCCACACCATTTGATGACAAGCCTTCTGCCAGGCCTTGCAGCGTTTTGGTTTTACCGGTGCCGGTAGCCCCTGCAATGAGGCCATGACGGTTTAAGGTAGACAGCGGCACTTTAACAGGGGCCTGACCATACACCTGCCCCTGATACACCGCGGCTCCAATCGTTAATGAATTGCCTTTAAAGGTATATCCCTGCTGCATGGCTGCAAGGAAAGATTCTGTGGTGGGCATATCGAAGCGGATCAATAAGATGAAACTTCAGCGAATATACAAGACAGGGAATAAATAAACCAATCCTGCATTTCATTTCGTAGCGCCGCCGGTGAAATCAGAACCAGGTGCGGAGCGCATCGAAGACAGCTATTCCGTAAAAACGGCCATATTAAAATCCAGCGGATGCATGCCGGCCATCAAGCCATTAATAAAATCAGGTCCATGAATAGCATAAAACTGCAAAAAGTTCAGCACCCTTTCCTGGGGCTGGCCACCGGGGTTCACCCGATCAAGCAATCCTCTGATCTGATTTAAAGTCACTTCATGTTTGCGTTTTAGCGCCGCCGTCCCCTTTTTTCCCAGCGCATCCATGCCATTCAGCATTTTCTGCAATTCCGCATGGACACTGGCTGCAAGGGTAGGATCTGCCAGCGAAAAATGCGCGGCCAGGTTCCCGTACACTTCCCGTAGCTGTTCCTTGCTTTTTTCAATTTCACCCGTAACATCTTCACGTGTCAGTATCCACTGGCGGCTGAGTTCATCGTACGGACGAAAAACATCCCTGGTCGTAAAACCGAGTTGCAGGAATTTGTTCAAAGCACGTTCGGGTAAAATTAAAGCATTGTTTCGCGGTACCAGCATCGGAAACGAGACGTTATAATGTTCAAACACCTCTTTTAACTGCAGCCAGTAAGCGATTTCGCCCGGCCCGCCCACATAAGCTATATTGGGTAATATGCATTCCTGGTACAAAGGCCTCAACACAACATTCGGACTAAATCTTTCCGGCTGCTTTTCTGAAAGATCAAGAATAAATTCACGGGTGAAGCTGAGATCAGTATTCAATACTTCAAAGTGACCGTTTTCATCTTTGATGATACGCTGGCGCAAGCCCTCATCAAGGTAAAACAAATTTATTTCACGGGGATGCAGTTGTGTCTTGTAAAATCGGCTTAACTTTTCATTTGTTTGATTCACGATATCAAAGGATGGCTGCAAAGACAACTCCTCTTTGATGATATGCGCAAATTCCTTTTTCAGGGATGGGCTGTCGGCATCCAACACGAGCAAACCTTCTTTGGCAAACAGTTGCAACAGTAATTCCCTGGTAGCCTGTGAAAGGCTGGAGGCACCCAGCCAGGAACTCTCCAGCATCCCTGAAACCTCAGCCGCGTAGGGATGTTGTGCGCAGAGATTCCTCACGGCATCCATTACCGCATCCAGGCCTGTGGTAGGCAGGCGGCCGGTGGCGCCGCTGGCACTCACATCCCAGCGTATGGTTTCGGAAAACAAATGGAGATGGTTGATTTCATCAATGTCATGGTCTTCGGAAGCCATCCAGAACACAGGTAAAAATGTATAATCCGGATATTGGTTTTTAAGTTCCGCTGCCAGTTTAATAGTACTGATAATTTTATAAATAAAATACAAAGGCCCGGTTGCCAAACACAATTGATGGCCGGTAGTTACCGTATATGTTTTATGGTTGCGTAAAGAGGAAACGATATCCCTGAGGGAGGGATACTGACTATAATACTTTTCATGCTGCGCTTCAAATTCAGCATAGAGGGTCTCACGGGGTATGGCATAGCGGCTCCTGGCTTCAATTACATCCGGTACGGAGGCGATGGCGGGGCTATAGGTGTAAAACGGACGGAGGCGGGGATTCCCGTCTATATAATCCAGCAACAATTCATCAAAGATCCCTGTATCCGCAAGTGGAATATGAGTTACATTCATGTTATCCAACATTTATCCGGCAAACTCGCCATATAAATCAAAAGCTGTTGCCGATGTGATTTTCACCGGCGCAAAATCACCGATTCGTACATAATTTTCCTGAGCGGACACCAGCACTTCATTATCTACCTCCGGGGAATCGTACTCTGTACGACCCACAAAATAATCGCCCTCTTTCCTGTCGAAGAGCACCTTGAATACCTTTCCGACTTTTTTTGCATTGATATCTTCGGATATATCCTGCTGCAGGGCCATCACCGCTTCTGCCCTTTCCTGCTTCAGTTCATCAGGCACATCATCCTTCAGCTGATAGGCCGTAGTATTCTCCTCATGCGAATACGTAAATACCCCCAGGCGGTCGAAGCGTACCCTTTCAACAAAGCGCAGCATCGCCTCATGATCCTCCTGTGTTTCTCCGGGATAGCCGGCAATGAGTGTAGTACGCAAAGCAATGCCCGGCACTTTCTCCCTGAATTTATCCAGCAGGGCATATGTCCTGGCTTCTGTTGTACCTCTTTTCATAGACTGCAACATCCTGTCGCTGATATGTTGCAGGGGAATATCAATATACTTACAAATGTTTTCCCGCTCACGCATGACATCCAGTACATCTTCCGGAAAACCACCGGGAAAAGCATAATGGAGGCGTATCCATCCGAGTCCATCCACCTCACTGAGTTTTTCGAGGAGCCGGGCAAGTCTGCGTTCCTTGTAAATATCCAAACCATAATATGTGGAATCCTGGGCAATCAGCAGCAATTCCCTGGCTCCTTCCTTAACGAGGTGCTCCGCTTCCTTCACCAGTTCTTCTATGGGGCGGGAAATATGTTTACCGCGCATCAGGGGAATGGCACAAAATGAACAGGGCCGGTCACATCCCTCCGAAATTTTCATATAGGCATAATGACGGGGCGTTGTCAGCAGCCGCTCACCGAGGAGCTCGTGTTTGTAATCAGCGCCAAGGGTTTTAAGGAGCAGCGGCAGATCGCGTGTACCGAAATAGGCATCTACATTGGTGATTTCCTTCTCCAGCTCCGGCTTATATCTTTCGGACAGGCACCCCGTTACTATCAAACGCTCAATCTTTCCTGCCTCCTTTTTCTTCGCGTAATGTAAAATCGTATCAATCGACTCCTGCTTCGCATTGTCAATAAAACCGCAGGTATTTATCACCACAATGGCAGCATCGCCACGGGTACTTTCATGCTCCACTTCAAAATCATTGGCACGAAGTTGCCCCATCAGCACCTCCGAGTCCACCAGGTTTTTTGAACAGCCCAGTGTGATAACATTGACTTTATTCTGCCGTAATGATTTGGTCTTCACAATCAGTAAAAGACATTAATCTTAGACTTATCGAGGGAAATACGTACTTCGGAAGGAATAATAGGATTTACGCCATCAAACAGTCTGACGTATAACTCAACCCAGGCATTGGTAGCTTTGGAAACATAGGTGTTGCCATTTTTTATTAAAACAAGATCAATTGACCTCGGGTAATTCTCTTCATCAATTTGCTTGAAATTGCTGTAATCGTTAAAATAAACAGGCTTGAGGCTGTCGGCGGGAAATTTTTTAATCAAGGCTGAAAGTTGCCTGATTTCATTTTCTGATAATTTGCGCTGCAGGTAATTGACGTTGGAGCGGCCATAATCCGATTTACCGGTAATGATCAGGCTGTCCGGCGTAAAACGATAGGCCTGTTCCATGTTCATGCGGGCCATATTATCCCTGATTTCTATCTGCCATTCCTGCGCAATGGAGGAATGAAAACATAACAGTCCCGCAAAAAATGTGATCAGTATTTTTTTCATATCAGTTTTGAGAATTAAACAACGAATTAACGAATTCATTTCTGTCGAAAATCTGAAGATCTTCCATTTTCTCCCCCACTCCTATGTATTTTACCGGCACTTTAAACTGATCAGAAACGCCGATAACCACGCCCCCTTTGGCGGTACCATCCAGCTTGGTAAGTGCCAGCGCATTTACTTCGGTGGCGGCAATAAACTGCCTGGCCTGTTCAAAGGCGTTCTGTCCGGTAGATGCATCCAGCACCAGTAAAATTTCGTGGGGCGCATCCGGCAACACTTTTTCCATTACCCTCTTGATTTTTGACAATTCATTCATGAGGTTGATTTTATTGTGCAGGCGACCCGCCGTGTCAATGATACAAACATCCGCATCCTGAGCCTTAGCAGAAGCTACCGCATCGTAGGCAACGGAAGCAGGGTCAGCGCCCATGCCCTGGCTCACAATCGGCACATCCACTCTTTTTGCCCAGATCGTCAATTGATCAACGGCCGCGGCACGAAAGGTGTCGGCGGCGCCAAGAATTACTTTTTTCCCTTCCTTCTTAAACTGATGAGCCAGTTTACCTATGGTGGTGGTTTTACCAACCCCGTTTACACCCACCACCATGATTACATAAGGTTTGGAAGGCAGAATATCAGATTGCCCTGTATCAGTCCTGTCTTTGAAATTCTCAGCCATCAACGAAGCAATTTCCTCTTTCAGGATCCTGTTGAGTTCGCCGGTTCCGGTGTACTTATCGCGGGCTACCCGTTCCTGAACCCTCTTTACAATTTTCAAAGTGGTTTCAACGCCCACATCACTGGTGACCAACACTTCCTCTAAATTGTCCAGCACATCATCATCGATGGTGGATTTACCAATGAGGGTTTTCGTGAGCTTTGAAAAAAAACTTTCACGGGTTTTCTCAAGGCCCTTATCGAGCGACTCTTTTTTCTCTTTATTGAAGAAACCGAATAATCCCATTTTTATGCTTTGGTACTAATAAAAACAGCTTCTTTCCAATGAAAGAAGCTGTCTGTTCTGGTTGATTGTCAGAAGATTATTTTTCTTTAAGAAAATCCTTAATGTGATCGTTATGTACCACTTCCTCTTTAAAGGAATACGCTCCGGTAACAGGTGACTTGACCATTTTGATCACTTTAGAGAATTCTTTGCCTTTTCCGGTTTTAAGGGTAGCAACTACTTTCTTTGCCATGGTTAATTATGTTTAAAGCTGTATTCTATTATTTTATTTCCTTGTGTACGGTGACCTTTTTCAGGATCGGGTTGTATTTTTTCAACTCGAGGCGCTCCGTTGTATTTTTTTTGTTCTTGGTGGTGATGTAACGACTGGTACCGGGCATGCCAGAGTTTTTATGCTCTGTGCATTCCATAATCACCTGTACACGATTACCTTTCTTAGCCATAATTACAATGATTTAATTACCCGTATTTTGGGTCGGCAAAGATATTACAAATCAGAGGAAAAGACAAGGCATTTCCACTATTAAATTTACTTTATTGATTATCAACGCACTATTACCTAATTTTCCAATTAATTACGAGACAGATTCCGGGGACAAAGCCATATAATTCCGGGAAGGAAAATCAGAAATCTTCCGACATCAGTTTTTCAAGTTCAGGAATCGTACGGGGCAATGCGGCCGTCATCACAACCGGATCTTTTTCCGTAACAAGCACATCGTCTTCAATCCTGATGCCGATGCCCCACCATTTCGGGTCGCAGGGAGAGCCATCGGCGATATAAATTCCAGGTTCAACCGTCATGACCACGCCCGCCTGCAAAGCTCCATAGGTACCTGCATCATGCACATCAAGTCCGAGGTAGTGCGAGGTGCCATGCATGAAGTAGTAATTGGCTTCGGATGATGATTTTATTATACCGAGATCGAGCAGGCCACGGGTCACCACTTCATAGGCGGCATGATGGGCATCGCGGAATGCATTTCCGGCACGGCATTGGGCGATTCCCGAATCCTGAGCTGCCAGCACAATCGAATAAATGGACTTTTCCTCTTCTGAAAATTTCCCATCCACTGGTAGGGTACGCGTGATATCGGCAGTATATCCATGATATTCTGCTCCCATATCCACCAGCAGTAATTCACCGGGCTTCAGCTTTTTTCTGTTAAAAGTATAATGCAACACACAGGCATTGCTTCCTCCTCCGCAAATGGAAGGATAGCCCATATATTCAGCGCCCCCCTTTTTAGCATGGAACTCAACAATTGCCTGCGCTTGATATTCAGTCATCCCCGGCGACAATTGCCGGATCATATCCCTGAAGCCATCGATGGTTATATCCATGGCCTTCTGAAGTAAAACAATCTCTTCCTTTTCTTTCTTCTCCCGCAGGCGGGCCATGAATTTATGAAGACCGGTTTCATTGACTTCCACCTTTGCAGCGGCGAGTGCCGTTTTCAGAAAGTCAACGAGATCAGATAAGTCCGCTTTATCCTGAAAAGAACGGTTGGGCTGATCGGGATAGGCTATAAATACTTCGTTCAGAGTTGACCAGTTGATGCCGAATTCTTTCAGTTCAACCCCTTTATATACTGCAACAAATCCCAGTATGGATTTGGCACCTTCCACTCCCATGCGTTTTCCGGTCCAAATTTCTTCCCTGGGATTACGGTCCTGTACAAAAAGCAATTCATGGCTACGAATCCCATCGAAAACGCGATCTTCTTTAAACAATATCAAGACCGAATTGGCCTCGGTACAGCCGCTGAGATAATAGAAATCCGGATGTTGGCTGTATTGAAAATCGACATCATTGTTCCTGTTACGGACAGGGTTGGCAAAAAAGACCGCGGCCGACTTTTCAGGCATCAATTGTCGAAGCGCTTCCCTGCGCTGCCGGTGAAACTCCGCGGACAGCCTGTCGGTATCATCCCATTGTGAAAAAGCGGAGATACTCAACAATAAGAAAAAGAAAACCGGTAAACTGTACTTCATAGTTCAAATTTAACCATGTACAGTTTACCGGTTGCAATTCCGGTGTAAAATATATTAAAGGCTGCCTTTGATGATGGCGCGGGTTACAGCTTCGGTAACACCAATTTTATCAATGGTGCGAAGTGCAGAAGTACTCACCTTTAAAGTAATCCATTCCCCTGTTTCGGGCATAAAAAACTTTTTAGTTTGCAGATTCGGGTGAAACTTTCGACGGGTTTTACGGTTCGAGTGGCTTACGTTATTACCGGAAATGGATCCTTTTCCGGTCAGGTCACAAATTTTAGACATACAGCTTATTATTGGGATGGCAAAGATACATAAAAAACAAATTATTGCAAGTCTTGTTGGAGCAGCGCTTTTCTTAACATATTTAATGCGGTCTCCGAAGCTACCTGAATGGTTCTCAACCTATTATCACCCAGTAATACTTTTTTAGCAAAAGATTTACCGGGAATGCTGATTCCAATCCAGACCGTTCCGACAGGTTTATCGGCGGTACCACCATCGGGTCCGGCAATACCTGAAGTGGAAACTGCGCAATCGCTGCCAAATTTTTTTCTGACGTTTTCTACCATTTCCAGCACCACTTCTTCGCTCACGGCACCCTTTTGATTGATCAGGTCGGCGGAAATGCCGAGCAGGTCTGTTTTACTTTGATAAGAGTAGGTAACGGTAGAGCCCAGATACCATGCCGAAGAACCCGGCACAGAGGTAATGAGGTGAGCCACATTACCGCCGGTGCAGCTTTCGGCAGTGGCAAGGGTCAGGCCTCTTTCGACCAGCAACTTTCCCAGTACTCCTTCAATCGTATCCTCATCATATCCGAACATATACTCCTTAACACGTTCCGATAATTCCATTACCAGCTTCTCCATCTCCTGCTTAACCTTTAGTTCTTCTCCGCTTGCGCTCAGTCGCAACCTCACCATTCCGGCAGCAGGCAGATAGGCGAGTTTGATGTGAGGTGGCAATGCGTCCTCAAAATCTGCTATCAGTTCAGAAAGAAAACTTTCTCCTATACCTTGTGTAAGAATGGTTTTATGCAGAATGAAGGGAAGCTGATATTTCGACTTGAGGCGGGGCAATACTTCCTGCTCCATTAAATACTTCATTTCATAGGGAACCCCCGGCATAGAAACATACACGATTCCCCCTTCCTCGAACCACATCCCCGGGGCGGTACCCACTTTATTGCTGAGCAATGTGCAATTGGAAGGCAATTCCGCCTGGCGCCGGTTGAGGGCGGTAACTTCACGTCCCCTGATTTTAAAGAGCCGTTCCACATCCTGATAAGCCTCTTCATTGAACTTTAGGGACACATTAAAATATTCACAAAGGCAATCTTTGGTCAGGTCATCTTTGGTAGGCCCGAGGCCGCCCGTAATCAATACCACCTGTGCACGGCAGGAAGCCTCCCTGAGCGCGGTGATAATATGTGCACGATTGTCGGACACCGAAGTGATCTGATGAATTTTAATTCCGATCATATTGAGTTGCTTCCCGATCCACGCCGAGTTGGTATCGACAATCTGTCCAATCAACAATTCATCTCCAATGGTAATTACTTCCGCCAGCATACTAATTTTATAAGCAAGGTTGAACCGCGAATTAACATGCGGTCTTCCGCACAGGCTTTCGCGTTGCCCTTTCAGATTACAGGACACAATAATAATCAAATCACATCAGATGCTGCATTCCTGAAATTCATTATTGCGTTTACAGACAATTTCACTGCTCCCCCTTCACTAACAAAACTCTTTATGAAGAAATAGTGATTAATCCTTATCGCAATTTTTTTCGATTAGAAGTATATTTGGCAATATATTTGAACCGGCCATGAAAAATCCATCTTTTATGAAAAAGCTGCTGCTGATTGTCTTTATCCTTACCGGTAATTTTTCATTCGCACAGGTAGATATCAATAATATTCTGAATACGGTAAACAACACCCTTGGCAGCGGTTTATCAAATGCCGACATAACAAAAGGCCTCAAGGAGGCTTTAACGGTTGGATCAAAAAATGCCGGTGCCAAAGCTTCTAAAATTGACGGCTTTTATAAAAACAACCTGATTAAAATTCCATTTCCCGGCGATGCACGCGATATGAGGAGCACGCTTTTAAAACTGGGCATGAAAAAACAAGTGGAAGAATTTGAAAAACAACTGAACCGTGCCGCCGAAGATGCCGCTAAAAAGGCAGCGCCCATTTTTCTCTCTGCCATCACTTCCATGACAATCAATGACGGATTAAGCATTTTAAAAGGCAAGGACGATGAAGCTACGCAATATCTGCGCAAAACAACTTCCGCGCAGCTCAGCAGGGAATTCAAACCTGTTATTTCTACCTCACTGAAAAAGGTGCAAATCACAAAATACTGGAATCCCCTTTTCAGCACCTACAACAAAGTACCCTTTGTAAAAAAAGTGAATCCCAATCTGGATGAATTTGTTACTCAACGGGCCATCGAAGGTTTGTTTAAACTGGTTGCAATTGAAGAAACAAAGATTCGAAAAGATCCTGCAGCACGCGTCAGTGAAATTTTGAAAAAAGTTTTTGGCGGGAAGTGAGTTTCTTCATGATACCGGCTACCGGGGCTACTGTCTAACAACTTAAGGGTTCTGGCTTCCTGTAAATCGTTGTCAACTTTTTCTGCGTCTCTCATTAATACTCCGCGAGAAAAAACCATCCACCCGGGATCTTCACTTCGTTTCGATCCGCGCCCTCCGCGCCTCCGCGCCTCCGCGAGAAACTTTATGTGTTAATTTGAAGGTGTGCTGATTTGAAAATGAGGTAATGGGAAATGAATAATAATGCAGGAATACTTTGTAGCCTCTATACCTCCCGGGCGGGTCAGCTTCGCTTTCCACCCGGGATCTTCACTTCGTTACGATCTGCGCTCTCAGCGCCTTGCGAGATACAAACCTGCGTCTCACTACGCGTCCTGCGAGGAGAAATCTATGGGGGCTTTGCCCCCTTTCACCCCCAGTTACTTTTTCTCTTGATA
>CAZHSC010000080.1:0-14719 GCA_964534995.1 uncultured Bifidobacterium sp.
CATGATTAGTTAAAATTAACACTAATCTTGTCCGGTTATTTAGGGGGTTAAATCACTCCGGGTAAAACTTGTGAATTTGTTAAAGCCACAAAAGATGGCATGGTTAGCGTAATTATGGTAGGAGGATTTCCATTAGTAGGGTTTTCAAAATTTGTTATGTCAAAACGTATTGTGAATTTGTCAAAACACCCTGAAAAATCAGCAGCTATTGTAGAAGGATGGTTATTAGGTGTTTGTAATTGGATATTTGCTTCAATTCCTAATAGTGATGCTGGGCTCTGAGCTACATTTGAATTTGCCCAAAGTAAAAAATTCAGCAATCCTGTAAAAAATATTTGCATAAAGATTTTTTCGAAATGAAAGATTTTATAGATTTTCATAAGCAATAGATTTTAAAATAGCTGATGGCTGTTATAAGGATTGATAATGTGGTTATAAAAGAAATAATCGGATTAATTTAGTTATCTGAATTCATGTTTAAAGATATGCGTTTTATGTTTTATAAATCAATGTTTTACCTTTTTATTTTACCGGATTATTTACCTATCTTTGCACCCTTCAAAACCCATGTCGTCATTTCCTGAGTATAAATCTTTGAATCTGCCCGGTCTTGCAGAGAATGTCCTCTCCCGCTGGCAGGAGCGGCGCATCTTTGAACGTTCGGTAGAAGAACGCGAGAGGCGACCTGCTTTTACCTTTTACGAAGGACCCCCATCGGCCAACGGGCTTCCCGGCATCCACCATGTGATGTCACGCTCCATCAAGGATATTTTCTGCCGTTACAAAACACAGAAAGGATTTCAGGTAAAAAGGAAGGGTGGCTGGGATACCCATGGACTGCCTATCGAAATCTCTGTAGAGAAAACACTCGGTATCACCAAGGAAGACATTGGTGAGAAAATCTCCATTGAAGATTATAACAAAGCCTGCCGCAGGGAGGTGATGAAGTATAAATCGGTATGGGATGATCTTACCCGTAAAATGGGCTATTGGGTCGACCTTGAACATCCTTATATCACTTTTGAGAATTCCTACATCGAAACTTGCTGGTACCTCCTGAAGGAACTGTATAAAAAAAATCTCCTCTATAAAGGCTATACCATCCAGCCCTATTCTCCTGCTGCCGGAACAGGTCTCAGTTCGCATGAATTGAATCAGCCCGGCACCTATAAACTCGTGAAGGATACCACCATCGTGGCTCAGTTTAAAGCCCTTCGTGATGCAAAGAGTGAACGCTTGTTCAGCGCTACGGATGCTCCGGTGTATTTTCTGGCATGGACAACTACACCCTGGACCTTGCCGGGTAATGCCGCTTTGGCCGTGGGTGCATCCATCGACTACCTGCTGGTGCGTACTTTTAATGCATATACCAGCGAACCGGTAAGCGTGGTGATTGCCAAAGACTTGCTCGGGAAGTATTTTTTACCTAAAATGGCCGGACTCAGCTTCAGCGAGTACCAGCCGGGAAATAAAAATATCCCCTTCCGTGTGGAACTCGAAATAAAAGGCGCCGACCTGCTGGGGATGCGGTATGAGCAGATCCTGCCCTATGTGCAGCCGCAGGGAGATGCCTTTCGTGTAATTGCGGGAGATTTTGTCAGTACCGATGATGGAACCGGCATCGTGCATATCGCGCCGACTTTTGGCGCCGATGACTTCAGGGTAGCCAGGCAAAATGACATCCCCTCTGTCATGGTCAGCGATGAGAGCGGTAAGCCTGTGCCGTTAGTGGATAAAAGAGGGCGCTTTGTGAAAGAGGTCACCGATTTCGCCTGTGAGTATGTAAAGGAGGAATACCTGAACGGAACCGAACTCGAAGAGGAAAAGGCGAAGCAGGGCAGGGATAAATACCTGAACGTGGACGAGCGTATTGCCATCAGACTGAAACAGGAGAACAGGGCTTTTAAAGTGGAAAAGTATGAACATACCTATCCCCATTGCTGGCGAACCGACAAACCTGTTCTTTATTACCCTCTTGACAGCTGGTTCATCCGTACCACCGCCTGCAAAGACCGGATGCTTGAACTGAACCGTAGCATCAACTGGAAACCGGAAAGTACCGGCACTGGCCGCTTTGGCAACTGGCTCGAAAATCTTGTGGACTGGAACCTGAGCCGCTCGCGGTACTGGGGCATCCCCCTTCCCATATGGCGAAGTGAGGATGGTGAGGAAAAATGTATCGGCTCGGTAAAGGAATTGCTGGAAGAACTGAAAAAATCGGCAGCGGCCGGTATCATGGATCCTGCCAAAATGGAGTTGCTTAACCCTTCAAAAGAGGCATTGGACCTGCATCGCCCTTATGTGGATCATGCCGTACTGGTGTCCTCCTCAGGAAAACCCATGTATCGCGAAAGTGATCTCATCGATGTGTGGTTTGACAGCGGTGCCATGCCCTATGCGCAGTGGCATTACCCCTTTGATCTGAAAAACCTGGAAAATGTTTTCCCGGCCGATTTTATTGCCGAAGGGGTGGACCAGACCCGCGGTTGGTTTTTTACCCTACATGCCATCGCGGTGATGCTGTTCGATTCGGTGGCTTTTAAAAATGTGGTATCCAATGGCCTTGTCCTTGATAAAAACGGCAATAAAATGTCGAAGAGGCTGGGTAATGCCGTGGATCCGTTTACTACCCTGGAGACCTATGGTCCTGATGCTACACGCTGGTACATGATCAGCAATGCGCAGCCATGGGATAATCTGAAGTTTAATCTGGATGGTATAGCCGAAGTACAGCGAAAATTCTTCGGAACCCTGTACAATACCTATTCCTTTTTTGCACTGTATGCCAACATTGACGGCTTCCGCTATGAAGATGAAGATATCCCCATCAGCCAGCGGACAGAACTGGATCGCTGGATTCTTTCCCTGCTGAACTCCCTGGTAAAAGAGGTGGATGCATGTTACGCCGATTATGAACCAACCAGGGCCTGCCGGCTCATCCAGGATTTTGTAAGTGAGCACCTCAGTAACTGGTATGTCCGCCTCAGCCGCCGCCGCTTCTGGAAAGGAGAATATACGGATGATAAAAAAGCCGCCTATCAGACTTTATATACCTGCCTCGATACCTTGTCAAGGCTGATGGCGCCTGTAGCTCCTTTTTATGCGGATCACCTGTTCAATGACCTGAATAACTGTACCCGGAAAGACAGCCATCCAAGCGTACACCTTGCCGTATTTCCGGTGGCCAACCATGATCTCATTGATAAAAATCTTGAGGAAAGGATGCAGCTTGCCCAGGATATAAGTTCCATGGCCCTGAGTTTGAGGAAGAAGGTGAATATCAAAGTGCGTCAACCCCTGCAAAAGATACTCCTTCCTGTGTTCGACAGCCATTTTAAAAACCAGGTGCTGGCGGTGGAAGAACTTATCAAGGCGGAGGTGAATATTGAAGAAATTCAATTCCTTGATGAATCAAATAACATACTTGTCAAGAAACTAAAACCCAATTTTAAAGCCCTCGGACCCAAGGTGGGTGGTCTGATGAAACAGTTAAGCGCCCGTATTGCCGCCATCAGCCAGGAAGAAATAACTTACCTCGAGCAACAGGGGTTACTGCCCTTGAAGTTGGGGGATGTACTCTTTGATTTACTCCTGGAGGATGTGGAAATTCTCAGTGAAGACATCCCCGGATGGCAGGTGACCAGCCAGGGAAAACTTACGGTAGCCCTCGATATTACCCTGAATGATCATCTCAGGGATAAAGGTCTGGCCCGCGAACTCGTGAACCGTATTCAGAACATACGCAAAGACAAGGGTTTCGAGGTCACCGACAGGATCATC
The DNA here is from genome assembly GCA_964534995.1 of uncultured Bifidobacterium sp. Lineage (GTDB taxonomy): Bacteria > Bacteroidota > Bacteroidia > AKYH767-A > OLB10 > JAJTFW01. The sequence goes on from CAZHSC010000080.1 coordinate 3,781, forward strand.
GTGAAGATAAACGGCCCCGAGCTCATTCAGCGCTCAGTAAAGAATAATTTCGACTATATTCGCAGCGAAATTTTAGCCACCCAGTTGGAGCTGGTTGACCACCTTGAAGGTTCGGATGCGATTCCGGTAGAAGTGGACGAGGAGTTCCGGGTATTAACATCTGTAAAAAAATATTCAAATGGCCATTAAAAAACACATTTCAACATCTAAGAAGGCCGCAGCTAAAAAACCTGCAGGAAAACCTGCCTCCGGTAAATCAGTGAAGAAGGCAACACCCAAAAAGGCTGTGAAGAAAGCTCCTGTAAAGAAGTCAGTTGCAAAAAAATCAATGGCGAAGACCGCCCCGGCAAAGAAGTCAAAAGTGGTGAAGGCGCCTGCCAAAAAAACGGCAGCGAAGAAGGTAGTTAAAAAACTGACCAAAAGCCCTAAAAAACCTGCCGTCAAAACAGTAAGTAAAAAGGTCGTAAAAAAGGCCGCTGCTCCGGCTAAAAAAGCCCCGGTTGCGAAAAAAGTTACAGCGCCTGTTGCCAAAAAAGTGAGTCCTGTCAAAGAGATAAAGAAAGTAGCCCCTGCATCTCCTGCTTCAAAAGTTACCGTTAAACCGGCAACACAGGCGAAGCCGGTGACCAGGCCTGCCGTGCAGATCCCCGTAGTTCCAAGTGTGAAAATTGAGCAAAAACCTATGATCGAGAAAAATGCAGAACCGGAAGTAAAAAAAGTAGTGACTACACAAAGATACAGTGATGCGGACCTTGCTGAGTTCAAATCATTAATCGTAAAGAAACTGGAAGAAGCCAGGCAGGAACTCATTAACCTGCAGGCACAGATCATCAATGCCAATGAAAATGGCACGGATGATACCGGAGCTTCTTTTAAAATGCTGGAGGATGGCTCAGAGACCCTTGCTAAAGAAGAAGCAGCCAACCTTGCTGCCCGGCAGAAGAAATTTATTGAACAACTGGAAGCAGCCCTGATACGTATTGAAAACAAAACCTACGGCATATGCAGGGTTACAGGACAACTGATTCCCAAAGAACGCCTGCGTGCGGTTCCCCATACTACCCAGAGTATGGAGGCCAAACTGAAACAATACCGGGACTAAGCATCCTGCCATCTGTGTACATGGCCGGGCTTGTTTCCCCGGTGTTGGTATAAACATCCAATGGGAGCTTGCAGTGAACATCTGCAGGCTCCCATTGTTTAAAGGAATTTAAGATACTTGAAACGACCGCTGATCATTATTCTGTCTGTACTCCTGGCCGACCAGGTGTCAAAGTTCTGGATCAAGACCCATATGTATCTTGGCCAGGAATTTAAAGTGACCGATTGGTTTATCATTCATTTCACCGAAAATAACGGCATGGCTTTCGGCATGGAACTGGGTGGTGATTATGGTAAATTATTGCTGAGTACTTTTCGCATTGTTTTCGTGAGCGGACTCGCCTGGTTCCTGTGGAAAATAGTGAAGGAAAAAGCCAGTACCATGTATATTACCGTGTTGTCATTGGTGCTGGCCGGTGCGGTTGGGAATATCATTGATTCGGTTTTTTACGGACACATTTTTTCCTCCAGCGAGTTCGGAAATGTAGCTGCTCTTTTTCCTGCAGAGGGTGGTTATGCAGGTTTGCTCCATGGCAAGGTGGTGGATATGCTGTATTTTCCTTTGTTCAGCGGCACATTCCCCGATTGGTTTCCTCTGTGGGGCGGGGAGTCCTTCCTGTTCTTTCGCCCGGTATTTAATCTGGCCGACGCTTCCATATCGGTAGGCGTAGCTATGTGGATTCTTTTTCAAAAGAAAATTTATCCGGATGAACCAATGAAAGAAAATACAGTTCATGACAAGCCGGATTCGTCATCATCTGCAGCTACTACTCCCGGATAGTAAAAATGACATGGTACCCGATGGGTATTGTAAAGAAATTTTATTTAACAGATAAAATACAGGATATTTTTCTTTAGCAATATAATTGCATCCGGCAACAGTTCATCTGTTTTTCGTGGAATTAAGTTTAAGCGCAGCGATCTCTTTTTTCAATTCATCGATCTGTTGTTGTTGTATGTCATTTTGCAATTTTAATTCTTCATTTAATTCTTGTACCGCTTTAACCAGGGGTACTACAAATTCTGCATAGCGCAAACCATACAAGTCATTTTCGTTTTTTGGTGCATCAATACCGCTAAATTCGAACCCCAGTTTCTTAGCAGCAGCTTCCACATCTTGTGCTATAAAACCGGTAGTCATACCGGAATAAACCTCTCCATCCTGAAACTCAACTTCAGGATTCTTCTCTTTAATCTTCTTTCTCTTTATGGCGACACCGGTAAAATCATCAATTTTATTACGGTTAAGACGGTAGCTTACAGGTTTTAGCTGGGTGATAAAGGTCAATCCCGGTACATTATCAGTAATATTTTCTTTAAAACGCCCGTCACTTATGGTTGACCAGCCCACCTGACCCCCAATGGAAGTGACAAATGAATTGCCAATTCTCACCATATTGTTTCCGGTGGCTGTCGCATCAATTCCGAGGCAGGTAGTATTAAACAGATTTCCTGTATTAGGACCTGTATTATAACCAATGGCCGTATGATAGGATCCTGTCGTGTTATATACGAGGGAGTTTGATCCTGCCGAAGTGTTTTGGTTGCCGACGGTTGTTCCTATTCCGGCGTTAGCACCTGTTGCAGTATTGTCGTAGCCTGATAAATTAGAAAACAAAGCCCAGTCGCCGTGGGCTGTATTGTTGTTCCCTGTCAAATTACTACCGAGTGCGGTTTCTCCACATGCAGTATTGTTTATCCCAGTAGTGTTATGTGAAAGTGCGTTGGCACCAAATGCAGAATTATAACTTCCGCTTGTATTGTCTTTCAGTGCCTCAAATCCTGTGGCCGTATTCATATTTCCGGTGTTGGAATATAATACCAACCTACCAACAGCAGTGTTATTTACTCCTGTAATGTTGGAGTACAGCGCTAAGGCTCCAATGGCTGTGTTATATTCTCCTGTGGTATTTGAATAGAGTGCTTTGGCTCCATTTGCTGTATTTGAAAAACCTGTGGTATTCGAATATAAGGCATTTGAACCGGTTGCCGTATTAAATCCTCCAGTTGAATTTGCAAATAGAGTTTTACTCCCTAACGCCGTATTCGCGGTTCCCTGAGTGCCTGTGGCGCCGTTTCCATTGTAGTATAAGGCTGAATCACCCACCGCAACCAGATTATTCAGCAGAGAATTAGCTCGTAATGCCTTAGTACCAATTGAAACATTTGAATATCCGCTCGTATTCCAGGCTAACGCTTCATTCCCAATGGCTACATTACCATTTCCGGAACTATTGTTATAAAGAGCGAAATTTCCGTTTGCGATATTATTCGCGCCTGAAATGTTGGCAGCCAGTGTATAATATCCTATTGAAGTATTCCCATTACCGGTATTATTTGATCCAACCCCAAATGAAGTATTTTCATTAAAGCTGTTGAGCAAACCTGCAATAATTCCTCCTTGTTTAAAAACCACATCATTCCCATCAGTGGTTCCAATAAAATTGGAAGCAGAATTGATACCACTGTTTCCCGTCAGGCTCCATCCGTTAGAACTGGCTGCATAGTTTGCAAAGGGAACGCTAAGTAACTCCGATTCGCCCATATTGGAATAATTTGTTCCCCCTGAAATATCCATATCAACCCTTAGCCATTGATTGCCAGCACTCCAGTTAATAGCATTATAATTGCCTGATAAAACAGTGCCATTCCCTATCTGTAAGGTAAACAAACCAAACTGGTTGGTGGTTGGCGTTTGTCTTTCACGATATAAAATACTGCCTCCGCTTCCATCTTCAATTGTAATCCTTATGCCCAGCAATTGATTGGCGAGTATGGCTCCACTTGCGTTTCGGGCAACTGCCTGATAATTCATTTTGTTCGTAGGTTGCGATTCACATTTACTTGTTATGAAGACGCAACCAATTATTAAGTAAATGAATTTTTTCATTTTGGTTTTGTTTTAATTGATTATTGCTTAATCAGTGATTGTATAGCTACATATTTATCATTAAATATCTTGGCAAAGTATATTCCGGGCGCAGCCTTACTCAGGTCAATTTCGTATCTTAAAATGTCGGTTTCAGTTTTCATTATAAGTTCTCCCGGTAAATTATATACTTCTAAAAAGTATCTCCCGGTATGGCTGCTGTCCAATTCTAAAATAAAGATACCTTGTCCCGGGTTCGGGAAAATCAAATAATTAAAAGGATGGTGGCGGATGAGCGGAATGACCACTCCTAAATCCCATATCTGTTGAAAACCCTGTGTAAGGATGCTGCCTCCGTTACTGAATGTTTCAACCAGGGTCATCTCTGCGGTCGTTGAAGATAGCATGCCACCGCTGTTGGCGAAAAAAGTTCCGGAAGATGCCAATGCAAATGGTGTGACGGTTTGAGCATACATATTTATACAAAGAAAAAAAGCCAATAAAAATAATGTCGATAATTTTTTCATGATGTTTATCGGGGTTATTGCTTCAAAGTAACATAAAATTTAAATTGATTCTTGTGGTATTGGAATATTTTTTTCCCACTAATTAATGCATTGAATCGATCGAAGCTGTCCGTTGAAGGACCTGAATTCATATCTGCAGGTTAGTAATGTCTATTTTCCCCGGATTTTTTTTTCTTAAGACAAATTGCTACCTTTAACCCTGATCTTACAATTGTAGCATGAAACCGTTTAATAAGTTATTCCTGATTTTTTATTGCTTTTATCCCCTGCTTTCAGCAGGCCAGTGCATAGATACAGCCCAGCACCTGAGCGACCTTCCTTCCACCTTCAACCAAAGTACTTTTACGGTCAGAAAAGACAATACCGGAAGGCCTTACTTGTATATCGCTTCCAAAGAGGGAGGATTGAAAATTGCGGACATCAGCAATCCGGCCCTGCCTGTTCCCATTGATACCATTCCTACAAGTGCTTTTAACGGCTATCATGTGATGAGCCTCACACAATCGGGGCAGCTGTTGTACCTGGCACTGGGCAATATTTATGATACCCCGGCACAGGGTCCTGCCTTGGCGGTAATTGACATCAGCGATCCCACCAACGCATTTATTACCGATACCTGGTATTCGCCCTATACTGCAGGTGGATGTGGCATCGTGGAGGTGGAAGGCACCTATGCTTACCTGGGCGGTATGTTTAATGGCCTGATCATTCTGGATATCAGTGATGCGAATAACGTTACCTGGCAATCTGATTTTCTGCCATCAATGGTTTTCCCCCATGGGGCACCGGTCACTCACGCAGATTCCGTCAAGTATAATGTAAGGGGACTCTCTGTCAGAAACGATACGGTGTATGCCTGCTACGACAGAGGCGGTTTTCGTGTAATAGACGTAAGCATTAAAACCGCGCCGGTGCAGATTGCCCAGTATTGCAATCCTTCCATGATTGGATTCGCCACCGCCTACAATAATGTGGTGTTGAACGAAGGCCTGGCCTATGTTGCAATAGATTATCAGGGAATTGAGGTATTGGATATTTCAGTGGCAGGCACTGTAAGTATGCTGGGAAGCTGGAAAGGACCTGCCTGGCCGGCACCCACCAATAATCCTTTTATCTGGCTGGCTGCCGAAGGACATGCCAATGAGATCAGGTATGATGCCGCGCATCATTTGCTGTTTGTGGCAACGGGGAAATCCGATCTTCATATTGTGGATGTTTCTGTTCCCTCTCAACCCGATTCCTGTTCCTTTTACGGGGGGGTAAATAATAACCAGGGTACCTGGGGCCTCGACTATAGCAATGATACTGCCTACCTGGCTTATATTTTTACGGCAGTACCTTTTCAATCCAACTGGACAGGCATCAAAACCGTAGCCTTTACTCCCGCTACTTCGTCACTGGCAGAAGTTCCGGCCGTGGAGATGAAAGTATATCCCAATCCGGCAAAGGATCATATTTTCATTGAGTTGAACGGAGGCGCCAGAGCGGAGTCAGTAGAGTTAACCGGTATAAACGGAAAAACGGTGTTCCGGAAAACTTATTCCCCCCGGGCAGGAGTCCGTATTTCGGGTGTCGCGGCCGGCATGTATACGGTCAGGGTTAAAGGCAGTGATGACCGTTATTATTTCAGCAGGATCCTGGTACCATAACCGCAGCACAAGGCGAATAACGATTGAACTGCAAGCCGGGAGCTCTTTACATTGTAAGGAGTCGAACGGGAGCCTGTGTCCTGTGAAGCATCATCAGGCAGGCAGCAATTCCTCTTCTTCCATCAGTTTCTTCCTGAAAACACCCAGTTGTTTTTCTGTTTGTGAGATACTTCCGGAGAAGAAATCTGAACAAGCGGAAAACAGGTTTTGATAGTATTGTATGCCCAGCAGCAGGTTCTTCCTAAAGGCAGCCAGGTATTTCACCTGCTGATTTGATTTTGCTTCCTGCGCCATCTGCTTTTCATAAAAGTCCATGTACAGCCGGAGTTCATTGATGAACATATGCGGCCGCTCACGTGCGATCAGGTTTGTTCTTCCGTAAATATGATCCGTCATTTCTTCCAGCGTGGCAATGCGGTTAAAATAAGCGAGGTTGGGACCGGGACATATGCTTACCGCTTTAAGTTTATGCGATAATGGCAATTTGTTTATCAGTAATGCGGAGGTGGACAGGCCTTCACAAAGGCATTCCTTTTCATAAATACTGCTGATGCGACTTGCTTTTTCTTCTTCGGTCAGTGCGCTGCCGGCAATAGCCTTTGTTTTAAACTCCTGGTATTTCCTGGAGGCTGTACAGATGCTGATCTGTGTAAACTCAGTATCCGAGGCAAGATGTTGTTTATAACAGGGGGCACCGGGTTTTCCGGATGCAATGCGTTTCAGTCTTTCTGCGTTGGCGGATGAATTCCGGAAATTATTGATCGGAACACCTAACGGTGATGAATAGCTTAAATAATAATCGTCAGGCCTGGCGCCGGCGAGTTTGTGAAGGGTCTCTTCATCTACATTGGTGCATTCGGGTACCAGCAGGAAGGGACTGCCCCAGCCGGTGTAGTCCAACTGATAGTATTCACGCAATAAACGGTCTTCTTCATAGTTACCGATACCACCCTGTGCGGAAAAAACTATGTTGAAATTGAAATTTCCGGAGGGTATTCCAGCCTGCTTCCATGCGGCACTGCAATATCCCTGCATGTTTTCTTTCAATATCGCCCGCTTTTCCCTGAATTCATCGAGGATAGGTCCCATCAGGAGTCCTTCGGTTGGAAACGCGTGTCCACCGCAATTAAGCCCCGATTCAACGCGGAATTCTGAAACCCATATCCCCTTTTTTGCCAATAAGGCGCCCTGTATCTGGGCGGAACGGTAGTCGCTGACTTTTAAAACGATTTTTTTACGGATGGTGCCGGTTTCATCCGGGAAGAAGTCTTTGAAGTTACACAGATAGGCATACAGACGTGGATTGTATCCGGCTGAAAGAATCAGGGAGGATGCTAAATCGCTGTTGGCATATCCCCGCAGCGACGAAAGCGCATTGGAATACTCGGCAGGCAACTCCCGGTCATCTTTCGTGTATCCCGGCCGGTCCGCTTTTGCCATGATGTTGACATCAATCGAACCCGCTTTCATTTCATTACGCAACTCCTCCTGCAGGGATCGCTTGCTGTCACCGTCATGCATCGACATCATCGACAGGTATTTTTGTCGAAGCGGAGAAGTGCCGGGCAATAACTCGAAATAACGGCAGATGGCCGACCCCTTTTCAAAGGCCGATTGTTTCAGGTCGCTGAACTGTTTGTTGACAATACGACCCATCAGGTTTAAATATTCCGTAATGCGCCGGGCCCGGTGATCCGCTTCAAAACGTTGGATGGGTTCGAAGGGGAAACCGAATTTTTTGCTGTAAAAAGCCCTCATACTTTCAATGAGTTCGTCTTCCATGATCGATACTACTGACGAAATGCCATACTGCGCGATCCTGACCGGGCTGTCAATTGTAAAACTTAAACCCATGACAGGGATATGAAAAGTGTGTAGAGGTGTATGCATCATCAGTTGTCTGTAATTACGAAGCCTGCGAAGGTAGCGGTGTTAGCTGCCTTTAACAATGATATGCATCATGATTGAAGTGTATTTTCAGCAACGGACAATGATATCCGGTGACAGAGCGGTATGGAGCGTGTCTTAAACGCGGTTGTGGTGGAAAAACACGCGTGCCATTACGTGATGGCCGGAATCAGTTTCCGCCTTTATTTTCTTAACGCGTGTTGCAATAATTTTCGCTGATCAAGAATCTGTATTCTTTTGCCGGAAAAATCAATGATCTCTTCATCCTTTAATATCATCAGCGTCCGGATCAGGGTTTCAGTAGCCGTGCCCACCAGTGATGACAAATCATTTCTGGTAAGGGTGATGTTAATGGTGCAGTTGTCTTTTTCAAAACCGTACTTTTCTTTGATGTACAGGAGCATTTCGGCAACCCTTGCCTTGACCGGCTTAAAACTGTTTTCACTCAGGAGGTCCTCGGTATGATTGAGTTCAGTCACCATTAGCTTCATAATGTTGGCGCCAACACTGTCATTGTTTTTCATGAGATTCTGGAATAAATCCTTACTCAAAAAGCACAGGTTCGTTTCTTCCAGCGCCTCCGCGGTGGAGGAATAGGGAGTTTCGTTCAGCAAGGCCCTGTAACCGATAATGTCCCCGGGCCTGGTGAGCCGCACAATCTGTTCATGCCCGTTGCCCGCATACTTATAGATTTTTACTTTTCCTTTTTCAATGATAAATAAACCCAGCGGAAGCGTGTCCTTATGAAAAATAATGTCGCCTTTGTTATAAGTGTACCTGCTTTTATTGAGATTTACATCGAGTACATCGCTGTCATTAATTTTACAAAAAACGGAATTCAAACGGGATTCACAGGTGAAACAACTGATGTTCATTGTTTTTTTTCTCATAGCCGGCGATGATTATTTAAAAAAGAATACGTTGTTATTAATGATGAATGATCTTCCCTTTAAACTCCTGCCAAAGTTAAATGTAATGAGGTTTCGGCAGATATAATATGACGAGGATCATTTTTTTAATAAATGTTAAGAATGAATCTTTGCAAAGTAATGAAGATTAAGGGGAAGATTTATCCGTGAAGTGATGTGCAGTGGTTGTTTTTTTATTTGTTGAAAGTATGAGAGATATCAAAGAAGTAAGCGATATTAAATCCTTTGTGGATGCATTTTACCTGAAAGTACGCAAGGATGATGTATTGGGCGGCATTTTTGAATCGGTGATCAGGAACAATTGGGAAGAACACCTGGAAAAAATGGTGCGTTTCTGGCAGACCTTATTATTTAAGGAAAGAACCTATTTCGGAAAGCCTTTTCCACCACATAGCCACATGCCGCTTACGCAACTGCATTTTGACAGATGGGTGACATTGTTTGAACAAACCATTGATGAATTGTATAAAGGGGAGATGGCGGAAGAGTCGAAGTCGAAGGCAAGAATGATCGCGGTCATTTTTTCGGAGAAAATCAAAGAGAACCAGAGGGCTTCCGCTCTTCAAAAAGGGGTGTGATCCGGACCGGAGAGGGCCTGCATAGCTGTCAGGGAAATAAAGGCTGATATTAAAATTAAAACGCATACAACAAGAGCGATAAAACATAGATTAACATGGGAAATCAGGTTAAAAGTTCATGGGCGGAACCCTATAAGATGAAAATGGTGGAACTGCTCAAGATGACCAGCGCAGGCGAAAGGCGTAAGGCTATTAAAGAAGCGGGATACAATACTTTTCTGCTGAAATCGGAGGATGTGTACATCGATCTCCTTACCGACAGCGGCACTTCCGCAATGAGTGATGTACAGTGGGCTGGCATGATGCGCGGCGATGAAGCCTATGCCGGCAGCCGCAACTATTACAATCTGGAAAAGGCCGTAAAAAAATATTATGGCTATAAATACCTCGTCCCGACACACCAGGGCCGCGGCGCTGAAAATATTTTGTCGAAAATACTGATTAAAAAAGGTGACATCGTTCCCGGCAATATGTATTTCACCACCACCCGCCTGCACCAGGAACTGGCAGGTGGTACTTTTTCGGATATTATCATCGATGAAGCGCATGATCCCGCCAGCCTGCACCCTTTTAAGGGCAATGTGGATATCGGGAAGCTGGATAAACTGGTAAAAAAGTATAGCGCCAAACGGATTCCCTATGTGACCATAGGCGTAACCGTTAATATGGCGGGCGGGCAGCCGGTAAGTATGCAAAACATGAAAGAGTTGAGGGCGTATACGCGTAAACATAAGATCCGGATTATCCTGGATATGACCCGGGTGGCGGAAAATGCCTACTTTATCCAGCAGCGTGAAAAAGGCTATCAAAGCAAGTCCATTCGTGAAATCGTGCTGGAATTATGCTCCTTTACCGACGGAGCGACCATGAGCGCGAAGAAAGACGCGCTGGTGAATATCGGCGGATTTATGGCTACCAATGAATGGGATGTTTTTGAAGAAGCCAGGAACCTGGTGGTGGTATATGAAGGCCTTCATACTTATGGTGGCCTGGCCGGCCGCGATATGGAAGCCATGGCCATTGGCATTGAGGAAAGCGTGAATGACAAACACCAGCATGCCCGGGTGGGCCAGGTGATTTATCTTGGTAATAAATTCATGGATCTGGGTATCCCGGTGGTGAAGCCCATTGGCGGACATGGGATTTTTGTGGATGCCAAAGCATTCCTCCCACATTTGAATCAGGATCAGTTTCCGGCACAGGCGCTGGCGGCAGAAATATATACAGATTCCGGTGTCCGTACCATGGAGCGCGGCATAGTATCTGCAGGACGGAAAGCGAACGGTGAAAATTATTGTCCCAAACTGGAACTGGTGCGGTTCACGATTCCCAGACGGGTCTATACGCAGGCACACATGGATGTCATCGCCGAAAGTGT
>CAZHSC010000081.1:0-957 GCA_964534995.1 uncultured Bifidobacterium sp.
GGAATGGCAGCAGATAGCAGTCAACAACCCGCCCAATGCCACTGCCACCATTCCGGTTACCATCCCCGGAACTTCCGGAACAGGCCTAACGGGTATGCGTATACGTTCCCGGTTTGTGGGTAATGTCAACACTTCCACCAGCGCTTGCCTTACTTTTGGCAGTGGAGAAACGGAAGACTACCTGATCACCATCAACCCCTTTACTCCGCCTGCCTGCGCGGGTACCCCCGGTCCTTTCAGCACCTTTACTTCTGCTACAACAGCCTGTTCAGGAACATTAATCAACCTGACGCTGAGTCCTCAGGCTGCCACTGTTTTCGGTGGCCTCACTTATCAATGGCAAAGCGGGCCTTCAGCAATAGGTCCCTGGACCAATATTGCCGGAGCTACCAATAAAACGTATTCATTTAACATTACTGCCAGTGAATGGTTCAGGTGCGTTGTAGTTTGCACTAACAGTGGATTAACGGCGAATGCTTCACCTGTTTCGGTAACTGTGCAACCGGCTACCTGGCTTGGGTTCACGGATGACTGGAACGATGCTACCAACTGGTGTGGGCGGGTGCCTACCTTGCTGGACGATGCGCAGGTGTCACTCATCGCATCGGGACGACCTGCAGCCTCCTATTATTTCCCGGTAGTTGGAATTGGAGACACCATGTTGTCAAGAAACATTACAATTGCCGCTACAGATTCCATCACGGTGCTTACCGATACTACCGTTTTTATGAATATTGCGCAAAACATCAATAACAACGGAAAATTTGCCATTGTCTCTACTAAGGCGGATTCCATCACTTTTGGAAGTTCAAGTAATACCTCTGCCCTTATACAGGCTTTCCGTGGCGGTTCCGCATCTGACAACATTGTGCAGGTAATTTATACGGTATCTGAACTACAGGCCGCTGGCATGTTGCCCAACGATATCGTGGATTCCATCTACCTGAAATTTTATTT
>CAZHSC010000081.1:967-14634 GCA_964534995.1 uncultured Bifidobacterium sp.
GGGCAGTACGGCCGCCTATCAGAATTTCAATATCTCATACGGGCAACTGCCGGCGGCGCAGGATCAGTTCGTAACCTCTGATCCCTTGTTAGGTCTGACTACGGTATATTCTAATCCTGCCCTTATTATTTCTTCCCCCACCAATGCTACTTATATCAGTTATTCTGCCAGTACAGGTGTATTGATTCTTCCTGCCAGCAATATGCGCTGGGATGGAGTCAGCAATATCGTACTTCAGATCTGTTATGACATGAATGCCGGTTCACCGGGCGGAAGTGATTTCATGTATCTTTCCACCACGGCACCACGTAAGTCTTGTATCTGGATCGGGTCCAATACCATTACAAACAGCGGATGCTCTTTAACGTCCTTATCTCCCGGACTGCTTTCCAATTTCGGACAGGTGCCTTCTACCTTGCGACCCAATATTGGTTTTAGGTTCAGAAGGCCACAGAACCTGATGACGGGTTTAGTAGGAGGCAGTATCAATATCAACGGCGGCAGTAAATTCTGGTCAAGTTTTGCAAACCTCACGGTGAATAATGATATCAATAATTCCTCCTTATTGTACGCGGATACATCGGTGATTAACCTCGTTGGCGTATTTAATAACAACGGAACCACGGACTTCAGTTTTACGCCCTTATTCACAAACCGGAAAACCATTATGAACTTCAGCGGAGGTAGCTGGAATAACAACGGTACATTTAACGCCGGCAACAGCCTTGTAAACTTTTCCGGTGCTCTTGCACAAAACCTCGCAGGTGCCAATGTAACTACCTTCCATGAATTGAACATCAATAAATCGGCAACATCTCAAACCGTTACCCTGATGAAAGATGTGGTTGTTGACGATACCCTTAGCCTGACGCTGGGACAATTGCTGCTGAATGCAAACACGGTTAGTATCAATAACTGGAGACCTGTTTCTACAGGTGGATTATTAACGCCCAGAGGGCCGATATCCCGCACGGGAGGATTTATAATCAGTGAAAATGCCTCGGCACTGGTTAAATGGAATACGATCGGTACCAACCTAGGTTACCGGGTAATTCCTTTTGGTAATGCGGCGGTTGCCAGTCCGGTATATATACCCTTCAGTTTTCAGTTGAAAGGGGGAGATATCGGGGATGTCAATGTGTCCACCTATAATGCGCCCGGTAATCTACCCTGGCCTCCCGGCGTTACTCATTTCAATACTACCACCGGAGTTGTAAATAATGCGGCCGCTGCAGTTGACCGTTTCTGGACGCTGACGAAATCCGGTGCCAACCCAGTAGCGGATATCGTTTTTCGATTTACCACAGCAGAGCGTGTTCCGGGTATGAGTACTGCCATCGCGGCAAACCGCGGCAGCGCACAACCCTGGAGAACGCAACTTCTTAATGGAGCCTGGATTCGTTTGCAGTCACCTTACACTTCATTGAATTATACACAAAATTATGGACAGTTGGGCGGGCCCTCCGATTCGGTGAGGGTAATTAACTGGGACTGGCCCATATTGCCGCCACAGCTGGCGCAGGTGTTCCCGCCTCTTTATGCCACTCCGGGCGGACCTATTGGAAACTCCCTCCCATGGGCCATTACCATTAACAGCAGTCCTTTACCAGTGGAACTGCTCAGGTTTGATGCCAGTGCAGTTGATGGAAAAGTAAAACTTTTCTGGAGTACCGCTGCCGAGGAAAACAGTGACTTTTTTACCGTGCAGCGAACTCTTGATTTCAATACCCATTCGGAAATTGCCAAAGTCCCATCTGCCGGATATAGCATGAGCGTGCTCGATTATCATGCGTGGGATGAAAATCCGGCGGATGGAATTAACTATTACCGTTTGCTGCAAACAGACAGGGATGGAACTGAAAATGTAGTATCGGACTATGTTCCTGTAAGGTTTGGCAAATCGATGAAATTCGAAATACTGAGCCTTACCCATGATCCCACATCAGTACTTGTGTTTAACTACGACTCCAGCGAGGATTTGCAACTGCTGATTTTTGACATGACGGGACGGCTATTGTACAACGAGGTTGGCATCGCTGCGGAGCCCGGTTTGAATATGAAGACGCTGGATATTTCCAGTCTTTCACAGGGAATCTATACTGTACAGTTGAAAAATCAGTCATCTGCAAGGAGTTTTCAATTTATGAAACCTTAATGACTTTAAAATGAACGGTCTCCGCAGTGCTGCCGGAGGCCGTTTGTTTTTTACAGGAACAAACAGATTGTATTACATTTGTTAAAAATTCATCTTAAATATTCTAATGAAAAAATTTGCAATGCTACTGGCAATAATTGCTATTGCCATTCCCGGTGTCATAAAATCACAAACCTACTGGAATGATATCGGCCAGGAACAAGTGTCATCACTGGGAGAAGCTTCCATTCTCACCCAATCCGGGCGATTGATAGAAATTGATATCCATTCACTTTATCAATTTCTCTTACAGGCCCCCGAAGAAGCATCCGGCCTCAGTCCTTTGCAACTTACAGTTCCCATGCCTGATGGGAGCCAGGCGCGCTTCGCCATAGTAGAAGTTCCTGTTATACCAGCAGCGCTTAAAGCAAAGTATCCTGGTATCAATACCTGGGCCGGACAAGGAATTGAGAATCCCTTAGCCTCTATCCACCTTGATGTTACCATGTGGGGATTTCATGCTATGGTACTTTCACCGGATGGAGATGTCTTTATTGATCCCTATAATCAGCAAAGCAGGAACCACTATAAAGTGTATTTCAAGTCAGATGCTATCAACAGACATCCCCGGGCAGCTTGCGGATTTAATCCCGAAGAACCTGAGAACCTGGCATCCTTCCAACAGATCAGAAGAGACGTGGTAAATAATGGCGGGGGAATACAGGTTCAAAGAAGCGAGGGACAAACACTCCGTACCTATGATGCTGCCATTGCGTGTACCGGTGAGTACGCCAGTTTTCACGGAGGTACCGTTCCGGGAGCACTTTCGGCTATAGTTACATCCCTTAACAGAGTAACCGGGGTGTATGAAAAGGAGTGTGCTATCCGCATGGTGCTGGTGCCCAATAATGACACCCTGATTTTTTTAAACGCCTCTACCGATCCATATACAAATAACAATGGAGGCACTATGTTGGGGCAAAACCAGCAGACGGTAGCGGCCAGAATAGGGAATTCCAATTATGATATTGGCCATGTGTTCAGCACCGGTGGAGGTGGTATCGCCGGACTTGGTGTCATCTGCAATCCCCTTCAAAAAGCAAGAGGTGTTACGGGTTCACCTCAGCCGGTGGGTGATCCATTTGACATTGATTATGTAGCCCATGAAATGGGACACCAGTTTGGAGGCAACCACACATTTAATGGCACCGGGGGGGCATGCAATGGCAACGGTAATTCTTCCACTGCCTTCGAACCCGGCAGCGGAACCACCATCATGGCCTATGCAGGAATATGCGCTCCTCATAATATTCAGAACAACAGCGATGCCTATTTTCACACCGCTTCATTTGATGAAATCATTGATTATGCAACTTTGTCCACCGGTGCTACCTGTCCTGTTTCTACTGCCACGGGTAATACTCCACCGGTTATTACGTCTGTTGGAAGCGACCATGCCATACCTTATCAAACGCCCTTTATGTTGGAGGGAGTTGCCTCTGACCCCGATGGGGATCCTGTTTCCTATTGCTGGGAAGAGTATGATCTCGGTTCATCAGGCGCTCCCGGCAGTCCGGTAGGCAATGCTCCTTTGTTCCGTTCGTTCACACCCAGTACTTCACCCATCCGTTACTTTCCCAAGATCCAGGCGATCATAAATAACACCAACTCTGTGGGTGAGTTCTTGCCGAATTATGCACGTAGCATGAAATTCAGGCTGACTGCCAGAGACGGAAGAGTGAATGGCGGGGGCGTAACCTATGAGGAAGTATTGGTGATCCTGGATGTGATCAATACGGGAGTTCCCTTTCAGGTTACCGCTCCAAATACGCTGGTGACCTGGGTGGCTGGAACCCAGGAAAACGTCACCTGGAATGTTGCAAGCACCAATGTGGCACCTGTAAACACCCCTAACGTGGATATTTTCCTTTCGACGGACGGAGGTTTTACCTATCCGCTTACCCTTGCCACAGGGGTACCCAATACCGGAATGGCTACAGTCACAGTTCCGTCGGTTTCCACTTCTACAGCAAGGGTGATGGTGAAGGGAGCAGCCAATGTATTCTTTGACATTTCCAATACCAACTTCAACATTACCAATCCTCAGTCCGTATCTGAAACATTTGCGTCGGAGATTATCCGCCTGTACCCCAACCCGGCTTCCGGTGAAGTCAGTCTGAGCCTCTCCGGTAATTACAGGGGATGTATGATGGTGAATGTGTATGATGTATCCGGTAAAAGGGTATTTCAGGAACAATTGATTAAGAATGCAGATGGCATGGTTCACCCGGTGGATGTGAGTGGTTTTTCATCCGGACTGTATCAGGTACAAGTGATTTCGGATATGGGGAGCAGTTATAGCAAACTGGTGATAGACTGATTTGACGGCAGAAAGCGGTAGTCAGAGTATAGGGCTTCTTAAAGTCAGGGCTTCATCTGATACATACAGAGTGGATAAGTTCCCCGGAGGGCTTACCACTCTTTTTTTGAAAGGTGCCGGTAAGGAGATCCGGTCTATGTTCTTTATAGTGGCTTCTCCGTATCTTGTTAAAGGTTAAAATCACTTTCATTTGGACGCCTCATTTCATAAATTTGTACGCTAAATGAAAATCATCAGGAGGCTTCTGTATGTATTTCTGGTAATCATTCTTTCCGGAATCGTAGTCATATTGATTTACCTTTCTTCTCAAAAGCCGCATTACGACGGTATATTGGTGTTGAGAGGTTTGAATAACCAGGTAGAGGTATTTTATGACTTTTACGGCATCCCTCATATTTATGCAGGGAATGAAGAAGACGCATATTACGCTTTGGGATATGTGCATGCGCAGGACAGATTATTCCAGATGGAAATGACCCGGCGTGTTGCCTCCGGACGGCTGGCAGAAATTTTAGGGCCGGAATTTGTAAAAGTGGATGCTTTTTTTAAAACTCTGGGCCTTGAGGAACATGCTGCTCAGGCCGCGAAGATATACCTTGCTGCAGATTCATTGAACTTTCAAAGGGCGGCAAAAGCGTATCTGAAAGGTATTAACCGCTTCATTACGGAAGGAAATACCCCGGTTGAGTTCGCCATGCTGGGTATCGATAAAGAGGAATATACCAACAAGGATTTATTAATGGCTTCTGAATTCATGGCCTTCAATTTTGCCATGGCATTCCGCACAGACCCCCTGATGAGTTTTATCCGTAAAAATCTGGGCGTGGGCTATTACAAGGATATTGTGAGTGCATACCATGATAACTCCGAAAGAATTCCGGTGAACGATGAAACGGAACAGGATACAACCGATATAAAACGGCAAATGAGAGCCTGGACGGACATTCCGGGAAGTGTGTCGCAGGTTCTTGATAAGATACCGGTTCCACCCATCACCGGCAGCAACGGCTGGGTACTTGCTTCTTCGCGATCAGTAAGCGGTAAGGTGTTGTTTGGGAATGATACGCATATTGGCTTTAGCCAGCCTTCCGTTTGGTATGAAGCACATATGGAGTATCCGGGTTTCCGCTTTTATGGAAATTACCTGGCCGGATTTCCTTTTGCTGCTATCGGGCATACCATGGAAAGAGCCTGGGGCTTAACCATGCTGGAAAATGATGATCTGGATTTTTACGAAGAAAGGATCAAGCCGGGTGATTCTACATTGTACTGGTCCAATGGATCCTGGCAACCCTTTATTATCAGGAAAAAAATGATAAAGGTGAAGGGTGAGGAACCGCAGCATATAACGGTAATGGAAAGCCGACATGGACCGGTGATGGATCAGGTGATGCCTGAATGGAAACAAGTAACCGGAAATGCCGTTTCCATGTTCTGGACACACCTTAAGTTTAACAATAACCTCTTGCAGGTTACTTATCAGTTGAATCATGCCAATAGCTATAATGAATTCAGATACGGGGTGTCCCAGCTTATTTCTCCCGGCTTGAATGTAATGTATGGTGACCGGGAAGGTAATATTGCCTGGTGGGCTGCCGGCAGGCTGCTCAAACGTGCTCCAGGTGTTGATCCCATGTTGCTGACAGATGGAAGCGATTACAAAACGGATCCGGTGGGCTATTATGATTTTAAAGATAACCCCCACATGGAAAATCCGACCTCAGGATTTTTATACAGCGCAAATAATCAACCCGATTCCATGCCGGGGCTGGGCTTATATCCCGGTTATTACGTACCCGAAGACAGGGCGTTGAGAATAAAATCCTTGTTTTCTCAAAAGGAAAAATTCAGCCTGGAAGACCTTCAGCGTATCCAACAGGATGTATTGTCACCGGTAACACCCATGGTTGCCCGTTGTATGCTGGATGCCATTCGTGAAGAAGTAAAAAACAAGAGCAAAGCTCATAAAACAGCATCCGCTTTGCTTGCTGGTTGGGATGGCAATCATCAGTTGCGTGACCGTGCCCCGGTTATCTACTATAAATTGCTGTATCATATCTTGCGTATGGCCATGCAGGACGAAACCGGTGAAGAGAACTTCAAAGTGTATCTGACCACGCATGTTATGAAGACATCCGTTTTGTCTTTTGTGAAAAATGACACTTCCGTGTGGTGGAACGATGTAACAACCCGTGACGTGGTAGAGTCGCGAAACATGATCTTCGAGAAGGCTTTTGACCAGACCATACGTGAATTGAAGGAGCAGTTGGGAGAAAATCAGGAAATGTGGGACTGGGGCAGGGTACATGTTCTTGAACACAAGCATCCGATTGGGATGAAAAAGCCATTTGATTTGTTTTTTAATGTAGGTCCTTATCCCATGGCGGGTGGTCCTGAAGTGATAAACCAGATGGGATTTGATTTAAACGGCGAAGGAATTTATAAAGTGAAATATGGCCCTGCGATGAGAATTGTAATGGATATGTCGGATATGGAAAATTCAAAAAGTGTATTACCCACAGGACAATCCGGCAATGTGATGTCACAGTATTACTATGATCAGGCTATCATGTACAATACGGGCAAATATCGAAGGCAGAAAATGAACCGGGCTCAGATTGAATCAAACCGGTCCGGCTGCCTGATGTTGAATCCGGTTCAGAAATAGGGCGTCCAAATTCGATGTGGTTTCTTTGCTATGGCAGGTTTTTATCAGGGCAGCAATGCCTTGATCATTTTTGTAGCCAGCGTATTGGCTATCTTTTGGTTGGATTCATGCGTCCAGCCGGCAATATGCGGCGAAAGCACTACATTGTCGGCGATAACCAGATGATGAAAGGCTTCCGGCAATGCGCCTTTTCCGATATTTTCAAAGCTGAGATCCTCGTACTCGAAAACATCCAGGGCTGCCCCCAGTACCTTGCCGGTATGTAAAGATCTTACCAGTGATGCCGTATCTACATTTTTACCGCGTGCCGTATTTATGAACCAGATGTTTTTCTTAAAGCGCCCCAGCCATTTGTCACTTACGAAAAACGTGGTTTCATCGGTCAATGGTACATGGAGGCTCACGATATCGCATTCCCCAAAAATCAGATCTTCGTTACATTGATTTACATACGGATAATCAGCGGTGTCAATTTTGATGTAAGGATCATAAGCGAGGATGCTCATTCCGAAGCCCTGTAACCTTTTTGCAAAGGCGCTGCCCATGTTTCCAAATCCTATGATTCCGATTGTCTTGCCTGCTATTTCAGTACCCCTGTTCTCTTCTCTTTTCCATATGCCCTTACGTACTTCACTGTCTGCCCTGCGCAAATGATTGGTTAACATCAACAGCATACCCATGGCATGTTCGGCAACCGCATCCCGGTTACCTTCCGGGGCGTTCAGACTAATGATACCGGCATTTTTCGCGGCAATAACATCAATATTTTCCATACCTGCCCCTGCCCTGCCAATGCAGGTAAGGTGCGTTGACCTGGCAATAAAATCCGCATCAATCCTGAACCTGCTTCGTATGGCAATACCCTGGTATTGATGAATCTCTTCCAGCACCTTTTCCCGGGTCCAGTCATAGCCTTCCGTAATTTGAATTCCGGCATGTTCCAGTTGCTTTGAAAAGGAGGGATGGAGGGTGTCAATCAATAGTACTTTTTTGGTCATGCGCTTTGATTAGTAACAATAATGTACTACTATTAAAGTAAGGTGCCGCTGAGCAATAATGCCGCGATGCTGAAATAAATGATTAATCCTGTAACATCCACCAGCGTAGCGATAAAAGGAGCGGAAGAAGTAGCAGGGTCGGCGCCAAGATGCTTTAAAAGCAAGGGCATCATTGACCCCATTATGGTTCCCCATAATACCACAAACATAACGGATGAACCAATCGTTAATCCTATATTTAACCAATGCTCACCATACAGATCAGTGAATACATTCCATATCCCAACCCTTGCGAAACCCAGTACACCCAGAATCAATCCCAGTAATACTCCGGTCCTGATTTCCTTCCTCATAATTCTCCACCAGTCGCCCACTGTAATTTCACCCAGTGCCAGCGCCCTGATGATGAGTGTGGAGGCCTGTGAGCCGCTGTTACCTCCACTACTTACAATGAGGGGAATGAAGAGGGCCAGTACCACGGCTTTGGCAATTTCATGTTCAAAAAATCCCATCGCAGAAGCGGTGAACAACTCCCCGATAAAAAGTACTACCAGCCAGGGTGCCCTCTTACGGATCATATCTCCAAGGCCTACATCCATATATGGATCTTCCAGTGCTTCCACGGCACCTATTTTCTGAATGTCTTCCGTATCTTCCTTTTTTGCAAGGTCAAGGATGTCATCCACCGTGATGATACCCAG
This sequence comes from uncultured Bifidobacterium sp., assembly GCA_964534995.1. Classification (GTDB taxonomy): domain Bacteria; phylum Bacteroidota; class Bacteroidia; order AKYH767-A; family OLB10; genus JAJTFW01. Next base: position 9,849 of record CAZHSC010000081.1, read on the forward strand.
CAATAAGCCTCCCGCATCCGTAACCGGTAAAGCAACCCGGTTGGAATTTGAAAATGCTTTCACTGCCACTTCCTCATCATCCGTTACCAGCAGTGAAATGTACTTTCCATCCAGCAGTTCTTTTACGGGAACCGCATCTTCCGCCAGTAATATATCACCCACTTTGATGTCGTCAATAAGGTATCCCATGTCATCCACGATGTACAACACATCCATGGTCTCACTTTTTTCTCCCACCCTACGGATATAATCCAATATTTCACGCACTGTCCAGTCCTGGTTTACCGTAATATAATCAGGCGTCATCAAACGTCCTATGGAATCTTCAGGATAGCCCAGGAGCGAAAGCGCCACCCTTCTTTCTTTCTGCGTAAGCAACTTAATAAGTTTGTTCAGTTGCTCCGAATCCAGCTGTTCGAGTAAAGCAGTCCTGTTATCCGCCGACATATCATTCAATATCAGCTGCACCTGTCTGTTTCTTAATACATCCAGCAATAACACCTGCGTGTTCAGGTCAAGAAGTTCGAAAGTCTGGTAGGCCTGGTCCCTGTCAATGACACTGAATATGAGTGCTTGCTCGTGGGCATTGAGATCCTGACACAGCAAGGCCAATTCCTCAGGTAACCAGGATTCCAGTCTGGATTCCAGCTGGTCTATGTCCCTTTGTTGCAAGAGCGCTTCTATATTTTGCTTTTCAACTTCGATGGCCATGAAATGTAACTATGTCTTTCGTGATGGATGTCTTGCCAAAGTTAGTGTATACACACAGTAAGTAATGGTTTCAGAAAAAATACGGCCGGGAGTGCAGATGAGTTTTGAACTTTTCAGGATCCTTTTCGCTGTCAATAAACCTGCTTCATCCACTACCTTTACCTTACCGTTAGGCCAATGGTTTTTTATCCTGCATTATATCCGGGTCGATTTAAGTAGTCAGTCTGTAATTTACCTCCGTAATTTTACCGGCAATGGCCGAAACAAAAGTAAAGAACGGGCCTGTGTGAAACAAGGTAAGCAGGGTGCGCAGGGGCTTGCTGAAATGATAGTTGTTTTTGCCGCAAAAGCAAAACACAGTCTATGGGAGTTATGAATAACCTGACCACACGTGATTTTCCTGGTGCAGAGGTAAAAAAAATCCGGTCCTCCAGGAACCGGATTTCCATCTCTTTATAAGCAGAATTTATGAAGGAGCGTTATGCTTCTGAGTCTGATGATGACCATAAGCCGGACATCTTTCCCGGGGTTTACAGGAAACTGCCGCTAAAATTATTACTCCAAGCAGAAATATAACTGATATCTGGCGCATGTCTACAATTGAATTGAATGCAAATTTATCGACGCAAAATAAAGGATTTTTTAAGCCAATTTGGGTAAATGTTTATAAATCCTGCAATTATTAACAACAGTAACGGTGGATAAAGTGAAAAAGTATGAATTCAGGGATTTATAGAAAATTTTTGCTTTTTACCATGTTTTTTATTCGAAATTCGCTTAATGAAAGTAATTTCGGGTCAATGAACAGCAATTTGGCAGGTAGTAAGGAGTATGCAGGGGATACCATAAAGCTGGATTTTTCCTGGAAGGAAGCTTTAAAAGATGAATTTGAGAAAGAATATTTCGTTTCATTACGTAAATTTTTAAAAGATGAAAAGAAGGGGGGGCATATCATTTATCCTCCCGGACCAAGGATTTTCGCTGCTTTCAATGAAACGCCATTTCATAAAGTTAAGGCGGTACTTCTCGGGCAAGATCCTTATCATGGTGAAGGTCAGGCAAATGGGCTTTGTTTTTCGGTAGCGGATGGGATACGCAAACCTCCTTCGCTGCAAAATATTTTCAAAGAACTGCAGGCAGACCTGGGCTATTCAATTCCGGAAAACGGTAACCTGGATAAATGGGCCGCTCAGGGGGTGTTGCTTCTCAATGCGACTTTAACGGTGCGGGCCAATATTCCCGGTTCACACCAGGGGCATGGTTGGGAGCAATTTACGGATGCCGCTATCAGAAGCCTTTCTAAACAACGAAACGGACTAGTATTTCTCCTGTGGGGACGATTTGCGCAGGCAAAAGCCCAACTCATCGATACCTCCAGGCACTTTGTTCTTGAGGCAGCTCACCCTTCTCCGCTGGCGCGGACCGGTTTTAGCGGTTGCCGGCATTTTTCAAAAACCAATGAGATACTCCGATCTTTGGGTAAAGAAGAAATTGACTGGAGTTTATAACAGGCACGGAGCCCGCCTCATCATACAGGCAGTACAAAACAAATAAAATGAAGTATTATTATGGATGTTTTAGTTTATTCCGTCCGGGGAAAGCGTTCCTTTTACTGATAATTTTCCTTTTATTCTTTAACCAGGTAAGAGCCCAGACGATTATGTCATTTGAAGGTTACGATAAAAGCAATCATAAGTACCTGGAGGCGGCTTTCAATGCTTATAGAAAAGCTAAAGTACCGTCTGCAGATTCGCTGATGGTAAAACGGGAACTGAGAAAGGCTTTGGAGTACCTGTATGCCAACGGTTTTCTGGAGGCTCGCCTCGACAGTATTTCAGGTATTGTTGAGGGGAGCAGGGCATGGTGGTTCACGGGAAAACAATACACATGGGCCGCCCTTCGTTTTGATGAGAAAGATGAATTTATTTTCTCAGCCGCAGGGGTGAGAGACAGGGTTATCAGGAACAAACCCTTTTCACCCGGCTCTTATGCGAATTTAACGCGTAAAGTACTGAATTGGTGTACTGATAACGGATACCCGTTTGCGATAGTAAAGCTGGACAGCGTCAGAACGGAAGAAGGCATTTTACAGGCGGCATTTTTAATTGACCGTGGCGGCGTGTTTACCCTAGATACCGCTTTGATTAAAGGGAATGCAAAAATATCACAGGCCTATTTGTACAATTATCTCGGCATTAAACCTGGTGCGCTTTTTAATGATAACCTGCTGAGAAAAGTTCCCGTCAGGATAAAGGAAATTCCGTTTGTTGCGGAGGGAAGGCCTTTTGAAATTGAATTCAGCAAAGAGCGTGCGCGCCCTGTCTTGTTTCTTCAGTCAAAGAAAGCCAGCCAGTTCAACGGAGTAGTCGGGGTGCAGCCCGATAACGCAAATCCCGGAAAGGTATTTGTTACCGGCGATGTCAGGCTCAGGCTGCTGAATGCTTTCGGCAAGGCGGAATTGTTAGATATCAACTGGAGCAATCCCCTGCCGCGTTCGCAGGACCTGAAAGTAAAGTTCAGCTATCCCTTTATTTTTTCATTACCCCTCGGTGTGGAGGGAGATCTCATGTTGTTTAAAAAGGATTCTACCTTTCTTGAGTTGAACCGTCAGGTGGCTTTCCGCTATTTTTTTTCAGGCAATAATTCATTTCGCGTAATCCTGGGAAGGAAAACAAGCAGCCTGATTTCAACCAAAGGTTATGAAAACATCTCCACGCTGCCTCCTTTTGCAGATGTTGGATCAAATACCTACGGATTGGGTTTACAATACCAGCAACTGGACTACCGCCTCAATCCACGCAAAGGATTTTCTTTAGACGTGAATGCCGCAGCGGGAATAAGGGAAATCGATAAGAATGCCAGAATTAATGAAGAAGCTTATGACAGCCTTGATCTGAAAACCACCCAGTATAAATCAGAAGGACAGTTGGAGGTTTATTTTCCACTTTTCAACAGGGCCGTCGTGAATTTTGGCCTGGCAGGAGGCTGGTTGTATACTGAGCGCATATTTAGTAATGAACTGTATCGCTTTGGCGGATTGCGCTCCTTGCGTGGTTTCGATGAAGCATCGCTGCTTGCTTCCGCCTTCGTTATCGGTAAACTTGAATACCGGTTTATTTTAGAACAGAATTCTTACCTCCTTCTCTTTTACAACCGTGCCTGGTATGAAGACCAGAGCCGCGAAAAATTGCTGACCGACACGCCATTTGGCTTTGGAGCCGGGATTACATTCGACACAAAGCTGGGTATATTTTCCTTCACCTACGCCCTCGGCTCACAGCAAGGTAATCCTATTGAATTTCGGGCGGCGAAAGTGCATTTCGGTTTGGTGAATTATTTTTAATTAAATTAATATTTAATTACGGTGTTTCGTATAATTCTTTTTCGTCGGAAATAGGATTAGTGCTAGTTGCTAAAACCAAATAAATTTTGAGATCCGACAATTTGGTGATTATCCGCTGATTTTATAATAATTTACCCGAAACTGCTATTGATTTTTAAATAAATACCATTACTTTTGATTCAACCTACATCCTTTTACCATGAAAAACACCTTGTTTCCGTGTCGGCAGACCGTCTTTGTCCTCACTGATGTGAGAACGGTTGTGGGAAATCTCTCTCTCTCTCTCTCTCTCTCTCTCTCTCTCTCTCTCTCAGGTTACTTACCCTTATACTGCTTTTACTGAGTAGTGTTACGATGGCGGGCAACTACACCTGGAACGGAACCACCAATAACCAATGGGGAACTTCAACCAACTGGTCGCCCACTGGAGTTCCGGGAACGAACGATACCGTCACTATCGGGAGCGGGAGCGATACGATACTCATTGCGGCTAACACTGCTGTTTACAGCCTGGCTATCAGCGGCAGCACAATAAATATCGGGGGCTATGAGTTAGAGGTTACTAATGCAGCAACTCTCAGCGGCGGGAAAATTTATAATGGAATATTAAAGCTCAGAGGCAGTCTCGTCACTTTTGAGGGAACGCATACGGATTGTTTCATTGATTGCATCACCGCGCTGTAGATCGTCAGCATAAAGTTTACCAAACATGATGTAAATTTAAGGTGGTAT
>CAZHSC010000082.1:0-14587 GCA_964534995.1 uncultured Bifidobacterium sp.
ATGGCATATCGGGCACCTTCCTTTGACTCACCTTTATGGATGATGTTAAAAGATCGGGGACTGTTCTTTGCAAAGAAATCTTTTAATACCTGCTCTGCCTGAACTTTACTGTATACTTCTTCTTGTGAGAGGATGGTAAGGTCTACTGAATTTCCAAAATATCTGGATACTGTACGCGCATCTCCCGATCTCAATGCATTGGCTATATCATCTAATAAGTCCAAATGTGCTGAAGCGATACTTACGCTCAACACCATGAAACTTACGACAGCTAGAATACTTTTCATGTTAATAAATCTGCGTTTAGTTGGCAAAATTCTTGCCAAAGAGTGAAGTCTACCTGTTATTTCTTCAATTTTACACAATAATACGCACATAGGTGACCCTTTTTAACTTTCATGCCGCGTATTATCAACAGGAGAATAAAAATAATTATAGTTAATATATTGAAAATCAAAGTTATAGCAATTGGTAAAACCGGAAAAGGATGGGTTTCGGAAGGGCTGGATACCTATATTTTGCGATTGAAAAAAGTGGTAGGAATCGAATGGATTGAGCTGGAAGCTTCTACGAACACAAAGAAATCGGGGGAAGAGGGCCTGAAAGAGGAGATGGCAAAACTGCTGCGCCAGGTGAAACCGGGTGATTACCTGGTGTTGCTGGATGAGAAAGGCACGCAGTTTACATCCCTTTCCTTTTCACATTGGCTGGGTAAAAAAATGGTATCAATACAAGGTGACTTGGTATTTATAATAGGTGGTGCCTATGGTTTTCATGAGGAAATACGCAAAAAGGCAAAAGAACAGATATCGTTATCGGGAATGACATTTACCCATCAGATGGTACGTATATTTTTTGCAGAACAATTGTACAGGGGCTTTACAATTCTCCGCAACGAACCCTACCATCATTCCTGATCTAAAAGCATTTCATATACTTTTCTGTATTTTTCAATGCCATGTTCAATACTGAATAGCCTGATTGCCTCCCGCCTGAGTTTTTCTTTGTCAAAGCCAGGATATAATGCAATGAATTCTTTAGATACTTTTTCGTACTCTCCCTCAGTGAACTCCCGGCACACCAATCCTGCACCGGATTCAATCACCAGTTCTTCCGTGTCGCCTACTCCTGCATTGCATATTACCGGAATCCCCATACTCATGAGTTCACCCAGTTTAGTGGGTGAACTTGCCATTTTACTGTAAGCCGGAGTAATGAAGAATACCGATGCATGGCATAAACTCAATAATGCGGGCAACTGGCTTCTGCTGGAGGAAACTACCTTGATTTTATGTTCAGGTATGCCCAGGCTGGCCGCAGTTAGCATAAAATCCCTTGTATCTTCAAGTGTTATGAGCAGGAAGATTGCACGGGGCTGATGGCGTAGAAAGACTTTAAAAAAGCGAAGCATTTCCCCGGGAAGATACCAGGTGCTTAAACTGCCCAGATAGCAAAGGTAAAAAGCGTCATTATCGGGTTCCAGCTTTTCTTTCCAGAAAGAAAGATGATCTTCATTTGTCACATCGGTATTGAAATGACCGGTATCAACGCAGCAAGGAATCACCTCAATATTATTTTTCAGATGAGAATTACCAGAAATCTTCCTGATTTCGGGACAGGCTTTATGGGTGAGTGAAATAATAGCATTTGCCGAATTAAAAAAATAAACTTCACGGTTCTTCATATAGTGAAACACCAATCGGAAAACCGGATTGTTCAGATTCCACACCTTGCCATCGTTTTTTTCATCTACCCAGAATCCCCGCATATCAAATAAAAATGGAATGTTAAACCTGTGTTTCATCGATGAACCGATAAAAGAGGGAATATAACTGCGGCAATGAACCAGCGAAAAATTATGAGTTTTATGCAGTGAATATGCCAGTTTTCGGATTTGATATATATCGTATAGGGTACCCAGTATGCTGGGTTTGTTATGGTAAACTAACGGATGCCATACAATGTCATTGGTGTCACATATTTTCTGAATTGTGGGATGCAGTTTCCCGAAGGCCTCCTTTTTTTCAGCACTTATAAGATGTATGTTGTATCCAAGGGCACTTAAGCCGCAGAGGTAGGGTAATACCTGTGATTGACCTAATGGATCGGTCATCCCGTCGTATGATATATAGAGTATATTATTCAAAACGTATCAAGGGTTAGGATCCTGATTTGGGAAAGTATTTTTCCCGGATTTGCAGGAAGGGGATTTCAATGAGCCGGGCCGTGATATAGCCGGTAAGTACGGATAGAGAAAAGTAAACTGAAAATGATAATGCTGTATTCAGATGGAATTTGTTTTGAACAAAGGTGGTGACCAATGCCATCAGGATGTGAACTACATAAATGGAGTAGGAGTAAAAACCGATGAATGACACCATTGAATATGCTTTGGCGCTTATTTTATTTTTTTTCAAATGCCGGTCGTAACCAAGAAACAAAAACTGTAACAGCAGACTGCCAAATCCGAGGTACAACAGGGTGAAGCCAACTGTTGGAATAAAAAAGGATGCCTGGAGGTCGATAAATGGTGTGAAGCTGATGGCAGCAAGAAAAAACAATTGCAGCCATATTTTATATTTTAAAACGAAGGAGCACAGGTGGTCACGATTGAAATGATAATGATATGAGAGAAAGACGCCCCAGCATAAGGAGTCGAGCCTCAGGTGACTGTAATAGAGATTTTCTACTTTGAAGGATGCTGAATTGCTGTAAATTCTGAGTACCAAACACAGGATACCTGTAAATATCATGCCGCCTGTAAAAATATTTTTATTGCCCGCCAGGCCTGCTTTGGACAGGAAAAAGAGAAACAGCGATAAGGTGAAATAGAAATGTTCTTCAACGGCAAGCGACCAGGTGTGATTCCACAGGCTGCCCATATAATTTTGCAGAAAGAACAACTCCCCCAGTAAATCATGGGTGACGATAGGTTTCCGGGCAATGGTTTTGAATATTACGGTGAAAAGGATAAAAGCGTAAAACACCGGGTAAATTTTAAAACCACGCCTGATCAGGAACCTTCCTGTTTTAATAGATCCGCTTTCCCTGTATTCTTTGAACAGGAGGCCGGATACCAGGAAGCCACTCAGAACAAAGAACAAGTCTACACCTATCCAGCCCATTTTCTGAAGAGGAGCCCAGCATTCATAATGACGGAAAATCACAAGTAGAACTGCAATGCCACGTAAAAAATCGATTTCTTTGAGTCGCAACTGATGGAGAGATTGCATATTGGATAAGAATTTCAAAAGTAGCAAATTCGCTTTACTGTTTTCCCGCGTCAGGAGACCTTTCGTTCCAATTTCGTATTTTTACACGGAAAGCTATTACTCCCTTCCTTCGCAAGAATATGCAATTCTATTCACTGGTTGACATTGTATTTGGCCCCATCTATCTTGCCATTTTGTTGATTAGCGCGAGCATTTACGCGAATAAAAAGAAACTTACCCAACCCGAATACAAATACTATTTACCCGGTTTAGGGGCAAAGATATTGGGTGGTCTGGGACTGGCATTTGTGTATTCATTTTATTACCCCGGAGGTGATACTTTGCAGTATTTTTTTGACGCGATGACCTTTCAAAAACTGGTATTTGTTGATTTCGACTCATTCCTGCATGTATTTTTCCGGAAAGCAGACATATCCAATTTTTACTATTTCACCAGCGAAACAGGTTTTCCAGCCTATTGCCGCGACCCCAAGGCCTGGTTTGTAGTAAAAATCAGTTTATTTCTGGTAGGATTCGGTTTTCAGAGTTATGTGGCCACCACCTTGCTTTGTGCCTGGCTTTCTTTTCATGGAAACTGGAAATTGTATCAGGTTTTTGTGATGGAGTTTCCGAAGTTGAAAAAGGAGTTGGCCATTGCTTTTTTATTTATCCCTTCCGTCTTTTTCTGGGGATCGGGCTTGTTAAAGGACACCTTTACCCTAAGCGCACTGGGATGGGCGGTGTGGAGCATTTATAATCTGTTAATCAAAGGCAGAAAGCGCCTGTTAAGTATAATCACCCTGTTTTTGTCCAGCGCCTTAATTCTGAATGTGAAACCTTACATTCTTGTGGGCCTGGTTCCTTCCGTCATCATTTGGGTTATACATCGCCTGATAGGAAGGGTGTATGGCGGTATCCTTAAAACAGCTATTGTCCCCTTGCTCATTGTTGTAGGAATTGGCTTTGGATATTTCTTTATGACCGTGTTGGGCGATGCATTACAGGAATATAAACTGGACAACATCCTCGAAAAAGCGGTGGTGAACCAACGCGACCTCAAGAGCGACTATCATAAAGGGAATGCTTTCGATATTGGAGAGTATGATGCAACATTACCTTCTATCCTGGGCAAGTTTCCGATAGCCACTTTTTCCGCTATTTTCCGTCCTCTGATTCTTGAAGCCAATAACGTGGTGATGTTTCTTTCGGGAATTGAAAATTTATTGATTCTTATTTTTACCATTAAAGTATTGATTTTTGTAAGGTTTTTCGGGTTTTTCAGACTTCTGGTAAAAAGCCATGTACTCACCTTTTCATTTGCGTTCGCCATATTGTTTGCTTATTCCGTAGGTCTCTCTACCAGTAATTTTGGCAGCCTGGTTCGCTATAAAATTCCATGCATTCCATTTTTTGTGGCCACCCTGTATATTACCCGGTATTTAAAGCAGGTGGAAAACGAAGAGTATCAGAAAAACCTGAAGCAGGTTCCGAATTACGAAGATTTGGTGATCGCCAACAAAGGAGTATTCAGTTGATCAGGTTTTATCCTTGATCCACTTGTTAAGCACAATGATCAGCCAGATTCTGTTGTATAAATAGTCTTTCCCCTTGAAAAATTCGGCTTTCAGTTGCTCCGTTACCACACTGTTAAGTATCCCTTGTTTATCAATGAGGTCTTTGTCCAGATATTCATCAATAAGATACTTCAGTTCTTTTCTGATCCATTTATTAAGAGGTATGGCAAAACCCTGTTTGGGTCTGATGAATAATTTTTCAGGTACATACTTGTATAAAATCTGTTTCAGAATATATTTACTCACGCCCTGGTTAAATTTTAATTCAGGGGCGATATTAATGGCAAATTCCACTACGCGATGGTCGAGGTAGGGTACCCTCGCCTCGATGGAGAAATGCATACTGGAGCGATCCACTTTGGTTAACAGATCATCAGGCAGGTAATACTGCGTGTCAAACAGTGCCTGCTGTTCCATAGCATTCAGGCGACGAACCTTAACCGTTTTACCTATGCTGGTATCTTTTTCGGCAAGTACACTGTCCGACTCATAACTGTCTATAAAATCCAGGAAACCGGGATGACGAAATTCCGGCTTGGTAAGTTGACGTATTTCTCCGGTAGTAAACAGGTATTGTTCCTGTGAAAGGATATGGCTTCTGAGGTTATCCGCCTCACGTGTGTCGAGCATCCTGCCGATACGCTGATACCTGGAGGACATATTCCGGAAGGCATAGGATAAGGGGATCTTAAAAGCATTGAGCAGTGGCGATGAAAAACGCCGCGCCCATTGATGCGAGCCATAGCCAAAAAACAGTTCATCGCCACCTTCTCCCGACAAGGTGACCTTAACAAAGTTCCTGGCCAGCTTCGACACCAGCATGGTGGGTATAAAGGAAGAGTCGGCATTGGGTTCATCGTATACTTCGAAAATAGAATCGAAGAGACCGATGGCATCCTTGTAACTGACGATAAACTCATGATGGTTAGTGCCCAGGTGATTGGCAACAGCCTTGGCATATTCCGATTCGTTATGGCTGTTTTCTTCAAAACCTATGGAAAAGGTATTTACCTTAACACTTGACAATCCAACCGCCTGCGCAGTGACCAGGCTGGAATCAATACCACCGCTGAGGAACACGCCAAAAGGTACATCGCTTTTTAACTGATACTGCACTGAACTCATCAGTAAGTCGCTCAGCTTTACCAGGGCTTCTTCTTTGTCGGTAATGATATTATTGGTAAGCCGCTTTCTTACATTCCAATATCTCGTAGCCGACAATCCGCTTTTACTGACCTTAATATAACTGCCCGGATTCAGTTTGAAAATGTGATTGTATATTGAATTGGGAGAGGGTATAAATCCAAGGTGAAGAAAATCTCCTATCGATGACGGATTGATGGTTTTATCAATTTGTTGTAAAAGCACCAGTGCCTTGAATTCGGAAGCAAAAGCAATGTTTTGGCCATCCCAGTAGTACACCAGCGGTTTTATCCCAAGCCTGTCACGTACCAGATAAAGTTCGTTGGCAATTTTGTCATAAATAGCAAATGAAAACATTCCGTTCAGCTGATGTACGCAATCAATTCCGTACTGCACAAACGCTTCGAGTATCACTTCCGTATCACTCGAAGTCCTGAATTTAAAATCAGAATCAACATTATTTTCTTTCAGCCGGGCGCCAATTTCCTGGTAATTGTATACTTCTCCGTTATAAATGATCACATATCTGTCATTGTGGGAAGTCATCGGCTGATTGGCTCTATCGGAAAGGTCGATGATAGATAACCTTCGATGTCCCAGCCCGCACATGCCATCAAAGAAATATCCGTCAGCATCAGGGCCCCGGTGGTGGAGCCGGTCAGTCATACGATGTAAATCCTCTTCTTTGAAGTACCCGTTAAAGGATAGGAATCCCGCTAATCCACACATATTATTATTTTTCTTTCCGCTGGTAATTATGTAATACTAACTGCTCCGTTCTTTTTATAACGACTTATTTATTCTCCGCTAATCTGTAATTTGTTTTTTCTTTTCAATAATGGCTCCCAGCATGGCTGCAAGTGGAATCAACAGTAAAAGGTCGCAATGAAGCAGGTATCTCATTTCAATGTTACGATAAAAAAAGCAAAGAATGAAATACCACAATGTAAAGTAGGTAAGGCATAAAGTGCCGAAGGACGCGCTGAACCATTTTCTTTTGTAGTTGAGCACTATTGCCAGGAGTCCGAGGAATATAAGCAAGGTGCGGTACAGGAACAGTGAAGATCCTGCGATTTTCACAGCCATACCTTTGTCGCCGTACAGGTTGAATTTGAAGAAACACTTTTTCAGATTTGACAGGGGAACAAGCAAGTAATAATTAAGGGGATTGTTTTTAACCTGGTGTTCTTTCAGTAACAGGAAATTGGCTGCGATTTCTTCATCGCAGTTATTTCCGGGAGCCACCGTGTGTTTTACAATACCAGCATGGTACATGAAGTAACTCAATCCTGTTCCGCAGGTACGGAATAATGCAATCGTGCGGCTTAACAAAAGGGAGTCGCCGGGGGTTTTATAGGCGTCATCGGGCCATTCTACAATCAGGTTTTCGGTGATTTGACGGTATTGCGGCTGATGATCGGTTTTTACCGAGAAGATGTACTCCATAAATGCCATATAATCCGGCGACCAGTGTTTACCTACCCGTAAATCTTGTGATAGTACCAGTCTGTTGTGGAAAATAAGATTTCTGGCGGGCCATAACCCATACAACAGGGCGAAACTCAGGGTGTAAAACACAAGCCCCCTTTTAATCCCTTCCCGGTGTCGGTTCAGGAGGAAGTAAATACCAATGGCCGGTACGATGAATATACACTGTAATCGTGTAAGTACTGCCATTCCGGTAAAAAGTCCGCTTACTATCAGATGTTTTTTACTTTCCGGATGCTTAAGAAGGAAGTACAGTGATGTGATCAGAAAAAATACACTGGTCGCTTCAGCATATAGCACCGGTGTCCACACAATGATGAATGGATAGAACGCATAGAGCAGCGCGGCAAGAAGTGCTGAAAGGGTCCTGCCACTGATACGAAAGGTGATGTGAAACACCATCCAGATGGCGAGGGTATCCAGAAATATCTGAGTCCAGGATAATGCCTGTAGCGCGATAGTAAGGTTGGAACCGCAAATAAAATAGAAAATGCCAATCAGAAAGGCGAAACCCGGAGGGCGAAAAAATTTGGCATTCTCTACATCAAGGTCGCTGGAATAAAGGCCATGATGAATCAGGTTCATGATCGAGTCGATCCATCCGTAAGTATCTCCCTGAACCTGGAAGTTTTCACTGCCGAAATAAAATTTTCCTCCCGCAAGAAGAAAGAATACTCTCAGCAGCATACCGGCAACGACGATCCAGCTGAGCCATTTTTTACCGGATGAGGAAGGTTGATAATTTATTTTTTCGACCATAGCAGCATATAAGAGATACCAAATGGAAATGAGAATTTGTTTTTGAGAACCAGATTCTCCGATTTAAAGAGATGGTAGAAAAGGCCGGAAAAGACCTGGCTTCCCCTGATGGTGAAATCCGATCCTGCTCCTTCACGCAAACTGTTGGTGGGAAGAATTTTTGAAAGTAGACGGAAACAGCTTACCGGTATAAATAGTAAAAAGTTGAAATAACTGGCAAATACGATGGTTCCCATATCAGAAAATAATTTCCGGAAATTATTTGCAGTGTATCTCCTTACATGATGATTTACCGTATCGTGATTGCTCCAAAGGAAATGGAAAGCAGGTACGGTACAGAAAACATGACCTTTTTTTGTGCAAACGCGTTTTAATTCACTTGCTGCCAATGCGTCCTCTTCCACATGTTCCAATACGTCAAATGCACAAACCAGATCATAGATTTCATCATGAAATGGCAGGGCGGTTACGGAGGCTTCTGTCACCTCCATCTTTAAATCATGTCTCAGGAACTGACAACAGTCGTGGTCATATTCAACGGAAGTGACTTTCCCATACCGTGATAACATTTCCGAAGTGGATCCGGTGGCCACACCAACGTTGAGGATATTCAACTTATTTCCGGAAGCAATTTTCTTTACTTGTGTTTCCAATATGAAACTCCGGGCGGTAAACCACCAGTGTTTACGCTCCAGTTCATAATATTCCCTGAAGTAATTACTGTCCATGCTTTACTTCAGCTTTACTGATTACCTGATCGATAATAAAAAGCGGCCTGTTTCTGACCTGGTTGTATATCCTGAGCACATATTCCCCGATAAGTCCGATAGAAATCAATTGCACACCGCTAAAAAGAACAATCGCCACGATGAGTGTGGTAAAACCTGCAGGAACATCATTGTGTACTATCCTTTGATAAATTACATAGGCGATATAAATCAGGGATAAGAGAATGGAATAGATGCCCAGGTGGGTAATCAGTTTTACCGGGAACTCACTGAAATTAAATATGCCATTAAATGCAAGGTTCAGCAATTGCCGGAAACTGTAACTCGATTGACCTTCTAGTCTGGGATCCCTTTCATAAGCAAGTCCCGTTTGCCGATAGCCTACCCAGGAGCGCATCCCCCTTAAATACCTGCTTTGCTCTGGCATCTGTACCAATTGATCAACCACCCGCCTCGACATTAAACCAAAGTCACCACTGTCAATGGGAATATTAAAATTACTGACAGAACGCTGCAGCCGGTAATAGGACCAGTATGCCAGTCGTTTTAAAGGACCTTCTTTTCTCTTGCGCCTTACCGCATACACCACATCAAAGCCTTCCAGGTATTTATTATAAAAATCTACGATCAACTCGGGCGGATCCTGTAAATCTCCATCCATTACCATCACCGCCCGGGTGGCCCTCGCTTTTGAAAGACCGGCCGAAAGCGCCAGTTGGTGTCCGTGATTGCGCGACAGGATGATGCCAAGGTAACGGCTGTCACTTTCACATTTGGCTTTGATCAGCGCTGCCGTCTGGTCACGGCTTCCATCGTCAATCAACACCACTTCGGCTTTAAAAGGAAGATTAAGTATTACATTTTCAAGCCTTTCGGTAAGTTTTGGAAACACTTTCGCCTCATTGTAAAGAGGGATAACGATGGATACATCCGGTGCTGACGATGGGCTCATACAGAGGGGCAGGGAGAATCTCCAAACTTAAAGGATTTCTGATAATCGGCAAAAGCAAAATCAAGGAAGGGATGCGACCTTGTTGAATAAAAATTATCATTTTTGAAGTTCTATGTTGAACGCCGCCCTTGTTACGGAAATTACGCGGATTTATTCCTATTGTAAAGAGAATTGTAAAGCATACGAACGATGGCCCTCTTATTACAAACGAAGGTATTATGAATTTTTATCCTACCTCGAGGTCATGCCCGACCAAAGATTTAACAGCGTATTGGAACTGGGATGTGGCATAGGCTATCAAAGTGCCTTTTTATCAAAAATCGCGGATAGGGTAGTGGCTACTGATTTGCCTGAACCCGATGTACAGGCGCATGCTCCCGGAATGAAATTGGCAGGCTTACTCCACGAAAGACTGGCAATAGCCAATGTTGAACTGATTGCCTGTTCGGCAGAGGAACTTCCTTTTGAAGATAACAGTTTCGACCTGGTGTATTCCAGTCATGTTCTTGAGCATATCCCGGATCAGGAAAAGGCATTAAGGGAAATCAGCAGGGTGCTGAAACCGGGTGGACTTCACTTTTGCGTAGTACCCACCAGGGCAGATAAGGTGTATGCCTTTTTCAATTTTTTCAGTTACCTTTTTATCAGGATGCTTGCCCTGCTGTGGAAAAAATTGCAGGGTAGAACCAAATCGGGAGCCGGTAATTACGCTCTCGGCGGTGCTGCTGCAGGCACCAGAACTCCCGGTATTCTTAAGTATTTTCCATTCCCGCCTCCGCATGGGGCCAATTCTCATTATCTCGATGAATTAAAGAAATGGACCCCGGGCAATTGGTACAGACTGCTCGCCTCCGCACCTCAGATGGAAAAAGTGGAAATCCGTACCACGCAATTTAATCCCCTGCTTTCATTGCTGGGCGCTGTATTACCCGTGCTGGGTACTTCCCTTCATGGTATCACCCGCAAAGCGGAACGGTCATTGGGAAGATTTTCCTTTTTTCGTGCAATTGGATTAAATTCAGTGATGATTCTCCGGAAGAAAGGCTAATATGACAGCTAGCAAATCGGCGAAAGTGATGGTGCTCACCATCGGGAACGGAATCAACCTCCTGATTAATTTCCTTACGCTGCCTTATCTTGTTCGTTCGCTCTCGCTCCTGGATTACGGAACCTATGGGCAGGTGCTGCTGGTCATTACGCTCCTGCAGGGGATTTTTACATTTAGTTTTAACCAGGTTTCCAATGTATACTTTTCACGCAACAGCCACTCACCGGCTGACGTGTTTTCAACATTAATGCGAATCACCCTCTGGATGAGCCTCGGCGGGACGCTTCTCATGGCTGTTCTGATTCCTTTTCTGCACATGGCTTTTGATAACCCCGATCTGCCGGACCTGCTTTGGATATCACTTATAAACCTGCTGGGGCAAGTTCCCGTACCTATAATCATTTCGGTACTGATCTATTTCGGCCGTGTACAACAGGCTACTTCCGTTCTTGTAGTCACCAATCTCCTGAAAATTGCCGGGATGTTTGTTTCCATTCAGTTTTTTCATTCAACGGAAATACTGATGGCCTGGCTCAGTGTTGTCAGCATACTTCAAACGCTCCTTCTGTTTTTTCAGGTACCCAGGCATATCCGTGAACTTCGTACATTCTCACCCCTCCTGGCGAGGTCCTTTTTTGCGATGGCCACTCCGCTCACTATTTCATCCCTGATCGAGAAATCGCTGGTATATGTTGACGGTATGATGATCTCCACTATGCTGGATACAGGGGCTTACGCTTTTTACAGGGCGGGAGCCGTTGAAGTTCCTTTTATCGCGACACTTTATGGGGCTGTTGCCGCCATTGTTATGCCCGAAGTGGCAAAACTCCTGGGAGAAAAAAATTACAGGGAAGTTGTTAAACTTAAAAGAACGGCCATATCCGGTACCGCCTTTTTTGTTTACCCTGTCCTGATCTTTTTATTGTTTTTTTCACAACCCCTTATCCGTTTTTATTTATCAGATGCCTATGCTTCCAGCGCTGTCATTTTTGCCATCTTTAATCTTTCGCTCCTCATACGCATTAATGATTACCAGGATATCCTGATTGTTGGGGGACATAGCCGTTATATCTTTTTTTCAGTAATTGTTTCCTCCATCCTGAACCTTATATTGAATTTTATCCTGATATCGTGGATGGGGGCCACTGGCAGCGCCATTGCCTTCATCATCAGCCTTGTATTTTTTGCCGCGATGCTCACCTTCAAAACGCTCAGCGTGGTGCATTGCTCTTTCACCGACCTTTTTGATATAGGGCACATAGCAAAAGTCTCCCTCCTGGCATTTTCAATATGCGTAATGGTAAAGTTCTTATACATGATTGCCGGAGCGGGGGTTTGGTTTATTATTTTTGCTGCACCTGTATATGGGGTACTGGTAATGCTTGCCGGATGGAAATGGAATCTCATGCCCTTGGCAGTACAGGGAATGATCAGGAATAAATGGCAACATTTTAAAAGCAGACTCGGATGGGCCTAGGGATTTTATCAAAGTATTATCGTGCGATTGGGAGGCCTTATTACGTACGCTTCCCTATCGGACAATTGCTGATAAACTGGATCTTTCAGCGCATGTTCAGGGTCAATGCGGAAGTGCCGTACTCGGTTCATTATACCAATAAAATCACGGGCTGGAAGAACTGCCGCTTTGAGGATGATACTGCGCTGGCTAATCTGTGCTCAAGCGGTGGGGCATACATCGCAGTATTCGACGGAACCACACTGGAGGTAGGAGCAGGTACCATCTGGGCTTATAACATTTGTATCCAAACCGCCAATCATTTGCCCGGAAAACTTGACCAATATGAAACAGCCTCCGTAAAAATCGGACGTAACTGCTGGCTGGGGAATGGCGTGGTGCTGACCGCGGGCGTGCAACTGGGAAATAATGTGGTGGTGGGTGCCAATGCCGTCGTGACAAAATCTTTTCCCGATAATGTGATGATTGCCGGTGTGCCCGCCCGTGTCATCCGTGAAATTCCCTGATCTTTCCGTGTTAGCGGGTATCCCTTAATTCTGTAATTTTGCCTGTAAATATATTATGTCCGATAAAACAATTCTGGTACTTGCTCCCCATACGGATGATGGAGAGTTAGGATGTGGAGCGAGCATTGCCCGTAAAATCGAAGAAGGCTTTAAGGTGATTTACGTTGCTTTTTCTATTTGCTCAAGGTCACTGCCTGAAGGCTGGGATCCCCTTACTCTCGACAAGGAAGTACGTATTGCCACAAAGATATTGGGGCTTCACCCGGACGATCTTATACTTTATGATTATGATGTACGTCGTTTTAAAGAATTCAGACAGGATATTCTTGAAAACCTGGTCACCCTTAAAAACACTTATAATCCTTCCCTTGTGCTGGTTCCGTCTCCTACCGATATACATCAGGATCACCAGGTGATTTCGGAGGAGGGCCTGCGGGCATTTAAAAACACTTCCTTGCTGGGCTATGAATTGCCCTGGAACAATGTATCTTTCAACACCCGCTGTTTTATTAAGCTGGAAGAGCGGCATGTTTCAAGAAAAGTGGAGGCGCTTAAAGCCTACCAATCGCAGAATTACCGTACCTATCTCAACGAAACTTTCATCCGTTCGCTGGCCATCACGCGTGGCGTGCAGATCAATACGGAGTATGCCGAAGCTTTTGAAGTCATCCGCTGGATAAACTGAACCGCCAATGATGAAAGTTCGTGATATAATCGATCGCTTTCCTGATGAAATAGTCCGTTATGAAGGAGAGACCGGTTTTGAAATTCTCACCGCGCTTTCATTCGGCGATGCTACCGGAAATAGCTGTCCCGCCGCCCTTACCTGGCTGAGTGATAAAAAGGCAGCTGAATGCACGGGTTTTACCGTGGACGTTGGACTGCTTATTGTTTCCGCTGAGGCATATGGGCAGGTGAAAAATACGGGAGCTTGTACCATCATTGCCAAACAGCCACGGCGTCTTTTTCAGGCAGTTTTATCACATTGGTTTGCCATCAGGAGAGAGCCCCGGACGGAATCTTCCGCCTTCATTGACCCCTCTGTCACGATAGGGAAGGACTGTTATTTTGGTCATAATGTAGTAATCGAAGCAGGATGCAGCCTGGGTGATCATTGTGAGATTTTACACAATACCGTCATTTTGAAAGGTACTGTTATCGGCAATGAAGTGCGTATTGGCTCCAACTGCACCATCGGTAATTACGGGTTCGGCTATGAGAAAAATGCGGAGGGTGATTATACCCTGATTGAACATATAGGTAATGTGATCATCGGCGACCGGGTGGAGATTCATAATAATACCTGTATTGACAGGGCTGTAATGGGAAGTACCCGCATCGGAAGAAATGTCAAGATCGATAACATGGTGCATATAGCGCATGGTGTAACATTGGAGGAAAACTGTCTTGTTATTGCGCATGCCATGGTGGCGGGCAGCGCACGTGTGGGTCGCAATACATGGATATCTCCTGGAGCTCTCATAAAGAATCAACTCCGGGTAGGCAGTAATGCCATGGTGGGAATGGGTGCCGTGGTGCTTAAAGAAGTGAAAGAGGGTGAAACGGTTATCGGGAACCCCTCTGAAAATATAGCATCCTACCGAAACTGGTCGGCAATAAGGCGGATTTTAACAGAAGAAAAGGGAAAGAAAGAAGATGAATGATTCTGTCCTGATCTGTATTTTCTTTAATAGTATAGC
>CAZHSC010000083.1:0-14555 GCA_964534995.1 uncultured Bifidobacterium sp.
CGACTAACAATTTTTCATTGCGTATTTTTGAATTGGGGCGGGGACGGAGTCCCCCCGACTACTTTCTGTCTTCTACATTTTAACACCCGATATGAATATACGGTAGACATCTAATGAAGGAGTTCCGATTTTATCGTTTTGTTAATTTTTAATTGCGGAATTCAAGAGATATGTACGTTTAAAAGGTATTATACAAAACCCCCTGTTCGCAAAACCGGATGGCGGAGCGGGTGGGAACTGTGATGCTGGTAAGGTAACAATGCCGCAGGGGTTACACACTCCGGTCAGACCCCGAACTGCCTCAGATGATGATCGAGGTGCTTCCATTGAAGTATGTCCCATTCTTCTTCAGTCATGGCACCGAAAAAAGGGTGTTTACCCCGCTGGCTTTGCGGGCCTTCCTCACCAAATTTTTGAATGAGTGCAATGAGCTCAGCCTTTTCCCTTTCAAAAACAGGATGCGTTTCCCTGACCTTGAATTCAGGTGCTGTGGGTAAGTTATGTGCGAAAGGCCCGGCCTTGAGTAAACTTTTTTTGGCCATTTTGCCAAAGAGCAGTCCAATGAAAGTTTGCTTGAGTGTCATTTCGCCCAACGCTACTTTAAGTGGAGTCTGGCAATGTTTCAGCATTTGCCGGCTGTTCATTTTTCCCCATAGCGCAGGGCTGTCTGGCTGTAGTTTTTCAATCCGGGCCAGGATTTTATTCCGGTCTCCGGTAGTAAAGAGGGAGGTCATAGAGGTGAATGATCGTGGTGAAATTATCTAAAGAATTTAATGGTTGTAATAGCCGGGAAGGGTTATTGCGTTTTGTTACCTGATTCGGCCGGTTCTAGTCGTCAAGTCCGAGCAACCCGCGCATGTGCACCTTGTCACGCGGCATCTTTTTCAAATTGCCGATCATTAATAACGCTCTGTCTATCCGAAGTTGTGAACTTTTTACGTTGCTGATGAAGTAGATGATGGTGCGCTGCTTTCCGGGGGTGAGCATTCTGAAACGCGCGTCACCTTCAGGATCCTGCTCCAGCAGTTCTTTGAGTTCTTCGGGCACGGGCAGGCCAAATTCGCTGGTGTCCGGTTTCAGGGTCACTTCCGCAGTATCGCCCTGCTTTAATTTCAGCGCTTTCATCCTTGCTTTGTTGAGGGTGATGTAAGCCATTCCGTCGTGGAAAGCCATCAGGCCGCAGGGGAAGCTTAGGGAATTGTTGATGGTGCATGTAAACCGCCGCTTTCCCGGTCCACCGGCTTTCTTCACCACGGTGGCGGGCACTTCAAGTATGCTTACACCCAGTAAATATTCGAGTTTTCCGATGCGGGCGGAAAAGTGGAGGGTACGTGCTGCAGCCATGTTGAAACCGGATGGCTAATTTCAGGTTTATTTCGGAATGTCGGTACTGCCGGCCATCTGATAGCGAGAATTATAAATTTTTAAATAATTATAATTCAAAAATATAGAAAATAATATTGAAAAAATATGGAATCTGTTTCCAGCTATTTCCGTGTCATTACTGCAGGCTGGGACAAGTCGCGGCCGGCTAGCCCCACAACGCAGTTCATATATTCAGGTGCTCAACCGGAGAACTGCCATTCAGCAGAAACTAATTTGAACTGCTGGATGCAGGTATAAGAAAATAAAAAAGGCCGCTCTGACAAAACGGCCTTACCAGTTTAAATCAGGTTCTTATTTCAGTTTAAACGTCTCGAGGAACTTGGTAGTGTAATTCCCTTTTCTGAAATCCTCATTGAGCATGAGTTGCTGATGGAAGGGAATAGTGGTTTTTATCCCTTCAATGACGAATTCACTCAGGGCCCTTTCCATGGTCTGGATGGCTTCCTCGCGTGTTTGCGCGATGGTAATGAGTTTGGCGATCATGGAATCATAATAGGGAGGTATGGTGTAACCGGCGTAGATATGTGAATCCACACGCACCCCGTGTCCACCCGGCTGGTGAAGGACGGTGATTTTTCCGGGGCTTGGACGGAAATCGTTGTAGGGGTCTTCGGCGTTGATGCGGCATTCGATGGCGTGCATGGTGGGGAAATGGTTTTTTCCGCTGATGGGAACGCCGGCCGCGATCTTGATCTGTTCTTTGATAAGGTCGTAATTGATGACTTCTTCCGTTACGGGGTGCTCCACCTGGATACGGGTGTTCATCTCCATAAAGTAGAAATTCTTGTATTTGTCAACGAGGAATTCAATGGTACCTACGCCTTCGTAATTGCTCGCGAGGGTAGCCTTGATGGCGGCTTCTCCCATTTGCTCGCGCAGTTTCTCCGTCATGAAAGGGCTGGGGGTTTCTTCCAGGAGTTTCTGATGGCGGCGTTGAATGGAACAATCGCGTTCGCTGAGGTGGCAGGCCTTTCCATACTGGTCGCCCGCCACCTGAATTTCAATATGGCGGGGTTCCTCAATATATTTCTCCATGTATAGTCCGTCATTACCAAAGGCGGCCCCCGCTTCCGCTTGGGCGGTTTCAATGGCTTTTTGTAAATCCTCTTCTTTCCAGACTATACGCATTCCTTTGCCACCGCCTCCTGCTGTGGCTTTTACAATGACAGGGTATCCGATCTCTTTGGCTACTTTCTTACCATCTTCCAAATTGTTCAGCAAACCATCGGAGCCGGGGATGGTAGGCACTCCCGCTTTTTTCATGGTGTCTTTGGCATTGGCCTTATCGCCCATGGCGTCGATTTGCTCCGGTGTGGCGCCAATGAATTTAATGCCATGCTGTGCGCAGATGGCGGAGAAACGCGAATTCTCGGACAGAAAACCATAGCCAGGATGAATCGCATCGGCATTGGTAATCTCGGCGGCTGCGATGATACGGGGAATATTCAAATAGGAGTCGCGGCTGGGAGGAGGTCCGATGCAGACAGCTTCGTCAGCAAAACGGACATGAAGGCTTTCCTTATCGGCGGTGGAGTATAAGGCTACCGTACGAATGCCCATTTCCTTACAGGTCCGGATAATACGAAGTGCAATTTCACCACGATTGGCAATAAGTATTTTTTTAAACATATATCTTTATAGTAATGGCCTCAACGTTAGAGGTGACGGCAGGATACCGTCCGGAGATTAATACAAATGCATGGTACAGGGCAGGGATTCCTTCCCGGAGGGATGTTTTGATGCTTGAACGCGGCTCCACCGGTATGGGACGGCTTAACTTGGGTCGACCAGGAACAAGGGTGTGTCGTACTCTACCGGTTTCGAATTATCAACAAGTACTTTTACCACCCTGCCGGCTACTTCCGATTCGATCTCATTAAACAGTTTCATGGCCTCGATGATGCAGAGCACCTGTCCGGGTTTTATTTCATCCCCCACGTTGACAAAGATGGGTTTGTCAGGACCTGCAGCCCTGTAAAAGGTACCTATCATCGGGCTTTTAATGGTGATGTACTTCGATTCATTGTTTGCCGGAGCCGCCGCCGGAGCCGCCGCAACAGGTGCTGCTGCCGCCGGAGCCGCATGTACAACAGGGGCCGGTGCAGGAACAACGGCGGGAGCTGCTATGGTATGAACGATTTGTTCAACTTTGGAAGGATTATTCTTGATCGTAATCTTCAAATCTTTCAGTTCGAGGTTCACTTCACTAACCCCTGATTTCGCTACAAATTTGATGAGCTCTTCGATTTCCTTTTTGTTCATAAGGATGATTTTTTTGATTCGCTAAAAATAGCTGAAATCTTCAAAAACGGCTTATTTTTACTAAATTTCTTTAAAAATACAGGCAATTGCCCGGTTTTTTCAGGCTTTTTATCGGATTTTTCAAAATTCACGACAAAGAATGCAGGCCCATGATTTTAACCCTAACGATGGCTGGAATGGAGGTATACGGACCTTTTCAAAAAAATAATCAGCATACCGTAAACAAGGAGGCACTGCCATCAGCCGGGATGAATAAATGCAGGGTGTTGGGAAATAAGATGATGTTATCTAAAATACCAATGATATACCGGGTGAAGTATTAATTACCGGCCCTTGATTATTCTCTTCAAAATTAACCCGGATACAGGTCTGCTCAGTAGGCCCACTTCACCCAAATGGCTCCCCAGGTAAAACCTCCCCCAAAAGCGGCGATAATGATGTTGTCGCCCTTTTTGAATTTCTTTTCCCATTCCCAGAGGCAAAGAGGGATGGTTCCGTTGGTGGTATTTCCGTAACGTTCGATATTTAAAGTTACCTTTTCATCCGGAAGCCCCATACGGCGGGCGGTGGCATCAATAATCCTTTTATTGGCCTGGTGCGGAATCAGCCAGGCGATATCTTCGCTTGACAGTTTGTTTTTTTCCATGATTTCCGCGCTGACATCGGCCATTTTTGTTACGGCAAATTTGAAAACGGTTTGCCCTTCCTGATATACGAAGTGTTCCCGTTTGCTTACCGTCTCTAACGTCGCCGGCTTAACGCTACCCCCGGCTTTCTGGTGAAGGAAGGTCCTGCCTGTGCCATCCACCCTCAAAATGGAGTCCATGATGCCATTGCCTTCCACATTGGGCTCGAGCAGGACAGCGCCGCCGCCGTCACCGAAAATAACGCAGGTAGCACGGTCCTGGTAATCAATAATACTCGACATCTTGTCGACACCTACAATCAGCACTTTTTTATGGGTGCCCGTTTCTATAAATTTTGCCCCTGTACTCAGGGCAAAAATAAATCCTGAGCAGGCGGCATTAATATCATAGCCCCAGGCATTCACAGCACCGATTTTATCGGCGATGATATTTGCCGTTGCAGGGAATTGCATATCGGGCGTGGTGGTTGCGCAAATGATGAGGTCAAGTTCTTCCGCTCCGATGCCGCGTTTTTTCAATAAGGGGAGAATGGCCTGTACCGCCATATCAGAGGAGCCGAGGCCTTCTTCTTTGAGAATATGGCGCTCCCTGATACCGGTCCGCGTTTCTATCCACTCTTCCGTGGTGTCCACCATTTTCGTTAAATCCGCATTGGTGAGCAGGTCGGGAGGAACCCAGGCGTGCACTGCTGTAATGGCAGCTCTTACTTTGGTCATCTTTTAGTTCGTGATACTTTCATGAACCGCCTGCGCGATTTTTTCAGTCAGGCCGGCAGCGGTAACTTTCCTTGTAATAAGAATCATGTTTTTAATGGCACGGGCGTTGGAAATTCCGTGTGCAATGATGACGGGCGCGTTCACTCCTAAAATGGGTGTGCCACCGTAATTTTCAAAATTGAAGCGATCAAAATACTCATCCTTTATTTTTCTTCTACGGATCAGACTGTAAAAGGACTCCGCCAGCTTTAATATAACATTGCCGGTAAACCCGTCGCAAACAATTACATCGGCCTTGTCATTGAAAAGGTCGCGGCCTTCAATATTTCCTATGAAATTGATTTCGCGGGTGTTTTTGAGGAGGGGATGTGTTGCCTGACAAAGCATATTCCCTTTTTCCTCTTCCTCACCAATATTCATGAGGCCGACTTTGGGATTTGGGACACCGTACACGTGCTCCAGAAAAAGGCTTCCCAGAATGGCGAATTGCTGCAGGTGTTCAGGCTTGCAGTCCGCATTCGCTCCCGCATCGAGGAACAAACCCCAGTTGCCGTCTTCTTTTGGGATCACCGAGCTGATGGCGGGTCGCAAAATTCCGGGAACTGTTTTCACACTGAAAATAGCTCCCACCATCATCGCGCCGCTGTTGCCCGCTGAAGCAAAGGCATCTATTTTTCCGGATTTAAGGTATTCAAAGCCGCGTGAAATGCTCGAATCAGGCTTGGCGCTGATGGCGCGGGTAGCCTGTTCGTCCATTCCGATTACCTCGGTGGTATGTATTATTTCTACCCGGCTGCTATCTGCCCCTTCACGGCTGAATATATCCCGGATAGCGGATTCATCTCCGAAGAGTACCGGGACCGTATCGCCCGGTAATTCGGGAAGTGCCTGAATTACACCCAGAACTGTTTCGTTCGGTGCATAATCGCCACCCATTATATCAATCCCGATTTTCATCAAGGTTTTACGAATGTTTAGTAGGTAAGGGTAAATCTAAGCAGTGTGGAGGCATGATTATGCTTCACGCTCCATTACAATTTTACCTTTATACATCAACTTTCCTTCGTGCCAGTAAGCACGGTGCCAAAGGTGCGCTTCGCCTGTGCTGGAATCAATAGCCAGGGTAGGTGCGGTTGCTTTGTAGTGTGTGCGGCGTTTATCCCTTCTCGATTTCGAGTGTTTGTGTTTAGGATTTGGCATGACTAATTTATTTTAATAATTTAAATTCAATTAATTTAATTTGATTTTCCGGAGGGCGGCCCAGCGGTCATCACCTTTTTGGCCGTCTTGTTTTTTCCCTTTTTTCGTTGCGCCCGGTGTGATGTGTTTCAGGATATCCGGGTTGCAGCCGGGGCTACCGTCAACAAGGTCAGGATGTACCGGGCTATAAGGAACTTCCAGGGTCAGGAAGTCATACAGATGGTTTTTCAGGTCTATTTCATGGGCCGTTTTGGCAATGTGAATAGCGTCAATATCATCTTCTTCCTTTCCGGGGGTTTCCAGCATACGAACCAAGAGGCTTCTCTCAATTTTTACAGGCAGGAGAAAGGGTTCCAGACATCTCACACAATCCACACTTACTTCTCCAATCATGTTAAGGTCGAGATGCATAGCACCGGAAGTTTTATGCAATATCACCTTAACAACGACAGAAGCACCTTTGATAATGCTACCCTCGCGGTCTTTAAAGAACGAATCGTCAATCCGGAATTCGAATTCATGCTCCCCTAAGGACAATTGTACAAACCGGATAAGATATGGAGACTCAGCCATCTCAGAACGATTATACCTGCAACTACAGGATTAGTCGCAAGGGGTGCAAAGGTAAAGAAATTAACAATGATGTGGAAATAAAGTACAGAATGTTTTAAATAATTGTACCTCCGCTACTTATAAGCTTGTTAACCCAGCTTTACAGACGTTTCGCGGAAAAGTGATATTATTAATTGCAGGTCATACTACCCCTACCTACATTTGATACATTAAGCAAACACCGTCACCATGAATATTAAATTTTTACTCCCTTTCCTGCTTTTAAGTATTATTTCTTTAAGGGCTGATTCCCAGAAATTTGAAAACGCATTTCTCCAACCCGGAACGGAGGTGGCAAAGGATGTGGCGGAGTTGCCTGATGGCTCCATTATCACCGTGGGCTATGCCAATGGCATTGGCAACGGAGGTTATGACCTCACGGTGATGAAAACGAGTGCTTCCGGCGCTGTTTTATGGAGCCGTAATTTCGGAGGTGCTGGCGATGATTTTGGCAACGCGGTGGTAATAAGTCCTCAAAAGGAAATTTATGTGGCGGGCTATACCACCGCAGGTGCCGACAAAGACGGCTTCCTGGTAAAACTGAATGCGGGAGGTGGAGTCATCTGGACAAAGACCTTTGGCGCGGGTACCGTTGATGAAATCAGGGATATCGGCTTCAAGGGCTCACGGCTGTATGGCGTGGGTGTTACCAATGGGGCCGGTGCAGGAGGTAATGATATCTGGCTCTTAAAAACGGACACCTCCGGTACTGTTATTCAAAATAAAACGCTGGGGACCAGCGCCGCTGATGAAGCCAATGCCATGACTTTTACCAACGATGGAAATATCGCCCTTACCGGGCAGTCGATGGGGTATTGGCCCGCTTCGGTGTTCCTTGCCAAAATCAACCTGTCGTGCGATACCCTATGGACCCGCAAGTATGATCTGAACCTG
Organism: uncultured Bifidobacterium sp.; assembly: GCA_964534995.1. Lineage (GTDB taxonomy): Bacteria > Bacteroidota > Bacteroidia > AKYH767-A > OLB10 > JAJTFW01. Next base: position 7,718 of record CAZHSC010000083.1, read on the forward strand.
ACTACAAGTTCAAGCGGTATTATCGCGCGCGGTATCGCCCAGCTCACAACCAATGAACTGGTGATTACAGGTCGGGGTTATGATGTGGGTAATTATCCGAGCAGTTTTCATGTAAAAGTGGACCTCTCCGGCAATACTGTTTTTACAAAATGGACCTCCTTTCTCAGTGATGAAGGCTATGATGTAGTGGCCGGAAAGAATGGTACCTATTATCTGTTGGCAGAAGTGTGCAACTTCGGCTGCAGGGCTTATATCGTAAAATATGATAACGCGGGCAACCAGTTGCTGGCTACCCAGTATGGATATCCGGGTACCGGATCCTACGCCTCTTTTACCACCGCTTATCGCCTCTACAGAAACGTATCCTCCAAATTATTCCTGTCCGGTGCCAGTCATCTGAACGCTTATAACGATGATGTGCTGCTGGCACGGCTCGATTCTAACGGTGTTGGCAATACGAACTCCGCTCCTGTAATCACCGCTACGGGTCCTGTGAATTTTTGCCAGGGCGCCGCCACAAAACTGGTGGCACCCGCGGGATATGATTTTTACTGCTGGGCCCGTATGTACAGTGGTAATATGTTGTTTGTAAAGGTAAATAACGATACCATCAGCCCCACCTCTACCGGAGCTTATTATTGCATCTGCTGGACAGGCAACAGCTACCGTATTTCGAATGTGATCAATATAACGGTAAGCGCAGCACCCTCCTCCGGTGTCACCGCTTCCGGGTCGCTGGCTTTTTGCGCAGCCTCCGGCGATTCGGTGATATTTACTGCGGCCACCGGCTATTCCTACCAGTGGCAACTGAATGCGGTGAATATCCCGGGAGCCACTTCCAATACCTATGTGGCAAAGAGCAGCGGAAGCTATGCGGTAAATATTACCAACTCCTGCGGCAGTACCTCTTCTGCTTTAATGCAGGTGAATGCGAACAGTATTTCCACTCCCAATATTTATTGTACAGGCGATTGCTTTTCCGGTTCAGGATTATGTTATCCTCCGGGTTACTTAACCGCCGTGGCAACGTCAACGGGTACCATTACCGATTATCGCTGGTATGTGGATGGTGTTCCTTATGGCCCCGGCGGACCAGGGGCGATCAATGTGGTTCCGCCCTATCCGCAGGGGAATTATACCTGCACAGTTTCCAATGCCTGCGGATCAGCTACCTCTTCTGTTTACCAGGTTCAATCAGGACCCTTGTCCGGTCCCTCCGGTAACGAAATTCATCTGACGCAATCTGCAGGCTGCGGCCTGGGGTCAAATATAACCCTGCAGGCTCCTATAGGATCCGGTGCCCCTTATCAATGGTTCCTGAACGGCTCACCCATATCGGGAGCGACCAATTACTGGTATATTGCCCTGCAGTCGGGTAATTATTCATTGTCCTATTACGACCCTTATTGTATGTCAGGCAACACAACACCCTTACTGCCGGTTACGCTGAATACTCCCAACCCCATACTTTCGGCGCCCAATGGAGGCACTAACTGTTCGGGAGCGGTACTGCTATCCGTTAGTCCCTCTACTGCCGGTATGCAGTTCGAGTGGTTTAAAGATGATCTGAGCCTGGGTCCGGTGGGCAGCAATGCTGTCTTTTCCGCCACGCTGTCGGGGGTATACAAATGCAGGGTGTACAACCCGGTATGCGGCTGGGATATCACCAACACCATCACAGTAAGTACCGGTGCTTCCACCCCTGTAATTACAAACACAGGCAGTGTTATTTGTTCTCCCGGAACTGCTCAATTCATCTGCAGCCCTTCCTCCAATTCATTCACCTACCAATGGTACCGGAATGGTAATTCGATAGCAGGCGCAAATTTATATTCCTATACCACCGGCATAGCGGGAACGTATTACTGCATGGTGACGAATGCCTGTGGTGCTCTTGTTTCCAATTCATCTGCGCTTAGCGTACTGCCTGGCCCTATAGCCTTAATATCACCTCCTGCTTCTTTGGTGATTTGTACACCTCAGTCACTGCTGTTGTCGGCGGTACCCGTGAGCGGAGCCTCCTATCAATGGTATAACGGTTCGTCTGCTATCAATGGAGCTGTTGACAGTGTTTACGCGGCCACCTCGGCGGGTAACTATTCTGTGCGTGTTAAACAAGGTGCCTGTACCTCCTGGAGCTCTACAGAGGTGCTGACAGCTTCTTCCGGCGTTACCGCTGCAGTTACCACCAGCGGATATCCGCAGATTTGTTCAGGGGAGAGTTTTACCATGACAGCCACCAACAGTGCCGCATATACCTATCAGTGGAGAAAAAACGGAGTGAACATTGCAGGGGCTACCTCCCATACCTACAGCACCAGTACCGCCGGCACGTATGATGTGGTGGTTACAAATGCATGTAATTCACTGACGGTTTCCGGCGCGAATCTGATAGTTAAAAACAAGCCTTCCGCCGCGCTTACTGCCCTGGGTCCGGTAAGCTTCTGTGCAGGCGACAGCGTGGAAATTCAAACTGCTAACGGTACGGGATATACGTATAACTGGAAGAGAAACGGAAGTATTATTCCGGGCGCCACCTCATCTTCCTACATGGCAAAACTACAGGGCGCGTATAAAGCGCTGGTTTACTCCCAGTATGGCTGCCTGAAAGAAAGCGGGGCGCTCAATATAAGTGTCCCCTGCCGCAGCGGGGATGTTATGTACAGCCATCCGGATTTTACCTTCGACCTTTTCCCGAATCCTGCTTCCGGAACTGCAACTTTGACTGTGTACGGAGCAGAGGATATGCGTCAGCTGGAAATCTATGCCAGGGATATTACCGGCCGCTTCGTGGATATGGATATCAAAATTTTGCAGGATCGCATGGAGCTGACGCCGCCTTTACCCGGAGTGTACCTGATTACCGTGATTGCCGGTGATAAAAGTGCAAGCAAACGTTTGCTGCGGATCAATTGATACGGTACACTGAAATGCCTCCGGTGGATGTGTGATGCCGGAGTGAAGTCTTCATAACCGGATGTTCCTGCGGAAGAAATCCGGTGGGCATATAAACCCATCGCGCTCCAGCCGATTTATATTTTTCAAACTCGGTGTATGCTGCTTCTTTTTGTGGCATGAAGAGCGTGTTGTCAGCATAGGAAAATCCTTTTTTATGAAGAAAATACAACCAGATGCAGCCGGATTGATCGGGTACAGTAATTACCTTGTCACCGGAAGGTACCGCTTCAGTAAGCAGTTTTAATTGGCTTGCATCGGCAAAGGCTGCGGGAATACCAAGGTCCTCTTTCATCCACCGCGCCGGCAGAATCCTTGCCGCCGCGAGCAGGGGCATGAGGAGCAGTAGGCCATAGGTGAGGAGGGACTGCCTTTTGCGAATAATCCACAATGATCCCCTTACCATGGGGAACAGGCATAAAAACAGCAGGGGAAGCAGATAATATTGATGCACCCTCATCTGCTCCATCATCAGCAAATACCAAATGATGAATAACAAAACGGCGGGTAAGACGATCCATGACCTCTTATCTCTTTCCTTAAAAAAAACAATCAGTCCGGTGAGGAGGAACATAAACCCGGAATAATTCAGCAAGAGTTCAGGAAGGTCGCTGATCAGATTTCTCTGAAAAATAATCAGGGCCTCCCCGGCATTGTCAACAGGCCTCAGCTGAAGTACAAAATCATGAAGTCCTGACTGAACAATCAGGAGGTTGGCATACCGGTACCATCCCAGTACTGTTATGGCCGAAAGCAAACCGGAGAAAATCCATAAAGTGAACGCATTTCCGCGTATTGATTTTTGTAGAAAATCATTCAGCAGCAGCATTCCCATAATCGTTCCTAAAATTCCATATTGAATTTTAATAAGACCCGCCAGTGTTATCAGGAGCATAGTGATAATGGCATATCTCCGTTTTTTTATTTCCCTCCATTTCATGAAGGCCGCCAGTGCACCTGCGCCGCACATAAATGCCAGGATATCCGGCAATGCGTTCATGCCATGGTAGAACCACTCCGGCGACCAGCAACACATCCAGGCCGCCATAATTCCCGCCACCGCATCATCCATGTATTTCCGGAAAAAGTAATATACAAATACCAGCGTGAAACCGGATATCAGGAGGGAGTAGCCTCGCTGTACGGGGTAATGTTCACCGGTAAGACGGTAAACCTGCGCAAGGCCCCATTCAAAGGCCGGGAACTGCATACCGGTGACACCGTCTGTATCAAGCCGCTTGTCAACCCGGGGTGTAAAGATGTTGTTGTCTTCCTCAAAGAAATTCCGGGCTACGGCCAGCGTATTGCACTGTCGCCATACGTGGATGCTGCAGGGCGGCAAATGTATAAAAGGCAGATGCAGCGCCAGATGCAGCAGAAGAATCGCTGTGAGGAATATTCCGGGATGCCTTCGGATCAGCTCCGTCATTTTTTACCTGCCAACCAGTAATTTTACCTTGCTGCCTTTACCGTTGATCCGTATCGTGTAAATTCCGGATTCTAACGTGGAGGCATCTACGAAAATGCGCTGTTCTCCGGATCCCATGTTTCCATCGTGAAGCACCCTCACCATCCTTCCTGAAATGTCCATGAGCCCGGCGTGGATATATCCTGCCTGAGGCAGGATAAAGGGAATGCAGGTGAGGGCCTTCGCGGGATTGGGGAAGGGCGATGAAAAACGGATTTCTTTTTCAGGCTCCAGACCCGTAGTTCCGGTTACGGTAAATTTCCACCAGCCCTTGGGTGCGGGCAGTGGCCTCACTTGCGGTTTTCCGCTGTTGGCGATCGCCGAAATATAATAATAGACGTCGGTACCGGGAGGCTGTGCGGGAATGAAGCCGGTGAAGGAAGCGGGTGTAACTGCCGGGGACAGGGGAAAAGATTGCCATGTCTGGGAGGTGTCGGTGGTCCAGTACAGGGTAGCTGCGGAAATTCCGCTCCGGTGTTTGATCATGGCCGAAAGCGGATAATCGTTGACGGTGTCAGAAGTATTTGGCAGGGCTTGGTGCGAAATCAACAAAGGGTCGCTGGTTCCGATTTCCTTGGTAATGCAATGCAAGGCGCCCAGTGCACCGATCATAGAGGCGCAATTAATAGGAACAATGGTGTAGCCGGGAAGTGATTCCTGGTAAATACGGAGCGCTGTGGAATCTTCCGGAATTCCGTAAGTGGGCAGTATAACAGTTTTGTTGATAAAGGAACTGTTGGTATAAGTAAAGTAATCACCGCCGTTGTAAGGATAAAGATTGTTGTCATCCGGCATTGGGATCCGTATGACTTTATAGGGTGTGCCGAAGGCGGAAGTATAATTGTTCAGGATATACTGAAGATTGGCTTCAATCTGTGGCCCGTCCGAAACACCGGGGGGGTATTGCCCCACCAGCAAAGTTTCTTCATCCAGTAACTTCATGTGCATGTCGATATGATGAATAACATCATAAGGCAGTTTGTTCATGATAATGTACCGGTCAATGCCCATGAAATGTTTCATGATGGTATCAATTTCGGCGGGGCTGTGGTTGATACCGAAAGATCCGGCGCTGGAATTTTCTTCATGCACCAATGCGCTGGAGAATCCTGTGCCCAGCCCATCGGTCATAAAATTGCCTCCCGTATGCACCAGGTTCCAGGGCGAAGTGGTGGTTTGATACAAAGGGGTGCCCGTATACGTGGCGATGGCGGCGGGAACAGCGTCGTCCTGTGGGCGCGGACGGTTATAGATCCAGTCAATGGTAATCAATGAATCCACATCGTTGGTGTAAGCGCTCCACGGGCCATAGTCGCGGGCCCATACGGAGTTTACGGGTGCAGGCAAAAAAGTAACATTGATGGTATCGACACCCCCCGCGGCCAGGTAAGTGCTCAGGGAGGAGGGGCTGTCGGGGGTGGTATAAACAATGATCACCCGTGTTTCTTGTTTGGAGGCTGCAACGATCTGACGTAAAATGGACGGATAGCTTTTCCATCCCACTACCAGCGCCTGCAGCTCTTCCCATTCCGCGATGGTCCTGACAGGGCTAACGGGTGGTGTTACCGAAGCGATGCCGGATTCGGTTGCACGGGTGGACATGTAAGCCGGAATGAGCCTTCTCTCGGCTTCCGTCATGATATGCAGCTCCTGGGCAACTGAAATCAGCGGGAAAGCGATCAGCAGGAATGCATAAAAAATTAAATTTTTCATGGATGTATGGGTACCTTCTTCAATAAAGATAAATAAAAAGCCCGGCATGGGGATGGCCGGGCTTTAATATCCTGATAAAGAGCGATTAATTTTCCGGAAAGGATTTCTTTAATTGCTTTTCGTTTTTACGTTCAAGGCTTAATTTTTCGAAATGGCTGGTTTTGTTCCTGGCTATTTCAAAATCCAGGGGCTTGTGAATAATGTCAATGGTTTCTTTTTCAAAATGATTCAGCGAAGGGCTTTCCCTTTTTGTCAGTGCCGTTACCAGCAGAATCGGAATGTGGGCGGTGGTACTGTTAGCACGGAGCGATTCCGCAACATCAATTCCGGTCATATCATCCAGCCGGTAATCCAGCATGATTAAATCGAATTCTTCAAGACTGGTCATAAGCAGCGCTTCCCTTCCGCTGGTGGCTGATATGAAGGTGCGGTGGTCTTCGGCAAGGATACTTTCCAGTGTTAACAGGTTTTCAGGTCGGTCATCCACAATCAGGATTTTGGTTTTTTTGTTCATAAGGTGATGGTACACGGTCTAACGGGGATTTTCTACTGCAGAATTACAAACTGGTTATACTTTTTGTGTGATATTATGGTGCGCTTCTTACAATATCCCTTAAATTAGGGAGGTGTTTGGGAGGTGCTGCTTTTATTAATACCCGTAAATCGGTAAGGTGCCCGGACTGACGGACTGTAAACTGCCGG
>CAZHSC010000084.1:0-14477 GCA_964534995.1 uncultured Bifidobacterium sp.
CGCGTAATTCCACATAGATGGTATCGCACTCGGTAGCGCTCAGGCCTACACCTGAGTTCAGCAATACCGGCTGCATCACGCCGCTGCCGGCATGGAAGCCTTCGATCAGCAGGGTCAGGTTCAGTGTAGCTGAAAGGGTAACTAGGGTGAAGGGTGAGGCTGAGTTAATAGTATCACAACCTGTATTAATAATGGTGATAGATCCGGTACCGGCACCTAAGGGTACCGTGGCGGTGATCTGATTAGCATTATCAATAGTAAAGGAAGCGCTCACTCCGTTGAAAAGCACTTCGTCGGCATAGGTGAAATTGAAACCGGAGATAGTGACCGGGGTACCAATACTTCCGGAGGATGGAGTAAAGCTTAAAATCGTTAAAGAATCAGGAGCAGTGATGGTAACGCTTAACCCGGCGGTACATCCGGAAGCATTGGTGGCGGTAACAGTGTAAGTTCCCGCGCTAAGGCCACTGATATCCTGACTTGTGGCAGCATTTGACCATACATAGGTATTGCTGGCACTGATATTTACCGAAGAAACGCCATCGGTAAATGCAGGATTTAATGTCCAGCTTCGGGGCGTGGTATAAACACCCGTTGTGATGTTAAATGCACCGGTGGCCACGAGGGTGGAGCCGGAAGCGCTGTTGGGGGCCAGGTAGGCTCCGGTGGATAAAAGTCCTCCGGAGTAATTGTCATTATTAGGAAGCGTATAGCCGTTTAGCCCTCCATTCACAATAGCAGCGCCAAGTCCAGTTCCAAAAAAGACCGCATCTACCGGAACGGTGCTGGAGTCGATCAGGGCTGAGGCCACATTAAATACGGCAACAGCATCGGCATTGGTACCACTATTACCTATGCCACCGCCATTCGGGCTACCAAAACCATCACCGGCCGTTGTCTGAGTATTAATGGTTCTTAGCTTGGTTCCTGTGGGAGCCATAGAAGATCCACCCACATAAAAAACATCTCCGGTGCTTACTACTCCTGAACTGATCTGGAAAGCATAGGTGATGGTACCTCCCTGACGCCAGCCTTTAACAGTGGCAGTACCATTGTTGGCAACAACGACTGTATATGGGGTCAAACTGAAATCAATCGGCTTGGTAGCCACCAACTCCACCCATTCAAAGGGGTGATCGGTACCCGCGGGATCAGGTAAAAACTCCGAGATCAGAAGACCCGGATTGACAGGTGGGAGTACAGGATCATTGGAAGCAGCGATGTCGATGGCGCCATCATTGCCTGCAGGACATGTTACATCAGTAGCTGTAACCAGACTCAGTGTAAAGGGAGCAGGATCAGTCAAAGTAGCGCTTGCCGAAATGCTGCATCCATTGGCATCCGTAACGGTAACGCTATAAGTACCGGCTGATACCGAATCCAATATTGCGTAAGTATATCCATTGCTCCATAAATAAGTGAAGGGTAAGGTACCCCCTCCTGCCCCGGGATCAATGCTGCCGGACGCCTGCCCTGCGCAATTGGGATTAACAGTGGATGGACTCACCGACAGGGGCAGGGGCTCATACACATCAAAACTGGTGGTGGCTGCACAGAAATTGGTATCCACCACAATCAGGGTATAGGTACCGGTTGACAAGCCTGTGATGTCTTCAGAAATAGCGCCATTACTCCAATTGAAGGTAAAAGGAGCGGTACCCCCGTTCACAGTCACGTCAATACTGCCATCCGTAAATCCAAAACAGCTTACACTGTCAGTAACACCGGTTATTTGCAACAGGGCCGGTTCCCCCACGGTAACGGTCAATGTATCCGGGCAACTGGCTGCGTCACTCACTATCACCGAATAGATACCCGCTGTAAGCCCTGCGATATCCTCCGAATTAGCCCCATTGCTCCAGATAAATGTATAAGGTGGCAAACCGCCGGTAACACTCAGATCTATGCTTCCATCCGAGGCGCCGAAACAGCTGGCAGGAAAACTTAGCGCGGATAATGTCGGAGGCACACAGGCCACAGGATTATAAGTGAAAGTATCGACAGACACCGTAAAGCAACTTATGGAACTGGCTACGGTAATTACACCGGTGCCTGCGCCGGCAGGTACAATGGCGTCAATCTGAAAGTCACTGATGATATTAAAGGAAGCAGCCGGCACCCCGTTGAAGAGAACACTGTTGGCCGTTGTAAATCCGGTACCGTTGATGGTTACGGAAACACCGGAACCTCCGGTAATAGGGGTAAAACTGAAGATACCGATCGGAGCGGGATCATTGATAAACTCAAATCCGCCGATTCCGCAGTTATTGGCATCGGTAATGTTAAAAAAGTAAAAGGATGCCGGCTGATTCAGGATATCTTCGGTAATAGCTCCTGTTGACCAGCCGAAAGTATAAGGTTGCGTACCTCCCGTAACTGTTAAGTCAATTGCACCATCGGAGGCGCCTACGCAGGAGGTGTTGGTAACCACAGCTGTGTAGGTTAAATCATTGGGTTGGTTAACAATAAAGGTATCCGTTAGCATACATCCGTTGGCGTCGGTAAGGGTTAGAACGTACACGCCGGCAGTAACAGCGGCTTTGTCTTCATTGATATCCCCGTCATTCCAGAGGTATGTATAAGGGCTTGCGCCTCCGGATGCTGTTACATCGATGGCGCCATCATTTAAACCAAAGCAGGTTACATCAAAAATAACAGCGGATGTACTCATGAAGGAGGCGCTGTTGATCGTTACTGACAGGGAGGCGGTACATCCGGTACCTGAGGTCACGGTAACCGTATAGGGTCCTCCGCTGAGGCCGTTAATATCTTCAGTGGTGGCACCTGTTGACCACAAATAGGTATTGCCAGAAGTCACGCTGATTGCGGATATCCCATCCGTTATAGTTGTATCTGTAGTCCACACACGGGGCGTAAAGGAACCTGTAAGGGTATTATAACCTCCGGTAGCCTTCACTCTGGAAGTGCCGGGGTTGGGCGCCAGGAAACTGCCGCTTTGCAAATATCCGCCATTGTAGGCATCATTAACCGGCAACGTAAAGCCGGCAGTGCCTCCCGAAACCACGGCGCTGCCGGTTCCAAGTCCGTAGAATATAGCATCGGCAGGGACCGAAGCGGGCGTTAATGAAGACGCAGGTCCGTAAAACACCCCGATAGCATCGGCGTTGGTAGTTCCATTTCCCAATACTCCCCCGGTGGTGGCGGTACCTATACCTCCATCGCCAGTATTTGAGGTGATATCAATGACGCGTACTTTATTTCCGTTTACGGCCATGGCGTTGCCGCCGATGTATACTATATCGCCGGGAACTACGATGCCTGAGGATATCTGAAAGGCGTAGGTTCCGTTGGTAGTAGCGGAAGCGACACCGCCCTGCACCCAACCATTCGTAGTGGCGGTACCGTTATTGGCCAGGATGACCGTATAAGGTGTTTGTGAAAAATCTATGAATTTAGTCGCGATCAGTTCCACCCATTCCTTTGAAGAATCCGCCCCGGCAGGATCCGCAAGGAATTCGGAAATGAGCAGTCCCGGATTTGTTATGTTCATGGTATCATTGGAAGCGCTGATATCGATGGCGCCGTTGTTCAAACCAAAACAACTTTCATGATAGCTGTTGGCAGTGAGCGTGAAAGGCCCCGGGTCGGTCAGCACTCCGAAATTATTGGAAGTACATCCGTTGGCATCTGTAATGCTTACGCTGTACAGGCCCTGTGTCAAACCGCTGATATCTTCACTGACCGCACCATTATCCCACAGGTAGGTATAACCGGGAGTACCGCCGCTTACACTTAAGTTGATACTTCCATCGGCGGAACCCTGGCAACCCGGATTTGTAAGCAACACCGAGGAAGTGATCAGCGAAGGCTCATTCACGCTTACAAAAAAGGTATCGGTACATAGTACCGCGTCCGTTACGATAACGGAATAAGTACCCGCGCTGAGTCCCGTTGGATCTTCAGTGACAGCGCCGTTGCTCCAGGCAAAAGTATAGGGGGAAACGCCTCCGATAACGGTGATGTCTATACTTCCGTTATTACCTCCGTTGCAGGAGGGCATGGTGGAAACGGAATTGATGGCAGGAGGGATACAGGAACAGGTCTGAACGATGGCCAGCGTAGTGGCGGTGTCAGTGCATCCCAGGTGTGGCTGGTGAATCCGGAAGCAGTACGCTGGGAAGCATAACTTACTACCAGGTTCACATATCCACTCATGCTGAAAGAGAAGATAGCGTACTTACCATTGGCGGCCTGTGAAGCCCCACCTACGATGGTGAGGCTGGCAGCACCGGTGGTGGTGGTGGAGAAACCGGTTCCCGCGTTGATGGCAGTCCCGCTAAATGCATTCAGTTCGGTGTTGGTGGATCCACTGGCTGGTACAAACCAGGTACTTGAGCCATTGGTGCCATCAAAGTAAATGGTGCCAGTGCCGAAGTTGGCAACGTACACCTTTGGAGTCGCCGGCGAAGCGGCGGTGGCAGTACCACCATTGGTGGTCGTCTGAAAATCCCACCCGGCCACCAGAGTTTGTGCCTGCAGGGAACCGGAAAATAAAATCACGGACAAGAGCAAAAACCATTTTACCGTTTTAAAAGGTAATGATGCAATAGTCCTGCTTCTCTCAGCGATGGCTTGCCTGCTGAAAGTAATGGTAGTGGTGTAAGTATTCATCATGCTTGTTTTTATCATTTTCAAACTTCCATCATCGCTGCTCATCCGGATGCGGGACCCCTTAGCGCCGCCGGCAGAAATAATGGAAACACATCCTCTGCTGACAGAGAATAAAGGACTGCAAGTTATGAGTTGCCAATTTATGAAGCAAGAACTAATCAATGACTCCGCCTCATTGTTAATATTTTATTAACAGTATACGGATGAAATAATCAGAGATCAACGCCTATATGTCCTTGATTTCCGATAAATTAAATGTAAAAGAGCCCTCCTGTCCTTCTCTTTCCCGGCATATAAACAGCTGCATTCAGCCTGCGATGGGAGTACCGGAACGGGCCTGGTAACTGAATGACTTTTTCTCTCAGCATACCTGGAAGACATTCATAAAAGAGGGCTGTAAACTTTAAAAAAGTGAAAAGAAATTGGATGACTCAGGAAATAGAGGAGGATATTTTTATTCCTTTAGATTGAAAAAATAGGTTGAAAGAAGCCAATCACGAAGAAATTATTATAATTTCGAGGCCTAAGCCTAACTAATTTCTACAAAAGCTTCGTCTATGACAAACCCTGAACAGGAAAAAGACCAGGATTCCAAAAAAGTCATCGTCATAATTGTAATTTCTATATTATTAGGAGTCAATGCTTTATTATTATGGCAATTCTTCGATAAGAAGACACATCTGGAGCAGGTAAGCCGTGAGTTGGATACCACCATGGCCGAAAAAGAATCATTGTCGGCGGAACTGCAGCGCGTAAAAACGGAATATGAGAAATTAAATCAGGAGAACGCCAGCCTGCAAAATCAGCTTTCAGCCAAAGACGAAGAAATCCGTTTGAAGATTGCGCAGATTCAAAAGCTGATTAACAGCGGTGATGCCGCACAACTGCGGAAGGCCAAGGATGAACTTTCATCACTGAAGGAACTTAATCAGCGCTACATTGCTCAGATAGATTCATTGAATATTGCCAATAAAATGCTCTCCGAGCAAAATGTTTCCCTGAACCAAAATCTTACTTCCGCAAACACCAAGGTCAGCTCTCTGACGCAGGAAAACAGTGTTCTCGCCAACAAAGTAGCTATTGCCTCCGTTTTAAAAACCACCAACCTGAAAGCTTTAGGTGTGAAGTACAAATCCAGCGGTAAGGAAATTGAAACAACCAAAGCAAAAAGTACAGACCGTATCAAAACCTGCTTTACGATTATGGAAAATCTGGTCGTGGAAAAAGGCCCTAAAGATATTTTTGTCAGGGTATTGAGCCCTGATGGAGCGGTGATGTCTACCACCAGTGAAACCTTCATTTACAACGGGCAGGCCACCCTTTACACCACGAAGGAATCCATCATGTATGAAAACCGAAATACGGATCTTTGTGTTTACTGGGAAAAGGGGAATACCTATAATCCCGGACTTTATACCATTGAACTTTACTGCGAGAGCAACCAGATTGGGGTGGCAACGCTGACTTTAAAGTAAGGTTAATACCCTCCTGCAGCAAACCCCGCTCTGAATTTTTAAAAGTAGGCGCGCACCTGTGCCCCCCCAGTATGGATGGTATTGATTCCAGCCGGCTTTCGTCCTTCATAGTTAATACTCAGTTGCAGGCTGCTGCCGAGGTTACGTTGAATACTGACTCCCCAGGTCAGGTTGGTACCTTTCTTGAGGCCTTCGAGCATTTCAAAGGCGAGGGAGGTATTCGACTCCGCGTTATAAGTAATGTTCACCAGGTTTACACGTGCCGTCAGCAATCCTTTTTTCACCGAGTTATACCTCCATTCCATCCCGGCATCACTTACCGTGGCTTCTTCGGCTGAGGATTCCGAATATTCATTGGTCTTTACTTTATACCTGTACGAAAGCGTAACACGGTAAATACTTCCGGGCTGGAAATTCAATTTACTGTCGCTTTCCTTTGCGGCAATTGAAAAATTCCGGCTTGCAAAAGCCTCGACTTCGCTTAGCTTTCTGCTTACTTCCATTTTCTGCTGCCACCCAAACCAGGGGGTGATATTCCAGCGCAGGGTAGTGCTCAGTCCATTTGTATTTCGTGTATCGATACCGTTAGCGAGTAATTGTCTTATCCGTTGCTCCTGCCAGCTGATGTCGGCTGCGAATTTTGAACTGCTCCGGTCGAAAAACAAAGTATGCCTGCCTGAGGATTGCGTACTGATCAATACGGTATCCGGAATAATACCGGGAACCGGGTTCCAGTTATCAATATCGCCGGCGCTGCCGGTTAATTTATTATCAAAGCGAAAGGATGACAAAAGGCTGAACCTGGAAAAAAAGGGCTTGTCACCGCCTGTGAATTTCACGGCGGGATTAATATTAATTACCGCATTAAACTGATTGAAGAATACTTTCACATATTCATCGGTATTGCTGAAAATCCTGATATAACTGGCCTGGTCCTGAAACACCGCCACTTCAAATTCGTTCAATTGCGGTATTCCGTCACTGTTATAATCGTTCCAGCTATACGTACCTGTACCGGGCGCCACTTCAATATATGAATACAGGCGCTTCGGTTCCCTTCCTGTACCTCCTTCATAAAAAGTATTCAGGCTCAGCAATCCTTTGCCGGCATTCAGTGAATAGTCCAGCCTGCCGGTGGCGCTTTCCCCCGGTATAATAGAGGTAATAAGGGTATCCAGGATCCTTAATTTACGGTAATTCATAATGAAAGATACTTTCTGCCGCTGGCTTTTATTCCATGCGATATTAAAGGAGGCCATATCGGCGCTTGTTGACAGTTTAAAATCCCGGCCGCGTACCGCATCGTCTTCCCTTTTACTGAAAGAAGCCTTCATAAAAAGCTTCACCGAATCAGGTCTGCTGAAAAACACCTCCGCGATCCTGAAATGAAATGCATTGGGAGCCAGACTGTCGCTACCTGCCATTTTCAGGGCGTTCCTTTCCTGCTCAAACCTGATACCCGGAATCCAGGAACCAATACTCCTTGTGATTTCATCTTTATGCCTGAGGAAGGAGCTTTCAATGCCCTTGCCGCTGGTACTCAACAGACTCGCGTCCCAGCGCAGGGTCCATTTTTCCTGCTGCAAAAAGCCATTGAGGGCGTGCATCAGTCCCCTGTAAGTATTTCCCCTAAGCAGTGATTTCAACTGATACCTGATATCACCCGAATTTGAATTACGCAGGCCCAGCTGTACATTCGACAGCCATTCCCTGTCAAAGGGATCCAGTGTAGCGGTATTCCAGTCCCGTACAAACTCAACGGCACGGTATACCTCCACCGGGCGGAAATATTCATCATTCACTTCCGTCTGCAATTGTCCGGACATTATCCATCCTTCCGGCTTTGCGTTGTTCAACGGGCGCTGATGGTTAAAGGTGAGCCTGGCGGCCAATCCGTCGTCATTTGCCTTGTCTTTGGTTGCAAAACGGTTAACATCGTCTTTGCTGACTGCCAGTTCAACACCAACAGAAGTCCCGGCATTGATACTATACGCGGCAAAAGCGCTGGCCATTTGTCTTTGCTTGGGAGAAATCAGCAAGACTTTAGGCTCGTAAGCACCCTGTGGAATTCCATTCACCGGGACTACCCAGCGGTACACCCTGCCGTTGGCAAGGCCATCTACGGCAATATAATTGCCTCTACCCTGCCCTACATTGCTGAAGGAAACCCTGTAAAAGGCACTGTCAGGACTTGTTGAATATACATACACTGAAGGATATAGCACCGCACTAACGGTGGTATCTATACGCGCATACAGGATTTCATTGACATTAAAAGCCACACTGTCGCCGCTTGTTTTAAATGCGCCGGAAAGGTCATCGCCGGCCCGGGCCAGGATGGCTTTATCGGCGGGACTCAGGTCCTGCTGCAAGGGTTGATTTTTGCTATCCTGTTCCGAGTACAGGTTTATGCCGGCGCGAAAGCGGCTGTCTTTCACCGATGCGAAGCCGGTGAGCAGGGTACGCGCGTAATTCCTGTCCGCATACTGAAACTCCACGGTTATGCGCATATCCTTATTGATGAGCCTTCGTGTGGTAAAAGTGATTTCCGCGGTATTGTAATCAATTATATAATCCCTGTCCTGCCCTCTTTCCAGCAGCAGCCCGTCAATAAACACCCTTTCCGAATTCGACATCACGATAATAAAAAGTTCATTTTCGGCACCTCGCAGGCGATAGGGTCCCTGATTTGATTCAATGCCGTTTATCACATTGCGTGCAAATTTGCCTCGTGATACCGCAGCGCCCAGTCCGGCAGCAAGGGTAAGGGGCGAAGCATTTTTACGGGACAATTGTTCAGAATAGCTGTACAGGCCGCCTTGCGCCTTTTTGAAATACCGCATAAAATATCCTTCCGGATTGCGCACATCATAATCTCCGGCAATCAGTTTATGCTTGTCATTGCTTAACTGAATAAACACTTTATCAAATTCCTGCAATTGCTGCGTGTTTCCTTCCGCCTGAACAGGAATATTTTCATCGGTAATGGCGGCAAGTACCTCTATATTGCCGCTGATCCGCCCGGCAAGCTGCAGGTTGAGGCTCGAATTCACTACCGCGTCCTGATTACTACCAATGGTAAGCCCCCTCGAAACGGAACCTGAGCGCGTCAGTCCTTCCAGTCCGAAAAGCGAAGCGCTTTTATCCGACATCTTTTCCGTATAAGGTGCGGTACCGGTTGACGCCGCCGGCCTTTCCAGCAATTTACGGTCACGTAAGAACAAAGGATTCTCAAAGGCGACAGGATAAACCCTGAAAGCGACGCGTAGTACGGCTGAATCAAGGCCCTCCGGTAAAGGCGGTTTAAAATAAAGTAGCGACCGGGAATACTGCACTGAATAATAATGCGAAGGAACTAAGGTATCCCCGCTATACACCTCCACGCTTCCCGGAATAATACTCAGCGAATCCAGTTGAATGGTATCGGAGGAGGGTACCACAAAACGCACGCGCGCATTGTTCAGGTCCTGGGCATACAGGCTGAACGACAGGCAGAAGCAGGCTGCCATTAAAACGTAAAATACTTTTTTATCCAATAGCGCTTTAAAAATACAGAGGATTTACCATCATACTAACGCTTTATATTTATTTTACGTCTTTTCCTTGTGTATATTTCACCAGCTGTTTTACATTCGTACATCAGAATATGGCAAAGAGAAAAATAATTACTTACAATGTAAACGGTATCCGCGCCGCGCTCAACAAAGGATGGATGGAATGGTTAAAGAGTATACAACCTGATATCATTTTACTGCAGGAAATAAAAGCGGAGCCGGGCCAGCTTGACCTGCCGGTATTTGAAAATGACGGGTATTTCAACTACTGGCACCCCGCGCAAAAGAAAGGCTACAGCGGGGTGGCCATCTTCAGCAAACAGGAACCCGACCATATTGAAATCGGTTCCGGAAACGCGGAGGTGGATAAAGAAGGGCGGATCATACGTGCCGATTATGGTAATGTATCCGTAATGAGTGTATATGTGCCATCCGGATCCAGCGGCGACCACAGACAGGATTATAAAATGAAATGGCTGGCATGGTTTGATGACTATATTAAAAAACTGAAGAAAAAAAGAAGTCATCTCATCATTGGCGGCGACATCAATATCTGCCACCGTCCGATAGATATTCACAATCCTGTCAGCAACGCGAAATCATCGGGCTTTCTTCCGGAAGAAAGGGAGTGGATGGAACAATTTATGAATAGTGGTTTTATTGACACCTTCCGTTTTTTTAACCAGGAACCGCACCAATACACCTGGTGGAGTTTCAGGGCCAATGCGCGGGCTAAAAATTTAGGCTGGCGAATTGACTACCTGATGGCTACCAAAAACCTGGAAAAAAACCTGCAGCGTTGCGTGATTCTTCCCGAAGCGAAACATTCCGACCATTGCCCTGTTTTGCTGGAGTTGGATTTATAGATTAGTTTATAAAATTTATTTACCGGCCAGGAATTTTATCAAGGGGCACGATGGGCTCAATCAGCTCTGATATACACTTCATCATCTTTGCTGTAAAAAAAGCTGAGATTCATGTTCTTTTCAAAAAATGCTTTCAACTCGGCGGAAGTTTCAAATTTCTCTTTGATATTATCCGTAACAGGCGACAATGTAAGTTTAGCACCGCTGCCGGAAATATCCATTTTATAAAAGTAAAAAGTCTGAGTACTGTTTTGTTCTTCCCAAACATTTAAGAAACGATTGGTGCCAATTACCGACATAAATGCCAGATATACGGTTACATCCCCGTCCCCCCGTGGTTTTTTCTCGATTTTATAGGTTGAATCATCCTTTTTCGAAACTATATAATCATAGTCGCTCGAACTTTTAGATTCCCATTTCCCCAATAGCTTTTCTTCGATTTTTGTTTTGCCGTCATCAATGGGTACTTCAGCGCCATAAGGGCAACCCATAAAAACAAAACTTAAAAGCAATAACACGAAGGGTAAAATCTTTTTCATAACATCCAGGTTTAAAACAAAGATAATCTCTTTCCTGAATACGGCATTTCCCGGCGGCAAATTTTATCAGGCCCCTGACCTTTGCAGGCTGCCGGCTGGAGCAAAGCAGCAATACGGCCGCTCCGGGCTGTGATTTCCCCTGATTAAGAACTCTCCCTTCCTTGCTAAAGCTCCATAAACAAGGTTTTCATGAACCAGGCTATGATTGCCGGAAAATTACATTCAGAAAGACGGAGGTTGTACCGACTTACCATTCCAAACATTAGATTTGCTGAAAATAACACCAAGGCTACCTTCGTGAGCCAGATACGGGCCCTGGCGGGGCAAACAGCCATTTATGGATTAAGCAGTATTGTCGGAAGGCTTCTCAATTACCTGCTTGTCCCACTTTACACACGTATATTCGCCCCTGCCGATTATGGGGTGGTTTC
The DNA here is from genome assembly GCA_964534995.1 of uncultured Bifidobacterium sp. Lineage (GTDB taxonomy): Bacteria > Bacteroidota > Bacteroidia > AKYH767-A > OLB10 > JAJTFW01. The sequence goes on from CAZHSC010000084.1 coordinate 11,498, forward strand.
GGAATTTTATGCCTATATCACTTTTCTGATGGTATTATATGCAATGGGTATGGAAACTGCTTTCTTCCACTTTGTAAGTAAGAAGGCAAAGCACGAAAATGTGTATGGGAATGCCCAGTTAACGCTATTCATCACCACAGGTATCTTTACCACTTTACTGCTGTTGTTCGCGGAACCTATTGCCGCGGATCTGGGGCATCCGGAACACCCGGAATACATCCGTTGGTTTGCTTTGATTCTTGCATTTGACACCCTCTCCACATTGCCATTCGCCCGCCTGCGGCAGCAAAACAAAGCGTTGCGCTTTGCATTAATAAAGCTCTGCGGGATCTTCATAAATATCGGGCTTAATCTTTTCCTTTTACTGGTGCTACCCGGCATAAACGGAAGCGCCCTGGATCCTACTACCGGTGTGGGCTATGTCTTTTTATCAAACCTTGCTGCCAGCGGAATCACCCTGCTGTTGCTCCTGCCGCAAATGCGCAGTGAAAACAGGGGATATCAATGGTCCCTGATTAGGCAAATGCTCCTCTACGGCCTTCCTCTGCTTGTAGCCGGATTTGCCGGAATGATTAATGAAACCCTTGACCGGGCAATATTAAAATACCTCATCGCTGATCCCTCTGTCGCCATGGAGCAACTGGGAATTTACAGTGCCTGTTACAAGCTCAGTATCCTCATGACCCTTTTCGTTCAAACCTTCCGGTATGCTGCAGAACCTTTCTATTTCAGTCAGCAGCACAAGGAACACAGTCGTGTATTATTTGCCCGTGTGATGAATTACTTCGTGTTGGCAGCATGTATTATTTTTTTAGGGGTAATGTTTTATATGGACATCATCAAAATATTTATTGGTGAAAAATTCCATGAAGGCTTACATGTGGTTCCCATTCTGCTGGCGGCAAACCTCTTTTTGGGTATTTATCTGAATATAGGCATATGGTATAAACTGAGCGGGAAAACCGCTTATGGTGCCTGGCTTTCATTGCTGGGTGCAGTGATAACGATTGTATTTAATGTCTGGTTAATCCCTGTGATGGGATATACGGGAGCGGCCTGGGCCACTTTCATCTGTTATACGGTGATGCTGTTTTTATCTTATCTGAAAGGACAACAGATATATCCCGTACCTTATGAAACCGGAAAATTATTCATCATGCTGGGAAGCGCCGCCCTACTATGGCAGCTTTTCGAAGTTGGAAGAAAAACAATTACGCTGAGTCCATCCTTATGGTGGGCCCTATCCGCTGTCCTGTTGATCGCGTATTTTGGCAGTATGTGGAAATTTCTTGGAGGCATTCACAAGCTTCCTTTACTGTACGGGAAGAATAAGTCCTGAACCACAGGCAGGGGTTTTCATGGTATATTTGCCATATGGAATATGGTATTGCGGGATTGGATGAAGCAGGTTTTAAAAACCTCCTGAATGGAAACACACCTATTCTGGTAGATTTTTATGCCACCTGGTGTGAGCCCTGTACTTATCTTGACGAGATTCTCGGTGAATTGGAAAAGAGACTGGACAAAAGGGCAAGGATTATAAAGTTAGACATAGACGAACAGGGAGAACTCGCGAGAAGTTTTCACATTATGAGCGTCCCTACCCTTATGTTATTCAAAGATGGAGAACTTAAATGGAGAATGGCGGGATTTAAACTGGTTCACGAACTGGAAGAGGACATAAAAAAATTTATGTAGTCCTGTTTTTTATACCCGGCTTCCGGGTTCATAAATACAAATTTGTAATTATTTACGGGTAGCCCTGAGCGTTATCCTTCCCGAATCCTTTTGTTTCAGCAGTTCCACAGTAAATCCTGCCGATTTCAGGGCGCGCTGAACCCGGGTATCTGAAAACGGACATATCAGCATTCCAACCGGCGCCATGGTATCATGAATCCGGTAAAAAGCTTCTTTTGTCCAAAGTTCCGGTTGAACCGAAGGTGCAAAAGCGTCATAATACACCAGGTGATAACGGTAAGGGTGATCTGAAAATTCCAGGATATCCGAAAATCGCTTTTCCAGTACAAAGGTATCCGTTACTTCGGCGGCTACGTTATAGGGAATGTCATGCATACGACGGAACAATACTTCATCTTCGGGAAAACCACTTGCGACAGCGAAACCGAGGCTGTTAAGCAAGTCGGGGGATATGGGAAATAATTCAATAGCCGTATACCATATTTCCATTTGGTGCTTTCTGGCTTCCTGTAAAGTAAGTAAGGCGTTAAGGCCGGTTCCAAAACCCGCTTCCAGAACATTAAGCTTTAATCCAAAACGGACAAAGGCTTCTTTAAGACCGGATTCAATAAAATGATGACGGGCTTCGGTGAGGGCCCCATGCCGGGAATGATAGCTGTCATTGAGATTCGCATCAAAAATAGTGGCGGACCCATCATTTGTAATTAACTTCTCCATTGTAAAAAAGAGTTTATACAATTCAAAAATACTGTTTATTAATAAATTTCATTCAGGAATATTGGCATTGGAATAATTCAGGAAGGAAATCATCCGGTTTTTTTCAATTTGCTATCATGGAATGGAATTCACATGTATTTCAATGCAAATGGTATATAGGATTTAAAAGGAGAAGTTTTAGCTAATCCGAAAAGGTATAAAAAATAGAAGGACAAGTATTGGACATAAGAGAAGGGCTGCCTGTGAAGATTTTAGGGATTAAAATTGCAAAATTTTAACACACATTGTTTAATGTCAATATGTTAAAAAAGACCCGCGGGGTCTTAAACCTCGCGGGTTCAGGATTTCAGAATCACGTATTAATACGCCTGAACTAACCTGCATCGCTATCAGGTGTGTTCCTGCATTTTCAGTTTCAATAAAACCGGATAATAAAAGGACTCCTTTCCATTCGACCCCACTATTTCCAGGGCCGGACAGGTAATTTCCCTTCAGCTACATTAAAATATAAAGGGGAAGATACAGTTGCATCCTCCCCATTTCAATAGGATTGACCGACCAGGGC
>CAZHSC010000085.1:0-14462 GCA_964534995.1 uncultured Bifidobacterium sp.
GGCCTTTTTTCAACCCGGATGCGCATCAGATTTCTGTCAATTTGCAGGATTTCAATTTGATTCAGAGATATTTTGATGAATTGTGGATTTTTTTTCAGAGTGCGCTTGTTGATAAAGCAATGTGCCCGCTTGGTTCCGGAGCCTTCCTGTTGGTAACTTTGAAATACTTACGGTGTCTTTTTCCGATTTTTGCACCCCGTAATTTGAATAACCAGGAGATATAAATATGGCGAAGAAGCAGATAACCTTAGATCACAACTACACAGAAGACAGCATACAATCGCTTGACTGGAAAGAACATATCCGGATGAGGCCCGGTATGTATATCGGTAAACTCGGCGACGGTTCGGCCAAGGATGATGGTATTTATGTGTTGATGAAGGAAATTATCGATAACTGCATCGATGAGTATGTGATGGGCTATGGTAAGTCGATAGAAATCGAATTGCGTGATGGTAAAGTGCGGGTGCGTGACTATGGTCGTGGAATTCCATTGGGAAAAGTGGTGGAATGTGTAAGTAAGATCAATACCGGGGGTAAGTATGACAGCCAGGCCTTTCAAAAATCCGTTGGACTGAATGGAGTGGGTACCAAGGCGGTGAACGCCCTGAGTTCTTATTTCAGGGTTCAGAGTGTCAGGCAGGGAAAAACCACCTGGGTTGAATTTGAAAAAGGGGAGTTGATAAAGCAGAAGAATGAACAATCCACCGACCTTCAGGACGGCACCGAAGTGATTTTTAAACCTGACGGGGATATTTTTCTGGATTATGATTTTCGTGCAGAGTATATTGAAACCATGCTGAAGAATTACACTTTTCTGAATGTAGGCCTAAAAATTATTTTTAACGGGCAGGAATTCAGAAGTGAAAACGGGTTGCTGGATCTTCTGCAGGCCAATATCAGTGATGAAGCATTATATCCTGTTATTCATCTCAAAGGAAAAGACATTGAGATCGCTTTTACGCACACGACTTCTTATGGGGAGGATTATTACAGTTTTGTAAACGGGCAGCATACCACACAGGGAGGAACTCATCTCGCCGCTTTCAGGGAAGCAGTGGTGAAGACGGCTCGCGATTTTTATGGGAAGGATTTTGACCCCAGCGATGTGCGTACCTCCATCACAGCCGCTATTTCTATCAGAATCCAGGAGCCGGTGTTTGAATCACAAACCAAAACAAAGCTGGGTTCGCTTAATACTTATCCGGGTGGCCCCTCCCTCCGAAACTGGATCAATGAGTTTGTAACCCAGCAACTCGATAACTACCTTCATAAACACCCCGAAACCGCGGAGGCATGGAAGAAAAAGATTTTGCAGAGTGAGCGGGAGAGAAAGGAAATTGCCGGCATAAAAAAACTGGCCAACGAGCGTGCTAAGAAGGCGAACCTGCATAACAAAAAACTGCGCGATTGCCGCGTGCACCTGAATGACCTGAAAAACCCGCAGCGTCTCGATACTACGCTTTTTATTACGGAGGGGGATTCGGCTTCCGGCTCTATTACCATCGCCCGTGACGTAAATACCCAGGCCGTCTTCAGCCTGAAGGGGAAACCCCTGAACTGCTTTGGTCTTACCAAGAAAATAGTGTACGAAAACGAGGAATTCAACCTCATGCAGAATGCGCTTGACCTGGAGGATTCGGTCGAAAACCTGCGATATAACCGTATTGTGATCGCTACCGATGCTGACGTGGACGGAATGCATATACGTTTATTATTACTTACTTTCTTTCTGCAGTTCTTTCCGGATGTGGTGAAAAACGGGCATGTGTTTATTTTACAAACACCACTCTTCCGGGTCCGGAATAAAAAGGAAACCATTTACTGTTACAGTGAGCAGGAAAAGCAAATCGCCATCCGGAAACTGGGGGCGAAACCTGAGATTACAAGATTCAAGGGACTGGGTGAAATATCCCCCGAAGAATTTAAAAATTTCATTGGCCGCAAAATGCGCCTTGATCCCGTTACCCTCACAGGTGAAACTTCACTGCATAACCTGTTGGATTATTATATGGGAAAGAATTCACCGGAACGGCAGGAGTTTATCATCAGGAATCTGAAGATAGAAGAAGAACTGGAGCCCCTTCCGGAAGTGAGTGTCGGTGAAGACGCGGAGGTACTTATTGCCTGAGCGGGTATTATTTAATTAATCAGAAAGGAGATTTATGACACAGGATAAATTACAGTCAAACGGACATGGGCCGGGTGATCATCATGGTCAGGTAGCTACCATGTACGAAAGTTGGTTTTTGGAGTACGCTTCCTACGTTATTCTTGAGAGAGCTGTTCCCTATCTTGACGATGGCCTCAAACCTGTTCAGCGCCGTGTACTGCATTCCATGTGGGAACTGGAGGACGGACGCTACAACAAAGTGGCTAACGTGATCGGACATACGATGAAGTATCATCCCCATGGTGATGTGAGTATCGGGGATGCACTCGTACAAATGGGCCAAAAGGACCTGCTTATCGATACGCAGGGAAACTGGGGGAATATCTATACCGGCGACAGCGCCGCCGCCGCACGTTACATTGAAGCCCGCCTCAGCAAGTTCGCCCTGGATGTGGTTTTTAATCCCAAAACGAGTATATGGCAGGCCTCCTACGACGGACGGAATAAGGAACCCGTTACCCTGCCTGTGAAGTTCCCCTTACTGCTGGCCCAGGGCGTAGAGGGGATCGCCGTAGGACTTGCCTGTAAAATTCTGCCGCACAATTTCTGTGAGCTGATAGAGGCTTCCATCGATGCCATCAGAGGAAAAAAGGTGCAGATATTTCCTGATTTTATTACCGGCGGTATCGCTGATTTTTCAAAATACAATGACGGCCTCAGGGGCGGTCGTATACGCGTGCGCGCGGTGATTGAAAAGCTCAGTAAAAAAATGCTGGCCATCCGTGAAATCCCATACGGAACAACCACATCTTCACTGATTGAATCTATCCTTAACGCTAATGATAAAGGCAAGATAAAGGTGAAGAAAGTGGAAGATAATACCGCAGCCAAAGTGGAAATTATCATCCACCTGCATCCCGACTCATCGGAGGATGTGGACAAGACCATCGAAGCATTGTATGCCTTCACCGACTGTGAAGTGAGCATTTCTCCGAATTCATGCGTCATCGTGGATGGTAAGCCTCAGTTTCTTTCCGTTAATGAAATCCTGAGATTGAGCGCTTTAAATACACAGGAGTTGTTGCGGCGCGAATTGCAGATCCGTCTTGCCGAACTGGAAGAAGAATGGCATTTCAGTTCTCTTGAGAAAATATTTATCGAAAAGAGAATATACCGGAACATCGAAGAGTGTGAAACCTGGGAAGCCGTATTGGATACGATTCACAAAGGATTAAAGCCGTATAAAAAGCGTTTCTTCAGGGAAATTACTGATGATGATGTTATCCGGCTGACTGAAATCAGAATCAAACGTATTTCAAAGTTCGATGCTTTCAAAGCCGATGAACATATTAAGGGACTGGATGAAGAGATTCTGTCTGTTAAACACGATCTCGAAAACATACGGACCTATACAGTAAATTATTTCAAAAATCTGCTGAAGAAGTTTGGAAAGGGAAAGGAGCGGAAAACAGTAATTTCCGAATTCGAAAATATCATCGCTTCCAAGGTAGTAATCAATAACTCCAAACTGTACGTGAACCGTACTGAAGGCTTTGTGGGGTATGGTTTGAAGAAAGATGAGTATATCACCGATTGTTCTGATATCGATGATGTGATCGCCATTACACAGGATGGCAAGCTGGTGGTGACGAGGATCCAGGAAAAGGGCTATGTCGGAAAGGACATCATACATGTTGCCATATTTAGAAAGGACCTGGACGAAAACACCGTGTATAATATGATTTATCAGGATGGCCCGCGTGGGGCGATCATGATGAAGCGTTTCACCGTTGGTGGAGTTACCCGGGATAAGGCGTATGACCTCACCAAAGGCAGCGCCGGAAGTAAAGTCCTTTACTTGTCGGTAAGTTCAGCTCAGGAAGGCCCAACAGTGATTGTCAGGTTGCGGCCTAAACCCAAGCTGCGCAACCTCGAGTCGGTGGTTCATTTCGGCAGCCAGCTGATAAAGGCCAGGGGAGTTCAGGGAAATGTTATTACCAAATTCCCCGTATTGAAGGTGGTTCCTGCAACCGCAGAAGAGGAGCAAAAACTGCGCAAGAAACAGCCTGAGTTGTTTCAGCCACCTTCCAAAGAGGACAAGTCGCAGATGAAAATGGACATCTGAGAAGGGTGAATTATAATTTAAATCTTCAGGAAATTAAGACCGGTGTATTCATCGGTCTTTTTCTTTATAGCTTTGGAAACAATATATGAGCGGTCTGCACAGGTATCTCCATGTTGCCTTGTTTCTTACAGGGGAATATGACGGAACTATTCCTTTGCATCATTACCTGAGGAATTATTTCCGCAAGCATAAAAAGTTTGGTTCCCGCGACCGGCGCTGGATAAAGGAATTATGTTATGCCTGGTACAGGGCTTTTTTCCTTTTTCGGGATATGTCGCCTGCGACGCAGTTGGGCGCCTCGTTCTATCTTACAAATGATACGGGTTCAGCCCTTGCGGAAGAGATACTTGCCTCCGCAGGTCACGAGTTTAATGGATTGGATATTAATTTGCCGGTGGAGGACAAGCTCCGCGTACTGAAGGGGCTTTTCCCGGAGATAGAAGATAAGCCTGCTTTTCCCTATGGCAGTAGTTGCAGCCCGGTTTTTGATGTACAGGCATTTTCACTGGCATTATTAAGGAAGCCGGGTGTCTGGATCAGGGTCAGACCTCGCTATCAGATACAGGCAGAGGCTGCCCTGAAAAATGCGGGTATGGCTTTTGTTAAACACGGTGAATGGCCATATGCCTGGTGCCTCCATCCTTCATCTAAAATCGGGGAGACGGGTATTGTTGAAAAAGGATGGGCCGAAGTCCAGGATCTCTCTTCACAGAAAACCGCTAAAGCAATGACTGCTAAAGCAGGGGAATGCTGGTATGATGCCTGTGCTGCCTCGGGCGGAAAGAGCCTTTTGCTGATGGAGAAGGAGCCCGGAGTGATCTTAACGGTTAGTGATAACCGAAAATCTGTACTTGATAACCTGGATATACGTTTCCGGCGTAACGGAATAACCTCTTATACTTCGCTGGTGCTGGATCTTGCCGGTGGCGGGGATCATGACTTTTATAGAAGCAGGTTTGACGGTATCATTGCCGATGTGCCCTGCAGCGGTTCAGGAACGTGGACAAGAAACCCGGAACAGATGGTTTTTTTTTCGCAGGAAAAACTGAAGTACTACCTGTCATTACAGGCAGGCATCACCGCTCGCGTGGCAGGCATGCTTAAACCCGGTGGCCGTTTGGTTTATATTACCTGTTCGGTATTCAAAGAAGAAAATGAAGACCGTGTGTCTCAAATGGTGCATGAACATGGCTTCAGCGTTGTTAGCATGGAACTCATACAGGGTTCGGAGGAAGGAGCGGATACCCTTTTTTGTGCAAACCTTCTTAAAGGTTGAACCTTATTATAAAAGTTACCCCGGATTTTAATAAAAACAAAGGGCTGTCCTCAGGACAGCCCTTTGTTTTTATTATTGACGAAGGTTTATCTGAGCACGATAGAGGAGAAGCCTGAGAAATTGCCGTCTACATAAACTTCTACCATGTAGGTGCCGGAGGTAAACACCCTGTCCTGCTCTTCCCAATCCATACACACATCCTCTTTTTCGTTCCGGTAGTCAATGGTTTTGGTAATCGTGTAAAGTAATTCTTCCGGCGATCCCGCTTTCTTAAAACTGCTGCTGCCTTCCGAGCGGTTACCCAACACTTTCCCACCGGGTTCGATAATCCGCAGATACACCGTTTTTTCACCCGCTTTGGCGATTTTGTTTTCGAGAAGTGTGAAGCAGGTTTCAATTTTATTGGTTCGCTTAGCCATGGCGGTAGAGCTGTATTTATCGTTGTTCCTCCTTTTGAAAGCGGAAACCTTGACATATTCAGCACGAATAACGGAAGCGGTGTTAACGGTACTTTCGAGGTTTCTCGTGAGGGAATCAACCGTACTGTTGAGTTCGTTTTTCTCACGCTTTAATTTTTCATTTTCAACCAGGAGGGCATCTATCCTTTCCAGGTATTCATCACGAAGTTTTTTAAGTTCATTCAATTCGGCCTGTAATTGCTTGTTGAGTTTTGCCGAATTTGATTCTTTGCGCATCAGCTCCTGGATTTTTGCCTTTTGCTCATCTACTTTACCGTTAGCTTCCTGAAGGAGGCTGTCGAGCCTTGAATTAATTCCCTTGAATTGATTTAACTCGGTATAGGTTTCATTGAGTTCCTTTTCAATATCAAGGTTTGCGGTGATCAGGTTTTCTTTTTCTACACGATGATCATCCTGCATGGATGATTTACTCATAAAAAGCCAGACATTTAATGCCAGCGATGCAACGAGCAGCGCGATAAGTACCTTGTTCGAATGGTTGCCACCTTGTTTGTTGTTTTCCATTTTTTTTAATTTGTTACCCCTAAACTACACAGGATATATGCGGAGGATACCGGTGATCCTTATTTTTTTTAAACAAATGGTGCGCGCGCTGTTCCTATCGGAAGCCGGGCCAGGGGCAGCACGTCGAGGTTGCAAAAGTCATGGTCGAGATATTTGTAATAAGCATAAGCGGCAATCATACCCGCGTTGTCAGTACAAAATTCAAAATCAGGAATATATGTTTTCCATTGATGGAGTTTACCGAGTGCTGAAAATCCTTTTCTCAGGCTGCTGTTTGCCGAGACGCCTCCGGCAAGCGCTATATCGGTAATGCCTGTTTGCCGGGCGGCCAGTTGAAGTTTTTCAAGCAGAATACGCACAATGGTTTCCTGTACACTGGCACAAACATCCGCCATTTTCTCACCGGGAAAATCCGGATCAACCAATCTTTCCCGCTGTAAAAAATAAAGCACAGCTGTTTTTAATCCGCTGAAACTGAAATCAAGGCCGGGAGCATGCGGATGAGGGAATTTATAAGCGTCTTTATTTCCCTTCCCTGCCATTTTATCTACATAGGGGCCTCCCGGGTAGGGGAGTCCCAGCATTTTAGCCACTTTATCAAAAGCTTCCCCTGCAGCATCATCTTTTGTTTGTCCGATAACTTCCATGTGCAGGAAATCCTTCACAAGTACAATCTGCGTATGGCCGCCTGATACGGTGAGGCATAGAAACGGAAACCCGGGAGAGAAGGCTTCCTGGTTTTCTCTGAATGTAAAGTTAGCGATAACATGGGCCTGCATATGGTTCACACCTATCAAAGGGATATTCAGAGATAAAGCCATGGTTTTGGCAAATGAAGATCCTACCAGCAAGGAACCAATAAGGCCGGGCCCCCTGGTAAAGGCGATGGCATGGAGTTCTTCTTTACGGACACCGGCATCTTCCAAAGCTGCCGAGATCACCGGAACGATGTGCTGCTGATGCGCCCTCGACGCCAGCTCGGGAACAACACCTCCATACCTGGCATGTACTTCCTGGCCCGCAGTAATATTGGAAAGAATTCTTCCGTTTTTACTCACGGCAGCGGAGGTTTCATCACAGGAAGATTCAATTCCAAGAATATAAACCGGCTTTGTGTTCATAATACTTTCACAAAAATATACTAACCTTAGCAATAAGAACTTAGTTTCGCCTTCATATTTATCAATTTCCTTAATGTAATACCGGGATCAAACGTCTCAGAAACATATCGATATCCTTACTGGTACTTATTTTACTGGTAGTTTTGGCAATCAGGATGGTTGTAAAGGTGCCTGTTGTTCAAAGCTGGCTGGTACAACGTGCGGCTTCTTTTTTGTCGGGTGAACTGAAAACTGTGGTGAGAATAGATGCGGTGGATATCCGTCTGTTCCGCAGCCTGGTGCTTCATGGTGTATATGTGGAAGACCTGCAGAAGGATACCCTCTTATACCTGCCGTCACTGAAACTATCAGTTGCAAATTTCAGCTATAGTGAGCAAAAACTCGCCATTTCCAATGTGCAGATAGAAAATGCCAGGGTGGGACTCAAGAGATACAAGGAGCCGAGGGACTATAATGTTGATTTCATCATCGACTATTTTACATCCGCTGAAAAGGATACTATGTCAAAGTCATCATGGGATATTTCTGTGGGACGTGTGGAATTGAAAAACAGTTTCCTGACTTACCGGGATTTTAAATTTGACGATACCGGAAAAGGCATTGACTGGGAAGACATCTCCCTGCAAAAATTAAATGTAATCCTTGAGGACCTCGAACCATCAGGCGATTCCCTGAAGCTGTTAATGAGGCATATTTCCTTCGTTGAAAAGAGTGGCTTTGCACTCAATGAACTCTCCGCAAAAGCGCATATTTCGCCCGGCAGGATGCAATTTGAAGCGTTAAGGATTCAAACGGACGGCAGCGATGTTCACGCCAATATCCGTTTTGACTTTAACGGTATGGAAGATTTCGAAGACTTCATTTCAAAAGTTAAATGGACCGCCACTTTTGATAAAAGCAAAGTGGATTTTACCGATCTTGCTTTTTTTGCATCAGAGTTGAATCATCTGAACAGAAATCTGGAACTGAAAGGCTATGTTTCAGGAACTGTGGACCGTTTCAAAGGAAAGAATCTTGAATTGATTTATACGAAGGACACTTATTTTAAAGGCAATGTCAGCATGACGGGTTTGCCTGATTTTTTTGAAACCTACATTGAATTAAATGCCGAGGAGATCAGGTTTACGAAACGGGATATTGAAACCATTCCTTCATGGCCGTTTGACAGCATGAAGACCATTGAATTGCCCGTGCAGGTGCAGCGCATGGGTGATATCAGGTTCAAGGGTCAGTTCAATGGTTTCTATAATGATTTTGTCGCCTATGGAAATGTGTATACTGATGTTGGCTATATCAGCTCCGACCTGAATCTTAAAATTGGTGATGAAGACAGGAATACCACCTACAAAGGGCATCTTACCTTGTTTGATGTGGATGTAGGCAGGCTCTATGGAATGGAGCATATCCTTGGGAAGGTCAGTATGAAAACCGAAGTAGAAGGCAGGAGTTTCCTGTTAAAGAATGTCAACGCTAAACTGAATGGTGATATTTCATCCTTATACTTCAACGGGTATAACTATAAAACCATTCATCTGAACGGAAGGTTTGCGCAACGGCTTTTTTCGGGGGAAGTGCTGGTGTCGGATCAACACCTGGATATGGATTTTCAGGGGGGAATTGATTTTACGGGTAATCTTCCGGTTTTTAATTTTAATTCATCCTTGAGAAAAGTTGACCTTGCTGACCTGAACTTTGTGAAACGAGACAGCAACCCGGTTTTTTCTGCGGATGTAAATATCAGTCTGACGGGAAATACCCTCGACAATGCCGAAGGTACCGTTCTGGTAGAAGATATATTGTATACCGAAGGCAGCAAATCCATCAGTGCCGATAAAGTATCTGTGGAAACAGTATTGGGGCAAAGGAGAGATTTTACACTGCTCTCAGATTTCCTGGACCTGAGGATAGCGGGTAATTATAATTTCTCAACCCTGAACAAAACTTTCTTGCATTTTATGTCGCTGTATGTACCGGCTCTGACTACACTCAGCAGTAAGAAAACGGAGGCCCATGAATTCACTTTTGTGGGTAAGGTAAAGAAGACAGGGGAGCTAATGGATATTTTCCTTCCCCAAATGAGAATTGCTGAAGGGAGTACTTTCGAAGGTAAGGTAAATGCAAAGGATAATTCCCTGTCGCTCATGGTACAGGCGGAACAGCTGGAACTGGGTGCTGTAACAATAAATGACATTTCCCTCGACAGTCACAGTGAAAATATGAATTTCCTTTTCAGGGCCGGTGTGAGTTCGATACGATTTAGTGATAGTTTGCAGGTGAATAAATTTACCTGCAGCGGTTTTACCAACCGTGATACAGCCAGCGTTTTACTGGGATTTCATGGCAGCGATGCAACATCCACGCGGGCTTCGTTATATCTCAATGCCGGTTTTCTGTCAACGGGGTATACAAAAATCCAACTGGTGCCCGAGTACCTGGTACTGGCCGGTAATACATGGCAATTGGATGCACGGAATTATATTCTTGCCGACAGTACCGGTCTGCTGCTGTATGAGATGAATTTCGTAAACCAGCAGCAGCTATTGTCCCTGAATGGCATTGTTGGAAAAGATACTACTTCAAAATTGTCAGTGGTGCTTAAAGATTTTGAAGCCGCGCAGGTGAATGACTTTCTTGAAATTTACAATGTAAATATTGGTGGTATTATCAATGGAGAAGCGCAGATATCAGGACTTACCGGAAGAGCAGCCTTTGATTCTGATTTGCAGATTAAACATGTGAGATGGTATAATGATTCTCTGGGCGATGCTGAAATCCGAACCAGGTGGGATAGCCGTATGAATAAAGTGGAGGTGGAGGGTACGGTGACAAGGGGAGGTGTAAAGAACATCCAGATAAGCGGGTATTATCAAATCCTGGAAAATGATGATGTGCTGGATTTCACGGCGAAGCTTCAGAAAACTTATATACAGTCTTTCGGCCATTATCTCGAGGGCCTTGCTTCTGGACTTTCTGGTATTGCGAGTGGTGAAATATTCCTGAAAGGAACCGCTAAAAAGCCGGTGCTGACCGGTAAAGTTTATCTGCAAAAAGTAGGATTCCTGATTGATTATCTGAATACGGCTTATACTTTTTCAACCGAAGTGGATATCCTGCCTGACAGGTTTGTCATAAAGGATGTAGTCTTGTACGATGTCAATGGAAACCGTTCGATGGTGAATGGATATATAAGACATAAGAACCTGGATGATTTTTTTGTGGATGTGAACATTGATGCGGATAAAATGCAGGTGTTGAATACCGGTCCTTCTCAAAATGATGTGTACTATGGCGTGGCCTATGCCAGCGGCGCGGTCAGTATCAAAGGTTACCTGGATTACCTGGTGATGGATATAGGACTGAAATCGGAAAAAGGAACGCGATTCAGTATTCCTTTAAGTAATCCTGAGGAAATCAGCCAAAGTGGTTTTATCACCTTCATCAACAAGGAACAGGTTTTTAAAACCGAAGTGAAAGGCCCCGACTTTTCGGGCATTGCTTTAAATATGGTTTTTGACGTTACACCCGATGCCAGTATTTTCCTGGTATTCGACTCAAAGATCGGGGATATCATTGAAGGCAAAGGTATAGGTCATATCACCATGACGATGAGCCCCGAAGAAGACATGAAAATGTATGGCGACTTTACCATCGAAGAAGGGAAGTACCTTTTCACCATGCAGAATATCATCAACAAGCCCTTTTATATTGAAAAAGGCAGTATGGTACGCTGGTCCGGTGATCCTTACAATGCCATAGTTGATATCAGCGCTGTTTACAGGCTGAGGGCCGGCCTGTACGACTTATTTCAGGACAGTAGTTTCAGAAAACTGGTTCCTGTTGATCTGAAACTGCACCTGACTGAAAAGTTGTTCAATCCGAATATTAATTTCGACATTAACGTATTGAATGTGGATCCCAGTATCGACAATCAGGTAAAACGCCTGATTAATTCGGAGGAGGAAAAATACAGACAGGCTGTGGCTTTACTGGTGATGCGTCGCTTTACTTCGCCCAGTGAAATCGCAAACCGTACCCCCGTGAGCTCCGGTTCCGTTGTGGGTGCCAACGCCTATGAAATGCTGAGTAACCAGGTGAGTAATTGGGCTTCTCAGGTTAGCAGTCAGGTGAATGTTGGAGTGAATTACAGGCCTGCCGATGCCCTGACCAGCGAAGAACTGGAAGTAGCCCTGTCCACCACTTTATTTAACGACAGGGTCTCGATAGATGGGAATGTGGGCGTAGCCAACGCCACCAGTTCAAATCCAAACAATCAGAATACGTCTAACCTCGTCGGCGACTTCTCGGTGGAAGTAAAGGCAAATAAAGACGGCAGGATACGATTGAAAGCCTATAACCGCTCTAATAACAACTCGCTTATTAACAACGTAAACTCTCCTTATACCCAGGGGGTAGGTATATTTTACCGGGAAGAATTTAATACTTTCAGGGAACTTAAGGAGAAGATACGGGATATTTTCAGGAGGAAATCGAAGCGGAAAATCACTTCGGTGAATTGATATTTGAAATGGTATGAATTCGCTAAATAAAAAAACATTCCTGGTAGCGTGGGGGAGACTCGAACTCCCGACCTCAGCATTATGAGTGCTGCGCTCTAACCTGCTGAGCTACCACGCCAATTTGCTTTTTCAGGCAATACGCTGTTCGCGTAAGGGAGCGCAAAGGTATTAATTTTTTTTTTCCAAGGGGTTGATATCTTTTATTTATATAAATCACTGCTAGTCAATAGTGTATCTGTGAATAATTTTTTTTGCATTTTCAAAATCTTAACCATTCCTTTGAAAAAAGAATCTTGAAAAATAATATCCTTTACCGTCTATGCCGAGGGATTAGCCAATAATTATTTTTCAATTCCATAAAAAGTTGTAAATTACGCAATGCCGGCAAAAAACCGGCCCTGATAACCTAAGCGCATATGAAGAATTACAGTACCCGCTATCTACGTCTATTGATAACATTAGTCCTTTTATTTACTGCTAAACAAAACCTGCATGCTCAGTTGAATTACGGTTGGGAAGTTGTTTCCGAGACCTATACGCCGCTGAGCGGAGGCACCACCCTTATTTCGGCAACTGATTCCACGAATGCTACCACATCACTTAACAGTTACGTCAGTTCCCTTCCCGTTAATGTCATTCCATTTACTTTTTACTTTAATGGATCGGGATATACTAAATGTTCGGTGTCCTCCAATGGTTTCCTGACCTTTGGAACCACCAATCCATCTACTTCTGTAGTTACTCCTCTTTCATCCACCGGTGGTTTCAGTGGCGCTGTGTCGGCTTTCGGCCGTGACCTTATTGGTAATTACAAAGTATTTAATGCAGGTGATCCTGATACCATAGCCAATATCCGCTATGGAACGATCGGTGTAAGCCCGAACCGGAAATTTGTGGTGGAGTGGAATAATTTTCGTCCTGTAGGTACAACGAGTAACGGATTAGGTCCCAACCTGAGTTTTCAGATTCGTCTGGTGGAGGGTACCAATAATATAGAGTTGGTATATGGTACTTATAATGGTTCACCCTGGGTGAGTTCTGCTGCGCAGGTAGGATTGAGAGGTGCTACCAATGCGGTATTTTATTCAAGGGTACTCACCAGTGGCCAGCCATGGGCCAACAATACTCAGGGGCCTGCCAACAATTCATTTTGCAATTATACGGCCGCAACTTTACCTGTGAGCGGTACGGTTTTCAGACTTCTTGCCCCATGTCCATCTCCCACCAGCCTCTCCCTGGTTGATGCGCTTCCAACTTCTATAAAATTGCGCTGGAATTCCGGAACGGGTCCCGGTGGTTTCCCGGGTTCAAGTTATATAGTAGAGTGGGGGCCTGCGGGCTTTGCACAGGGCACCGGTACCATCGTAAACACCCCCGATACTTTTTTGCTTCTTACCGGATTAACCACCGGAGCGAATTATGAATTTTATGTGCAACGCAACTGTTCTCCAACAGGGAATGGACTGAGTAGTGTTTCCGGACCTAAAAGTTTTACCACCGGAGGTCCAACCGAAGACTGCGACAATGCCGTGATGGTATCGGTGGCTCCTAACCTTGCCGCCTGTTCGCCAGTAGCTGTCAGCAGTGGTATTTCTCAAAACGGGCCCAACTCACTATGTTCAGATGCACTGGGCGGCAATATCCCCAATGATGACCGTTGGTATAAATTTATTGCACCGGGAAATGGTAATAAAATTGTGATTACCACCACAGCAGTTAGCGTGAACGACTGGGTGATGGAAGTATGGAATGCCTGCCCCGGAAGCGGAGGCTTTGCCTTTAAATGTACGGATGACGTCAGTGGTGCCATGCCTGCCGACACGATCTGCCAGGATGAATATACGCCCGGACAAACCTATTATGTACGTTTATGGACCTATAGCCAGACCGCTACAGGTACTATGACATTTTGTGTGTATGAAGATGCCCCTTGTCCTATCGCGCCCTCCTATGACATTTGTGATACCCCGGCTACTTTCCCGATCAGTGGTGTACTCAGTTGCCCGGGCAATGAAATGGTGTTTTCAACTTTATTCGCTACACCGTCCGGGGTCGGTGGACAAAATGGTGCGGCACCTACCTGCGATGGAAGCCCGGCATTGAATGATATATTTCTAAGTTTTAATACCGGTTCCACCGGCACGTTCTCCCTCACCTTTGCACCACTTACAGCTACTGACCTAAGGGCTCAGTTGTTGTTCTCTTGTTCGGAGTTTGAAATCCAGTGTTTCAATCCGGCAGCAGGTACCCAAACCATCACAGGATTGAATCCTTCGGCGCCTTATATTATGAGGGTGTGGTCGGCGGCAGGCCAGGGGGGAACATTC
>CAZHSC010000086.1:0-14417 GCA_964534995.1 uncultured Bifidobacterium sp.
ATCGTTTTCTCTGGAGCCCATATTAACTGCTGACACAGTTTATGTAACACTACCCTTTCCCCCTAATTTTATTGCAGCATAACAACCGTTCTGTAATACAGGTGGCAAATTAAATTCATTGCCTCATAATTTTCATTACTTATATCCTTCATTTCTCATAACAGTCATTTCTCATAACCTTCATCACTCATAACTTTCATTACTCATAACAAACAATGTTCATCACATCATTACCTCAACATATTCATTGCTCAAAACTTGCATTGCCTCATTACATTAATTGTCCTTTAATAAACATTACTCTGCAACATGAATTGACCGGTAAAACGTATCAAGTTCAAATACTCTTCGACTTCAAAGACTCATTGATTTCCGGGTTTCATTGACTTCTCACATTTACTTTTCCATAATACTACTGTCCTGTTATTTATAACTGTCAGAAATATACATTTTCCAGAATCATACCTAGGCCTGCAAAATTCTTAGTCCCCAATTTTACGTTGCTCCCTGTGAATCTGAACGCGGGGGACATGCCAATTATCCACTAAGTATTATCAACGAATTTCAATTCATTTGAGGGTAAAGTGAATAATTATTTCCAATATCCGTTAAGATAAATCAATTTCCTGATTTTTGCCTGCACCCCATTTATGAGGAATCAGAAAGCAAGATTAAATTCTATTTCAAGTGTTTTCCAAATAGTGCATTAAGGCAACCTTATATCCTAAAGAATCTACAAAACTTCAATTTAAATCCCCTTTAAATCATTCAAAATAAAATGCGTATTCCTACTCATACAGTTTAGAATCATGCCCCCAGACTGATTATCAATTCAAGGCACCCCATGAAAAACCGGCCTGATTTCAATTGGTCCGTTCACGCTTCAATATATCAGATAATACACCTCATCTGGGGGCTTCCAATTTCATGAATTTACCAAGCATCATTCATCCAGAAAAATGATACCTCCTGGTGGTAATTACGAAGTTTGCCTTACTACTGAGGAGGGACGTCCCTCTATAAATTAAATCAAAATGCGAATACAAGAATATCCGCATTACACCCGCTATGGCATTTTTCATACTCTGTTAGAGAATACAGCAAGAAACACTAATTTACTTCAGAAATTCATTAAAAAATACAATTTCTTGAGATGTAACTTTTTATCTTTGACATATGAAAAAATGGGAATTGGCTTGTATTTGCATTGCTGCATTGCTTTTCATTCTATTATCCTCATGTCAGGTTTTAAAAAAGAAATGTGATTGCCCAACCTGGGGAAAATATCAACCTTCAGAAAGTTCCCCTAAAACCAATTCCTGACAAGAATCAACCAAACACAATCAGTTGTTTGTTAGGTACATACGCTTTATCTGATTTTCCGCATCAAGAAAATTCACAATGCTATTTATCTTAGCGCTCTATTTAGAATGATTCTAAAATAAGGAAATGGTATGCAAATGGGAACCAAACGTTTATCGAATTTACACACCGGAGAAAGCGCAGTTATCGTTTCATTTTTAGATGATGTGATGAAACAAAAATTATTTGAAATGGGATTTCTTCCGGGGGATACGGTGACAGTAAATTTCTTTGCTCCGCTGGGATGTCCCATTGCCTATGAAGTAAACGGCACCCTCCTTGGTATTCGAAAAGACGAGGCTGAATCAATCATTGTTAAACCCATCCACTGACACTCTTTTGCCAGAATCAGTTTCACAAAATTCGGTTATCCGTAAACGTTATAAAACGGTTGCCCTTGCAGGCAATCCCAATAGTGGGAAGAGTACGCTTTTTAATATTCTTACAGGGCTCCACCAGAAGGTCGCCAATTTCCCGGGGGTCACTGTAGAAAAGAAAACCGGATTTTGCCGGATTTATAACTCAAAAACCGGGGAGCCCACATCACTTGAAATTATTGATCTTCCCGGATCGTACAGCCTTTACCCGAAATCGCCCGACGAAAGAATACCCTTCGAAATACTTTGTGACACTTCAGGCACAAGTTATCCTGACCTCGCCATCCTAATCATTGATGGCACCAACCTCAAACGTGGCTTATTTCTGGCCAGCCAGATAATTGACCTGAAGATACCCTGCATCATTGCATTAAATATGATGGACCTGGTTAAAAAGGAAAATATAACCATCAGGACAGAAGAACTTGAACGGAGACTGGGGGTGCGGGTATTTCCCATCAATGCCAGAAAAGAAGAAGGTATTGAAGAATTAAAACAGGCTTTGCTGTCAGAGATTTATACTCCGCATCATGATGTTTATAACACTGCTCATTTGGCTCCCGAACTACTTAAGAATTTGTGTGAAGCCCTGGACTTAAAAAGTAGTTATGCCGCACTTCAAATTGCTCATCATGCAGATACAGTTGATGAATTTCATTATTCCCCGTCTGAAAAACTTAAAATAAAAGACATTTTAGCTCAAAATAACGCAGACTTAAACAAAATTCAATCCTTTGAAACACTTGAGCGGTATAAAACAATACAGGAAATCCTAAATAATACAGTCATATATCAGAAGCAAAGCGAAAAGCCAAGTATTACCAGAGGAGTTGACCGGTTGCTGCTTCACAGAATATGGGGATATGTATTCTTCCTCCTGATTCTATTTATAATTTTTCAGGCCATATTCAGTTTATCGGAATTCCCGATGACTTTTATCGACAACACATTCACTTGTCTTAGTGAAATGTTGCGTCAGGCCCTGCCTGCCGGTGCATTGAACGATTTGCTGGCAGAGGGTGTATTGGCGGGTATCGGAGGCATTGTGATTTTTATTCCACAAATAGCCTTGTTATTTATGTTCATTACAATTCTTGAAGACACAGGTTATATGGCCCGGGTAAGTTTTCTCATGGACAAACTCATGCGGAAATTTGGTTTAAACGGCCGGTCATTGATCCCTTTGATGAGCGGGGCTGCCTGTGCCGTACCTGCCATCATGTCGGCAAGAACAATAGGAAGCTGGCGTGAGAGGTTGATCACCATTTTCGTTACACCCCTTATCAGTTGTTCAGCCCGGCTGCCCGTGTATACGCTGATTATTGCACTGGTTGTTCCTCAAAAATCAATTTTTGGAATTATCGGACTTCAGGGAATTGTGATGATGGCACTATACCTGATAGGCTTTGCTGCCGCTATCACAACAGCAGCCCTTTTAAAACATTTTGTTCAGGCGCGTGAAAAGGCCTATTTCATTATGGAAATTCCGGTTTACAGAATGCCCAGGTGGAGAAATGTGATGTTCGCAATTATTGAAAAAGTCAGGATATTTCTTTTTGACGCCGGTAAAATTATCATTGCGATAAGTGTTCTGCTATGGTTTCTTTCTTCCAGAGGTCCGGGTAATGAATATGACGCTCTCAAGAAACGACTCGACGAACTCTCCCTCCAACAGAAGAGCGAGACTGCGGAAGCATTTAATATACAGGCACAGATGTTAGCATCATCCTACGCCGGAAAACTCGGGCATATCATTGAGCCGGTTATTCATCCTTTAGGTTTTGACTGGAAAATCGGCATTGCTTTGATTACTTCTTTCGCGGCGCGTGAAGTCTTTGTGGGCACCATGAGTACCATCTATAGTGTAGGGCAAAATAATCAAGATGCGCTGTCGGTGAAGGAAAAAATGCAACATGAAGTGAATACGGATACCGGTGGCCCCAGGTACACACCGGCCGTAGGCTGGTCGTTGATGCTTTTTTATGCGTTTGCCATGCAATGCATGAGCACCCTGGCTGTGGTGCGGCGAGAAACAGGCAGCTGGAAATGGCCTTTGATCCAGTTTGGATATATGTCGGCCCTGGCCTGGCTGGGAAGTTTTATCGTTTATCATGCTTTGAAATAGGTTTAATTAAAACTTATCAATATTTGAAATTCGCAATCCCTTATATTTGTTTTTGAACTACACAATATGTCAAAGGGTGTAACAGGAGAATATTTGCGGGAGGCCCTTTCTAAATATGTTCCTTCTGGGGCTGTTGATACCTGTTTCGACTGGATCAGACAGTATAAAATACGCGTACGGATCAAAAAAAGCAGACAATCAAAATACGGAGATTACCAGGCACCTCATGATGGTAAAGGCCATACAATTACCATTAATCATGATCTCAATCCCTATGCTTTTTTAATCACTTTTACACATGAAGTAGCGCATCTGACCTGTTATCTGAAACATCAAAACAGGGTGGCCCCGCATGGAGCGGAATGGAAAAGTGATTTCCGGTACCTGATGCAAGCCTTTCTGGATCGCGGAATTTTCCCTGAGGATATTGCCTCTTCATTGATGGCTTATATGCGTAATCCGGCCGCGTCCAGCTGCAGTGATATTGAGATGATGAGGGCTTTGCGAAAGTATGATTTAAAAACGGAAGACTGGGTACACCTGGATGAGATCCCCTTTAACTCCTGTTTCGCCCTAAAAAACGGAATGCATTTCATCAAAGGACATAAAATCAGAAAAAATTATGAATGTTTTGAAAGGCATTCCAGACACAAGTACTTTATCCATCCATTGATGGAAGTTAAAGTGCTTGAATGAAATAAATTTTTACCATTGCCGTAAACAAATCCGAATCCTGTACCCGGTTTATCGTACTAAAACAGCTGTGGCATTCGCCGGTGTTTTTCGTATAAAAGATGAATAATTCCATCCGATAAACCAATCTGAGGTACCAGGATCTTGTCAATATCGGCGGTTTTCATGGCAGTCAAAAAAATCTTGGCAGCGGGCACAATAACATCGGCACGATCCGGATTTAATCCAAGAACAGTAATTCGCTCTTCCACACTAAACTCCTTCAGAAAATAATAAGTTTCCTGTATTTTTGAAAAAAGCAAGGGTTTGTTTTCCTTGCGATCCGCCATTTTAAATATTTTATTGATATTTCCTCCTGAACCTATGGCCGTTAAGGGATGGTGATTTTTGCTACGTGAACGTATCCATTCTTTAAAATTGGACCAGGTATCTTTACTTACCTGGTCATGCAATAATCGGATAGTTCCGATATTGAATGATTGAGAAGCCGCGATATGTCCCTCCGTAAAGAGTGTAATCTCCGTGCTTCCGCCGCCCACATCTATATATAAATAGGATTCATCATGCGAAAGATGTTCTGCAATATGGTTTGAATAAATTATCTGCGCTTCTGTTTTTCCATCTATCACTTCAATCTCAATCCCGCTTTGCTGCTTAACAAAACGAATTACCTCCTGACTATTTTCCGATTCCCTCATCGCTGCGGTAGCACATGCCCTGTAATCAATAGCTCCAAAAACATCAATCAGCAACTTAAATGCCTTCATGGTTTTAGCCAGAAGATCTTTTTTCTCATCGGAAATGCGACGGAAACGGAATGAATCTTCTCCCAACCGAATCGGCATCCGCACCAGTTCTGCCTTTTTAAAAACAGGTTCAGGCCCATCATCATATACATTGCACAGCAATAACCTTACTGCATTGGATCCTATGTCAATTGATGCGAAGCGCATTTGATTTTGGTGGCTTACTGATGACGAATTTACATTTAATAAAGCAATTACCATTTTTACGTAAAAACAATAAGCGGATAACATTTACCTGCTCATTGAATTCCCGATTATCCCTTGAATTTCGAGAGATAATTGTAGATCGATTCCTGTGACCTGACCCTGGTTCTTGAGCGGGTATGCCGGTACTGATTATCCTGCTGCACATTGATGATCCTCGCTTTCACATTGTCCTTCCATTGTAATTCCAGCATATCCCACAATTGCCTTTGTATGTTGCTATCATAAACAGGAACGCCAACTTCGGAGCGGAAATCAATATTCCTTGGCATAAGATCAAAGGAAGCTATATAATAACGGGGATCACCTTCATTGGCAAATACAAATACACGGGCATGTTCAAGATACCGGTCAACGATACTGATAACTTCAATATTATGACTCAGACCTGCCACAGCGGGAATGAGTGAGCAAATACCACGTATTATCAATCTGATTTTAACCCCGGCTTCGCTTGCCTCATACAGTTTCCTGATCATTTCCGCATCCGTAAGACTGTTCATTTTAAGAAATATCCAGGCCTCCTTGCCTTCATTGGCGGAGTCTATTTCCTTCTGAATGAAACTCAGTATCCGTTTCCTGGTAAAGAAAGGAGAAACCAACAGGTGCTTGTATGTTCCGGTTTTGTAATTATCATTATAAAACTGGAAGACACGTGCCACTTCTTCGGTTATTCTCTTGTCCGCGGTAAGCAGGCTGTGATCACAGTAAAGTTTTGCAGTCTCTTCATTGAAATTTCCCGTTCCGATGTGCGCATATAACACCTCTTTATTTTGCTCTGAGCGCCGTATTAAAAACAGTTTGCTGTGCATCTTCAGGCCGGGAACCCCATAAATGATTTTCGCCCCTTCTTCATTCAGGCGGTTCGCCCATCTGATATTATTCTCTTCATCAAACCTCGCCTGTAATTCCACCACCGCTGTTACCTGCTTTCCATTCCTGATCGCGTTAATCAGCGCGTTAACGATGTGTGAATTTCTGGCCAGTCTGTACAAGGTAATGTCGATACTTTTAACCTTTGGATCTATAGAAGCTTCTCGTAAAATATCAATAATATGGTTATAGCTCTGATAGGGGAAAGAGAGTAAGATATCTTTCTGTCGGATCACCTTAAGAACACTCTCACGGGGCTTAAGTCCGGGATGGGATAATGCGGGCGCTGATTTGGAACGTAACTCCGTTTTATTCAACGAAGGAAACTTCATAAAGTCAACAAAATTATGATACCGGCCCGCAGGTATGGGCAGATCATCCATACTGAACTTGATACGGCGTGTGAAATACTTCACAGCACTCTCAGGAAGGTCCTCGTCGTAAACCAAACGTGTAGGCTGGCCTTTACTCCTCCGCTTCAGGCTCTCCACTACTTTTTTTACAAGGCTTTTGGTCACATCCTGCTCAATATCAAGTTCCGCGTCCCTGGTAAGTTTAATCGTATAGGCATTAATACTTTCGTATTCGAAATTGAAGAACAAATCGTCCAGGCAGTAACGAATGACATCATCCAGCAATATAATATACTTGTTGTCTTTGGGCAGTACAATAAACCTCGGCAATACTTCGGAAGGGATTTCCACAAGCGCATAGCGTGGTTTGGCGTCCTTACGTTGCATCACTACCATAAAATAGATGCTCTTATCCCTCAGGTATGGGAACTTCTTTACATTATCAAGAAGGACCGGCACTAGGGTAGGTAAAACCTGCTCCCGGAAATATTCCTTTACAAACTTTCCCTGCTCAGCAGTCAACTGCTTTTCATTTATTATGAATATACCGCTTTTTTCAAGTTCTTTCAGCAGGTTCTCATAACTCTCATCAAAATACTCCTGCTGCCTCACTATGATTTTCTGTATCCTCTCCAGTAATAAAGCAGGGTCTTCACCAAGTATCTCCATCCCTCTCTTACCCATTCGAATCATTCGCTTGATGGTAGCCACACGCACCCTGAAAAACTCATCCCTGTTACTGGATACGATACCTAAAAACTTCAATCTCTCAAGCAATGGTACAGAAGCGTCATTGGCTTCCTGCAGCACACGATCGTTAAAGGCCAACCAACTGATATCGCGGTTGACTATTAACACTTTATCCTTCTTCATACTACCCCGGCAAATACATTAACTTCTGGCCTTCCTGATTGCTTTACCTGCAGCAACGGTTTTCTTTACCGCTTTTTTAGCAACTGCTTTCACTTTCTTCGCGGCAGGTTTCACTTTCACTTCAGGACTGCTCTTCTTTTCGGCCGCCTGAGTTTTAGCAGTAATCGCTTTCTCAGCAAGTGAAGATTTATGTTTCACAAATTTCTTCGCCACCGCTTTGGCTGCTGATTTAATAACTTTCGACATACCAGCAGTGGCCTTCTCATCCGCTTTTTTCAAGATATACGCAATACTCAGCGCCAACTGATGCTCAATTTCCTTCCTGTATTTTTTATCCATAGCCAACTTTTTATACCAGGTTCTGTTTGTATCTTATTGATATATGATGCAAATGTTCAGAAAAGATTGCATACATCCACTTACATAATGTAAAATTAACATTAGTTTAATGTCAGATGGCCTTATGGCCTGAGTACATTGCTTTCAATTCCGATTTTCCTTTTACCGGCAGCTCTCCCGGATTTGCAGGAATGTGAAGGATGGCGACCCCTGCCGTAGGCAGATGCTGACACAGGGGCCCACAGAGATAATTTATCAATTCCGTAAATCCCGGATTATGCCCAAACAACATCACTGACCTGAATTCAGGCTTTATTTCAGCGATGACATAAAGAAGTTCTTTTAGGCTGGCTTCATAGATGGATGCATGTAATTGTACAGAGGCCGGAGAACAGGATAAAAAACGCGCAAAGATCAATGCAGTTGAATACGCCCGGATGGCGGGACTACTCACCAATATGTCCGGTCTGACTCCTGAGGAAATCAACCAGTTTGCCGAATCGGCAGCATCGTGATAACCCCTCTCGCAAAGATGCCGCTCAATATCACTTTGAACATAGGCTTCATGCAATGATTTTGCATGCCTTACCAATACCAGTTCCATCCCCATTAACCAGAATTTTCATTAATACGATACTTATTTTTTTCAAATCCCCTTTAACAACTTAATTCCACAATCAAAGGAATTTTCTTTTCAACAAATGGCATAAACAACAAAGTTAATAAGTCACCTGCTGAATAAACAAACTATCATTGAGCTTTTAACAATACAAGATAGGTAGGGAAATGATCTGAATACCCCCCCATATACACACCAAAATCATAGGTCCTTTTTGGATAGCCTTTATACCTGCCTGAACTCTGAAGCATAAACTCCTTCTTAAAAATCATCGCCTTGTGAAGGAAATATCCTTTCTGTTCCCTGCTAAGAAATGCTTCCGAAACAATAATCTGATCAAACAAATTCCAGGCATCATTGTAGGCCAGGGTACCAATGCCATTTTTATAATAATCAACCCAGGGATTATACAATCCACTTACTTTTACTTTGCCTTTATCGCCGGTAGCCTTTAATACTTTTGTTACGGATGGGCTTACCGGATCATCATTAAGGTCGCCCATCAATATAACTTTAGCATCCGCGTTAGTATTCATCACTGAATCGATCTTGGCTTTGGCCACTGAAGCGGCAAGGGCTCTGCCAGGAGCAGATACTTCTTCTCCCCCTCGTCGCGAAGGCCAATGGTTAACAAAAACATGGATCGTATCCCCGTTAAATAATCCGCATACATATAAAATATCACGTGTAAAATAGGGTTGTCCGTCTTTATCTTTCAGCGGAACACAAAGCGACTCCTTGTACAACACCTTGAAATATTTTGGGTTGTACATAAGGCCCACATCAATACCCCGTAAGTCAGGACTGTTAAAATGAACCGGCTGATAATTCCTGTCCCTTAGCTTGGGTTGCCTGGACAGGTCTCTCAATACGGACTCGTTCTCTATTTCAGCCACACCAAACAGTGCCAATCCGTCAGGACTGATGTCTGTTCCAATCTGATGAATTACCTCTTCCAGCTTACTTAACTTATCAAGATATACCTGAGGGGTATACAAATTTGTACCTGAGGGGGTGAACTCTTCGTCGTTAACGTCCGGCTGATTAATTGTATCAAACAGATTTTCAAGATTATAGAACCCAACCAATCCTACCTGATATTGTTTTTCCTGCGCCATTGCATTCCCACAAACAACCAGCAAGACCCAGGAAAAAAAACAGAATATATATCTCATTTTAATTTATTAAGCATACAAACCTACGAAATGGAGCAAAGGAATTTGCAGTAAAGAAAATTTAATGTGACAAATGGCCTCCTTTCCAAAAGAATAATAGTTGGGGAAGGGACTTATTCAGTATTTTTGCCCTCCCTGCATAAATTAATAAAAAATTATCGTATGAAGTTATATAAAACCTTTCTGTGGTTATTGGTTTTTCTGCCCGCTACTTTATTTGCACAAAATTCAACAGTAAAGGGGATTTTATCAGACAGTGACACCAGGTCGCAAATTACAGGTGCCGAAATCCGTCTGACCGGCAAGGTGTCATTTCAAATTCAATCAGGCAATGAAGGGACTTTTGAATTGAAGGAAGTACCCTATGGAGATTATATACTTGATGTATTGGCTGCAGGGTATGAAAACCCTTCTATCAAAGTGCAGGTTTCATCACCTCTGACTGATGTTGGCCCTGTTTCTTTAAAGCACACAGATATTATTCAAATGAATGTGCAGGACAATCTTCCGGTTGTTACCCTCAGTGAATCTGATTTCAGTGAATCTACAGGACAAAGTGTTGCAGGCGTACTCTCAGCATCGCGTGATCCCTTTGCCGCAGCAGCAGCTTTCAATTTCAGCGCGGGCCGTTTCAGAAACCGGGGCTATGACAATGAAAATCTGACCCTGATGAACGGCATACCTGTGGAGGACCTCAGCAGCAGCCGTACCCTTTTTGGAACATGGGCCGGACTCAACGATGTGACCAGAAGCAGGGAAAGCACCTATGGATTAAATGCCTCAAATTACAGCTATGGTAGTCTTGATGGTTCTTTCAGTATCGATGCCAAGGCTTCAAAACAACGAAAGCAGTTTTCTCTGAATTATGCCAATTCTAACCGTACCTATAATCATCGTCTCATGGCATCGTATGGTACCGGGCTTTTACCCGGGGGATGGGCTTTTGCCGCCTCTCTCTCCCGCAGATGGGGTAACGAAGGGTATATACCCGGCACTTTTACTGACGGATGGTCATGGTTCGCGTCTATAGAAAAGAAATTCGGCGCCAGCCACTCCCTGAGTCTGACGCATATGGGCGCCAACACCATCTCCGGCAGGGCCAATCCGGCCATTCAGGAAGCCTATGACCTGGCGGGCACCAATTATTACAATCCCAATTGGGGCTATCAGAACGGAGAGGTCAGAAATGCCAGAATTGGCAGGCAACAACAACCACTTACCATCCTGAACCATGAATGGAAAATAAGTTCCCGGTCGGAATTAGAAACCGCTGTTGGTTATCAATACGGAAGTACAAGCCTGAGCGGTTTTGACTGGTTCAATGCAACAGACCCGAGGCCGGATTTTTACCGCCGGCTGCCCAGCTATATCACCGACCCGGCGCTGGCTGATCAGGTAAAAAAATTATGGCAAAACAATGAAAATTACAGGCAGGTGGACTGGGAGGGCATTTATAACACCAACCTGCATTCTTTCGAATCCATTCAGGATGCCAACGGGGTAGCTGGAAATACCATTTCGGGAAGGCGTTCCCGTTATATACTTGAAGACAGGGTAAGCGACAATACCCGCATTTCGGCTTCTATGAACTTCAATACGGTCCTCAGCGATCATTTTGTTTTTAACAGCGGCTTGCTTTATCAATTCCAGGAAACTGAAAACTACAAACGGATAAACGACCTGCTGGGCGGCGATTTTTATGTGGACCTCAATCAGTGGGCAGAACAGGATTTCCCCGATTCTTCTGAAGCCCTTCAAAATAATCTTGAAACCCCAAACAGAATCCTTAAAGAAGGTGATAAATTCGGATATTATTATGTCTCCACCGTGAAGAAAAATATGGCCTGGGCACAGGGGCAGTTCAAATACAACAAAGTTGATTTCTTCATAGCTGCACATATTGCTTCCACAGCGTTTTACCGTACAGGAAAATACAGAAATGGGATCTTCGCCAATAATTCGCTGGGAGATTCAAAAAAAGAAAATTTCAACACTTACGGTGTTAAGGGAGGAGCCACCTATAAACTCAACAGAAGAAATTACTTCTTTGTAAACGGCGCCTATGAAACCAGGGCCCCCTTATTTGAAAATGTATATGTTTCCCCCAGGACCAGAAATGACGCCATTGCCAACCTGACAGAGGAAAAAATCACTTCCATCGAAGGTGGCTACCTCCTGAGGGCTCCAAAGATGAAGATCAGGACCACTTTGTATTTCACCCAATTCAATGATGGCTACAATACTGTTAATTTCTGGCACGAAGACTTCCGGTCCTTCGTTAATTACACTTTAAGTAATATGGACCGCAGGCACATCGGGATTGAATTTGGCACTGAAATCAATATTGGACAAGGATGGAGTTCTAATCTAGCCGCGGCCATCGGTCAATATTATTACACCGACAGAATGATTGCTCAGATCACACAGGATAACAATGCCGAAGTGCTGGCTGCCGATGAAACTATTTATTCCAAAAATTTCTTTGTTGCCAATGGTCCTCAAAATGCTTTCATGACGGGTATCACCTATCGCGCAAAAAATTTCTGGACGGTTAACCTTTCTGCCAACCTTTTCAGCAATAACTATGTAGATTTTAATCCTGCGCGGCGAACTGCAGCCGGACTCGACCTTGTTAGTGAAGGTGCCCTGAGAGAATCCATCATCGACCAGCAGAAAGCGGATGCCGAAATGACCCTTGACTTCTTCGGTACTAAATCATGGAGGCTGAGTGATTTCATAAAAGGGGTCAGGAGAAACACCTTCCTTGCCGTGAACCTTGGCGTTTCCAACATACTTAACAATCAAGATCTGATGCTGACCGGTTTTGAGCAATTGCGCTATGATTACATAGATAAAAATCCCAATAAGTTTCCGGCCAGATATTATTATGGTTTCGGGAGAACTTACTTCGCCTCCATCAGTATTCGATTCAACTAATCCGATTAATCACTCCAAAAAATATGACCTTCTTCACCAGACTTAAAAAACACCTGCTGTTACTGATTTTAACAGCTGTTGTTTCCGCTAATTTTACCTCTTGTCGTAAGGACGATTTCGATGAGCCTCCCATCAATGGAACCGACCCCAACCTTACCGTGAACATGACCATTGATTCATTGAAAGATCTATATAAAGACAGTATCCTGGTCTTCAATAAGATTGTAACTATAAAGAACGACTGGATTATTGCCGGCGTGGTTACTGCCGATGATAAATCCGGTAACTTTTACAAAACCATGGTCATTGAGGATAATACCGCGGGTATTTCCATACGCCTGGACCAATCGGAATTCAATGTTGATTTCCCTATTGGCAGAAGGGTATTTATCAAACTTAAAGGCCTCGTAATGGGCGACTATGGCAACCTGCTCCAACTGGGTGGATTTATTGATAATTCCGGAACCAGTCCCGAAGCCGCTCCCATCCCATTAAGTCTCGTGCAAGAGTATATTATCGGCGGCGTATATGGCTTAAACCCACAGCCCACCAAAGTGACCTTTCTTGACCTGAACAATACGGACAAATGGCAAAATCGCTTTATTGAAATCGACGAGGTTGAATTTGATCCTGCCGACACTGCACAGCCCTATGCGGATGCCGTTTTGCTTCAATCCGTAAACCGGATCGTGAATGGCTGTGCCGGCGGATCTATTATTTTGCGAACCAGCGGGTATTGCAATTTTGCCACGAAAATCACCCCTACCAAAAAGGGCAGCATCAGGGGTATTTTCTCGATTTATAACTCCGACCTGCAATTGATCATTCGTGATACGACGGATGTAATGATGACGGACACCATCCGCTGCAATGGTTCGGGAGGCACGGCAAACTTAATTGATATCAGCTCGGTACGCGGACTTTATTCCGGAACTACGATTCAGGTAAACAATAACGTTTTCATCCGCGGAGTGGTCACCAGCGACCGTAC
The DNA here is from genome assembly GCA_964534995.1 of uncultured Bifidobacterium sp. GTDB lineage: Bacteria > Bacteroidota > Bacteroidia > AKYH767-A > OLB10 > JAJTFW01. The sequence continues at coordinate 13,728 of CAZHSC010000086.1, forward strand.
TACTTCCAACCTCAATGGCAGGAACCTCTTTATTCAGGATGCTACCGCGGGCATTTGCGTTCGCTTTGCTGCCAACCACACTTTTAACTTAGGCGACTCACTTGAAATTAACATTGCGGGGCAGAGCCTCGGTGAGTTCAGCGGACTTCTTCAGCTGGGCACAAGTACTCCGAATGTACCGGTAGCCAATGCCACCATACTGGCTACAGGAAAATCCGTAACACCTGCAGTAGTTACCGTCAGCCAGATCCTCAGTAATATGGCTGGTACCGACTCATGGGAAAGCAGCCTGCTCAGGATTGACAATGCCACCATTAGCGGGGGTTCGATTTATTCCGGATCCATTCAAATCAATGATGGCAGCGGCACTATGACCCTGTACACAGCCAGCGGAGCCACCTTTGCGGGTTCATCTGTTCCCACCGGCACTGTCAGCATTACAGGCATCCTTACTGATTACAATGGTACTGTAACCCCTCCCAACACAAACGCGCAACTGCAGATCAGAAACACCACCGATGTGCAGCCCTAAGGTGTAATGCCATTACTTACTCATTACAGGAGTATGGTATAGGATTTCTATAAAACACCATACTTGCTTTTTAAACACGGCAGAACAGTGAAATCAGAATAAAAAGGTAATGGGGCCAAAAATAGTTGGTGACATTTACAAATAATTTTACTTTATTA
>CAZHSC010000087.1:0-14323 GCA_964534995.1 uncultured Bifidobacterium sp.
GTGTTATCAATGAACTTGATAATGGTCATTTACGTGTGGCCTCCATGGAAAATGGATCCTGGGTAGTGCATGATTGGATTAAAAAAGCGGTCATCCTGTATTTCCCAATGAAGCAGATGCAGACGATAGAAGTTGGCCCTTTTGAATTCTATGATAAAATCCCCCTGAAAAGGAATTTTAAGGAGCTTGGCGTTCGTGTGGTGCCACATGGAATTGCCAGGCATGGCTCTTATCTTGCAAAAGGTGTGATCTTAATGCCATCTTATGTTAATATCGGTGCATATGTGGATGAAGGTACGATGGTAGATACCTGGGCAACGGTTGGCTCCTGCGCTCAAATCGGAAAAAATGTTCACCTGAGTGGGGGTGTGGGTATTGGCGGAGTTCTTGAGCCGGTGCAGGCAGCACCGGTAATCGTAGAAGATAATTGTTTTATCGGGTCACGTTGTATTGTAGTGGAAGGAGTGCACCTCGAAAAAGAAGTGGTGCTGGGCGCCAATGTGGTTTTGACTCAGTCTACTAAAATCATTGATGTTACCGGTGACCAACCAGTAGAATACAAAGGGAGAGTCCCTGAAAGATCGGTAGTAATTCCAGGTACTTATTCAAAAGATTTCAAGGCAGGTCAATATCAGGTGCCCTGTGCACTTATTATCGGTAAAAGGAAAGAAAGTACCGATCAGAAAACATCGCTCAATAACGCGCTCCGGGAGTTCCAGGTGGCAGTATAAGTGCCGTTTTATAATACCATTTCCCCTTTTGAACCATGGGCATGAAAGGCGAGTAATGGGATATGGGTATGGAATACCAGACGCTTGGTGATACTCCTGTCAAAAATTCTCTCTATAAAATTTCGTTTGCGGGTGGCGGTAACCAGTAAATCAACTTTGTTGATGCTCAGGTAATCGTGAAGTGTCTTCACAATTTCAGTTTCACTGATGGACTCAGCGAAGAGATGCTTATAGGTTACCTGCGGTAAAACTTCAGAATGAAACCATGATTGCAATGCAGCTTCCGGGTCCCGGGAATGCCCATCTTCTATATGCAATAGGGTAATGGCCGCATTTTCATCTTTACCAAAGAGCTGAATGAGCTTCTTTAAACAGGAGATGTCCTCTTTCTGCATGTTGGTGGCAAACACTATTTTATTGATTCCGGAAAAAGAAGTCTGCTCCGGTACCGCAAGCACCGGACATTCGGTTGCTTGAATAAGACTCGCCGTATTACTGCCAACGAGCATTTCTTTCATGCCACTGGCGCCCCGGGTACCCATGATAACCAGGTCGCTTTTTACTTCTGAAACCGTTTCTGAAATGAGTTCTACCGGGAAACCCATTTTTGAAAGGCAATGAAACTGAACTTTTGGAAAGCGTTTACTGACGCTCATCTTCAACTGAATTAATTGCTCCTTTTCAATTCTTTCCAACTCGCTGGTGGTGATGAACTCCGTCTCCTCCGTAGTGTTGGATACATGAATGCTGATCGCGTGAAAAAGGGTGATTTCTCCTCCGGTTTTGGATACGAGATTGGCCGCATATTCAAGAGCAGAATTTGCTGATTCTGAAAAATCGGTAGGTACAAGAATGTTCAACATAATTTCGAAATTTATAATTGTTTCAAATCTATCGGCAATTGATTTTTTAGGATATGAGACAAGTCACTTTTTGTATTGATCCTTGTCAAATGCATGTGCTTGCTTCCCGGGCAAATTTCTTTTTACAGTTTATATACTGGTGAGGGTGGTGATTTCGTGAACTGTACATGTTATTTTATGATGAGAAGGTCTCCCTTGATAAAATTGAGGACTTCACCTTTTAATATTGTGGCGCTTGTTTTGTGGGGCCATAAACTTCATTTTTGATCATTCTCTTGACACTTTTCCTGCTAACCGGTACGGGAATACTTGAATTTTACCGCTTCCATGCCCCTTATTTTAACCTTTGATTTCTGCCTGTTCACCACAATAATGGGGTCTTATGCCCATGTTTTCTGCAGGCCATGGGTGCTTTTTTTATATTGAGCATTCAAATCAAACTTTTAAAATTATGAAAATCACTATTCGAAAAATTGTATTGTTTACAGTGAGTATGATGGCTTTTATAAGCCCCATGTTTTCTCAAACGCTTCCACCTATGTTTGTTTCAGAACTGGTTAGCAGTGGTTGGGACCAGGTTGAAGGATTCACTTTTGACGCAAACAAAAATATGTATGTGTGGGAGAAAAACGGATATGTTTGGAAGGTGGACTCCAATGGAGTGAAGGCCGCTACACCTCTTGTAAATATCAGAGAGGAAGTAGGTGGATGGAGAGACCATGGCTTGAATGGTTTCGCCCTGGATCCTGCATTTATGACTAACGGCTACATTTATCTGATGTATACTGTTGACAGGCATCATTTGCTGAAGTTTAATACACCGCAGTATAATGCCAATACAGATGAATATTTTAATGCGACTATCATACGGGTTACCAGGTATCAGGTGGATGTTGCAAATAACAATTTTAATACCCTGGTTCCCAACAGTCGTTTTGTACTGGTGGGAACTACAAAGAAAAATGGCATACCCCTGCTACATGAGTCACATAGTGGCGGACAGTTGGTGTTTGGTGATGATGGTACCTTGTTAATCTCAACAGGTGATGGAGCGAGTTATAACGTAGTGGATCAGGGCAGCAGTTCAGATACTTACTGGTCACAAGCTTTGACCGACTCTATCATTCGTCCGGCTGAAAATGTGGGCGCTTTCCGTTCCCAGTTGGTGAATTGTCTTGCCGGAAAAATACTACGTATTGACCCAATGACTGGTGCCGGATTACCAAGCAATCCTTTTTATAATCCTTTGGATCCCCAGGAAGCCAGGTCAAAAGTGTGGTGCCTTGGGTTGAGAAACCCGTTTCGTATGACCATTCGCCGGGGATCCGGCAATATTGATCCAACCGCAGCCGATCCGGGTACACTTTACATTGGCGATGTGGGTTGGACCTTATGGGAAGACCTCCATACTGCGGATGCTCCCGGTCAGAATTTCGGATGGCCCCTTTACGAGGGTATTGACCCGAATACCAGCTATCAGGCTACCAACACACAAAACCTGGATGCCCCCAATCCCTTGTTTGGAACCGGTGCTTGTACACGACAGTATTTTTATTTTAAAGAATTATTAAAACAGGCTACATTGGATACCTCCATCCATTTTATGAATCCCTGTAACAGTTCGGTTCAGATACCCGCTAACATACCTGTATTCTTTCATGAACGCCCGGATATTGACTGGAAACATGGAAACCAGTCGCGTACCCCCGGCTATTCGGGCCTGAATTCAACCTCCTTCGACCTGGATAACGCAGCCAGCCCTGTACCCGGCCCCCGCTTTGGTGGCAACGCTTCATGCGGAGGGGTATGGTACGAGTCAGACCGATTCCCCATCGACTATCAGAATTCGTATTTCCATGCCGATTATGGAGGCAGTTGGATACGCAACTTTTCATTTGATGGTAATGATAAACCTGTTATTGTCCGGAATTTCGGGACCAACCTGGGTCCGGTAGTCTTTCTGAATGTACACCCTTCCAATGGTACATTGATGTACGTAAAATTTCCAACGGAAATAAGACGTATCCGCTATACCGGAACAATTAATAATCCTCCCAGGGCCGTAATTCAAAAAGATAAAATATACGGAGCCTCTCCTATGACCGTGAATTTTGACGCTTCTTTATCGAGTGATCCCGATAACCTGCCCATGACTTATTTGTGGGAATTTGGAGACGGATCCACTTCAACCGCCATCAGCCCTTCTCATCTGTTTACTTCACTTAATTCAAATCCTCAGTCCTTCTGGGTACGACTCACGGTTACAGATAACATTGGGCAAACAGATAAAGATTCGGTAAGGATATTTTTGAACAATACTCCGCCACAGGTGAACATTACAAGTTTTGACAACGGCGATTTCTATTCAATTCTGACGCCCTTTTACCTTCCTCTGCAGGCTTCAGTATCGGATGCCGAACATCCGGAACCAAGTTTAAGTTATAAATGGCAGACTTTTTTACATCATAACGTCCATGAACATTTCGAAGCCATTGATACCAACAGGGTCACCCAAACCTATATTACTCCCGAAACCTGTGATGAAATTTTTTATTATGAAATTAAATTGATTGTTACTGATCCGGAAGGGCTATCTACTACAGTAAGTCAATCGGTTTATCCGGCATGTGATACAGCCATCGCCAACTTCACCAGCAGCACAGTGGCTACCTGCATCAACCAAAGTATACAGTTTACCAATCTTTCTGATCAGAGTTCTTCGTTTCAATGGTTGTTTCCGGGAGGGGTACCCTCCTCCAGCACAGATGATGATCCGGTAGTAACTTATAGCACGAAAGGCACCTATGATGTAACACTCATTTCCACCAACGGAGTGACAACGGATACTTTGTTTATTCCGGCGTATGTTACCGTATATAAGACACCCACTGCGGCAATAAGCCCTGTGTCAGATGTGTTTTTCTGTAATGGCAGTACAGTGGCACTCCATGTTTCAACCAATGCAGCCAGTCCTGCATATACATGGTATAGAAACGGGGTAACGGTTACCGGTGCCGGCCTGGATTCATTGGTAGCGTCTACCAGTGGCAATTATAAAGTAAGGGTAACTGATAGCACAGGCTGCTCAAAGGTTTCACGCATTGCCAAACTGATCAAATCACCAGTGGTGACAGTATCAGCCAATGGTCCTCTGTCATTTTGCATCGGTGATTCGGTGGTGCTTACATCACAACTTTCGTCACGTTGTTTGTATCAGTGGTACAATACCGGCACTTTGATTCCCGGTGCGCAGTCATCTACCTATGCTGCAAAGACAGCCGGTAAGTTTTATGTAATGATTACAGATACTGTGCTGGGATGTTCCCGCCGTTCGCCTTCCTTTATCGTTACAACACCCTGCCGTTTGGATGTAGCACAATTAGCCGCAGCTTCCCTTACAGCAACTCCTAATCCAGCCTCGGGCGCCGTTCAGGTAACGATTAAGAACGCGGGCAGTAATACCACCTCGCTCAGACTAATTGACATGCGTGGCAGAGAAGTACTTTCCGTTCCGTTCGCAGCATCAGGCGAAACGGAGCAGCGTGTCGAAATACCGCTTACAACTGTCGAAAATGGATTTTATTTGTTGCAGTTAGTGGATGGGGTTCATAATCCTTTTGTAAAACTCAGCGTCTTGCGATAAGCGTAATCTTTCATAACCGGGTAGGACCAGATAGGTTTTAGCCGGTTTTATTATTCACAGCCATTCTGTGAAATACATATTTCCCGTTGCATAATTTTTTGCACGATGCTGCGTACTATTGCAACGTAAGATGAAAAGTATTGTAAGTGCCTGTTCCCTGTTCCTGGTGTTATTATTCGGCACCAGGGCCGCTGCTCAACCTCATATCCCCTGTTTTCAAAGCAAAGCTGCTGCCAACTGGGCAGATAGTGTTTTTAGCACGATGGATTACAGAGATAAAATCGGGCAGCTTTTTATGATTGACGCGTTTTCCAATAAGGACTCTCTACACGTTTCTTTGATTAATCAATTAATTGATTCCTTCCGGATTGGCGGACTGATTTTTTTTCAGGGAGGGCCTGTGCGACAGGCGCTACTTTCAAATCAGTATCAGCAACGGTCGCGTCATCCCTTGTTTATTGGAATAGACGGGGAGTGGGGTTTGCAAATGAGGCTGGACAGTACTATTCGATTTCCCCGGCAAATGACGCTTTCTGCGGGATCGTCAAAAGAGCAGGTCTATGCAATGGGAAGAGAGATTGGCAGACAATGCCGGCGCATGGGGATTCATATAAATTTTGCACCTGACATCGATATCAATAATAATCCCGGGAATCCCATCATCAACAGCCGTTCATTCGGAGAGGATAAATTCAAGGTGGCCGAATACGGGATGGCTTATATGAAAGGCCTGCAGGACGAAAAGGTGCTCGCGTGTGCAAAGCATTTTCCCGGCCATGGAGATACGGATTCCGATTCTCATCATGTTTTACCGCTTGTGAATGCATCAAAAGAGAGATTGGACTCGCTGGAATTGTATCCTTTTAAGCAACTGATTGAAAATGGCCTTGCCTCGGTCATGGTTGCCCACTTGTCTGTTCCGGCGTTGGATACTACTCCAGGTCGGGCCGCGACGCTTTCGCCACGCATTGTAAACGATTTATTGAAGGGTAACCTTGGTTTTGAAGGTCTGGTTTTTACCGACGCGCTAAATATGAAAGGGGTGGCGGATTATTACCCATCCGGAGATCTGGAGTTGAAAGCCTTGCTCGCGGGAAATGATATATTGCTTTATTCTTTAAATATTCCGGTAGCTTTTGAAAGAATTCATTATGCAATTCAGAATTGTGAAATTGATCAGGAACTGATTGATGGAAAAGTAAAGAGGATATTGGCCGCGAAATACTGGGCCGGATTAAATGGTTCTGATTTGGTATCGGCCAATAACCTTATTCAGGATCTTAATTCAGATTTTGCCAATTATCTGAATATGTCCTTGTATGCAAATGCACCAACATTACTTAAAAATGCGCACGGACGCGTCCCCCTGAGTCCTTACTACCGTGATTGTATTGCCTCCATCGTATTAAATGATACTGCAGGCAACGCTTTTCAGAAGCAGTTGTCCTGTTATGCGAATGTGGACGCTTTCCATTTGTCAAAAGATGCAACAGAAGAAAATATAAACAGTGTATTAAACCAATTGGAAGCCTATGACAGGGTGATTGTAAGTGTGCACAATACAAGTATCAATGCAGCACGTAATTTTGGTCTAAGCCCTCAGATGCTGACGATGTTGGAAAAAGCCGGTGACCTGAAAGGAAGTGTAATATGTGTTTTTGGAAATCCTTATATCCTGGGTAAGATTCCTTCATTGGAAAAATACGATGTCATCCTTCAGGCTTATGAAGATACCTGGTGGCCGCAGTTACAGGTAGCCCAAAAAATTTTTGGTGCCATGGAATGTAAAGGCGTCTTGCCGGTTTCTGTCCCGCCTGATTTTAAGATTGGCGATGGTTTGTTTCGTGAACAGGTAAATAAACTACGTTTCACACTGCCTGAAGAAGTGGGCCTGAAATCAGCTGCTTTTCATGAAATTGACAGCATGTTGTCGGAAGCGATTCTTGATTCTGTAATGCCGGGTTGTCAGGTTTTAATGGCCATTGATGGTAAAGTAATATATAATAAGGCCTTTGGTTATCATGATTATCAGAAATCACATCCGGTAAAGTCCGATGATGTATATGACATTGCCTCGGTGACAAAGATGGTGTCAACAGCCATAGCCGTAATGTATTTACATGATAAGCGTAAGATCGACCTGGATGCACCCGCAGCGAAATACCTGAAGCAGTTAAGGCATTCGGATAAAAAGCATATAACGCTTCGTCAGCTAATGGCGCATAATTCAGGACTTAAATCCTGGATACCTTTTTGGAAGGAAACAATGGATTCATCGGGGTTATCCCCTGCATATTACAGAAAAGTACCTGAAAAATTATATACTTTGCAGGTAGCCGACAGTCTGTATTTGCTGGATAACTATCCGGACCAAATGTTGCAGGAAATTATAGATTCGCCGCTTGAGAATCAGGGGAACTATGTGTATTCTGATTTGGGAATTATTCTTTTACAGAAAATTGTTGAACAAGTTTCAGGAAAAAGCATTGATCACTTTGTGAATGATATTTTATACAAGCCAATAGGTCTGCATGAAACCGGATATAAGCCGCTCGAGTGGATTTCCAGAGACCGGATTGTACCTACTGAAATGGATACCACCTTCCGGAACCAGTTGGTGCATGGCTTTGTGCATGATCCGGCTGCAGCAATGATGGGTGGGGTTGGAGGTCATGCTGGCGTATTCAGCAGTGCTCAGTCTTTGGCCGTTATAATGCAAATGCTATTGAATAATGGCGAATATGGCGGGAAGCGTTTTTTGAAAAAGGAAACGGTAAGGAAGTTTACATCTAAAGCTTATCCCGAAAGCAACAACAGAAGAGGGTTGATATTTGATAAGCCGGATCCGGCATTAGGTGAAAATGGTCCTGCCGCGAGGTCCGCTTCCGAACTGGCATTCGGACATTCCGGATTTACAGGTACCTGTGCATGGGCCGATCCTGAATCTAAATTGATTTATATTTTTCTGTCAAACAGGGTGCATCCCTCTGCCGCAAACAATAAATTGTCAAAATCAAATCTCCGAACACGCATCATGCAGGTTGCATATAACGCTTTAAGAATAAGATAGGAGGGACCTGTACGTTTTTAAAATATTTTTCTTCGCTGCACGACCATTCATTTATTAACTTTGAAGCATGAGAATTGGAATTGTTTGTTATCCGACCTTCGGTGGAAGTGGCGTTGTGGCTACCGAATTGGGAAAGGCCCTGGCTGAAAAGGGGCACCGTATACATTTTATCACCTACAGCCAGCCTGTACGCCTCGATTATTTTTCCGAGAACATTTCGTATCATGAAGTTACCATCGCCAAATATCCTTTGTTCGATTATATTCCCTACGAAACTGCCCTGACCAGTAAATTGGTTGATGTAGCGCGTTTTGAAGGATTGGATGTATTGCATGTACATTATGCTATACCACATGCCTCTGTTGCTTACCTCGCGAAGCAAATTCTTGCAGTGCAGGGAATTCATCTCCCGGTGGTAACTACCCTGCATGGTACCGATATCACCCTCGTCGGGAAAGATTCTTCTTATGAACCCGTTGTCACTTTCGCGATAAATCATTCGGACGGTGTTACCGCTGTTTCCGAAAGTCTCAGGCAGGATACCTTCACTAATTTTAAAATTACCAGTGAAATTGAAGTGATTCCTAACTTTATTGATTTGCAGCGCTTCTACAAAAAGGCCAAAGATCATTTCCGTAAGGCAATCGCTCCCAATGGAGAAAGACTGATTGTTCATACCTCTAATTTTCGAAAAGTAAAAAGGGTACAGGATGTGGTGCATGTATATGACCGGATCCGGAAAATGATTCCATCCAAATTATTGCTGATTGGCGATGGACCAGAGCGGCACAATATTGAACAATTATGCAGGGATCTGCATTTATGTGATGATATACGCTTCCTCGGAAAACAGGAAGCGATTGAGGAAATTCTATCCATATCGGACCTGTTTATAATGCCCTCGGAAACGGAAAGTTTTGGTTTAGCCGCCCTGGAGGCCATGGCTTGCCAGGTTCCGGTGATCTCGTCCAATGCCGGGGGAATGCCTGAGTTAAATATTCAGGGGGTAACCGGCTTTATGAGTAAGGTTGGGGATGTGGAAGATATGGCTAAAAATGCGGTCACCATTCTTGCCGAGGACGATACACTTAAAAAATTCAAAGCCCAGGCTTTAAACAGGGCGATGGAATTTGATATTAATGTAATCATGCCACAGTATGAAAAGTATTATTCAAAAATAATAGAATCATCCATGGCAATTAAAAACCATTAACCACCGGCTTTCTTTGCTTTGTAGCCTTGCTGTTGTAAAAAGTTCAACACCTTTTCACGATGGTCACCCTGAAGTAATATGTCGCCGTCCTTGGCAGCACCGCCTACACCGCATTTTGATTTTAACAGTTTTGCCAGGGTTTCCAGTTCTTCCCTTTTGCCAACGAAGCCTTTGATACAGGTTACCAGTTTACCTCCTCCTTTTCTTTCCAGCCATATTTTAAGTTCCTGTTGCGAGGGGCTTCTTGCCGGAAGATTTTCCACAGGTTCACTAATTTTGAAATCGGGATTGGTGGAATATATAAGTCCTCCCTCCGAAGGTCTCTTTTTACTCATGATTTAGAATTTGGCCTGCACCTTAAAATTAAGCAGACGTGAAGTAAGATAATTTGGAATCCCATATTGTCTTCCTGAAACATCCGTTATCCAGGTATAAGAGATAGTATTACTTACCTGAAGTAAATTGAAGACCTCTATGCTGAATATAAGAGATCTCAGATTTTTTACAACTGGCAGCCTGGATTCGTTGGCCTTGTCTTCATCAATGGCGATTTTCGAAAATCCAATGTCTACGCGGCGGTAGGAAGGGGCGCGCAGGATGTCTTTGTAACGGTCGTTACCGGGCGGGCCGAAGGGCAGTCCGGTGCCGAATATAAGGTTGAGATGCATCCGCACGGTTGGAAACTTGGGTAAATAATCCTGAAAGAACATGCTAAAAGTAAATCGCTGGTCCGTGGGACGGGGAATATCACCCGGTAAAATTTTTACGCTGTCAGTAACAATGCTGTTGAAAGTATATCCCGGAATAATCTCCTCGCCATCGGAATTAAAAAATCTGTAATACACATCATCTTTCAGGTCTTCGGCAGTTTTTAAATATCCCATCGACACCCACGATTCAATGCCACTCACAAATTCACCGTTTACCCTTAAATCAATACCCGTAGCATAGCCTTCAGCGTTATTTTTAGCCAGGTACCTTATACGGGTATTGTCAAGTTTGTAAGGGATAAGGTTATTCATCTTTTTATAATACAACTCACTGGTTAATTTGAATTCTCTTCCCCATGCCAGGAATTGATAATCACTGCCAATAACAAAATGTATTGATTCCTGTGCCAGGACTTTTCTGTTTATCTTTCCTTCCAGATTTCTGAGCTCTCTGTAAAATGGCGGTTGGTAATACATACCGGTAGCAGCCCTGAATGAGAGGCGTTTGTTCCATGAAGGCCTGTAGGACACGGAAGCACGTGGACTGATATTCAGCTCTTCATTCAAGTCAAAGTAGGTGGCCCTGCCGCCAATTGTAAATGAAAGCCGTTCAAGGTCCCAGGTATTTTGAAGATAAGCGCTGTAACGGTTAGAGGAAAGGCTGATCTTATTTTTTACAACGCCATTCAGAATAATTTGTTGGTTAGGATCACCATTTTGTCCCGGTTGATCAGTAGGATGTGGTATAGAATAATCAGCGGAATCCCTGTATTGCCATTCATCTAGTTGATCATTGATCTTTTCATGTTGCGCTTTTAGTCCCCATTGCCATTGGTGCTTCCTCACGCGATAGGTACCTATGTGTGAAACATTGCTGACAAAAGCATCCAGTTCATTACGGGCGTGATCTAGAAAAGCGCCAACCCCTCTGTTAAATGCTACATCGCCAAATTCATCAGATCCCAGGTCTCTTTCCAGTTCATCAAGGAAATATTGACCCAATACATCAAAGAATTCCCTTTCTCTGGAAAAAAATGCGGAAGCGTTTACTTTTAATTTTAAACTGTCATTCACCTGGTGACTGATGCTAAGAGCGCCGGTACCCGTTAAAAACTCATCAGTTTCTCTACCGTCAAAAAATACAGTAAACCGGAGTGCTTCATTGATACTTCCAAATTCTGTTTGACGGGACGAGGGAATTACATTAAACTGATTGAGCGAATAGTGACCCAATAATGATATTTCAGTTTTCTTACCTGCTTTGTAATTCAGCAAGGCCTGAAGATCGGTAAACCGTGGTTTATATTCTCCCTGTGTGTCCAGTTTTTTTAGGACGAATTGATTGGAGCGGTGCCGGATACCACTCAGCCAGGTGAATTTTTCATTTTTGCTTGCACCTTCCAGGTGTAGTCCCGCGCCCTGCAGACTGGCATAAGCACTTCCCGCGAATTTTTTGGGAGTCCTGTATTTAATATCCAACACCGAACTCATTTTATCACCGTACCTGGCACCGAAGCCACCTGCGCTGAAGCTGATTTCCGACACCAGGTCGGGATTAATAAAGCTTAGCCCTTCTTGCTGGCCGGCCCTTACCAGAAACGGTCGGTATATTTCTATATCATTTACATAGACCAGATTTTCATCAAAACTCCCCCCTCTTACCGAATAAGTGGATGATAACTCGTTATTGGATACTACGCCGGGCATCGTTTTTAAAAAACTTTCGAAATTGCCCGAAATATTGGGAAGTTGTTCAATAGTTCTGGGTTCAATTTTGGTGAGGGTTATATCACCCGGACGTTGTGCTTCTATCACTACAATACCTAAATCACGAATGGTACTTTTAAGTCGTAATGACACTGTTCTTTCTTCACCGGGTTGTAAGCGGATTATTCTTTTTTCGGTGCTGTAACCTATAAATGAAAAAATAATGGTTAAGTCGCGATAAGGAGGGAGTTTTATTTCGTATTTACCCTTCTCATCGGTGATGGTACCTCCGGGTTCTCCATTCACCGAAACGGAAACAGCTTCCAGGGGGCGTCCTGTTGAATCCATAACAATACCTCTCAGTAAGCCATCCTGAGCGAGGGTTTGCATACTGCAAAACAGTAAAGCAAGGATGAAAAGAAATTTGACGCCTCTCTGACTCACGGCTTTGAACGGTCTTTCTTTTTAAAGGCTCCATCTTTCCATGCCTGGATGAAAGCGGCCCAGGCCAATGGATTCATCAGGCTGATAGATGGATATTGACCGGCACTGTAAATCTGGGTCTGGCGTTGCTGCATGGCCATTTTATAATTTACACTACCGTCGAAAGGTACCTGGTCTTGTATTTCTTTGATAGAGGCCAATTCAAAGTTTCTTTGAGCCCTTCTTAAATCATCTCCTGGAAGTTTCAACTCAAGAAAAGCGCGTTTAAATTCATCACGACTGGGCCATGGGTAAACAGTAGCCTCCTTTAAAGTAATTGTATCACGCATTAATACCTGAATGATGGAATAATGATTATCGGAAAGTGTGTCCGGCAATATAAAACTCGCGGTTTTGTAACCTATATACTGAAAGTCGATGGTGTCACCTTTCATAGCAACGAATGAAAAAAAACCATAAAAATCAGTAATGGTACCCCTTCGGGCGTTTCTGATAATTACATTAGTAAAGGGAATCGGTTGCAGTGAATCTGCACTTACAACGGCGCCGGAGAATTGTATCAGTAATTTTTCGTCGATTTTCTTTTGCTGGGCATTTCCTGCTGAACTGATTGCTGTGATCAGTAAGAACAGGAGTGCAGTGATCTTTTGAAGTGATTTCATTGGTTTTGCGAAAATAATCATTAGCAAATGATAACGGTTATTTTATCGATTTATTGATCGTGTATATAACAAAAGACGCTATCCCTGTGGAATGTAAATGTTAACGGAACCAGCAAAAAGAAACGCTGACTTTTGTATGTATAGTGTAAAAATGAATGCCCTCTTTGATTTTATTAAATGATTAATTGCTTCTGATCGTTATAATTATTATGATTATATGCATACCAGAAAGATGGTATCCACAGGTGAAAAGTCCATTGTTTATAAGTACTTTAAATTATTTGGCTAACGTACTGAAAACCATGGTATTTGTTTGCTTCTATGGCATAGTATTTGATATGATTACTGACACACTCCAAAGCCAGACAATATGAGACAATTAAAAATCACCCAATCTATTACCAACAGAGAAAGTGCCTCTCTGGAGAAGTATCTGCAAGATATTGGTAAAGAAGACATGGTTACCCCTCAGGAAGAAGTAGTTCTTGCTCAGCGGATAAAACAGGGCGACCATGCAGCACTTGATAAATTAACCAGAGCGAACCTGCGCTTCGTCGTATCCGTGGCAAAGCAGTATCAAAACCAGGGAATGAGTTTGCCTGACCTGATCAATGAAGGTAACCTCGGGTTGATAAAAGCGGCGCAACGATTTGATGAAACAAAAGGATTTAAATTTATATCATACGCGGTTTGGTGGATCCGTCAGAGTATACTGCAGGCCATTGCGGAGCAATCCAGGATGGTCCGCCTGCCTCTTAATCAGATCGGCGCCATGAATAAGGTGAAAAAAGCACTTTCCAAACTTGAACAGGAATATGGACGGGATCCCAGTCCGGAAGAAATTTCAGAAGCGGTAGATTTAAGTTATAACCAAATTCGTGATGTGCTCAGAGTCGGCAACCGTCCCGTTTCGATGGATGCACCATTCGATAACAACGAGGAAAATAATACCCTGCTGGATGTGCTGGCCAATGATGACATTCCGAGTACCGATGCTTTGCTACTGGACGAATCCCTTTCGGAGGATATCAACCGGTCACTCAGTACCCTTTCAAAGCGGGAGGCAGAGGTGATCAGGATGTTTTTCGGAATCGGAACCAGGCACAGTATGTCGCTCGATGAAATAGGACTGGAATTGGGACTTACCAGAGAAAGGGTGCGTCAAATTAAAGAAACAGGACTCAGGCGCTTAAAACACAATTCAAGAAATAAGCTGTTGAAATCATATTTATAGGGCTATATTCTAAAAAAGAGGCTGTCTCAGATCGAGACGGCCTCTT
>CAZHSC010000088.1:0-14290 GCA_964534995.1 uncultured Bifidobacterium sp.
CCAATGATTTTTCCAATGCCATTACCGCCAATGCTGTATGGATGAATGGTCCTGTATGCTGGGGATGGGTGGTCAGCATCAATACCATGCAGTTTCCGGCCGGATCATTGGTGTATATGCGTTATTATATCAAAGACCCGGTACAGAACCAGGTTGTTGAAATGCCTTCCAATACTTCGTATTCCTATTATAAAACAAACTTCTCCTTTCAGTTATGATCCGTGTTGCAGCATTCCTTCTTATAACACTGGCTTTTGTTTCCTGTAAAAAGGAAGAACCGTTTTCATCAGTACCGCTTATTGAAGTTCGGGGTATATACCCCGATACGGTCAGGGCCTTTCAAGACAGCATCGTGGTGGAAGTATATTATGAAGATGGGGACGGGGACCTTGGAGAAAACAACCCTTTTGCACAGAATCTGTATTTAGTAGATCAGCGCAACCAGCTTCAGTATGGATTCAGGATAAGCCGGATCGCAGCTTCCGGCAGCCCGGCAATAAGGGGTACCATGAAAGTAGTATTGCCATATACAAACCTGGTGAACAGCCCGGGCCCTGAATCATTATTTTATACCGTCAGGATTGTGGACAGATCCGGTAACTCCAGCAATACGCTGCCAACGGCAACCATTACCGTAATTGAATAATCAGGGCAGGCTCAACCAGCTCAAAATGGGATAATGATCGCTCAGTTTTCCTGTTTTAACACGGAAGGAATGCGTTTGTATGGAAGCACTGTGTAAAATATAATCGATCCTGAAATTCACCGGCAGGTTGAAATAGGTACTGCCAAAACCTTCTCCTTTTTCTACGAAGGCGTCAAGAAGGTCGCCTTTAACGGTTTGGTAAGTATAAGAAAACGATGGATCATTAAAATCGCCGCAAAGGATAACCGGGTAGGGGCAGGCTGCAATATGCAAACGCAACTCATCCGCCTGCTGACTTCTTTTGATAGCCGCGGTTTTTAACCTTTTTAAGATGTTAAATGTACTTCTTAATTTATTTTTATTGCTTTCCAGGGAGTCGGGAATTTCCAGAAATTCATAATCATCCTGCTTGAAATGATTGGACTGGAAGTGTACATTGTAAACCCTTACCATCTTTTCTTTAATCAGGAGGTCTGAATAAATGCAGAAATTGGTCTTTCCTTTTTCATAGAAAACGGTTCCTTCGTTTTTAATGGGGAACCTGGAAAAGGTGGCTAATCCCCAGTGGCTTGTTTTACGAAGGGTGATGCCATATTTTATTGTGCTATAGCCCGCGTTGATGATTTCCTTGATGGTATCATTGTTCTGAAATGAACTTTCATCGTCATGAAAATACTCCTGAAGGCAGAGTATATCGGGTTGTTCCTGTTTGAAAAAGTTCAGGATTCCTGCCCTGGTTTCCAGGTTGCCCGACCAATTGTACAAATCAAAAAGACGCACATTGTATGACATGACCTTAAACGCATCCTTGGGTTGCATCACCTCTACTTTAAAAAGTCCGGGACGGTAAAGCTGACTGCATTTGTCATTTCCAATCAGTATTACTGCAGCGGATAAAAAAGCCAGGCGACTCTTTTTACTTGACCATATCATCACAAAAAAAAGGTTCACTATCAGCAATAAGGGAAAAAAATTGGCGAAAGGTTGAAATAACCAGAATTTAGCCGGGCTGATAACCGTAGCCGCCTGAGAGCCAAGCAGCATAAAAGCAAACAACAGGTTGATGCCAAAAAGGAACCTGGTCCACCTGCTCTTTTTGATTTTACCCTCCTGAGGGGCATTATCATTCATGATATGGCTAAATATGACCGCATAAAGTAAATCAATTCCGTGTAATCATTAAAATTACCGATGCATTACCTTTGCAAAAATATGAATAACTTAAGTGTAGGCTTCTCTTCCTGCCCAAATGATACTTTTATCTTTGATGCCCTGGTTAACCAACGCATCCCCTCTGGTTTTGTTGTCAATCCATATATTGCTGATGTAGAAGCGCTGAATGAAATGGCCCGTGATGGAAAACTTGACATCACAAAACTCAGTTACGCAGCATATCCGGGTGTTTCAGAAAATTATCAGATAATTACTACCGGCGGAGCGCTGGGAAATGGCTGCGGACCGGTATTGATCAGTAAGGAGGCAGTGGAAATTTTAGAAATCAGTCATCTAAAGGTGGCGGTTCCCGGCTTCAGGACAACAGCCAATATGTTATTGAGTGTCTTTTTCCCTTCACTTACTTTGAAAGAGGAAATGTTATTTTCTGATATTGAAAGGGAAGTGTTGGAGGGCAATATTCCCCTGGGTCTGATCATTCATGAAAGCAGGTTTACCTATGAAGCCAGGGGCTTGTTGAAGGTTGCCGACCTGGGTGAAATGTGGGAGCAGCGCTTTAAAATGCCTATACCTTTGGGATGCATCGCGGTACGGCGGAATTTACCCGATGAACTAAAGGGAGAGATTCAAAGAACCCTTCGTAGCAGCGTGGAATATGCTTTCAGGCATCCGGCAGATGCAATGGCATACGTGCAGAAATATGCTGCGGAGATGAGTCCGGAGGTGCAGAAATCACATATTTCCCTGTACGTGAATCAATTTTCAATAGATTTGGGGAGGGAAGGAAAAGCCGCTGTCAGTGCCATGTTCGGTCTGGGACAAGAGGCGGGTTTGTTCGGTAAAATAACCGAACCGGTATTTGTAAATGAAATAATCTGAAGTATGATAGTTGTAACGGGAGCGGCCGGTTTTATTGGCAGTTGTTTAATAAAAAAATTAAATGAAACGGGCCGGGATGATTTGATCCTGGTGGATGAGTTTCATTCACCGGCTAAAGTAGATAACCTGATAGGGAAAAGATACGAAAAGAAAGTGCACCGGGATGCCTTCCCTGAATGGTTCGCTGTCAATCATAAAGAAGTGGACTTTGTTTTCCATATCGGCGCCCGCACCGATACCACAGAGTTCGATATGGAAATTTTTAATCGTCTCAATTTGTTTTACACCCGGAGCATCTGGAATATTTGCAGTGAATACGGAATCCCCCTGGTGTATGCTTCCTCAGCGGCGACCTATGGCGCAGGCGAATTGGGCTATGACGATGATCTGGCAAAACTACCTCGGTTAAAGCCATTGAATCCCTATGGTTGGTCGAAGCAGTATTTTGATGTTTGGGCACTTGAACAGGTGAAGAATCCTCCCTTTTGGGCGGGCTTGAAATTTTTTAATGTGTATGGACCGAATGAATATCATAAAGGAAGAATGGCCTCGGTGATTTTTCATTCATTTAATCAGATACGTGAAACTGGAAAAGTAAAACTGTTCCGTTCTCATCGCCCGGATTTTAAAGACGGCTGGCAATTAAGGGATTTTATCTATGTGAAAGATGTGGTGAGCGTATGTATTTTCCTGATGGAGATGAAAGTGCCTTCCTCTATCTACAACCTGGGTACCGGCAAGGCAAGATCCTTTTTCGACCTGGCAGCCTCCACCTTTCATGCAATGGATAAAACTCCATGTATCGAGTATATCGATATTCCGTCCGATATCCGTGATAAATACCAGTATTTTACGGAAGCAAATATGAAAAAACTGACAGGAGCGGGTTATCAGCAGCCGTTTACATCGCTGGAGGAGGGTGTTGCCGACTACGTAAAAAATTACCTTACGCCCGGTTTATACTATTAATAAGGACATGCAACAGTTGAAACCGCTTCTGAATAATAAAATATTCCGCTATTTTATTTCGGCAGGCCTTGCCACCTGGGTGGATGTAGTGGTTTATTTCGTGTCTTTTAATTATCTGTATAAAAAGGAAGATATTGACATTTTTGGCTTTTATACAGTCTCGGCGCCAACGGCTTCTCTGATTTTAAGTTATACCGTGGGCTTGCTTACCAACTTTACACTTACAAAATTTTTGGTTTTTAAGGATTCGGAGCTTGAAACCCATAAGCAGTTGTTTCGCTATGTAATGGTGGCCCTGCTCGTACTGGGAGCGAATTATGTATTGATGCGTTTCCTGATCCGGGAAATGGAATGGTACCCAACGCTCACAAGGGCGGTTTCAGCAGTAAGCATTGGTATATTGAGTTTTGTAGTGCATAAATCCTTTTCATTTAAAGTGAGTGATAAAAACAGGGATATCACTGTCTGATTTTTTGCAGGGTAAAGAAAGTCCTCCACAATAAAAGCAATGCCGGTACCCGGCTTTGTCCAGGGTGACCAGAGCGGTGTTACAGTTGATTTTTCAGTTCTTCAAGAAATTTCCTTACCCGTAGTAGCGTATCCTTCAGCTCGACTTCCCTCGTCAGGCTTTCACCTTTGTTTTCAAGAATTTTTTTTGCGCCTTCCAGCGTATATCCCTTTTCCTTCACAAGATGAAAAATAACGCGCAGGTTGGAAACGTCATCCGGCGTAAAGAGACGGTTGCCTTTCTTGTTTTTCTTTGGTTTCAGTATATCGAATTCCTTCTCCCAAAAGCGTATGAGCGATGCGTTTACATTAAACATGGCCGCAACATCCCCGATAGGGTAGTAGAGGCGTTCCGGTTCTTTGTCAAAGTCAATGATGGGGGGCATCCTGGTTTATGGGAAGGTATTGATTTTTTTCTTTATTGTGCGCCTTGTTTTTTACAGGCAACTACCTTAATGCAATTAGTCAAATGACTGGTTTGATTGCGATGCCAGTTCTCTTACTTTCTCATATTCCTCGGCGCTGAGGTCATTGAAGAAATAGTTAATGGGGTTTATTTTTTTTCCGTTTTTAATCACCTCATAATGGACATGAGGACCTGTTGAAGAACCTGTATTTCCAACGTAGCCTATGATATCCCCTCTTTTGATTTTCTGTCCGGGCCTTACGGCGAATTTACTCATATGTCCGTATAGGGTGGAATAACCATATCCGTGATTAATAATTATGTGATTTCCATATCCCCTGCCGTTATATTCCACTTTAGCCACGGTGCCATTGCCGGTGGCATAAATTTCTGTTCCGACGGGCGATGTGAAGTCAATGCCTTCGTGCAACATGTGCGTTTTGTAAATCGGGTGTATCCGGTATCCAAACCCGGAGGCGAGCCGGGAAGTGCCGCTTTTGCTCACCGGTTGTATGGCGGGAATGGAAGCGAGCAGTTCGTTTTTCTTTTTTACCAGTTCAAAAACCTCATCATATGATTTGCTCTGAATGTATAACCTGCGGTACAGTTTATCCATCGCTCTGGCAGTGTTGATCATCAACTCCGAATTGTCATAATTTTCAAGGTTCTTGTACCTGTTGACTCCGCCAAAACCGGCCTGACGTACTTCTTCCGGAATGGGCTCGGCTTCAAAAACAACGCGGTACACCTGGTCATCCCTTTTTTGCAAATCTTCGAGCACAGCCGATGCCAGCTCCATGCGCTGTTGCAATAATTCATATTGCAGTGTTACTTCGCTCAGTTCCCGCTTCAGTTGCTTCTCTTTGGGCGAATCTAAAAATGAATAGGCCAGAAGAAGAACTATACTGCCAAAAACGGCAGCTGTTGAAAGCCAGCCAATTACCCGGAGAAATCGTTTTTTGAATGTAATGACGACCCTTTCGAATTTCAGAGAATCCGTGTTAAAATAATACTTCGTCCTGGCCATAGCTTTTAATTAACTTTGCGGGTCCATACAAAAATAACAGAATTCCGCTATCCACAATAATGGCTATACTCACTTCAGCTCAAATCCGCCAGGCCTTTCTCGATTTCTTCAGTTCTAAGGGCCATGTTATTGTTTCATCTGCCCCCATCGTTGTAAAAAATGATCCTACCCTCATGTTCACCAATGCGGGCATGAATCAGTTTAAAGATATTTTTTTAGGAAATCAGCCTCCGTTCGCGAAACGTGTGGCCAATACACAAAAGTGCCTTAGGGTGAGCGGAAAACATAATGACCTTGAGGAGGTTGGGGTGGACACCTATCATCATACCATGTTTGAAATGCTCGGTAACTGGTCTTTTGGTGATTATTTTAAGGAAGAAGCCATCGCCTGGGCCTGGGAGTTGTTGACCAAAGTGTACCATTTGCCGGAAGACCGCTTGTATGTGACCGTTTTTGAGGGAGATGCTAAAGAAAACCTTGCCTTTGACCAGGATGCCTATGATTGCTGGAAAAAATGGATTGCAGAAGACCGGATACTTCGTGGTAACAAAAAAGATAATTTCTGGGAGATGGGGGAGACAGGTCCCTGTGGCCCTTGCTCCGAAATCCATATAGACCTGCGCAGCGAGGAAGAGCGTAAGAAGCTTGATGGTAAATCGCTGGTCAATGAAAGCCATCCACAGGTGATCGAAATCTGGAACAATGTGTTTATGGAGTTCAACCGGAAGGCGGATGGGTCGCTGGAGCCGCTTCCGGCCAAACATGTGGATACCGGCATGGGCTTCGAACGCCTCTGCATGGCCATGCAGGCAAAGACCTCCAACTACGATACCGATGTGTTCATGCCCACCATTCGTTTTATTGAAGATGCTTCGGGAATCAGATACGGTACAGCGGGAAAAACAGATATCGCCATGCGTGTACTGGCCGATCATATCCGCGCTATCTCCTTTGCCATTGCGGATGGACAAATTCCTTCCAATAACAAAGCCGGCTATGTAATCCGCCGTATCCTGCGTCGCGCCGTGCGCTATTGCTTTACCTTCCTCAACATTAAAGAACCATTCCTGTATAAACTCGTGACCCTGATCTCGGATCAGTTTGCCCATGTATTTACTGAGCTGAAGGCACAGGAAGATTTTGTGGCACGGGTGATTCAGGAGGAAGAAACCTCATTTCTTCGTACCCTCGATACCGGTATAAGGAAGTTTGAAGCATATACGGAAAATCCGATTGCTGGTGATTTCGCTTTCGAGTTATATGATACCTACGGTTTTCCCATCGACCTCACACAACTGATGGCAAGGGAAGGAAATAAGTCGGTGGACATGGAGGGTTTCAATGCCTGCATGGAGCAGCAGAAGAACCGCTCGCGTCAGGCTACCGCCATGAGTACGGGTGACTGGACCATCGTACGCGATGAAGACACTGTAGAGTTTGTTGGCTATGAAGACCTGGAGTGCCCGGCCGAGATTTTACGCTATCGTAAAATCAAGAAAGGAAATAAAGAACAATACCAGGTTGTATTAAACCGCACACCGTTTTATGCAGAGAGCGGTGGACAGGTAGGCGATAGCGGCGTACTTGAAGCAAAGGGCAATTCCGTTGAGATCACCGACACGCAAAAAGAGAACAACCTCATCGTGCATTTCTGCGATAAATTGCCGGAGTATCCCGAAGCGCAGTTCACTGCAAGAGTCGATTTCAACCGTCGCTCCCTCATCACCAAGAACCACAGCGCCACCCATCTGATGCATGCGGCCTTGCGCAAAGTGCTCGGATCACACGTCGTACAGAAAGGATCGCTGGTGAATGAAGAATATACCCGCTTCGACTTCTCGCATTTCGCCAAAGTAACCGACGAAGAGCTGGCGCAAATTGAGAAAATTGTGAATGAAAAAATTCGTCAGAACATCGCGCTCAACGAACAGCGGAATGTGCCCATCAGGCAGGCGCAGGAAAGCGGGGCCATGGCCCTTTTCGGAGAGAAATATGGCGACTTCGTGAGGGTAATTACCTTTGATAAGAATTACTCGGTAGAGCTATGCGGTGGAACACATGTAAAAGCAACCGGTGAAATCGGTTATTTCAAAATCGTTTCCGAGAGTTCAGTTGCTGCCGGTGTACGACGCGTAGAAGCTATTACAGCAGACGGCGCAGAAGCCTGGCTCAACGGGCAGCTCGGAATTGTTGGCAAAGTAAAAGAACTGCTCAAAAGCGCGAAAGATGTAGTGAAAGGGGTGGAGCAGATCATCGAAGAAAACGAAACACTCCGAAGGCAACTTGACAGCCTGATGAACGAAAAGGCGAAACAGGTCAAAGCGGAGTTGTTGCGTAAAGTGGTGGAGAACGGTGGTGTAAGCATGATCGTGGAGCAGGTAGATCTCAATGCCGACGCCATCAAAAATATCTCTTTCGAACTCAAGCAGCAGTTTAACAATCTCTTCTGCGTAATTGGTGCTAACGTAGACGGAAAGCCGCACTTATCGCTTATAATGTCCGATGCACTTGTTACCGGCAAAGGCCTCAACGCCACACAAATTATCCGCGACCTCGCCAAAGAAATCCAGGGCGGCGGTGGCGGACAGGCTTTTTATGCTACGGCCGGCGGTAAAAACCCCGCCGGACTTTCCAAGGCACTGGAGAAGGCCCGGACGATTTTGAACTAAAATAATTGCGATAAATAACTCTTTATAACCTCGGTGCTTAAATGGGGTTATTAAGAGTGTTTTTCAGGTCTATATTTAATTAAAAAATGTCTTTTTGTTTTTCAAGTAGAATAAATGCTACAATGTGATTCACTAATTCAGGCGACCTTACTTGTATATCTTGGTATAGCATTGATTTCTGCACTTTTATTCTGCATCCCTTCTTCGATGTCGTAGTCATCTTGTAGCCCGAGCCAGAATTTAGCGGAATTCCCAAAATATTGAGATAATCTTAATGCAGTATCAGCAGTAATACGTCTGTTACCTTTTATAATTTCTGAAACCCGGGTTTGAGGAATACCAATATCTTTAGACAGCTTGTATGCCGAAATCTCCAATGGAATCAGGAATTCTTCGAGTAAGATTTCACCCGGATGAATGTTCTTAAGTTTTTTCATTTTAATGATAATCTATAATTTCAACTTCTGAAGCATTACCATTTGACCATTTGAATATTATTCTCCATTGGTCGTTTATTCTGATACTGTAATAATCTTTGGCTTTTCCTGACAATTTTTCAAGTCTGTTTGCCGGTGGGACCCGAAGGTCATTTATATTTATTGAGTTATGAATCATTCTAAGTTTACGTCTGGCTATATCCTGTATTTCACGAGGAAAGCCTTTGACATATTCCCCTTGCCAGACCTTTTCAGTTTCTTTTGATCCAAATGAGACAATCATACTGTCGTTGAGCGATACTAACGTCAAAGGTAAGTAAATGGTCCTTAAAAGTCAATTTGTTTTTAACACCATGACTGTTTTGTAAAATCTGTCATATTCAGCGACTTACTATGCAATGAATTCGTTTTTGTTAGCTCCATAGTTCTTGCGGATGCAATTCAAAACTTTCGGCAAATCCAATATAGCATCGTAAAAGAAAGATATTTAACTGAACACCACCCAACCAGCTTCTATTGAACAAAACTTCCGTATTTCTCATAATTCCTGATTAAATATTTCAAAAAGTTTAATTTGACTCCAATTTATAATCGCACTATTTTCAAATCGATCCATTTTCAAATCTTCAAATTACCTATATTCGTCAAAATGACTTAGCAATTATGTCCAAAAACCACCCTTCCGGCCTTCCCTTCCTCTTCCTCTCCGAAATGTGGGAACGCTTCGGCTATTACCTCATGATCGGCATCTTTACCCTGTATCTCAAGGACGTAAAAGAGGGCTTTGCCATGACCGAAGCGGAAGCCTCCGACCTATATGGGACCTTTATCGCGCTGGTGTTTCTTACCCCCTTCCTCGGCGGACTCATCGCCGATCGTTATTGGGGATATACGCGATCCATTGTGGTGGGCGGAATCATGATGGGAATCGGTTACTGCTTGATGGGGATTCATAACCTAACAGCACTATACAGCGGAATGACCCTGGTGATTTTTGGCAACGGATTTTTCAAGCCGAATATCTCTACACTGCTCGGGAATATTTACTCAACAGATGAGTATCGCCACAGGAAGGACGAAGGCTATAACATCTTTTATATGGGCATCAATATCGGTGCTTTCATCTGCAATTTTTTCGGTGCGGCCTTGCAGATTATGCTTGGTTGGGGCTGGGCGTTTATGGCGGCGGGAGTAGGGATGTTTATCGGACTCTTTGTTTTCCTCAGTGGTAAGAAACACTACGAGGGCTACGATCATAAAAAAGGTGTGCAGAAAGACGATATGCCGATGACGAAAATTGTCGGATTGATTCTCCTGCCGGCGGTCGTGTTTGGTGTGATCGGCTGGCTGATTCCCGATAATATCTTCGGCAGCGACAGCACCGACGCGTTCATCATGAGTTGTCTTCCGGTCTTGTATTTCTACGGGAACTTATACTTCACTGCTGCGAAAGAAGAGAAGGCGCCCATTGCCGCCATGCTGGCCATCTTTGCGGTGGTGATTCTTTTCTGGGCGGTGTTCAAGCAGAATGGCTCTGCACTCAACACCTGGGCCGACCGTTATACGGATCGCTCTCTCACAGGTACTACGGCGGTGGCCTTCGATGCATTAAAACAGGCAAAGCAACTTACCTACGAAAAGGATACCGTACCGGTATATGACGCTTATTTCCGCCTGCAAAAAGAGAATGGAGTAGTGAAGGAAGAGGTAAATTATCCGGTGTATTTCCGCAATGAACATCCTGAGAAATTGCCCCGGGAAGGAACCAGCATCAATGTATGGGCAACTAATCTCAGTCAATCCATTAATCCGGGTTGGGTAATTCTGCTGACACCGCTCGTGGTGGCCTTCTTCACCTGGCTGCGCGGAAAGAAGAAAGAACCGTCTACTCCTGCCAAGATCGCATACGGATTGTTTATCTCAGCACTCTCGGCTCTGGTGATGGTGGCCGCTGCCAAAGCCGGAAGCAATGGCGCCGAAAAGGTGAGTGTATGGTGGCTGATTGGCTGTTACGGGGTGATCACCATCGGCGAGTTGTTTTTGAGTCCGATGGGATTAAGTCTGGTATCGAAACTGAGTCCGCCGAGGATAACCGCATTGATGATGGGCGGATGGTTTCTGAGTACCTCCATCGGCAACAAGCTGAGTGGTGTCCTTGCCAGCATGTGGGATAAATACGAAGACAAAACCGATTTCTTCCTCTTTAATTGTTTTCTCTTGCTCATCGCCACCGCCATTGCTTTCTCTATGCTGAAATGGTTGAATAAAATATTTAAGGCGAACACGTAAACAGGGGTTTAAAGTAAATAGTAGCATCAGTTTCAATTGAACCGAATCCCTGCATATTAACCTGATTATCCTGCACCTTTTCCGGTGATTTCCGGCGTTCCGGCTGAGTCGATAGCCCAATGTTACCACATGTTTAAATTTTCTTACTAAACATTGCTGTAATTCGTTGATTTTTTTTACTTTTATTTGAAATTTTACGATCATGAAAAACCTGTGCCTGACTTTCGCTCTGTTTTTCGCTTTGTTTTCTAGAGGCAACGCCCAGGAAATCGAATGGCAGAATACGATCGGGGGGAGTTCAAGCGAAGCACTGACTTCTATTCAACCAACTAAGGATGGGGGTTATATTTTCGGTGGGTCATCCCTCTCGGATAGCTCAGGCGATAAAACAGAAAATTGTTTTGGGCAGAGTGATTATTGGATCGTAAAGACGGATGATTTGGGAAATATTCAGTGGCAGAATACCATAGGAGGAAGTTCAGCAGACGTATTAACATCTCTCCTGCAATCAGCTGATGGAGGTTTTGTTTTGGGCGGGTATTCCAAATCTGATGTTTCAGGTGATAAATCGGAGAATTGTTATGGTTGGGAGGATTACTGGATTGTAAAAGTTGATTCTCTTGGAAATATTCTATGGCAGAATACAATCGGTGGAAATGAAGAAGATCGATTATTTTCTATTTCTGAAACCAGAGATAAGGGTTATATTCTTGGCGGCTTTTCTGAATCTAATATATCCGGTGATAAGTCAGAAAATTCAATGGGACTTACAGACTACTGGATAGTTAAGCTGGACTCAATTGGTGTAATCCAGTGGCAAAATACTATTGGAGGTAGTCTCTCCGATTTATTGTATTCTATTCAACAAACTGTGGATGGGGGATTTATTTTAGGTGGAATGTCATATTCAAACATATCAGGCGATAAAACTGAAAACTCTAATGGTATGAGTGATTACTGGATAGTGAAAACGGATTCACTTGGAGTTGTTCAATGGCAAAATACGATTGGTGGAAACGAAGATGAACGTTTAATTGGAGTAAAACAAACTATCGACGGAGGATACATTTTGGGTGGCTCATCATGGTCAAATTTCTCGGGTGATAAATTGGAGAATTCAAATGGATTTTATGATTATTGGGTCGTAAAAACCGATTCAATTGGTTTTATCGAATGGCAGAATACGATTGGAGGGAGTGCCATCGATGAGGTTCGTTCATTGAAACAAACCAGTGATGGGGGGTATCTTTTAGGTGGATACTCACGATCAAACATTTCCGGAGATAAAACGGAGGGTTCAAATGAATTTGATGATTATTGGATTGTAAAAATGGATTCAATTGGTGCCATCGAATGGCAGAATACTATTATGGGAAGCGGCTTTGATTTATTAATCGATGTTCATCAAAACCCTGATGGAAGTTTTATTTTGGGTGGGTACTCCGATTCTAACATTTCCAGTGATAAAGTTGAAAATAGTAATGGAGGTTATGATTACTGGATTGTAAAACTAACGGATAAATATAATTTATTGAAAGGAGTTTTTTTTGCTGACCTTAATAGTAATGGTGTTCAAGACAATGGAGAACCACCGTTGCAAACAAAGAAAATTACTGAACAAAGTACAGGTCGTTTCATCTTCACCGATCAAAACGGAAACTATATCTTATCAGTTCTCGACACAGGAAATTTCACCGTATCACCCCAATCAGTAAACTGGTTTAGCTCTTCTCCCATATCCCATACAGCAACTTTCACCTCCATCCACCAAACCGATTCCCTCAACGACTTCGCCTATCAACCACAAGGAACATTCGAAGATGTTTGTATTACCATTACTCCGCTCGGAAATTTCCGAAACGGCTTCAATGCAAGTTATATAATCAGTTACGGAAACTACGGTACCACTACAGTTTCACCTACCGTGTACTTTTATCCCTCCAGCAACGTCACCTTTCAATCATCAACAGTAATCCCAAACCAGATCTTCCCCGATTCAGTAATTTGGAATCTCTCCGCATTAACCCCCTTCCAAACCGGCAGTATCATCGTTACTGTAAACTTAAACCCCGGACTCCCCATCGGAACCCTCATCAACAGCAGCGCGCATATTGAACCCTATGCCACCGATGATAATCCAAGTTGTAACAACAGCAACTGGGAAGTGTACACCACGGGCTCTTTTGATCCGAATGATATCCTCGTGAACGAAGACACCCTCACCACCACTCAACTCATTAACGCGCCCTGGTTAGAGTATCTCATCCGCTTTCAAAACACAGGAAACGACACCGCATTCGCGGTAAAAATTCTCAATCCGATTGATACCAATAAGCTCGATATCTCTTCCATTGAATTCGTTAACGCTTCGCATCCGGTAAATCTCAACTGGATCAACTACCAGCGTAACATGGAGTTCAAATTTGAAAACATTCTCCTCCCCGACAGCAGCACCAACGAACCGCTCTCGCATGGCTTCGTTCGTTATCGCATCCAACCCAAAACCACGCTCACTGCCGGCGATTCCATCACCAACTTCGCTGCCATTTACTACGACTTTAACGAGCCCGTCATCACCAATACCGCAAAAACTATTATCGTTCTCCCTACGGGACTTGCATCCGCATCTCCAACACAAGGAAAACTGCATATCTTCCCTAATCCCGCAGAGCATTCAATCAACATCTCCGGCATACAATTGGAGAATGGAAAAGCACAGCTAAGATTGACGGATATTTATGGGAAGCTGATTCTTGAGAAAACAGTCACATCTACAACATCAACACTGGTAACAAATCAACTCTCTAATGGAATCTATCTGATTCAATCCGGGGGGATGAGGGCGACGTTTGTGAAGCAGTAAACTTTAAACATTGTGTCAGGGTATCAGTGAAACTGTGCATTCCTTCGGCACGCTCATGGTAAGCGGTGATGCGGTATAACAGTACCACAGTGTAGCAGTAAATGGGCGATTGGGTTGCAATGAAAACAAGCCCTCAGCCCTTCCGCTTTATTTCCTGCTGCAGAGGGCGGATCAGGCGAAGGGAAGCTCCGAAAGTATTTGAGGAGATCACCCTGAGCCCCGCCCGGCGCAAAGGGAAGAAATTTCGCTAAAAGCGAAAAGGAAGGGGTGCAGGCCTTGATCTTTTTGCTTCCTTTTTCCATCAAGGGAAAAAGGAAGTCGGGGTATGGGGCAGACAGCCCCATGATCAGGTAAATTGATTTTCTATTTCTGGTAATGGGGCCAAAAATAGTTGGTGACATTTACAAATAATTTTACTTTATTAC
>CAZHSC010000089.1:0-14098 GCA_964534995.1 uncultured Bifidobacterium sp.
TTTCAACATCAATACAAAATCAAATTAAAGTTGCATTAGAAACTTGATAGGAAGACATTTAAACCTGTTTGTATCCTTTTTACAAAGTATTACAGGCCCTCTTACGAATTCTCAACCATCGCCCCATGGCAACTTTTGTATTTCTTTCCTGACCCGCATGGACATGGATCATTCCTGCCCACTTTGTTTTCATTACGGGCCGGCTCATGTTTTACGGGTGGAGGCGGACCCTGGGGAGGTGCATCGCCGTTAGGTGGTCTTGTGCTGGATACATTTTGCCTGAACTCATCATGTGTGGTTTTGAGTTTGCTCATGTCCGTTCGCTGCGGTTGAGGCGCTTGTTTCACCTGCTGTGGTTCCTCAATGGCTACCTGGCCTTTAAACAGGAAGGACATAGTATCGCGGTTGACGCCCTCCAGCATTTTCTTGAACAGATCAAAAGACTCAAACTTATAAATCAGCAAAGGATCCTTCTGTTCATAGACTGCATTTTGTACGCTTTGCTTTAAGTCATCCATCTCCCTCAGGTGTTCTTTCCATGCATCGTCAATAAGGCCAAGGGCAATGGTACGTTCAAAGGCGCGTATCATTTCAAGCCCACCTGACTCATAAGACTTACGGAGATTTGCCAGTACCTGTATGCCACGGATACCATCGCTGAAGGGAACCACGATGTTTTCAAACTGCTGCCCCTGCTGCTCAAATACCTGCTTGATGATGGGGTATGCTCTCTCGGAAATAAACCTGGCTTTGTTGCGGTAATGCTCATCCAGGTGATTGAATATTTTCTCAGTGATTTCTTCCGCTTTTCCGCTGAGAAATTCTTCTTTTGATACCGGTGACTCTACCGCGAAATGGCGGATGAGGTCGAGGTTGAAGTTGTCAGCGTCGCGGCTTTCCTGATGGGTAATTATAAGGTTTTCTATCAGGTCGAATAACATATTCTGCAAATCCAGTGAGAGCCGTTCACCGTACAAAGCATGACGTCGTTTTTTGTAAATTACTTCCCGTTGCGCGTTCATGACATCATCATACTCCAGCAGTCGCTTCCGGGTACCGAAGTGATTTTCTTCCACTTTGCGCTGTGCCCTTTCAATACTCTTCGTAATCATGCTGTGCTGGATCACCTCGCCTTCCTTAAGGCCCATCCGGTCCATGAGGCTTGCGATGCGCTCTGATCCGAACAGTCGCATCAGGTTGTCTTCCAGCGACACGAAGAACTGAGAAGATCCAGGGTCTCCCTGACGGCCTGAACGTCCGCGCAACTGCCGGTCCACACGTCGTGATTCATGACGCTCGGTTCCTATGATGGCAAGACCTCCGGCTTCTTTCACACCCGGTCCCAGTTTGATATCCGTACCGCGGCCAGCCATGTTGGTGGCAATGGTAACGGTGCCCGCCTGACCCGCCTGCGCAACGATTTCCGCTTCGCGTTGGTGTAATTTTGCATTGAGTACATTGTGTTTTATCTTTCGTTGCGTCAGCATCCTGCTCAGCAACTCAGATACCTCCACCGAAGTAGTACCTACCAGCACCGGCCGGCCCGCTTCAGTAAGTTTTACAATTTCTTCAATAACGGCATTGTATTTTTCACGCGTGGTTTTGTACACCAGGTCTTCTTCATCTTTCCGGGTGATCTTTCTGTGTGTAGGAATCACCACGACATCAAGTTTATAGATCTGCCAGAATTCACCCGCTTCCGTTTCTGCCGTACCGGTCATACCTGCCAGCTTATGATACATCCGGAAGTAATTTTGCAGCGTAACGGTAGCATAGGTCTGTGTGGCGGCTTCTACTTTTACATTTTCTTTCGCTTCAATGGCCTGGTGCAGTCCGTCGCTGTAACGCCTTCCTTCCAGCACGCGGCCGGTTTGTTCGTCCACAATTTTAATCTTACCTTCCTGAATGATGTATTCCACATCCTTTTCATAAAGGGTGTAGGCGCGCAAGAGCTGGTTGATGGTATGGATGCGCTCTCCTTTGATGGCAAAATCCCTGAGCAACTCATCTTTCTTAATGAGTTTTTCTTCCGGAGAGAGTGATGATTTTTCTATATCAGCCATAACAGAGCCTACATCCGGAAGTTCAAAAAAGTGTGGGTCGCTGGCGTTATGGCCGATCAGGTCAACCCCTTTTTCGGATAATTCAATACTGTGGTTTTTTTCGTCAATGACAAAGTATAACTCGGGATCTACCACCATCCGCATCTGCCTTCCCTGCTCGGCCATGTATTGGTTTTCTGTTTTCTGAAGGAGGGCACGTACACCGGGTTCACTCAGGAATTTTATCAGTGCCCGGTGTTTGGGCATTCCCCGGTGCGCGCGCAGGAGTGAGAGGCCCACCTCTTCCTGCTTTTCCTTGTTATCAAAATTTTTCTTGGCTTCGGCGATGAGGGTGTTAACATAATTACGCTGGGCATTGACAAGGATCTCCACCTTGGGTTTCAAAGTATGGAATTCCTGGTCATTTCCTTTGGGTGTAGGACCTGAAATGATCAGCGGGGTACGGGCATCATCAATCAACACCGAATCCACCTCATCCACAATGGCATAATGGTGCTCCCGTTGTACAATATCTTCCGGGCTGCGGGCCATATTGTCGCGCAGGTAGTCAAACCCGAATTCATTGTTGGTGCCGTAGGTAATATCTGCCTGATATGCTTTTCGGCGATCCGGGGAGTTAGGTTGGTGCTTGTCGATACAGTCAACAGTGAGTCCCAGAAATTCAAAGAGGGGACCATTCCATTCCGAGTCCCTTTTGGCAAGGTAGTCGTTTACGGTAACAATGTGAACACCCCTTCCGGCCAGCGCGTTTAGATAAATCGGTAAGGTGGCCACCAGTGTTTTACCTTCTCCTGTTGCCATCTCCGAAATTTTTCCCTGGTGTAGCACCGTACCACCGATGAGCTGCACATCGTAATGCACCATGTCCCAGGTTACTTCATTGCCCGCAGCGGTCCATGTTTTCTTGTAGGTGGCAGTATCACCGTTGATGATAACATGATTGCGTTTTGCGGCAAGGTCGCGGTCATGCTGAGTGGCCGTTACACTCAGATCGCCGGTTTCCTTAAAGCGCCTGGCAGCTTCCTTCACAACAGCAAATGCTTCCGGATGGATTTCCATCAGCACCTCTTCTATTTTGGTGTTGCGCTCTTTCTTCAGCTCATCCACGCGGGTAAAAATCCGCTCCTTTTCATGGAGGTCCATATCAGGCTGGTTCTCGGCAGTAGCAGCAAGTTCCTTTAATTCCTGCTCTACATCAGCTATATAACTTTGAATGCGCTCACGAAAAGTGAACGTTTTAGATCGCAATTCATCATTGCTTAATGCCGCCAGTGCTGCAAATTCACCGTTTATTTTTTCTACAAACGGTAACAATTCCTTAAGGTCACGGTCAGATTTGCTGCCCAGGAAGCTTTTAAGGATTTTATTGATAAAATCAAACATGATATTTTTAAGAATTCGTAGAAGCGCAAAGGTACGTTTTATTAAGTAGATGTGAACCAGGGCTTGCTGTCTGAACATCTATTGTAATGCATTGTATAATAAAGGTATAGTATTCGTATTATTTCTTTCCCTCTCTTCAGGCTACCGCGGCTAAATAAATTGGGGCAAGGAGGCTGTGGGCCTGCAGGCCTCTTACTGTTTTAAAATTGTATTATTCAAGGATCCATAGATTTGGCATACGGGAAAAAATACGGCCTGTGTTCAATGGTGATCAGGTGAATTTCGCCTGTTGGTTTTTGACATATTACCTTAAAGTTATTCTTAGCAGGATGTATAAACCCGTATTCACTTTTTTTATCATGGCCGGTTTTACTTGTGAATAATGAAGCGCATTTGAGATTTGTATTCCTTTAACAATATTCCTTGCCTGGATGATGTTAGTTTATTTTACTTGACTCGAATGTGATCAGCAACTATCTTTGGCTTTCACCGTGTAAAAACCTGATGCTATGTTTTGGAATAATGATGATGATTTTGATGAGGCTTCCTTTAATGATGATGTAAATAACGAAGCCTTGAGCGAAATAAGGAAGGAGCATGAGCGTATTTATAATATGGGTATCATGATTAAGGCAAAGCAGATTTATGATTTGGTATATGCGCTCACCGACACATTTACAGAAAACGATGACCTCACTTCTCATTACCGTGAAATTATGCTGGGTGATGCAGGGATTATCGTTTCAAAGATTGCAGGGGCCGAAAGCGGTGATATCTATACGTTAAGAATGGAAAATGCCGTGCAGGTTAAGGTAGCAGCTAAAAACCTGCTGGCGCAAACTTCAGGACTGCGCATGCTGGGGATTTCGGAACCGCATTATCTTCAGTTGTTAAGGGATGAAATCGACGAGTTTAGATTACTTTTTGTGGAGTGGGTGGCCGCCTTCGATAAAAGAAAGGATGTCCCCGATAACTGGGGATTATTTTATTGAGCAACTTTTTTAAAGGTGCAGGGATTTTAATTTAGGCGCCGCTTTCCAGGTTATGCCAACTACCGCCAGCGTCATGCATCCGCCAAATACTACCGAATTGACAAGTCCGAGCAGCCGCGCGGCCAAACCCGACTCAAAGGCGCCGATTTCATTGGAGGAACCCACAAAGATGCTGTTAACGGCCGACACCCTGCCTCTCATTTCATCGGGTGTATAACTCTGCAAAATGGTGGAACGTATCACCACGCTGACATTGTCAAACATACCGCTCAGCAACAGCAACAGGAATGATAACAGGTAACTTTTTGATAGCGCGAATCCGATCATGCATACACCGAAAGCCGCAACGCACCACAACATCAGTTTGCCGGCTCCTTTTGAAGGGGGGCGAAAAGCCATGATGATGGCCATGATTACCGCGCCGGTGGCCGGTGCCGACCTCAGGAAACCGAGTCCCTCAGGCCCCGTATGCAATATCTCGTCGGCGAAGGCGGGTAGTAACGCTACCGCCCCTCCGAAAAGTACCGCGAATAAATCAAGGCTCACCGCCGACAGCAATATCTGCTGACTGAAAAAGAACTTTATTCCCTTGCGAAGGGAGGTGGCAATGGATTCCTCACGGTTGACAGCCTGCATCGCTTCATTTTTTATACTTACATAGCACACCAGCACTACCAGCATCAGCAGGCAAACAATGATACTTGTAATGCCGGGTCCCAGCCAGGCATAGCATATACCTCCCAAGGCCGGGCCGCTCACAGCGCCTACCTGCCATAAACTGCTGTTCCAGACCGATGCGTTTACATATTTTTCCTTCGGCAGCAGCTGGCCCCAGAACGAGGATTGGGCGGGATTGTAAAATCCTCGCGCCAGACCTATGAAGAAAATAACCATGTAGGCCGGCCAGGTGCCCGACTGGCTGGTATCATGAAAGGCATATATCACAAAAACTACGGATACCAGCAGCATCAACAGTGTGGAGGCAATCATCAGAGTACGGCGGTTATAACGGTCGGCCAGAAATCCTCCGGGTAAAGCCAGGGACAAGGCCGGGATGGCTTCAATAAGTCCGATCAGTCCAAGCGCGAAGGGATCCTTCGTAATCTTATATATCATCCAGCTGGCCACAATAGCCTGCATCTGTAAGGCTACCGTAAGTAAAAATTTCCCCAGTAGGAATAAGCGAAAACTGCCGTATTTCAAAGCAGCATATGGATCATGCCCTTGTTGCATCGCTGCAAAACTAATCTAAATACAGAAAGCCTTTCTCCACTTTTTGTTCTCTGTTTACTTTTTTATCTTTGGAAAATAATGAACATGCCTGCGCCACTTTCGGATGGGAGAGTCCTGCAAATATTTGTTGTAGAGGATGATTTGTGGTACAGTGAGCTATTGGTGCATCACATATCCCTTAATCCGGACAACAGGGTAAGTAAGTTTGAAAGCGCCTCCGGCCTGCTACAAAACCTGAAGGAAAATACACCCGATGTGATTACCCTCGACTATTCATTGCCCGATATGAAAGGGGATGAGCTGTTAAAGAAGATACGGGCGGTCAATCCAGAAATAGCGGTGATCATTATTTCCGGGCAGGAAGATATCGCCACAGCCTTGAATCTTTTGAAGGAAGGCGCCTATGACTATTTTATAAAAAATGAACAAACCCGTGAAAGGGTTTGGAATGCTATTAATAAGATCAGGGAAAGTGTTGCCCTCAAACAGGAAATCCAGGAGCTGCGTGAGCAAATCGGCCGCAAGTACGATATACAACATTTACTTGTGGGCAATTGTGAAGCCATGCGTAAGGTTTTTTCACTGATTGTTCGTGCCGCGGCCACTAATATTAATGTTTCCATCAGCGGAGAAACGGGCACCGGCAAGGAGCTTGCCGCTAAAGCGATACATTTTAATTCGGGAAGGTCGAGGAAAGCATTTGTTGCGGTTAACCTGGCCTCTGTCCCCCGCGACCTTATCGAGAGTGAACTGTTCGGACATGAGAAAGGTGCCTTTACGGGAGCCGTTGCCATGCGTATCGGTAAGTTTGAAGAAGCCAGCGGTGGAACGATTTTCCTCGATGAAATTGCCGACCTGGATGTAAGCCTACAGGTGAAATTGCTCAGGGTACTTCAGGAACGTGAAGTATCACGGGTGGGTGGCAATACGCTTATCCCCATTGATGTAAGGGTGATCGTGGCGACACATAAAAATCTGCTGGAGGAAGTGAAGTCAGGGAGGTTCCGGGAGGATTTATATTACCGGCTGCTTGGTCTTCCCATTGTGATGCCCCCACTTCGTGAGCGCGGAAATGATATCCTGTTGATGGGTAAACATTTTCTCGATGCCTTCTGTACCTCTAATAAACTGCCTAAAAAACACTTTAGCACCGAGGCCAGAGAGAAATTATTGTCATATCGCTACCCAGGTAATGTGAGGGAACTGAAAGCCGTTGTGGAACTGGCCGCGGTAATGACGGATGCCGATGTGATTTGCGCGGAAGATATCTCCTTTACTGCAGCCAAAACCCCTGCCGACCTGCTGGACCAGGATCTGACCCTGGAAGAATATACACACCATATCATCCGACATTACCTCGACCGCTTCGACAATAATGTGCTGGAAGTGGCCAGGAGACTGGATGTTGGCAAGTCAACCATATATCGCCTGATCAAAGAAGGTAAGTTATAATTAATTTCATTTTTACACGAATGCCGCTATCCGATAAATCAGTGTTTTTCCAGGAAGTACTTGAAAGACTTCAAAACGATGTTGCCGTACTCGATAAAAACGGACTGTATCTGTATGTGAATCCTTCTGCAATAGCAGATCCTGAAATGAGGAATTGGATCATTGGCAAATCAGATATGGAGTATTTTTCCTATAGGGGCCTGGATCTGGAAATCGCCAGACAACGTGCCGGGTATTATGACAAGGCCAAAAAAAATCTGGAAGTTGTGGAATGGGAAGAGCGTATTACAGATAAAAAGGGAAACCTTAGAACATTTGTCCGCCGGCTGTTTCCGGTATTGAATAAAAAAGGAAGCCGCCTCGAGTTTTTTATTGGCCATGGCATAGATATTACCGAAAGGCGTAAAGTCAGGGACGAACTGGAAGCCAATAAACGCTTCACGGAAGCTATTCTGAATACAAGCCCGCAGTTGATCTATGTAAAAGACGATGAAGGCAGGTTTTTACTGGTCAACAAAGCCCTGGCGGATGTTTTTAATATGACGATGGAACAGTTTTTAAATCTGGACAACCATAGTGTTTATGCTGATCCGGAAGCAGTCAATAAATATCTTGAAATTGATCAGAAGGTGATCACAGAGAGGAAGCCCTTCCGCTCGGTGGAGCCATATGTGAACCACGAGGGTAGGGTTACCTGGTTTGATGCGATTAAAGTACCCCTGGAAATGGCTGATGGTAATGTAAACGTGCTGGGCATTTCAACGGATATTACCGAGCAGAAAATCAATACAGACCTGTTGCGTTTAAATGAAAGGCGCTTGTCGAAGGCCGAAAAGTTAACCAGGTCAGGTAACTGGACCCGACACCTTCCTGATGACCGCGTGGAATGGTCGGAGGGGATGTACCATATCTGGGAGCGCGACCGGCATCTCGGCCCGCCTTCGCTGGAAGAAATCATGGGAATCATTACTACGGAAGATCAGCAGTTGATTTATAAAAAGGTGGAGGAAGTGATTGCCGAACATGAAGAGCGCGAATTTACCTATAATATCATGTTGCCGTCGGGTGTTAAGACATTAAAGACCCTTGCTATTCCGGAGTTGGATGCCTCCGGTAAGGTAAGCGCGGTATTTGGTACGGTGATGGATATTACCGAGCAGGTTAAAATTGAAAGGAACCTGAAATGGAATGAGAAATGGCTGCATGAGGCACAGATGCTTTCAAAAACCGGGAATTATGAAATTGATTTGAGGGAGGAGAAAATTCAGTATTCCGAAGCTTGTTATCGCCTGCTTGGCTGGGAAAAGGTACAGGTGTCAGAAAAGCTGGCAGACTTTATCGCGTTGATTCATCCGGATGACCGTAACAGTTTAGAAGAATATTTTAAGCAGCTCTCTACAGGCAATGAAACATTTTATTGGGATGGAAGGCTGATCACTGGCAAGGGGGAACTGAAGCATGTTCATACGGTAAATAGTCCCGTCGTTAATAAGTCGGGGCAAATCACCACTGTATTCGGTACCATTGCCGATGTAACGGAGCAAAAACAGAGTGAGGAACTGTTACGGCAAAACGAACAGCGCTTGTATGAAGCGCAGTTCATGTCAAAGATGGGTAGCTATGAATTGAACCTGTCTACCTCCGAAATCAAATGGTCAAAGGGAATGTATCTTATCTGGGATATGGATGAAAGCGTGAAACCGGATTTGGATGTTTTTTACAGGTACCTGCATCCT
The DNA here is from genome assembly GCA_964534995.1 of uncultured Bifidobacterium sp. GTDB lineage: Bacteria > Bacteroidota > Bacteroidia > AKYH767-A > OLB10 > JAJTFW01. The sequence continues at coordinate 8,860 of CAZHSC010000089.1, forward strand.
GATGATATGGATTGGATTCGTGAAATGGAGAAGACAGTGGGCTTAAACAATGAACCCTGGTCGCTGGAATACCGGATCATAACACCAAAAGGAAATCTTAAGTATGTGAATGTGTTTTCAAAAATAGTGGATGCCTCCGATGGTAAGTCGAAAGTAGTGGTGGGTTCCTGTATTGATATTACTGAAAGAAAACTGAATGAGGAACGCTTGCGCCTTAATGAACAACGACTGCTGGAATTACAGGAACTGACGCATACCGGCAGTTGGGAGGCAACACTGTATCCTGAACCATCCATGGTGTGGTCGCCGGGAGCGTATAAAATATGGGATTTGGATCCGGATAAACCGGTGTTGAAGCCTGGCGAATATTATGAAAATATAGCACCGGGGGAAAGGGATAATGTGAGGGAAGCCTTTAAGAAACTGGTAAAAACGGGTGAGCCGCTCGAAATGCAGATAAAGATAATTACGCGTATGAACAAAGAAAAAGTGCTCTATACGCGGGGAAAAGCCATTAAAGATGAAACAGGCAGGGTAGTTAAGATATACGGCACAAATACAGACATTACCGACAGCAGAAATACTGAAGAAAAATTACGGCTGAGTGAGCAAAGATTGTTGCAGGCACAAAGAATAGCAAAGTTGGGTTCATGGCATCTTGACCTGCGTACCCATAAGGTAGAGTGGACGGAAGGTATGTATTATATCTGGGAGCGCGACCTTTCACTTCCCGCACCCGATGTTGCTGAAGCCAAAGCATCCATCCACGAAGAGGATTTGGAAAAGTTGGAAGAAGCAATGATGTTGGTGGTAACTACAATGAAGGAACAAGCCGTTGAATTTCGTATCATCCTGCCGGGAGGAAAGGTAAAGCATGTGGAAGGAAGGGGAAGGGTAGAACGGGATGCCGGTAATGCCCCTGTGAAAATATTCGGTACTGTGGTGGATATCAATGACCGCAAGGTGGTAGAGGATGAGTTGATAAGGGCAAGGGTACAAGCGGAGGAATCGGCAAAAGCGAAGGAGTATTTTTTGGCGAATATCAGCCATGAATTGCGAACTCCCCTCAATGGTATCATCGGCATGGCCCGGCTGTTAAAGAAATCATCATTGTCAGCCACGCAACGTGAATATGTGGATGTATTGTACCAGACCGCGGAAAACCTGATGGTAATCATCAACGACATTCTTGATTTTGCTAAAATTGAAGCGGGTAAATTGTCGCTCGAAGAAATCACCTTTGATCCCACTGGTATTGCAGACACCGCGGTGAACCTGCAACTTTTTAAAGCGGAAGAAAAGGATATCTCACTTCGTCACCCTCATACAGTTGCCGCGCCTCTGCCGCTGGTATTAGGCGACCCCTATCGCCTGAGTCAGATATTACTGAATCTGCTCAACAATGCGATTAAATTTACCAACAGTGGTGAAGTAGTGCTTACACACAGGGTTATTGAAGAGGACAAAGATACCGTCAGGATTCTTTTCTCTGTAAAAGATACCGGTATCGGTATACCCTTGAATTTGCATCAACGGATATTTGAAAGTTTTACGCAGGTAGATCCGGATAACAACAGCAAACAGGGAGGTGTAGGGCTGGGATTGACCATTACGAAAAGCCTTGTGGAACGCCAGGGTGGACATATCTGGGTAGAAAGCAACCCTGATGGGGGCAGTGAATTCCAGTTTTATATTCCGTATAAGAAGGCTCCCCGGCAGGAATTGTCAGTGGATAAATCCATGGAAGTGATGGACCTTGGTACGCTGAATATACTGCTGGCAGAAGACAATAAGGTAAATCTTTTTATTACCGAGGCCATGTTGCGTGACTGGGGATTTAATGTGGATATTGCCTTGAACGGTACCGAAGCCGTTGACCTGGCAGCTAAAAATGAATACGACCTGATACTGATGGATATTCAGATGCCATTGATGAATGGACTGGAAGCGACGCGCACAATACGGCAGTTTGAAGACCACAGAAAATCAGGCATACCCATTATTGCCATCACCGCCAACACCGGCAAACAGGCCCATAAACAGTTCCTGACCGAAGGCATGAACGATTGGGTGATCAAACCTTTTAAAGAGGAAACCCTTTATAAAAAAATCGCGAGGCATATCCGGGGTAAGAATATACTGTCAGATTCCATGCGCAGACGAAAGTTCCCGGTCAGGAAAAAGCCACTGCATGAACAACCTCCGCTCTTTGACCTTTCCATGCTTAAGAAAGACTCACCTGAAAATACCGCGTTTTTACTGCGGATGCTCACCATTTTTATTGAATCGATTCCTGCTATTGTCGAAAAGATGATAGTCCATTTTGAGAATTCGGAAATGGATGCCGTGAGTACACTCGCTCATAAAATCAAACCTACCATCGACAGCGCCGGAATCAACTCCCTGAAGGAAGTGATCAGGAATATTGAAGGCTATCGTGATAAGAGGAGAGGGAAAAACCAGTTGGAAGATGATTTGAAGACCCTGAAAGAAGTGATTGAACAGGTTACGGCCGGATTCAGGGCGGAGATTGATAAACTGAAAGGGGAAGGTGCTAATCCCGGATCTGTATCATAGAAAGGATTTTTTCTGTAACTATTCCCGCATTTTTTTCCCACGTAAAATGCGATTTTACATATTGCAATGCCGCTTCAGCCATATCCGAATAGATATCGGGATCACGCATCAACAACAGAATATACCGGCAGTACTCATCCGGTGTTTCCGCAACAAATACATGTTTACCATGTTCAGCGCCCAGCGCGTTGTTTGCCATCGCCGATATAACACAAGGTATCTTCATGGCCATAGCCTGCAAAATTTTGTTTTGTAAACCGATGCTGATGAGCATTGGCGCCACTAAAATACGGGAAGAGGAGTAGACGGTACGGATGTCATTCACCCATCCTTTTATGATTACACCCTCTCCCTGTAATTGTCTGATTTTTTTTACCGGATCAGCCCCCGCAATCAGCAGCGTACTGTCCGCCTTCTGCTTCTTGACAAGTGGAAAAATTTCTGTAGCAGCATACATTGCACTGGTGATGTTTGGGGGGTATGACATATGCCCGTTAAAAAGCAGGTCGTATTTTTTTTCGGCAGGAGCAGGCTGGAAATAACCGAAGTCAACACCATTTGGAATGACATCAATCCTGTTGCGCTCCCTGTGAGGGATGTGCTCCCGGTCCTGCTTTGATATAATGATGTGATAATTGAATGAAGAAAAGATGGATGCTTCATAGGCCAGCAGCCGCTTCCGCTCAATACCTGCCGGTATCCTGAGCCACCAGGCGCCGCCTGACTGTAACCGCTCCATACCTTTGGAAAAGGCATCCATATAATCCAGCACCTTAATGGCAACTGGTAACTGACGTGCATACTCGCCCATACGGATGAGATGGCAAAATACGAGGTCGGCGTTTATGGTTTTTTGCCAGGAAAGTAAATCTGACAGCGCCCCCTCCGAATAAAAGAAGGCCACCTGAAATGGAATGTTCCGGTGCCGCAACATACTGGTCAGCGACCTTGCCCGGCTGACTACTGCGGTTTTCACACTGACACAAAAAGAGGACATATGGCTAACCCATTCAGGTTCCGGTTCCCTGTCATTGATGGCAAAAAGATAAATGTCAAAATGTTGGCTAAACTGACGAATAAGATGATAGGCCCGCAGTTTATCACCCTTCTCAAGAGGATAGGGAAAACGCGATGTAAGAAAGAGAAGCCTGGGCCGTTTCAATGCTGTGTATCGTGGGCAAAGATAAGCGCTGAAATAATTATTAACTCCTGCCGCAGAATTATTCTTTCTTCTTTACCTCGCCACTGCCCAATATTTCACTGTCAATGGAAGGTTGTCCCTTATATCTTACCTTGCCACTGCCGTTCACCTTGGCTGATAGCTTTGATGCGGCATGGATATCTGCATCGCCTGAACCATTGATTTTTATGCTGTATTTCTCGGTGATAAGATCTTCCGCGTTGATCTTTCCTGAGCCGTTAACGACTACAGTATGGTTTTCAGCCTTACCACTGAGATGAAGGTCGCCGGAGCCGTTGATTTCCGTTATGATTTTTCGGGCGTGTACGTTCGCGTGAATATCACCCGAACCATTTATCTCAAGGTTGAGCCTTTCTGTTTTATAAGGATTGATGATGTGAATATCACCCGAGCCGTTAATACTCAGCGCTTCCTGTGCCGGACAGGTGATGATAATTTCAACTGGTTTTGTCGGCTTGAGCATCCTGGAAGTAGAAATGACCATCGTTTCCCCTTTCGTTTTTGTGTGAATGTATTCCTGTAGATTCGCCTGTGCCACCACCACCAGTGATGTGGAATCTGTGATGATTACCGAAACCCTGGCAGGGATATTCAGTTCTGTTTTGATAAAGGAGGGCACCTCCCTCGACTGTTTCACCAGCGGCCCTTCACCCTTTACCGGAGGCTTGCAGGCGGATAGCAGTAAAACAAGGAAAAGAAACAAAAAAGTGACCGGTCGGTTTTTCATAATCTGAATGTTTCAGCTAAGATAATAATTCCCGTTGGATAGCCGGTAGCATGTATCTTTGCTACTCTAATCCTTGTTAATGGTGTATGGAAATGGAAGGCTTCAAATTTAAAACCCGCATTCAGCTTCGGTTTAAAGACACGGATCAGATGGGTCATGTCAACAATGCGAATCACCTAAGCTATTTTGAATTGGCGAGGATGGCTTATTTTAAGGAAGTCATTCAGGAAAAAATCGACTGGACCCGTGAAGGAATTATTCTGGCGCGGATTGAAGTTGATTATAAAAGCCCGGTCTTGCTGGAAGATGAGCTTTGGGTGTACACCCGCATGAGCCGCATTGGCAACAGCAGTTTCGATATGGAATATAAGGTAGTCAGAATTAACGGGGAACTGACGCTGCTTGCCGCTGAAGGTAAATCCGTACAGGTGTGTTTTAATTATGAAAAGAACTGCACCTTGCCCGTACCAGCAGCCTGGAGAGAAAAGGTGAAAGGCTTTGAGCCGGCAAATGCAGTGCGTGGACTATAAGTCAGCAAAAGGACCGGCGAATCTTCTTGTAAATGTTTTTCTGAAACGCAGATCATTATAAATATCCTGTTCTTCCAGGTAGTATATACGGTATCCTTTACGCTTGTACAAGTTTAATTCCACCTCATCCAGATAATGTCTGAAAGACACCTTCTCGTTTTCACGCCCTTTTTGGCGTACCAGTATTTCCGATAACCACCAACC
>CAZHSC010000090.1:0-13674 GCA_964534995.1 uncultured Bifidobacterium sp.
GCGCTGTTGGTTACAGAATCATAGAGTACAAATCCGGCACCTGAATTCCTCCAGATCTCATATTCATTGAAATCTGCAAAACTGGCAGGGGATGGATTCTCCCAGGTAAGCGTTATAGTGCCATTAGGCAATACGCTGACACAACGCAGGTCAGGATTGGGTATAATGTTACCGATGTAAGTGAAGATATCATTGTCGGCAGAACTGACGGATGTGCAGGGCGCATTATCGTCCAGTTCAATTCTGTATTCAAAGGGAACATTACAGGTGCTGATGGTATCACGGAAGGTCAGGTTGCTGGTGGTGCCGATTTGTACATATAATCCGACACCTGTACTCCTTCTCATTACTCTGTAAGGACCTCCTGCAGACGCCAGCATGGGCGTATGCATCGCATTCCAGCTAAGGTCAGCAAAACCGAGGTTCGCATTGCTAACGCTGAGGAGCATACTGGCAAGCGTATCACTGGTGCTGCCATTGGTTTGCAGGCCATCGCACCCGGAAAGTGATTTTACGTAGTAATATCTGATACCATTGTTGGCATTGGCGCCCACATGGGTCCAGCTCGCTGTGGCAATATTGGTAACTGTACCTACCAGCACATAAGGCCCGCCGGGAGCGGAAGATTGATAAATTTCTGCTCCGGCAAAGAAATTATTGGGGTCGGCAGGTGGCAGCCAGGTTACGGTAACATCGCCATTGGCCTGCACCGCCAGGCAGCGCAGGTCCGGATTGTCAATTATATCTCCGAGAGAAGTGAACTGATCCTGATCAACCGATGATTTTGAAAAACAGGCAGACGCATCTCCAATGTCCACACGGTACTGAATCAGTGTGTCGCATAGGATAATGGTGTCGCGGTAAGTAGTGTCGGTAGTATTACCTATTACCGTCCAGGCGCCGGGGGGAATTCTTCTGTTGATTATATAACTTCCTGTACTCGTAACGGGTAATGGCCTTCGTAATGGATTCCAGTTGAGGTCAGCAAAACCGATGGAAGCGTTGTTTGTTGTCAGTAAAATGGAAGCTAGCGTATCACTCGGTGCATTGGTGGTTTCCTGCAGATTGGTGGCGTCACAACCTGCGTTTAAGGTGAGATAATAATAATTGACCTGGTTGTTGCCGTTGGCTCCGACATGGGTAAATGCATTGGTAGCATATACACTCACCATGCCAATATTGGCATAAGGACCATTGCGGTTCAGGGAATGATAAATTTTATAGTCGGAGAAATACTGGGCAGTATCCAGACTTCCCACCCAGCAAAGGGCCACATCTCCGTTGGCAAGTACTTCGGTGGATCTTAAAGAGGGTGATGTAATATTCGGAATGGCACTTTGCAACAATGCTCCGTCAATGTTGGACCTAGAAATACACGCGGCCTTGGAAGTATCCACAACATGGATCCGGTAGTTGATGGAATCATTACAAACAAATACGGGATCGAGATAGCTGGTGTTGGTGGTGGAATCAATGAGTACCCAGTTGCCGGAGCCGGCAGGTGGTTGCTCACGGTAAATATAATATTTACCGGTACTCGTTGGACTCAGCGGTGTCATCAGCGGATTCCAGGTCAGTGATGCATCCGTACCCACCTGCGATACCTGTAAAAACATAGTACTTATGGTATCACTTACACTCCGTGGCAATAAATCACAACCGGAACGTATAGTTACATAGTATGACACTGATCCTGCATTGGCGTTCGCGGTGGCATCCAGAAACGTAATTACAGTATCATAGTTGGTAATCTGGAATCCCTTTAAACTGTCAAGCAAAGTATAGGGTCCTGCGGTACCGGTGAGGGACCTGTAAATATAAAAGGCCTTGAAGAATTCATTGGTATCGGCCTCACCCGTATCAATAGGGGGCATAAAGGTTAATTGAACGTTACCGTTAGCAAGCACATCGGCACATTTCATCCGGGCGGCCTGAACAGGCGGAGGTGCTACAACCACAATGGTAAGTGTGTTGAAGTTAACCGCAGGTGATGGACAGAAGTTATCGTACACCTTCAATACAAAGTTGTAGGTACTCGAAAGGGTAACGCAACCCAGATTTTTTGGAAGGTGATTACAGTCAGTAACCCAGAAAAACCTTGTTTGCAAGGTCAGAGGGAAAAATATCGGAGCAATGGGGGGTACGGAGTCCACCAGAGGTGGGGTAAGCGTGGCGCAGGGCGGGAAAGGGCATCCCGCACTTGAATTGGTAAAGTTTGTACCAAATTGTGAACCTGTTGCTGATAAACTCAGACTCTGAGGACCGCCGCCTGCTGTGGCAGGTAAAGCTTCAAAGTCAAATGCTACAAGGGTAATATCAACAGTATCTCCAGCGTAAACGGTATCAATGATAGCATTAAGCGGATTTCCCAGCAAATCCTGAACGTCAGGGGGGGTATTGTACACCGTAGATGGTGAGGCTGGGGGTTGTGAGATGATGCAATTGTTCAACAATGCAATCTGAATCTCACGATAAATTTCAGCTACCTTGATATTGCATTTGTAAGCGGTTACTTTGGTAACTGTAACAAAAGCGCCGGGAGTATAGGATGTGAAAGTTACCACACCGGTACTTTGATTCATTACTGCGGCAACATTAAGGGGATTTTGTGCAGGACCCGGCAGCGGACTGCTGAAGGAATACCCGCCGTTATAGGGATAATTGATACCGGGAGGATAGGCGGAGCCATCCAAAGGAATGCCCCAATCGTACACGAGTGAGTCGAGTTCAATGTCAATAGCGTTGTGGTTGTAGGAAGTCTGATTCCTGGTACAGGTACCTAACTGTGGTTTTTCAGCAAACTGTGGGGATGAGTCAAAGCAGGGATTGGTGTTGGTAGCATTGTAGGGAAACATGATTGCCCTTAATGTAAACCATCCCTGGCCGGCTGCTAAATTGGTTATGGCGGCATTACGGCAGCAATCCGTATAACTGAAATACCAGCCTCCTGCAGGAGGAACCCCGGTAATAAAAATGGGGTTCGACTTATAAACAAACTCCTCAACGGCGTTGGCATAGCCTTGCGGATTAGCGCAGGTCGGACATCCGGGCCCAACGGGTGAGATGTCAATTTGGGATATCTTGTTGCATAAGATACCTCCTGCCCAGCCTGGAGCATTTGTTTCCAGATTGATGGAGTTGGGACCCTGTACGCCATTACAGTCACGGTAAAGTTTAACCGTAAATACAAATCGGCCTATATTGGGACCGGACTTAATGCAATCCCATGTGATTTCACCCCCCATGAGATGGGATGCCCGGGTTTCCATAAACAAGCTGCCTGACAGCATGAGTAGGAACAATAAAATTTTTTTCATTGGATGGATTTTGGATAACGCGTGAGGTCCAAACTTATGAAAAAAAATCCAATTAACAAAGACCTTATTGGCCAACAACAATTTCGCTCAGGTCATCCTCCTGAAGGTACTTTTGGGCGCAGACAAACAAGTCACCGGCAGTCACGGAGGTGAGACGGGTTAAATATTGTTCTAAATAATTGTTATCCAAATTATTAAGAACAATCATTTTGTGTCTGTCGGCCAGCGGAAAAGCACCGTCAATGCTTCGCTGAAAAGCGCCCGTTAAATAGTTTTTAACAAGATCCAGTTCTTCTGTAGAAATTTCCTCATCTCGCAGGCGGGCAATTTCTTTATAAATTTCACGAACAGCGTCTTCCCTGACTTCGGCGCCAACTTCGGTGGAGATGTAAAAATATCCATCAAGGGCATGAGAAATAAGGCCTGCCCCGATCCCGTAGGTATAGCCTTTATCTTCCCGGATGTTTGCCATCAGCCTGGAACCAAAATATCCACCTAACACGGTACTGAGTACATGAAAGCTGAAATAATCAGGATGTTTACGGTTAAATAACCTTCTTCCAATGCGTATGGCTGATTGTAGCGCATCTTCTTTTTTTATGAATTTTTTTGTAGATGGAGGAAGACTTGCTTTGATTTCCGGTAATCCTCCATACCTGAATCCGTTGCTGTCAATCGCTGAAAGAATGTTATCGATGGTTTGTTGGTCAGGCATGCCTGAAAGGAAAACAGCTTTAAGTCCACGTAAATATCTGTCCTGATGATAAGCGCCAAGAACTCCGCTGCTGATCCGGTCATATTGGACTTCTTCAACGAGTTTTCCATAGGGATGCTCATTACCATAAAGTGTGTTGAAGAAATTACGCCTTGCTAAAAAATCGACTTTATTGAGGTTCACAGCCAGATGTTGCTTGCCCTGGTGTTTGTAGGTCTCAATTTCATGCTCAGGAAAAAGGGGAGTGGTAATCAGCTCCATGAGGTATGGTAAAGTGTGTGGCGTAAATTTATTCAGCGAAAAGAGGCTGACACTTGACCAGTCTGCACCATTGTCTGTTTGAAGATAGGCGCCATAAAAGTCAAGTGCTTCCGCAAGGGCGGCCGAATCGTGTTTTGCGGTGCCTTCATCAAGCAAATCATTGGTGGCCAGTGCCAGCAGCGGAAATTCAGCGGCTATGTTGCCTGCCGCGAATACAAATTCAATTTTTACAAGGTCCTGGGTTCCTGATTTGATGATATAAACCGGTATGCCTTGGCCGCTCATCATTTTTTCCGCAGCCTGAATGTTTATCTCCCTGGGCAGACTGATAGCCGGCTCCTCTTTTCTGTTGATCATATTAATTTGCAGAATGGTAACGTAGTATGGAACAATTATTTTCAGTAAGGATACTTTTTGCGATTGCCGTAATCTCACCTGTATGGACGGCATTGTATCGCTCCGCCTGCCTGTTGCACTCATTGGCATCTCCCAGCAGTTCGTAGTAAGCAAGGTTCAGGGCTTTGCTGTCAATACTCATCTCACTGAACTCAAGGGTAGCTTCTGCTTTGTGTTGTACTTTTTGCAATTCCCTTTCTTCAACCTTTTGCTTCAGCCCTTCCACCAATTCAAGAATTGCCTTTTCTGCGCTTTCCATGCTTGTCTTTTTGAGCAGTTTTCCTTCTATTACCAATAAACTTTTGTCCAGTTCACCGGTCATATACGCATTGATGTCGGTAAAATAACTGTTTTGCTTCACCAGCTGCTGGTATAAACGTGAGGACTTACCTCTCGCCAGAATATCTGAAAGCAGGTCGGTAGCATAAAATTCATGGTCATTCCTCGCGCAACAATGCCAGGCCATATAAATCCGGGAATTGGGAACTTCTCTTTTTAAATCGAGTATTCTTTTTTCTTGTTGCACCGGTTCTTGAGGGAGCTTTCTTTCCGGAATTTTTGCAGCGGGAATAGGGGCAAACCATTTTTCGCAAAGTTCCCTGGCCCTTCCTGTAGAACAGTTACCTGCCAGACTTAAAATCGCGTTATTGGGAGCGTACCACTTTTTAAAAAAAGATTTCACATCCTCCAGCGTGGCATTTTCAATATGTGATATTTCTTTTCCTATGGTGGGCCACTGATACGGGTGTACCTTATAGGCAAGAGGCCTGAGGTGCAACCATACATCGCCGTAGGGCTGGTTAAGGTATCTTTGTTTGAATTCTTCAACCACAACCGATCTTTGTACTTCAAGACTTCTGTCGGTAAATGCGAGACTTAACATCCTGTCGCTCTCCAGCCAAAAACCGGTTTCAAGATTTTGCGAGGGTATCGTCAGATAATAATTGGTAATATCATTATTGGTGAAAGCATTATTTTCACCACCGGCCATCTGAAGCGGTTCGTCAAAATCTTCAATATTAACCGAGCCTCCAAACATCAGGTGTTCAAAGAGGTGGGCAAAACCTGTCTTGTCCGGATCCTCATCGCGCGCCCCTACTTTGTACAGGATATTCATGGCCACCAGCGGTGTGCTCTTGTCTTCATGTACAAGTACGGATAATCCGTTTTCAAGTGTAAATTTTTCGTAGGGTATCATAGTTTATATTGTCGTTACGTCCATAGTACAGATCCTTTTTCTTTCTTCCAGAAAATCATTCCATATTTCTTCTACCACATCTGCTGCGGGTTTGATGTTTTTAAATGAAGCCGCTACCTGGCCAATTTCAAGTTCCCCCTCTTCCAGATCTCCTTCATACATCCCCTTTTTTGCCCTGGCACGGCCAAGCAGTGCCTTCAGTTCATCGGCGCCGGCACATCTTCTTTCGGCTTCTTCCACTTCATGGTAAAATTTGTTTTTAATTAATCTTACAGGTGTAAGTTGCTTGAGGGTGAGTTGGGTGTCACCATCCTTTGTTGCGAGAATTGCATTTTTAAAATTTTCATGAGCTGATGACTCGGGCGTTGCTACAAAGCGGGATCCAATCTGAACTCCATCAGCTCCCAGGGCCATGGCAGCAAGCATGCTTCTTCCGGAACCTATTCCGCCTGCCGCAATCAGCGGGACTGCTACCTGCTCGCGGATAAGCGGAATCAGACACATCGTGGTTGTTTCTTCCCGGCCATTATGTCCGCCCGCTTCAAACCCCTCTGCTACGATGGCATCCACTCCCGCTTCAACGGCTTTACGCGCGAATTTGGTATTGGCAATGACATGAACCACGGTGATTCCGTTTTCTTTGAGAAGGGATGTCCACGTTGCCGGGTTACCGGCTGAGGTGAAAACAATTTTTACACCTTCCTGAATAATCGTTTGTATATGTTCCTGAATGGAAGGATACAGGAGCGGAAGGTTGACCCCAAAAGGGGCGCCGGTAGCATTTTTACATTTACGGATATGTTCACGTAATATTTCCGGATACATGGATCCGGCTCCGATGAGCCCCAGACCACCTGCATTACTAACAGCACTGGCTAACCGCCATCCGCTGCACCAGATCATACCAGCCTGAATTATCGGGTATTTGATGCGGAAGAGTTTTACGATTTTATTGTCCATTTTTATTAACTTTTAGTAAGTCTGTACACCCATACGTCCCCACGGGCTTTTATTCTGGCACCTATTTCACGTAAAGTTATATGCTTATGCAATTTTCCGGTAACCTTACCGGTAGTATATCCGATTACGTTTATTTCCAGTTGTTTCCCTATCCAGATGATTCTTTCAATATGTTCCTTTTGAGAAATAATGATTACAGGTTCATTACCGAAATGATTCTTGTAATATAAAAGACTTGCAAAGGTATCTTCACTTTTATCATCGTATATAAATATGCTGTCCGGAACGCCCTTGTCTGTCAGTGCTGCCTTCATTTCATCTACCTCATGATTGAGTTTATGGTCATCATATCCGCTGAGAATCAGTTTTATGTGCCGGAAGTCATGCCAGATGGATGCGGCAGAGTCCACCCGCTCCATGAAGGTAGGGTTGGGTAATCCTTCCAGATAGCCCCGTCCTGCTCCCGGAATCAATACTTTGTGGACCGTTCGGAAACTGTGCCGGCCACTGATGAATTCCGTGCTGAATTGACACATGTGAAAATAGTTAAGGATAACAAGTACGGAAATAATGAGGGGAATTGCTCCGAAACGGATCAGAAATTTCATGCATGGCGAAGGTACGGAATATCGGCATGGCGTGGGTGATACCCTGCAATTTTTTGCAGGTGTTCATAACCGTGCTGAGGTTATTTTCTTTCATTAAAAAAAGTACCTTTGCCTGCGTCATGAAGATCATCATACCCGTTGCTGGAATAGGCTCTAAACTGCGCCCTCATACACATACCCAACCCAAGGCGCTGGTACCTGTAGCCGGTAAACCTATTTTATCTCATATTGTAGATTATCTCATTTCAGGTGGATTCAATGAATTTATTTTTATCATCGGTTATCTTGGTGATAAAATTGAAGATTATATTAAATCCAAGTATCCAAAGTTGAAAGCTTCTTTTATTGTTCAGGAACCCAGGGAAGGGACCGGCCATGCTGTTTGGCTTGCCCGTGACCTGGTTGCCCAGGACGAAGACCTGCTTATTGTGTTGGGAGATACAATCATTGATTTCGATCTCGCTGAACTTGTAAAAATGCCTCATTCTGCCCTGGGTGTGCAGAAGGTGGAAGACCCCAGGCAATTCGGGGTAGTGGAAATAGACAAGGACGGATTTATAACGCGTCTCGATGAAAAACCCGTCATTCCGAAGTCGAATCAGGCGCTGGTAGGTATTTACAGGTTCAATAAAGCGGGTAAACTGATGTCGGCGTTGGATCATATCATCAGAAATAACATCAGACACCACGGCGAGTTTCATCTGACCTATGGAATTCAAAAGATGATTACCGAAGGAGAAAGGGTAGGTACATTTAAAGTGGGAAGTTGGTTTGACTGTGGCAGCAAGCAAAATCTGCTGGAGACGAATGCAGTATTGCTCAACAGAAATACCCAGATCCTGCAGAAGAAATTTAATTTTAATAATACCATTATTATTCATCCGGTATCCATCGCGGAGCATTGTGATATCAGTGATTCGATCATTGGACCCAATGTATCTATCGGTGAACATACCATTATTAATCATTCTATTATTACCAATTCTATCATCGGGGCTTATGCGCACCTTGAAACTGCAATCCTGCACCAGAGTATTGTCGGAAGTGATGCGTTCTTGAAAGGACTGAGCCAAAGCCTCAATATCGGTGACAGTACGGAGATCGATTTCAGTTGATCCCTTTCATAGACCCATTGTACGTAAAAATTATGCTGGAGAAAGATACAGAAACATTTAAACTCATTGGCCGCGAATTGAAACGCCAGCGGCAGGGCATTGAATTGATAGCTTCCGAAAATTTTGTTTCAAAGCAGGTGATGCAGGCAATGGGTTCATGCCTCACCAATAAGTACGCCGAAGGCCTGCCGGGAAAAAGATATTATGGCGGTTGCGAAATCGTAGACGAGATTGAGCAACTGGCCATAAACAGGGCAAAGGAACTATTCGGGGCCGTTTGGGCGAATGTGCAACCGCATTCGGGTGCACAGGCCAACGCGGCAGTGATGCTGGGCGTACTGAATCCGGGTGATAAAATAATGGGTTTTGATTTGTCGCATGGCGGTCACCTGACACATGGTTCTCCTGTGAATTTCAGTGGTAAATTATATTCACCCTGTTTTTATGGTGTCGATAAGGAAACTGGCTTGATCAATTACGATGAAGTTGAGAAAATTGCCAAAAAGGAAAAACCCCGATTGATCATCTGCGGGGCTTCTGCATATTCGCGTGACTGGGATTACCGGCGGCTGCGTGCCATTGCCGACAGCGTTGGGGCTTTGTTGTTAGGGGATATATCTCACCCGGCCGGGTTAATCGCCAAAGGCATCCTCAATGACCCGCTTCCCCATTGCCATATTATTACCACCACCACCCACAAAACATTGCGCGGCCCAAGAGGAGGCATGATTCTCATGGGCAAGGATTTCCCGAATCCATACGGTCTGAAGACACCGAAAGGGGAAGTGCGCATGATGTCCGCTCTCCTGGATGCCGCTGTATTTCCGGGAACTCAGGGTGGTCCGCTTGAACATGTTATCGCTGCAAAGGCCGTTGCATTTGGAGAGGCCCTGACCGATGAGTTTTTAACCTATACGGTGCAGGTGGTAAAGAATGCGCATGCCATGGCGGAAGCTTTTGTGGAACGGGGTTATAAAATTATTTCTGGCGGCACCGATAATCACTTAATGCTGATTGATTTGAGAAATAAGGATATTACCGGAAAAGAAGCTGAAAATGTGCTGGTAAGGGCGGATATTACCATCAATAAAAACATGGTCCCTTTCGATGATAAAAGCCCCTTCGTGACCTCCGGAATAAGGGTGGGCACCGCAGCGCTCACCAGCAGGGGCATGAAGGAAACCCATATGAAAAAAGTCGTAGCTATGATAGATACCATCCTTATGCATAAAAATGAGGAAAAGGTAATTCTGAAAACGAAGAACCAGGTGAAGTTATTTATGGAAAAATTTCCACTGTACTAAGGCCCGGTGCAATACTATTTATTTCATTTCGTTTGAATCCATGATGAAAGAAAAGATTGCTCGCTTAGGGATCCTGTTCGCTTGCCTGCATGCTGACATTGCTTGGGCGCAGTCGGGCGGTAATAGTACGTTTGAATTTCTAAAACTGGTAGCTCCCGCCAGGATCGCCGCACTTGGCGGAAGCGCAATCGCCACACGCAGCGATGATATTACACTCGTTTCGCAGAATCCCGCTTTGCTTTCAAAGGAAATGGATCAGCAGGTATCTTTGAGTTATGTAGGGTATATAGCCGGTATCAGGCATGGGAATGTAATGTTTGCAAAAAGCATGGACAAAACCGGAAATTTCGCGCTTAACTTGCAGTATATTTCCTATGGTGAGTTCGATGAAACTTCAGTAACCTCCGAAAAGACAGGAACTATCAGTGCCGGTGAGTATGCTTTCAATCTGACCTGGAGTAAAGCACTTGATAGTAGCTTGTATCTTGGGACGAATGTAAAGTATATCCTTTCCGCTTTGGGTGATGAACGTTCAAATGGAATTGCAGCGGATGCAGGTATTTCATGGTATCACGATGAAAAGTTTATAGGTGCCGCGCTGGTGGTGAAAAATATGGGCAGGCAGTTAAAGATGTATTCAGGCCGGGAAAGGGAAGACATTCCTTTTGAAATCCAGGTGGGACTGTCCAAACAACTTCCTAAAGCGCCTTTCCGCTTTTCAATGATTTGGCAACAATTGCAGAAGTTCGACCTGACCTATACCGATCCGTCTCAAACGGGTGTTGACCCTTTAACGGGCGAAAACCGGGCTGAAAAAATTACCTTCCGTGATAAACTGGTTCGCCATCTGATCCTGAATGCGGAGATACTTTTTTCGAAAAACTTCAACCTGAGGCTGGGCTATAATTTTTTGAAAAGGAATGAACTTGGCTTCCCTGAGAAAAAAGGAATGAGTGGTATTAGCCTGGGACTTGGCTTCCGTGTAAACCGTTTTCAGTTTTCCTACGCGTATAGTGTGTTTAATCCGGCAGCCGGCAGCAATCACTTTACGGTTACTACCAACCTCAGAAATTTTTCTGTCAACAGATAGTACATATTTTCCTGATCTCTCAGGATCGTTTCATGACACGCCCCAATTCCCTTTTAGCTTCCGCATCTTTAATGCTTTCCCGCTTGTCGTATAATTTTTTGCCCCGGGCTAAACCGAGTTCCAGTTTGGCAAACCCCCGTTCATTGAAATACATGCGTACAGGGATCAGGGTTACTCCTTTTTCTTTCAGCTTGGATTGAATTCTTCGTAACTGATAGCGATGTAACAAAAGTTTTCTCTCGCGCCGGGGTGGATGGTTGCTGTAGCCTCCGTGATCATAAGCACTGATATGCAGGTTTTTTATCCATAGCTCTTCATTTTTGAAATAACAATAAGCATCAGTTAGATTGGCCTTTCCTTCCCTTACCGCTTTAATTTCAGTTCCCGTAAGCATAATGCCGGCCTCCCAGCTGTCGCTGATGAAATAATTATAACTTGCTTTGCGGTTAACGATGGAAACCGTTGCTTCTTTACCCGACATAATGCAAAAGTAGGTAATTGCAGCGCATTTTTATTGCAGGCGCTGGCAGGAGACCCGGTACAACAGGTTATTATGGCTGCGGTCACCGGAATATCATTTTGTATGTATTATTTCCCGGGTGTTTCTTTCTTTTTTCCAATAACTAAAACCGGGATACTGATCCTGTGCCGCACAGCATTTACGGTCGAACCAAGAATAAAATCCATCAATGCTTTATGACCGTGAGCACCCATAACCAGCAGGTCGGCTGATGTTTCCTCAATGATTTCCGGTATTACTTTTTTCGGGTTGCCGAAACCCAGCTTTGCTTCGCAGATGTATCCTTCCGATTTGAGCAGTTGACAATAGGATTCAATGGTGTCAAGGTCCTGCTGGCTTTCCATGTCCCTCACTTCTTTCCCGAGCCATAAGGCGCCGGCGCTTTCAGTAATATGAATCAGGATGTAATGTGCTGTTTTTCCTCCTTGCGATACAGCAGCACGTATTGCCTGACTGTCCATGCTGCCGAAATCAAGTGAAACGGCTATCCTTTTTGGCAGAACCTGTGGAGAAATATCGATGTCTTTAAATGTGTCATGCAGCAAATTGATCTTTTTAACTTTCTTACCTTTTATAAAGGGGGAGAAGGTGATATAAAGCAACATGATACCACAAAATACTGCAAATGGAACTACGAAAAATCTTAACAACAGGCTGTCACTGTCATGCATCCATTCCTCGAGTTGGGAAAACACCATTTTTATGTTTAAACTTACGATGATGATCGCACATACCCAGCCGGCAAATTTTGTCTTGTTGGAGATGGAAAAAATTCCCATCCTCTCTTTATCACTCACAAAATGTATTAAGGGGATAATTGCGAATCCCAACTGCAAAGACAGGATTACCTGACTGAGGATGAGTAATCCGCCACTGGCTTCTTCTCCATAAATATGCATGGTAACCACCGCGGGAATAATGGCAATCAACCTTGTGATAAGCCTTCTCAGCCAGGGGGCAATACGAAGGTTTAGATAACCTTCCATAACAATCTGACCGGCCAGAGTACCGGTGATGGTACTGCTTTGTCCGGCGCAAATGAGTGCAATGGCAAACAGGGTAGGTGCCAAATGTGTTCCCAGCAAAGGTTCCAGCAAGCGGTGTGCATCCATGATGTCGGTTACTTCGTGCATCCCTGCTTTGTAAAATGTACTGGCAGCCAGTATCAGAATGGCAGCATTTACAAAGAATGCAGCGTTTAGCGCCACTGTGCTGTCAAGCAAATTGAATTTAATCGCTTTTCTTATTTCCCTTTCTGAGCGGTCTATTTTACGGGTTTGCACCAGCGCCGAATGCAAATACAAATTATGCGGCATCACCGTTGCGCCAATAATGCCAATAGCAATATATAGCGCGGTATCATTCATGGCACCTGGTATCATACCCGATAAAATGCCACTTACCGATGGTTGTGCGAAAAACATTTGTGCAACAAAAGCCATTCCGATGATAGCAACAAGACTGATGATGAATAACTCAATTTTACGGATTCCGTAATTGAGAAGGAAAAGCAACAGAAAGGTATCCAGGGCGCAGATGATCACACCCCATATCAGCGGAATATCAAACAACAGGTAAAGACCAATGGCCATACCCAGTACTTCGGCCAGGTCGCAGGCGGCAATAGCTATTTCGGCCAGTCCGTATAAAAAATAATTTACAAAACCGGGAAACATCTCTCGTGAAGCCTGTGCAAGGTCGCGACCTCTGACTATGCCTAAACGAGCACTCATACTTTGTAGCAGCAGGGCCATAAGATTGGACATCAGCAAAACCCAGAGCAAATTATAACCGAATTGACTTCCTCCGGCAATGTCGGTTGCCCAATTGCCGGGATCCATATATCCAACACTCACCATATATGCCGGGCCGATGAATGCCAGTAATTTTTTTCTGAAGGATAAATCCTTGCCTATGGAAACAGAACCGTGTACTTCCGAAAGTGAACTGCTGGTATGATCAGTTTTCATTGGACTTCGTTAAAATGTTTTTTGCAGTTTCATAACTGATGAATGTGCTGCTTTGGTTTTCTAATAATAACAACATGCTGCTGTCAAACTCATCGATTTCTGTTATTGTGAATTTTACCCCGGGCATCAGACCCTTTTTTTGGAGATATTGTAAAAATCCCACGCTGTGATCGCTTACCCCGCTTACCATGAACCTTCCTCCCCTGGCACCTTCCGAAAG
>CAZHSC010000091.1:0-2194 GCA_964534995.1 uncultured Bifidobacterium sp.
GGGCAGGGCTTTCCGTCACCGCACTCGATGCCTTTCTCTTTGCACATCTTCATACATTCCTCTCCGCAGCCGGCCTTGTGCATAGGACAGGGTTTTCCGTCACCACATTCAATGCCTTTTTCTTTGCACATTTTCATGCATGCTTCGTCGCAGGCAGCGCCCTGCATTTTTTTACAGGAGGATGCTTTGATATGGCATTTGCCATTTTCCATCTTCACGCAATCGCTGCTATCGCATTTTCCTTCAGCCATCCATTGGGCACAGGTGGCAGAATCAATGATACAGTTGCCTTCCGCGTCCATTTCACATCCCATGTCATCCATATTCATATGACATTCCATTTTCGCTTTTCCCTGGCAGCAGTCGTCCGGAACAGCACCGCCATGACCGTCATTTACAGCGATGAGCGGCGCGATGGTTAATCCTACGAGGGAAGAAAGTTTAATGAGGATATTCATGGAAGGGCCTGAAGTGTCTTTAAAAGGATCCCCTACAGTATCACCAACTACAGCTGCTTTATGCGGATCAGATTTCTTGTAGTACATCTGTCCGTCAATTTCTACTCCTTTTTCAAATGATTTTTTCGCATTATCCCAGGCGCCACCTGCGTTGTTCTGGAAAATGGCCCAAAGCACACCGCTAACGGTTACTCCCGCCATATAAGCGCCCAGGGCTTCCGGGCCCATCACGATGCCTATGATAATGGGGGAAACAATCGTAATGATACCCGGCAGCAACATTTCACGGAGAGCGGCCTTTGTTGAAATCTCCACGCAGCGTCCGTATTCCGGCTTTCCGGTTCCTTCCATGATACCCGGAATTTCCCTGAACTGACGGCGTACTTCATTAACCATATCCATGGCAGCTTTACCAACCGAGTTCATTGCCAGTGCTGAGAAAACTACCGGAACCATGCCTCCGATAAATAAAGCGGCGAGCACTTTGGCATCAAAAATATTGATCCCATTGATACCTGTAAA
This sequence comes from uncultured Bifidobacterium sp., assembly GCA_964534995.1. Lineage (GTDB taxonomy): Bacteria > Bacteroidota > Bacteroidia > AKYH767-A > OLB10 > JAJTFW01. The sequence continues at coordinate 981 of CAZHSC010000091.1, forward strand.
AGTAACATAAGCGGCAAAAAGCGCCAGGGCTGTCAATGCTGCCGAGGCGATGGCGAAGCCTTTACCAATGGCGGCGGTGGTGTTACCAACGGAGTCAAGTATGTCTGTCTTTTCACGTACTTCCGATGGCAGTTCGCTCATTTCGGCAATACCTCCCGCGTTATCGGCAATGGGGCCAAATGCGTCGATGGCCAGCTGCATGGCGGTAGTTGCCATCATGGCCGAAGCGGCAATCCCTACTCCGTAAAATCCGGCAAGGGCATAGGCACCCCAGATAGCCCCGGCGAAAAGAATAACCGGTGTGGCAGTAGATAACATACCGGTACCCAGCCCCGCAATTATATTCGTGGCTGCGCCGGTAGCTGATTTTTTAACGATGGAGAGTACAGGCTTTTTACCCAGGCCGGTATAAAATTCGGTGATATACGATATGGCGCCCCCTACAAACATACCAATTACCACCGCCCAGAATACATTCATGGAACTGGTGTATAATTCGCCGAAGTTACCATCGCTGAAAGCGCTCATGGTCATCTTTTCAGGAAGCATGAGGTCAATCAGAAAGTAAGAAGCGATGATGGCAATGATAATAGATACCCAGTTGCCCCGGTTCAATGCCGCCTGTACAGTATCAGTATTTGCAGTAGCACCTTCCTTCACGTTAACCAGCCATGAACCAATAATAGATGCGATAATGCCCACACCTGCAATGCTCAGCGGAAGAAGGATAGGTCCGATTCCTCCAAAGGCATCCTCAATACCGCCCATATCACGGATGATATAATTGCCCAGTACCATGGATGCCAAAACAGTGGCTACATAGGAACCGAAAAGGTCGGCGCCCATGCCCGCAACGTCGCCTACATTGTCGCCTACGTTATCAGCGATGGTGGCCGGATTACGGGGGTCGTCCTCCGGAATTCCTGCCTCTACCTTACCAACCAGGTCGGCACCTACATCGGCCGCTTTGGTATAAATACCTCCGCCCACACGTGCAAACAAAGCGATCGATTCGGCACCCACCGAAAAACCGGCCAATACCTCCAGCACTTGTGTCATTTGTTCGGTACCACTCATGATGCCGCCCATGAAAAACTGGAAGAAGAGAATAAACAATAAACTTAAACCCAATACGGCGAGCCCTGCTACACCCAGACCCATTACCAGTCCACCGGTGAAAGAAACCTTTAATGCCTTCGCCAGTGAGGTCCGGG
>CAZHSC010000091.1:2204-13630 GCA_964534995.1 uncultured Bifidobacterium sp.
GTAGTACGTACATTCGCTTTTGTTGCGATACGCATACCACTGTAACCGGCGATGGCGCTGAAAATACCTCCGCAAATAAAGGAGGCAACTATCAGGATATGAGAAGTTTCAACCATCTGGCTGAGGATGCCCAATCCAATGCTCGCCAACACCATATAAATAGCGAGAATCCGGTACTCGGATTTTAAAAATGCCATGGCGCCTTCGGCAATGGCCACGGAGATTTCCTCCATCCTGGAATCGCCAATTTCCTGCTTTTTGACCCAGCTGGCCTTCATGAACATGTAAATGAGTCCTGTGATACCTAAAACCGGTACGATATATAAGAAATTTTCCATAGTTACTATTTAAGGGCTGCGAAGGTAGGTCTTTTACCTAAAGGAGGCAAAATCTTTTGTAAATAGTTGTTTTATAGCTGATTATGATCGAACAATTGATGACTTTTCTAACAGGTAATCCGGACCGGTATGAAGCAATGGGTTTATGAATTATAACACCTGGTATGCAGTGAGCAGGTGCAGGGATTATAATGCCGCCTGACTTACCTTGTTCCCTGTGCCATATTTAGTGTTAGCGTGACGGTGTTTTCAACAGGGTTTCTTCGCATGGATAGCGGCTACTGTTGAATAATCTGTTGCACGACTTGTGGTAATGAAGAGGATCATTACAATCCTACTTGCTGTTTTTCTGTTTGTATTGCCTCCAGATTGCCCGCTGCCTACTTATTTCATATCTTTGAGCATATGCGCCAAAAGTTGTTATTTCTTACACTCCTGCTTATGGGGGGTTACAGGCAGCTATGGGCCATTCCTGCATCCGCGCGTATTTCGGTGCCTGTGCAATTTGTAGTGGTAAACGGCGACTTTGATCATTCGATGGTATATCTGCGAAGGGAAGGAGAAACAGTGGCATCCTTTAAAGGGCAGAAGAATTTACGCTTACGGCTGGAATACAATGCTGATTATATCATTGATTTTACCAAGCCGGGTTATATCACAAAAACCATTCATGTCAACACCAGAGTAGATGCTGACCGTATGAAGTATGGATTTGATCCTTACAAAATCGGAGTACGGCTGTTTAAACAGTATGAAGGTGTAAATATTGTGGTGTACAATCAACCGGTTGCGTATATCCGTTATTTGGCGGATATGGATGAATTCGGATATGATACGGATTATACAAAATCCATTTTATCCGCATTGAGCCGAACAGAAGAAATCCTGGAGCAGAAGGCCAGGGAGGAAGTGGAAGCGTTGAAGTTAAAAGAGGACCGTGAAAAGCAAGCGTCGTTGGCCGGGAAGAAAAAAGAGGCCCATGTAGCGCCTTCCACAAAACCTGTTACTGCTGTGCCGGAACCTGTCCGGACTGTAGCAGTGCATGATACCGCAGCCACAACCCTGGTGATACCTGTTGCGGAAACTGCTGCACCGCAAACTCCGGAAACTGCCAAAAGCCTTACCGATAAAAATCCGCTGTTAAAAGGCGAAGACCCTTTGGGTGGAAGTGATAATGCCGGTGATGAAGAACGGCCCATAACCGGCAGTGGTGATGACGGCGCGGAAGTACAACAGCAAACGGTATTGAATAGCTATGGTGCAGACCCTGCGCCATTGCCGCTCAACGAACCGCTGTTACTCAGCAAAGAAGTACAACAAATTATTGAGCCGAACCGTACCATCACGGTTTTCCGGATTAAAAGCGGAGATCAGGTGCAGGAATTCAGAAATGTAAAGTATAAGTGGGGAGGTATGTTTTATTTCATGAATCATACCACTCCTATTTCCGAACACCTTTTTAATTACATGACCTCTAAGCCAGGCTTACGGTAAGGCGATTTTACCTTTCCCTTTTTTAAGCCGGCGAACAGTAATCGCAATCCACGGACTGATTACAATGCTGGGAAGCAGCCAGGTAAGAAAGGCGGGGTTGAGCGTTACATTTTGCACAAGAAATGCCGTGAGCGTAGCTATATATCCGCCCATCATGCCAATGATATGTTTTAGCAGCCAGTGGTTTTTATCTGCAGGTGGAACCGTAAATCTTTTATAGTCGCTGATAATACCGGAACTCAGAATGCTCCCAAATGTGAGGGCTACCAGGCCGAAAGAATTTCCATGGAAAAACAATTGCCATAAACCCATCCCCGCCAGACTCACGGCAGCGAAGGAGGAAAGCAAGAGAATGATCCAGTCAATGGCTGCCGCTTTTTGCCCCCTGTGAAGGAATTTCAGCGATAGCGCCCTGTAGGCGGTAACAACCAGGTAGCAGCTGAATATGCCTACCATAAATAAAAACCAGTTGGACCGTGCATACGCCAATACAATGGAGGTAACGAAGATCACCATCATCGACCAGAAATAAATTTTACCGCTTTGGCGATGTATACGGCCACCATCCTGGTACATCATTGCCACCGGACCTGAGAGCAGTGCAAGGCTTCCTGAAATAATATGCATCCAGCGAAGCGATTCATTAAAGATTGTTTCCATGATTAATTTTTAATTTTTTGCAAATGAAATTGCAAAATGCAGCGCTGTCAACAGCAGAGGGATCAGGGTACTGAATTTGGGATTAATGGCAGGCTGAGGGATGAAATGTGTGATAAAATGCTAAAAAGGGGTGAATTGCATCACCATAAAAAGGGTTTCATCAACGTGAAAGGCGGTTCCGGATTTCATCATTCAGGTTCCTTGAAACCGGAATAATGGTTTCTGTACCTTCCAGCAGGAGGCGGTATCCTTGTGAATTGCCGGTCACTGAAGTCACCCGGTCAAGGTTTACTATCCAGGCCCTGTGGCAACGGTAAAAAGCCGTATAGGCACGCAGGTCATCGCGCGTATTACGAAGGGTGCCTCTTAACAGCTTTTTTTCTTCTTTGCCATCCTTCAGGAAATGCACTTCAATATAATTATCGGCCGAAGTAATAAAAAGCAGGTCCTTTACCGGTAGTTGTAATTCTTCCTTCCCGCTGTCGGATCGTAAAAGAACGGTGGCATCCGGTGTGGCATCCAAGCGCTTTTTATGCAGCATATGATCGCTGATATCCTGCGCTTCTTTCAGGTTGCGGCGGGTGAGGATCAGTTGCATGATCATGACGTTTATGGTAACCGGCAAAACGGCAACCATAATAGTAATGAACTGAAAATAAAGCAGGTATCCAAGATCAAAAAAATCATCAAAAATCAGGATGGAGAAGAGCGCGTTCGCTATACCGATGGTAAAAATGATCCAAAGGATAAAGCCGATTTCTCTTGCGACATTCCATTTGTTTTCGTTGAAAACTCGGGACAGCATTTTGGGTAACAAAATAGTATTCAGCATCACCATAATGAAAGTGATCATGCCGTAGCCGACAGTAAGTTGCAAGGCGAGTGGATTTGAAAACCGGTGGAGCTGGAAGGGCCGAAAGGCGAAAAGAAATAAAAAAACAAAGAGTCCTGTAAAGGTGGCCGCTTTTATCTTACCGGAAATGCTGTCGCTGAGCGGATAAGGTTTCTTTAAAAAAGCAAAGATCATAGCGCCATACAGAAATAAATGTGATGTAACTATTGCAGATACTTATCCTGGAAAAAGCGGGTATATGCTTTCATGTCTTTTGTTCTCGTTAATTCGGAAAGGTTAGTTTGAGAGATAACAAAAAACTGTACCAGTTGGGGGTCATACAAATCCAGCAGGTTGTGCTCTGCCAGAATCGTCTGGTAATAGATCAGCGCTTCGTCTTTGGATTCAAACGACATGACGGCAATGTATTGAAGGTTCAGGTCGATGTTGCCGTTGTTTACCGTGAGTTGCTGATCCGTGAAATCAATATTATTAAAGGCTTTTATTTTCGGGATTAACTCAGTCGCGACGAGGGCTTTATTGGGATAAATGATGACAAAAAAGTGCATGCTGTTGGCATCGAAAATATATTTGGCAGACTTGGCGAAAGGATCGCTGAGGTTATTTGTATCTACGGGCAGCGTATCAATCGCAGTTTCCTTCACATTATTTCCTTTGATGTAATCCAGGATCTCTTTTGCTTTGATACTGACTGAATCTTTGGGATAGTTTCTGATGACATCTTCCAGTTCAAACTGAAAATCATTGATGGTTCTTGTTTTTCCTACCGCCATCGCCTTCAGAAACGCGAATTTCGGTGACAGCTTGTTGTTGGCGGGGAAAGACTGGTCGGCGTACGCTTTGCGTTCAATTACCTGGTCGTACTGACGGTTCAGATAGGCCCGGTAGGTATTTTCATAGAAGACTTCAAGTACTTCCGATTTTCGTTTCATCTCACGGAAGAAGTCAGGATTTTGAATGAGCCTTGTATAATCTGACTCCGGGTAATTGGTCAGCAAATAATTTTTATAAAAATCCGCTTTTTCCGTATTACCCAACTGGGTGTGCGTCCTGTACAAATTATAATAGGAGGGTTGCTTGTATTTATTGTCCGGGAATCTTTTGTCGAGCGTTTCAAAACTGTTTACGCTTTCGGGCAGGTTGTTGAGCTGTTCTTTGTAGATGACACCGCAGTTGTAATAGGCTTCCGTAATTTTTATATTGGATTCGACGATGGCTTCCGGGGAGTTGGGGATCTGTGCCAGGTAAGCTTCTTTTCTTGCTTTGGAATCCAGTTTGGCAATGGAGTCATTCAGCGACTGCTGATTCATGGCGGCGCTGTCAACAATCAGGGTATCCACCACATCACCACCCATGGTCATTTCTTTTTCGCTTCTTCTCCAGTTATCCTCCTGTTTTCTGTTACCCCACCTTTTTACAAATTCGTTAAATCCAAAACTGATGGCCGACTGATTATAAAAATACCATGCACCCTGCGCTGCTGTTGCCGGCTGATTCAATGCACGGGGCTGGCTCCTCAGCTCTTTTTCTTCTTTTATTTCCTGCTCTTCCAGGCGCTGTTGTTCTTCCTGCTCTTTCTTTTGTCTTTCCTTCTCGGCATCTTCGGCCTCCACCAGGTTGCTGATAATGGCTTCCCTTTCGGATGGTGACATGGCCATGAGTCGCTGGAGGCTGTCTTCCTTCATAATTACCCTCAGGTTAGTCACTAGGCGTTCCAGACTGTTTTTCTTAGCCTGCACGTCAAAATAGTCGGGATGGTCATTCGTGAGATTCACCAGGCAGCTGTCATAATAAGCAGCGGCGGGAATGTATTCGGGCCTCTTCAGGAAAATATTACCGAGTTCCAGGTAGCTGAGGGCCTTTTGCGTGGTATTGGATGTAGATGCTCTCAGCGATTGGTTCAGATAGTCAACAGCCAATGCTTCATTTTGTTCCTGTGAAGCCACACCGGCAAGCGCGTAATAAATCTGGTCCCTGTAATCCGTGTTCTTTTCATCCTTCAGCATCTTTTGCAACTCCTTCTTTACCACCGCTGCGTTCCCGCTGCCTGTATCATAACACCGGGCCCTGTTGATTCTCGCATTAAATGCCATTTCATAGGGAGGGTTCAGCTTCAGTACTTTTTCATAAGAAGCGAAAGCTTTATTGAGGGAATCCGAGCGCTGGTATAACTGCGCCAGGATAAAATAATACCGGGAGCGGTCATCTTTTTTCTTGCTGGTAGCGGCAGCCATTTGCAGCGCTTCCATCGCCCTGGGAACATCATTTCTCATCAGGTGAAATTGAGCAAGCACGGCATTATAAAAACCTTTCAGTTTGACCGGGAATTTCTTGTCGGCTTTTAAAAAGTCAAGCAGGTATTCGGCATCGGTCGTTTTGCCCAGCTCAAGGTAAGAGCGGGTAAGCCACAACAAAGCTTCCGGCCGGATTTCATCATCCTTGTATTCGGAACTGATGTATTGAAAGGTTTCAATGGACGACCAGAAATCATGTTTATAAAACTGGCTTTGGCCCACTACCATGTAGCATTCCGGAATCCAGGGATTCCTTTCGGCGAGCTTATGGTCCTTTTTGCCCTTCACGATCATAGAGTGACGTGTAATGGCAATGGAAACTTTTTTAATGGCTTCGTCAAAATCAGGAAACACCGCTTTGGCTTTATTCAGGTCGCCGATTTTAAATATCGATAATACCCTGTCGTATTTGTCTTCGTGCGCTGTGGCCAATGTAGCGGCTCCCTGCTTCATGCGCTCCCTGCCGTTGAAGAAGAAGTTGTAATGGGTGGTGGTTCCGTGATACGAACGGCTTAAGAAATTATTTTTACGTACGCTGCAAGACCCAAAAAGCAAGAAGGAGACCAGGAGCAGTAAACTGATACGAAGCGTATTCACAGGTTGATTTCGTCAGGATATTCAGTACTAACTGAAATTATCGGGATTTATTATAAACACGCAAATATAGGAAATGACTTCATGCCGCCATCGTCAGGCATCGCTTTTCATGAATGCCGCTCCCTGAACCCCGTTAATTTACACTGCTTGCAGGTGCGCCGAAATTACCGGGCGCTGTAAAGCATCAGAATTACGATATTTGCAGGAATGCCCATTCCCAAAACAAGAAGGAAAAAGTTAGTCCGTAGTTTGAGGAGTAAATTCAGGTTGGTGGTTATGAACGACCAAACCCTGGAAGAGAAGTTTTCAATACGGCTTACGCCCATGAATATCATTGTATTCGGGGGTACCTTTGCATTGAGTTTGATTACCGTCACCTTGTACCTGATTGCTTTTACCCCTTTAAGAGAATATATTCCCGGGTACACGGACCTTACCATCAGACGGAATTTACTGGCGGTTGCTTTAAAAACCGACTCTCTTGATTATCAACTTGGTGCGCATGAGAAATATCTAACCAACCTGCTCAATGTGCTGAACGATAAGGTGGATACAACTTCTTCCATCAAGGGCATTCCGGAGGTTTCATTAAATGACAGTTTTCGAAAACTTAGCAGATCGGAGGAAGATTCACTGTTGCGTATCCAGATGGAAGGTGCCGATCTCTTTGAGTTGAATGAATCCAGCGAGAGGTCCTTCTCCTCAGGCATCGGCAGTACCGCTTTCTTCACGCCTCTTAAGGGAACCATCACCACAAAATTTAACCCGGTACAAAAGCATTACGGTATTGATATTGTTGCAGGACCCAATGAAGGTATTAAATCCAGCCTCGACGGTACCGTAGTTATTGCGAGTTTTACCTCCGAAACAGGTTATGTAATAGGTGTACAGCATACCAATAATATTTTTACCTTGTATAAGCACAATTCAGCGCTGCTCAAATCGGTAGGTGATTATGTGAAGGCGGGTGAAGTAATTGCCATCATCGGTAATACCGGCGAGTACAGTACCGGCCCTCATCTTCATTTTGAACTCTGGTACAACGGGAGCCCTGTTAATCCGCTGGAGTATATAACTTTTTAGCCGTACCTGCCCACCCTTGCTGCTCCCTGTTTCGCTTTTGTGAATTTGTTTGTTGATGAACAATAAAATGCCCGCTTATTCATTAATGTACTTAGCCATTACATTTGCCCTGTGAGCCGTTCAAAAAAAATTCTGGTGGTAACTGGCATTACAGTTGGGAGTCTGGTCTTGCTTCTTTCCTTGCTCGCATGGCTGCTGGGTCCTAAAATGAAGGAGCTGGCTGTCAAACAAATCAACGAATATCTGTTGGTGCCTGTCAGTGTAAATGAGATTCATTTTTCATTTTTTCGTAAATTCCCTTATGCCACCGTTGATTTTTCGGGGGTACGTACAGCAGGCTCAAAGGTCACGGGAACCAGAGATCCGCTGCTGGACGCGAAACATATATTTTTTCAGTTCAGCTGGTTTGATCTTTTTAAAGACGATGTACGCATAAAGGGGATGATCATTGAAGATGCGAGCTGTTTGATTTTTACAGACAAAAACGGCAGGAACAATTACAATATTTTCAAGGACAGAGGCAGTGAAAACGTCCAATCCAGGATAGCGCTTGAAAGTATTCTGCTGAAAAATACGGGAGTAAGGTATTTGTCTGTGCCGGGCGGGAAAGATATATCATTATTGGCAAGTGACCTGAACCTGAAAGGCATTTTCAGCAGCGTGGAATTTGATTTAACGGGTAGCGGTGCGGTGTTTGCAGAACGCTGCCAGATCGGGAATGTAAATTATCTTGACCAAAAGCCAACGGAACTGGATGTAAAAATAAAAGTAAATACCGGCACAGGATTATATACCATCAGCGAGAGCCTGGTCCGTATTGCCGAGCTGAACCTGGGCATTGATGGTTTTATCCGAAACAGTACAGCCGGTACCGTTATCGACCTTAAAATTAACAGCAAGCATGCAGGCATGCAGGAGATGCTGTCCCTCATCCCCGGCGTATATACTTCCAGCCTGAAAAAATACGAGTATAAAGGAAACGTATTTTTCGATGTGCATATATCGGGAAATACCGGCAAAGGTAAAGGAGCACTGGTTACGGCCTCTTTCGGTACCCATCATGCTTCCATTGCGCCTGCCGGCACCTCCTATAAACTGGATAATATCAGATTTAAGGGATCCTATACCAACCGCATCTCCGAAAAGAAACCATATGAACGCCTCGCTTTAAGCGGGGTGAATGCTGTCATGGAAGGACAGCCGGTCAGTATGTCGCTGTTGCTTGAAGATTTTTCTAATCCCTATGTAGATCTCACCGCATCCAGTAAAATCAACCTGGAAGTGCTGAGCCGCTTTTATATGCCGGATACCCTGTCGGAGATGAAGGGGGACCTCTCGGTGGATGCAAGGGTAAAAGGCAGGACCAGGGAGCCTTCCAGCTGGATTTCCGAAGGAAATGTCAGTGTAAACCGGCTTGGTTTTAAGCTGAAGCAAAATGACATCCTGTTTACCGAATACAACGGCCGGGTAACATTGCACGACAACCGTTTGACCCTTACCAACCTCTCGGGCAGGGCAGCCGGCAGTGATTTTATCATAAACGGATACTTCGACAACGTATATGCCTACCTGTTGTCATCCAGTGAGAAAATGAGAGGTGAAGCCAGTCTCAGCTCAAAGAATCTGGATCTGAATGAACTCCTGGAAGATAAGTACAAGACGGAGGCCGTTGATACCGGTTATCACCTGGATTTCAGTGACAGGATCAACATCAGACTTGGCTTGCAGATAGGCATTCTCAGTTTTCGCAGGTTCCAGGCCTGGCAGGTGAGGGGTCATGTGGATATACGCGACAAGGTGCTATCCACCGGTGATTTGTCATTTAAGGCATTTGACGGGCACTTGCTGCTCAAGGGAAAAATCGACGCGGCAAGAAACGACAGCGTACTGATTGCCTGCGACGCTGACGTGAAAAAACTCGACGTTACCGAACTGTTTTACCAGATGGGAAATTTTGGTCAGCAGGTGATCCGTGATAAAAACGTAAAAGGGAAAATCACAGCCTCCGTGCAATTTGCTTCCACCTGGAGTAAAGACCTTCACTGCAACCTTAATAAAATATATGCAAAAAGTAAATTGCTTATTGAAAACGGAGAGTTAATAGAATTTCAACCCATGCTCCTGCTTTCAAAGTATTTGAAAAGCGCCGATCTGAACAAGATCAAGTTCGAGACTTTAGAGAATGAAATCGAAATCAGCAACCAGTCGGTCATTATTCCGGCCATGGAAATAAAATCCAGCGTGATGGACCTAACCGCTTCCGGGACACATACCTTTGGTAATATAGTTGACTATAAGCTGCAGCTCTATCTTTCGCACCTCCTGGGTAAAAAAGTCCGTAATAACAATACCGAGTTCGGAACCATAGAAGATGACGGGCTGGGCAGAATGAAACTCTTTTTAACAATGAAAGGGCCGCTTAACTCCCCGGTAATTGAGTATGACCGCAGGGGTATGGAGCAGAAAATTGTGAGAGACATTAAAGAGGAGAAGCAGGACCTCAAGAAAATACTTAACAAGGAATTTGGTTGGTTTAAAAAGGATACGACTGTTGTCAAGAAGACTGACAACCAGCCTAAAAAGCAGGAAGAACTGGAATTGGAGCTGGACGAAGAATAAAGGAGCCTTTAAAAAAGCTAATTTTGCGCCATATTAATTATCAGTGAATATTTACACCCGGAAGCAACGTTGGAAGTTTGTCCTGTTAATGATCGCCCTGCTCATTGGCATAGGGTCCTTGTATTATACCAACCAGCTAGTAAAGAAATTGTCGGCCGAGGAGAAAAAGAAAGTGGAGCTTTGGGCGGAAGCCACTCGCCAGATTTCAGATATTAATGCCGAACCCGGCGACATCAGTTTTGCCCTGTCTGTATTAACCGACAACACAACAGTTCCAGTTATACTAACGGATGAAAAGCGGCAGATCATATCCACACGAAACCTTGACTCCCTGAAACTGGATAACAGCGAGTATCTTGCCGGCGAACTACGGCAAATGATGGAGCAGCATGAACCCATTGAGATATCCTTTGCCGCCGATCAGCGAAATTATATTTATTACAAAGACTCCTACTTATTAACGCAATTGCGTTACTATCCCTTTTTTCAGCTTGCCGTAATTGCCTTGTTCCTGGCGGTATCCTATATTGCATTTTCCAGTTCACGGAAAGCGGAGCAGAACCAGGTATGGGTGGGCATGGCCAAGGAAACCGCCCATCAGCTGGGTACACCGCTCTCTTCGCTGATGGCATGGCTGGAATACCTGAAGGCAAAGCCCTTGCCGGATGAACACCTTCCCGAAATTGAAAAGGACATTATCCGTCTCAATACAATTACCGAAAGATTTTCGAAAATCGGATCGGCACCGGCGTTGAAGAAGGAAAATCTGACGCTGGTAATGCAGAGCGCTATCGATTATATACGTTCCCGTGCTTCCTCCAGGGTGGTTTTCCGGCTGGACAACACCCAATCCTATGATGTGGAAGCCCCGCTGAATGTCCCATTGTTTGAATGGGTACTTGAAAATTTATTCAAGAACGCCATAGACGCCATGAGCGGTGAGGGAAGTATAACGTTGCGCATTACCGATCAGAATCAGTTTGTGTACCTCGATATTTCCGATACAGGGAAAGGCATTCCTAAATCGAAGTATAAAACGGTCTTTAAACCCGGCTATACCAGCAAAAACCGGGGCTGGGGCCTGGGCCTGTCGCTTTCCAAGAGGATTGTGGAGGAGTATCACGGTGGACAGATATTTGTGAAGAGTTCAGAGCTGAATAAAGGCACTACCTTTCGTATTGTGCTCAATAAGTCGTGATTTTTGAGGCCGGCTTTCGGCTGCTGGTTGATTGCTGCTGGCTTTTAATAGCGCCTCTTAAAAACTCTGCGTCTCCGCGACTCTGCGAGAAACCAATGCTGTTGCATTCCATTCGAAAAAAGTAGGTGAACGACGAAATATTAATTAATTTTAAGTGAATAGAGATTTTAGTTGACAATAGTATTTTTTGCTGCTAGCTGCTGGCTGCTTGCTTTTACTGCGACTTCAATAAATTACTCTGCGTCTCCGCGACTCTGCGAGAAACCAATGCTGTTGCATTCCATTCGAAA
>CAZHSC010000092.1:0-13609 GCA_964534995.1 uncultured Bifidobacterium sp.
CATGATGGAGCCTATTGGATTGGCACTATGGACAAAGGTTGTATCGTGCTTAGACAAACGGAAACAGGGAAGTGGCGATATAGACTTTTGCAGAATGCCAATGGAATTCCCCAAGAGATTTACTCCATATTCACTGCTGTAAATAATGATTTGTATCTCACGACAAGAAAGGGGCTATTGAAATGGAACGCGGAAAAGCAAAAGGCGTCAGGGCTTAATGCAAAGCTTCCCGGCTTAATACAGCTTAGCTATGGGTGTAATTTTAACGATAGTATTTTACTCATTGGAACCTGGGGAAGCGGTATCTTTCATTATAATATTAATACGAATACATTTTCACAGGGGCTACCCGGATACGTGCTTTCATCTTCAACTTCATTAATTTCAGGGATCAGCAAAGTGGATGATGAAGTACTGATATCGACATGGGGCAACGGGGCTGTGATTTTAAAGGGTGGTCGGGTTTTTGAATTAAAGAAGTCTAGTGGATTGCCTGGTGAAAAAGTATATAATACGCTGAAAGGGCCCTTTAACAACTACCTGATAATTTCAAAACATAGTGGAATAGCTGCTCTGTACTATCCCGACATGATCTTGTTTCAAAAAATCAGGCCTGAGATATCTGCTTATAATTCTATTTTAACCGATAGTAGAAATAATTCTATTGTTTGCGGAAGCGGTGGATTTGTTGTTTTAAACGGAGAAAAGGAGCAAATGTATCTCGATTCTACACTTAATATTTATGGAGCCGTCAGGTTGAACGATGATAATTATTTGCTGGCAACCTATGGAGAGGGCTTGCGTTTTTACGATCTTTCCAGAAAAAAAAAGAATGGGAAATTATCGTTTAATGGAAAAAGCGATTATTTCCTCACTCTTGAAAGAGATGTGAGTAATGATTCACTCGTTTGGGCCGGATCATTAGGGGGTGTAGTTTGTGTAAATCATTATAGTAAGAGAACCACGTCGTTAAAAGCATTTCAAGGACAGAAGGTAAATCGAATGAGAAGTTTACCGGGAAATATACTGCTCATTAATTCGGAAGACTCAGGATTGTTTGTGGTGCACACCTTATCAGAACGAATTCGTCCATTGAAAAGCGAAGATGGCAAAGGCCTACAGGCAAAATCCATCGCTGTTGCGGAGAATCATGTCGTGTATATTTCCACTACACAAGGGAAGATATATAGTTTATTAATGAGCAGTGATGACGTTAAACCCATTGCACAAACTCCCGATTCAACCGATGTCAACTACCTATACATTCAAAACGAGATAATACTTGCCGGTAAAGAAGATGGTCTTTACTTGTTCAATATGCGAACGAAGAATTGGCTGGGATTAAATCATATGTTTGGTGGATCATTTAAGAGCGGAGTGTATCCTGCTAATTATTCATCAACGGTAAATGGTAAAATCAATTTCTTAACGGTGAAAGGAATTTGCAGGGTTTCCGATGAAATTATAGCAACCCAACCCTATTATCCTCAATTTCGAATCGACTCCGTTTTTTATGCTGGTATAAAAGCAGATTCTTCGCAACGGATTATTGATATTAAATATGATGAAGCCATTGACTTTTATTTGACCGGTTCTTCCTCAGAATTTAGAACTACTGCCAAAATACAGTACCGGATTTCGGATGAAAAGTCGTGGATAAGTATGGATGACCCCCGGCATTTATTGTTGAATGGCCTTTCATTGGGTCGTCATACGATACAGTTTTGCGTTTCTGCAGATGGTCTTAACTGGAAGGAGGCGGGAGATATACGGACGATCAATGTCAGTCTGCCCTGGTATCTCAGCTATACTTTCTATGCATACTTATTCATTTTTATGGCGGTATTGGTATTTACTATTTACAAACGAAGAGTCGCCATCATAAAGAGAGAGGAAGCGGCAAAAACGAAAATTGCAATGCAACAGGCGGAACAGGAGATGAAAGTACTCCGGGCGCAAATGAATCCTCATTTTATTTTTAATGCCCTGAACTCAATTCACAATTGCATATTACAAAAGGATACGTTGACAGCAGCCAACAGTCTAACGAAATTTTCAAAGCTGGTAAGAAAAATATTGGACAATTCCCTTCATAGTACCATTTCCCTGGAATCTGAATTGGCTACCCTTGAGTTATACATTCAGATTGAGCAATTGCGCTTTAATACACAATTTGAATACACTATAACAGTTGATCCGGCCATTGATCCGGCCATCACCATGGTACCACCTCTCATCCTGCAGCCTTTCGTGGAGAACAGTATCTGGCACGGATTGATGCCCTCCGATAAAAAGGGGATTATTGAAATAGAAGTTAAGAAAAGAGGAAATCTGCTGCATTTTTCAATTATCGATAATGGCATTGGTCGTCAGAAGTCAGCCGACTTAAAAGCGAAGAGCGAGCATCAGTATACATCGCATGGTTTGGCGATTACAAACGAGCGTTTAAGTATGTACAATAATAAGAACTTTAATACAGCTACTTTCACTATCATTGACTTGTACGATACTACCGGATTGCCGGCGGGAACAAAAGTAGAATTTGATTTAACCATACAAAAATATGCAGCCTGATAAAAAAGTGTTTCGCACAGTGATCGTGGATGACGAACCAAGTGGCCGTGAATCATTGCATAAAATTTTACTTGACTTTAGTGAAGGTTATGATGTTTTGGGTGTAGCCTCTTCGGCAGAAGAAGGGGAGAAGATGATTTTGAATTTGAAACCGGACCTCGTCTTCGCTGATATTGAAATGCCTATCCGCAGTGGTCTGGATATGCTGAGTTCCGTTATAGATAAACACCATTTTCTCATTGTGCTGACCACCGCTCACGAACAATATGCCATCAAAGCCATCAACCGTTTTGATATCGTGGGTTATCTCCTTAAACCAATCGACCTCGACGAGTTCAGGGGGGTCGAGAAAAAAATTCGTGAAAAGGCGGGTCTTTTAAACGAGAAGGCGGAAAAAGCCGAAATGACTCAACAGCAGCATCCGTCTTCTTCTATTATCTTCCTGCCTAAATTAGGAGGAAAGGAAGCGGTGAATGCGGAGGATATTATTTATTGCAAAGCTTCCAATAATTACACGGAAATATATCTGACCGGGAAAAACAAAAAGGTGATTTCAAGAACGCTCAAGGCCACTGAAGCCCTACTTTCCGGTTTCCCGTTTTTTTTCCGGGCGCACGATAGCTATCTCGTTAATTTCCGTTTTATACGTGAATTCAGGAATGAAGGGGAGGCCGGTATGCTAATTCTTGCCGAAGGACATAATGTGGATGTCTCCAAACGCCGTAAAGCGGATTTTTTAAGCTTTCTGCGGAAGCATGGCGCCACCTTTGAGTAGGCACTGATGTTTCGTCAACTCATTACTTCCTGCCGTTAACTCATCGCGGCGGGCCGCTGGCGCATTGACCTTATTCCCGGGTCCCCCTCTTTTTTACGTTTGGTTCAGAAACAAATAAAAAACCAAACGTCATGAACACTAACAACCCTTCAGGAAACAATAGTCAAAGCACTATTGTCACTATCCAGTCTCAAAAAAGCGTGGCTACGGCCTTATTGCTTAGCTTCTTCTTCGGCCCATTGGGAATGCTCTACTCCACCGTATCAGGCGCATTGATCATGTTCCTCTTATCCGTTCTTGCTGCTCTTTTCACTTTTGGCATAGGCCTGTTCTTTACATGGCCGGTATGTATGGTTTGGGCAGCCGTGGCAGCGAGAGGAAATTATAAAACCAGCATTGTACTAACACAGAACACTTAGAAAAATTGGCATTTAAAAATATTTAAACTCATTAAAACAACATATCATGAAAAAGAACCAAGTATTAAATCAATATTACTTCAAAGTAATCTGTCTCATTCTGCTTAGTCTTGTTCCTGTATTTAGTAAAGCACAGTTTTTTGATGCATTAGGAGCACAAAAGGTATGGGTAACGATAAAGCATGCTCCTAAATTGGGCATTAAGGTGGATAAAGTAATTTTTAATGTATCTGGAATAGCCCCCTGCAATGATCGTGTATTATCTGATATTCAATCTGATTTTATAGCATCTGGGGCAACAGTTATTGAACGCGACCAATTAAGTAAGTTATTGGAAGAACAAAAATTCAGTCATAGTTCTTATGTCGATGAGTCTGCTGCACTTCAAATGGGTAAAATCACGGGAGCTTCAACTATGGTAAATATTAAAATTCTTGATTGCAGATCAACACAGAATAGTAACCTCTACAAAATGGAGCGTAAGTATGATAATAATGGTAAGCCTATTACAGTTCGTGCAAACATTGCAAAAACCTCTGTATTTTTAACTGTATCCATCAGTACAACAGATCTGACAACTGCTAAAGTATTTCGAAGCCATACACTAAAGTACGATCCGACAAAGGAAAACAAATCATATACCGGTATTCCGGAACTTCCAACAACTGATGAAGTTTTTGATGAAGCATACAGTAATCTTTTGACAGATGTTCATAGATTGTATTTTAATTGGAATGAATATGTGAGTTTATACTTTTTCGATGATAAAATCGGCGGCTTAAAAGAAGCCTATAATGCGCTAAAATCAAATGATAGTTACCTGGCATATGAAATTTCTAAAAAATGTGTTTCTACTGTTGAGAGTAATCCGGATGCAAAGGAAAGGCATATCGCTCACGCCAACTATAATCTTGGGATGTGTTACTTTATTCAAGGTTCATATGACTCAGCATTGGTTTATCTGAAGGAAGCACAAAGATTGCGAGGAGGAGAAATTGTAGAAAATGCAATTAAAGTGTGCAATACAGCCAAAGCAGAGAACTTAATCCTAAGAGCTGTTGAAACCAAGGCGGAGTCAAGTCAAAGAAAAGCTGAAGAACAGCACCAACAACAATCACAAACCATTGAGGCTAATACACTGACTAACGAAACTATCGTTTCAATGGTAAAGAAGAATCTACCCAAAAGTATAATTATATCAAAGATTACAAGTGCACAGTGCAAATTTGATACTACTGAGGATGGATTGGATAAATTAAACAAAGCAGGTGTTACTGAGGATATAATACTTAAGATGATAGAAAAAGGCAACTAAGTTAAATGTACACCCAAGACATTTATATCCCAACCTAAATCATGAAAGCAATACTGGCATGTTTCATCTTATGTGTAACAATTTATAAAAGTATGTGTCAAACAAACACGGAGCGAATGATCATTTTAAATGCGGCTAACGGAATACCGTGTAACCTAAGTAGAGTAATGAATACCATTTTAGCGACTGATGGTAGGATTAATCTTAGATCCTACTTGCTTGTAAAGTTTGACATACCTTCAACTGTTAGATCTGAAATACAAGTTGGTATTCTTGGTGGGTCAACAACAGTTTTTATTAATAAAGAGGTTGAGAGCGATGATAAATTGGAGCAGAAGGTGACATCATCTGTCATAGGTCTTAGATTAGAATACGTAAAGGAACTTGGAAATAAGAGTACAATCTATGGTGGACCTACTATCATTTACAGTGCTATTCGCTACAAGCCATGTGTTGGTTATGGTAATACGACTGATGGTTTTGGTATATACCCACACATGGGAGTAACGAGTATAATTTCCGCGAGTACCACCGGATATCTGGAAGTGGGATATGGGAAACCATTATTAAATGTAGGTCTGAAAATTGGAATAATATAAATACCCCGATTGATCATTACCAGATTGATGTGGTCTAACGAGTTGTTTTAATGCCTTTGCGCATCCCGCTTGTTCTTTTGACCACATTAATTAAAAAATCAATTATAACTTAAACAAATCATAGCTATGAAAACTCAGAAAATAATTATTAAAAAATCATTTGTTCATAACAAAAGCGAAAGACTATATCTTTCATTTTTGTTAATGCGTCCGCTCTTTATTTTTCTTTTCGCAATTTGTTTTATTCCAACAATTGCCCAAACGCCAAAGCACATCACCTCCATCGAAGGAATCACCGAGTACCGGCTTGACAATGGGTTAAAAGTACTAATCTTTCCGGATGCCTCGAAGCCAACCATCACAGTTAACATCACCTATTTGGTGGGTTCCCGTCATGAAGGCTATGGTGAAACCGGTATGGCCCACCTGCTGGAGCATATGTTGTTTAAAGGGTCGAAACGCCACAGCAATATACCTCAGGAATTGACAGCTCATGGTTGCAGACCCAATGGTACCACCTGGTATGATCGCACAAATTATTATGAAACCTTTTTAGCTTCAGACGAGAATCTGCGTTGGGCCCTTGATCTTGAAAGTGACCGTATGGTAAATTCCTTTATCGCTAAAAAGGATCTGGAAACTGAATTCTCCGTTGTCAGAAATGAGTTTGAAGCCGTTGAGAACTATGCCTTTGCTGTTTTACAGGAGCGCGTATTTTCTACCGCTTTCCTCTGGCATAACTACGGAAAATCTACCATAGGATCCAAGGAGGATATTGAGCGTGTTCCGATAGAAAACCTGCAGGCTTTTTACAGGAAATACTATCAGCCGGATAATGCGGTGCTTATTGTAGCCGGTAAAATAGATGAGGAGAAAACATTGAAAATGGTTGTAGAGTATTTTGGAGGGATACCCAAGCCTGCTCGTACACTTACTGAAACTTATACTGTTGAGCCGGCGCAGGATGGTGAACGACATGTCACCTTAAGACGAACAGGTGATGTGCAGATTGTATCTTGTGGTTATCACATACCCACTGCAACACATCCTGACTATGCAGCGATAGAAATCATTTCGGAAATGTTAACCGATAAGCCATCTGGGCGTTTGTACAAAGCTCTGGTGGAATCGGGTAAGGCCAGTACTTGTTATGGATCAGTGTATGGTTTAAAGGACCCCGGCTATATATATTTGGAGGCGGAAGCGTTAAAGGAAAAGCAAATAGTTGATGTCGGCACCGAAATGTTTTCATTGTTGGATAGCCTTTCATTACATCCATTTACAGCGGCAGAGGTTGAACAGGCTCGTAATACTTTGTTGAAAGCTATCGAAGAGCAATATACCATTACTGATTATTTATGTATGACATTGTCGGAGTATATCGCCCTGGGTGACTGGAGATATTGGTTTCTTTTTCGTGACCGGCTGGAGCAGATTAATGTGGAGGAAGTGAATAAGGCAGCAGCTACTTATTTTATTTCCTCAAACCGTACCACAGGCTATTTTATTCCTGAAAAATTACCGAAAAGAGTACAGGTACCTTCCGCGCCATCCCTTGATGATAAGTTGCAAAGTTATAAAGGAAGAAAGGCATTGGTAAACCCGGAGACTTTTGATCCTTCACCTGAAAATATTCAACGTCATATCAAGTCGGGGACTTTTGACGGAGGAGCAAAGTATAGTTTCCTTAAAAAACCCACTCGTGGACAGAAAGTGCATATAAGTATCTCTTTGCGCATTGGTTACGAAGCTGCCTTAATGAATAAGAGCACGGTGGCCTCCCTCACAATGGCTATGATCAGAAAAGGCACGCAGAATCTTACTTATGAGCAGTTGAACGATTCGTTGGATAAGATGAATGCCTCTTTCTTCTTTTATGGCAGTGGCCAACAGGTTATGCTAATTGCGAATACGGAGAAGAAATATCTCAAGGCAACACTTGGACTGCTGGAAGAAGTGTTAAGAAGGCCTGTATTTCCGGAATCAGAATTAAATATTTTAAAGACAGAACGCATTACTTCTACTGAAGAACTGAAAGGAGACCCTATTGCATTAGCATATAGAAAGTATAGTAAACTTACAGAAAATTTTAAGCCATCCGACTTCCGGTATACAATGGATTTTGAAGATCAGATTATCAGAATCAAATTTATAAGTAGGGAAGATATCCTCGAATTCTATAGAGACTTTTACAACGGTAGTAATGCGGTGATAGCATGCACCGGTGAATTTGATGAAGAGGAAATGAAAGCGGGCTTACAGCCAATTTTTAGTAATTGGGATTCACCGGTTGTTTATGAAAGAGTAGAAGATGAATTCACCCCAGGTAAGCCTGCGAGTGAAAAAATATCGACTCCCGATAAAAAGAATGCCATGATGCTGAGTGGAATCAAGCTCCCGATAAACGATTCACATGAAGATTATCCGGCGCTGTTTATGGCCAATTATATTCTTGGTGGCGGGTTTCTTAATTCAAGACTTGCGGAGCGCTTGCGTCAGGACGATGGGTTAAGCTATGGATCCGGATCGATGCTCTATGGTAATTCATTGGATAGCGTCTCTCATTTAAGAGCCTATGTGATTTTTAATCCTGAGAATCTGGATAAAGTCAAAACGGCATACAATGAAGAGTTAAACCGTTTTATGAAAGATGGTATAACGGAATCAGAATTAAAGGATGCCATAAGTGGCTATTTGCAAGGCCGTATCTTAAGCCGTTCACAGGACTATGAACTTTGCACTAAATTATCATATTATATGCAGATAGAAAGAAACATTCACTGGGATGCTGAGTTCGAAACGAAGGTAGCCGCATTAAAAGTGAATCAGGTAAATAAAGCTATCGCTAAATGGATAAAGACGGACGCCATGGTAACGGTAGCGGCAGGTGATTTCTAATGTTTTTATTCGCTTATTTACAAATAATTAACTTAAAACTTAAATCTTTATAACAATGAAAAAACTAATTTACTTCTTGTTGCTAACATTCGGATGGAATGTACAACTAATCCATGCGCAGTGCGCCAATCAAATTTTATCTATTGATGGGCCTCTGCAAGATCCTTGTGTAGGGGATTATGATTTTAGATTTATATTGAATTGGTCGCAGGGAATAAGTAGCCCGGGTAGTTTTACCTGGACACGGCAAAGTGGTTCACCGCTTCCTTCGGGTTTTAATGCTTTCCCCGACGGGAATGTTCAATTTACAAGCCCGGCTGATACAAGCATGACTGACATTTACATTTGCACTTTTGTAGATACAAATGCATGTGTTCAGATTATTTCGGTTCCATTAACCGTACATCCAAAGCCGAACGGGGGTTGGTATAACCTAAGTACGAATTGTGCCGGAGTGACACTTTACCCGGGTGGTGGCACTAATTATCTAGCGCTGGACAACAATGGGTCTTATACTATTCCGTTTGACAGCCTCTTTTTTCCAAACGGTCATGATAAGTCGATTCACAAAGTGGTAAATGGTGGTGGATTTAGAGTATTCAATCAATACGGTTGCTATTCTGATGTAGCGTTTTATCAAATATGGGTGTACCCACTCGTCATTGACTTACAGGCATCCAGGCGTCGGATTGCACCGGGTCAGAGTACTACTCTAACTGCATCTACAATTTGGAACACACAAAATTCAAAAACCAAATGGTTCAAGAACAATCAATTGTTTGCAAGTGGTGTGGATAGCGTCACTGTATCTGATACAGGTATTTACAAAGTCCAAATGCGGGCAACGCTTGCCGCAGGAAATTGTGTAAATAGTAAGCAGATTAAAATCACTCCGAAGCCGGTAGTGAGTGCGCGAATGGGTGCTGAAAATGAACTAATAGAAGGGAAGGAGTCAATGCTTGATCTCCAAGTTGGACCTAATCCGGCTAGTGATCAAATCCAAATTTCCGGATACGATGAAAAGGTGGAAATCCTTGATGTGAATGGAAGAATTGTTGGTCTATATTATTTCAACACGTTTGATGGCACAAGTATTCAGATGGTGGACGTGAGTGTTTTACAAGATGGAATGTATTTGGTTCGTTCAGGCGAGCAAACAGTGAAACTTATAATTAGACATTAATTAATACAGTGTTGATATGTAAAAGGGGCTTTCGATAGAAAACCCCTTTTACTTTGTGTTCTATTTTGAATTTTATCATTCTTCACCCCTGGTTTAAGCAAGATGACTATCGCTGGCAATATACAGCCATTACCAGGGGGAGAAACGAGGTTTATTCGTATTGATAAAGGCGCAAATGCAGTAACTACTTTATATTTGCATAGAATAATAATGCAAAATTTAAATATTCTGATCAAACACAAGGCCCTCCTGAGAGGTCGTTTAGACGAGGCCTTGATTTTCATTTAATGTTTGCATGATCAAAGTCAGGGTTTAAATACCACTTGCTGCTGAGCTTCTCCCTACCTTCGCTCTTCAGCCATCACCTCTTGAATAGAAGATTTCTTCAGTTTTTATTTTTACTGTATACCACACTGCTCACTGCCTGTGCACCGCAGCGTTTTGTGAAGCCGCTGGCAAAAAAGGAACAAGCCCTGCAACTGACCCTGGGTGGTGCGCTCTTCGAATATAAGCACAGCACCATCCCCATGCCCTTTCTCTGCGTCGCCTGGGGCTATGGTATCGACAGCAGCCTCACCGGCTTCGGAGCACTGAATATAAGCTCCGCCCTCTACGGTAACATTCAGGCAGAGCTGGGGGCTACCAAAGGAATTCTTATGCAGAACAGATGGTCTCCCGCGCTGTCTATCACTCCGCTGTTGAATGTCATTTATAGAAATGCGGAGGTCAGAAAGGTATATCCACAACTGGCACTGAATGCCTGGTGGGAATATGGAAAGCGTAAGCATCTCATCTACTTCAGCCTCGACAACTGGTTCGAAACTGCCGCCGTGAAAGCGAACGATAAAAAGCAGAAGACGCATGTTCTTTATATGCCCTCCATCGGCCATATCTACCGTCACCGGCAATGGGAACTCCTGCTGGAAGCAAAGGTGATGGCGCCCAACCTTTCCAACGAAGGACTGGTGATAGAATATAAAACCCCGCTGGGCACACACGGCGCCTTCGGTGTGTATATTGGTTGTACCCGTAAATTCTGACCTCACATGAAAAATACTCCCCTTCTGTTTGTGCTGCTTCTCTTTTCTTCCTGCCTCACGCTCGATGAAAATCTTTTTAATAATAAGAAAATTGATGCCTATCGGCTGGATCATTATACCGGTGAGGTGGACTTCACTTTAAATACTTCTTTCCACATACCTGATAGCCTGATTCATCTGTTTACGCTCTCCTCGCGTAGCAACAATGAACCAGCCGCTACTACCATTTACGCATTGTATATCGGGGATATAGCAGGGATTTCGCAGGATACGGTGATCCTTTATTGCCACGGGAACCGTGATCACATGGATTTTTACTGGCCCCGGACGAAGCTGCTTGCCAACACCGGCGGGAAGAACCGTTACGGTGTACTGATGATAGATTACAGGGGTTTTGGCATGTCCGACGGACAGTCAACAGAAGAAGGCCTCTATGCCGATGTGGATGCCGCGCTCGGATGGCTTAGCAAAAAAAGGCCTGAGCAACGAACGTCTGGTAATATATGGATTCAGTCTGGGTTGTGCTCCCGCCACCAAAATGTGCACCGGAGGATTTTCAATGAAGCCCTCGAAGCTCCTGCTGGAAGCGCCCTTCGCTTCGCCCGAAGTGATGATACAGGATGCCACAGGCCTCGCTATACCGGGTGCCTTTTTCACCTCCTTTGAGCTGAACAATGCGGAGGAAATTGAAAAAGTACAGCAGCCTTTCTTCTGGATCCACGGCGAGGCCGATGATTTTCTGGACATAGATACCCATGGGCAGGTGGTGTATGACCATTACCAGGGAGTTTACAAAGAAGGGCATCGTATTCCCGGAGCAGGGCATAGCAGTATTCAGACGACGATGGGGATTCAGCAATATCTGGAGAAAACAAGCGCCTTTATCACGCGCCCCTGAAGGCCCGGAAGGATTTTTATATTATACCGGACTTCTAATCCGGAAATGATAAATTTTTATATTTGTTTATCATCCTACCTCAGCACCATGAAGAAAACACTACTCCTAACCCTGATGGGTATCCTTGCCGGCATGCTTTCGTCCGCCCAGAACACCATCCTGATGCCTCTGCCCCCGCAGGCAACCACCTACACCGGCGCTGTAAGGGGCTATTGGTTTACTTCCCCCACCTGTTTTACCATTACCGGTCTTGAGGTGCCCACCGACGCATCAACAGGGCTGCAGAACATTGCCGTGGTGCGGCTGGATTCAGTTCCGCCGCAATACCCAACAACCACCAATGCCTTTACGGTGCTTTACCTTACCCAAAATAACACGGCCACCGGTATGATACCTGTAAGTATTCAGGTTGGTGTGGGCGACCGTATCGCGATACTCGGCAATCGTGGCGATATCAATTCATACGGTACGCCCGCCAATCCCACCCATATCAACAATTTTCCGGTCGATATTTTTCGTTTCGGGATGCAGTTCCCGCTCAGCACCGATACCCTCCACGACCTCTGGTCCTTGCCCACAGGCAGTATCAGCAGGGTATTTATGTACTATGATACTACCTACACTTTTTCAGTTAATGCCAGCTGGCAGGGCGGAACATCGTATTCCTTCACCAATGGCGCTACCGCTGCTGCCCTGTCCATCTGGGATTATGGCGACGGCACTCCGCTGGATACCGCCTATAATCCAACGCATACTTACGCCAGTCCCGGCAATTATACGGTGTGCAGTTACATCACCGGTAATTGTGTAAGCGACACGGCCTGTACTACGGTGATCATCTGCCCCGCTCCGGCGCTGGCCGATTATTCCTACAGCATTACCTACCCGACGGTAGATTTCACTGACAACTCTCAAAATGCCGCCAGCTGGCTCTGGGATTTTGGCGACGGCACTACTTCCACGCAGCAAAACCCATCCCACAGCTACGCCACCTTCGGCCTGTATACCGTTTGCCTCACGGTTACCGATACCTGCGGAGGTACGCAAAGCAAATGTGAAGATATTTCCGTTTGCCCTGCTTTGTTGCCGGTGTCGCTGGGCAATGATATCACGGCCTGCGGTTCCGCCCTGGTGACCCTTCCGGGCTACAACGGCTATGCCTGGAGCAATGGCGCCACCACTGCGCAGATTACCGTTACCGCGAGCGGCGACTACAGCGTAGTGGTAACGGATGCTGCGGGTTGTTCGGGAACCGATACGGTGAATGTGACGGTGAACCCGCTGCCCACGGTGAACCTGGGCAATGACGTTACGCAGTGCGGAGGCAGTGTATTGCTCGACGCGCAGAACTCCGGCAACACCTTCCTGTGGAGCAATGGCGCCACCACACAAACGATTACGGCTTCCGCCAGCGGTACGTATACAGTTACCGTTACTGACGGCCTCGGATGTACGAACAGCGACAACATCACCCTGACCCTGCTCCCGGTACCTCCTGCGGCGCTGGGCAACGACATCACCGTCTGCCAGGGGAATATTTCCATCAGCGTACCCAGCACCCCGGGGGCGACATACCTCTGGAGTACCGGCTCTGTTATTCCGGCCATCCTCATCAACAGCGGCGGCATCTATTGGGTACGGGTTACCGGTTCGAACGGATGTTCCGCTTCCGACACCGTACAGGTAACCATGAATGCGCCGGCGGTAACCTACATCGAAACGCAAACGCTGCTTTGTGTAACCGCATCGCCCATCACGCTCACGCCGGGTACGCCCGCCGGAGGTACTTACAGTGGTCCGGGAGTTACAGGCAACCAGTTTGACCCCGCTGTAGCCGGTGTGGGTGCAAAAAATATTATCTATGCTTTCACGGATACGGCAGGCTGTGTAGGAAGGGATACTTCCATC
>CAZHSC010000093.1:0-13600 GCA_964534995.1 uncultured Bifidobacterium sp.
GAAGGACTGGAGCTTGCCACTTGTTTTATCCTATTCCAGACTGGAATTACAGTGGGTGACTTAAGCAGTGGAATTTTCAGTCAGATTTTTAAAACAAGAAAAAAAGTTATTCTCGCCTATATGCTCTTTGCGCTTTTTGCAAGCATTTTACATTTCTCATTTATTTACAAGGGTACAGGACTTTACACAACTTCATTACTTATGGGTACCGGTTGTGGATATTTGTCAGTTTTTGTAACTTCAACCGCCGAGCATTTCGGAACTAACCTTCGCGTGCTCATTACATCAACCGTCACAAATTTCATGCGGGGTGCCGTAACGCTGCTGGTGCCACTGCATATCTGGCTTGAAAATTTCTTCCAGCTCAGTCTTGTTGAAAGTCTTGCCATTACAGGTTTGCTGGTTTGGGTGCTTGCACTGCTGTCTGTTGCATATCTCCCCGATACATTTGGTAAAGACCTTGATTTCATTGAAGAATAAAACACAAGCATTCACTTTGGAAATCAACCTGGAAAAAATAGCACGAATGTCTAAATCAAACGAAGGGAAAATTCAAATCCTCCGTAAAAAGATTGTTGCCACGAAAGCGAGAGAGGTTGATGACATAATATTGCCAATAGCAAAACAGGTTTCTTCTGAAATTGATTGCAAATCATGTGCAAACTGCTGTAAGATTCTTGAAGCCGGCATTGCCCCTGAAGAAATAGAAATTCTCGCCCGACACAAGGATCAAAAAGCAGAAGAATTTGTCAGGGATGAAATAGATATTGAAGAAAAAACAGGAATTCAATACCTTAAAAAAAAACCTTGTGTTTTTCTTTCTGTAAATTTATGTAGCATATATCAGTACCGGCCTGGCGCCTGTCGTGATTTTCCGGGTTTGGAAAGACCACTGCTGAAATACCGGATCAGAAAAATACTTGCCCTTTACGGACTCTGCCCCATCGTTTACCATACCATTGAAAAAGCATTTTCATATTTCCACAGCGAAAATCCAGGTAGTCTGTAGTATACTATTATGAACGCTCTTCACAAAGATTTTAAAGATAAAATGCATAACATCCTGGGTGAAGAAGCGGAAGCATTCTTTAATGCCTTGCAAACGGAAGCCCCAGTAAGTGTTCGTATCCACCCTGTGAAAGGCAAAGAATTGTTTACGGGAAAGCCCCGGGTAGCATGGTGCAAAAGTGGCAGACTATTATCTGAAAGACCCGTATTTACCCTTGACCCATACTTTCATGCAGGATGCTATTATGTACAGGAAGCCGGATCGATGCTGATCGAATCCCTATTGTCAGAATCAGGCAAAAAACAGGGCTCACCCCTTGTACTTGATTTATGTGCAGCCCCCGGTGGTAAATCCACTCATCTCCAGAGTATTTTACCTGAGAATAGCATTTTGGTCAGCAATGAAATCATTCCCGGCCGAAACCGAATACTGCGACACAACCTCTCAAAATGGGGCTATCCCCATACCATTATCATCCAGAATGAAACCCATGAAATTGCCCGAAGCGGTATGTGCTTTGATCTCATTCTGATTGATGCACCCTGCAGTGGAGAGGGACTATTTCGTAAAGACCCTGGTGCCATTGGAGAATGGAGTATGCAGCAGGTTGAAAAATGCGTACTTAGACAACGCTCCATCCTTGAAGACAGTCTGCCACTATTTGCAGAGGGTGCACTTCTCATCTATTCAACCTGCACTTATGAACCCGCTGAAAACGATCAGCAAATTGAATACCTCATAAAAAACCACCCCTTTAAAGTCGTGACACCGCAAGCTCCTGAAGGAATTGTTCCGACAAAATACGGATGGCAGGCTTTTCCTCATAAAACCGCAAGTGAAGGATTCTATTGTTGCCTGCTTCAGTATGAGGGTAAGAATCCTCCTCCGAAAAATACATTATTCCGTAAAGAAGCGAAGCCCTCCATCACGTCTTCCGAATGGCTTACCCATGCAAATAATTTTGAACTACATTATCACGAAGAATACATCAATGCCGCAACTCCAGCCCTTATCCAGGCAATGAACAATTTGAAAAAAACCTGTTATATAAGACAGTATGGTATACCTATGGGTATGCAAAAAGGAAAGGATTTCATACCATCGCCGGAACTGGCATTAAGTCTCGAATTAAATACCGTGCTTCCCACAATTGAGTTAGAAAAGAACGATGCAATTTCATACCTTCGTTGTGACCCCATCATAAAACCCGCCAGCCAACGTGGATGGCATCTTGTTAATTATAAAGGAAAACCGCTTGGTTGGGCAAAAAATATCCAGCAAAGGTGGAACAACTATTTTCCGAAGGAATGGAGAATTTTAATGGACAACAAACCAGAGTGAATCACAATAATTTATTTTAAGTATCACTGATATTATCTATGGCCTGGGAAATCAAAGATGCATATAGGGTTTTAAACAAAGACCCCCAGTTAAAAACCATCATAAAAAAGACAGGTAAACTGGAACAAATTATACACAAGGATCTTTTTACCTCTTTGTTGCAAGCGATCGTTTCACAACAACTATCAACTAAAGCTGCCAATACCATCTGGTCAAGGTTTATTTTAACCTTTGATGACAAGACACCTACTGCTCAAAAAATACTGGCTACCGAAGTTGAAGTTTTCAGGGCAGCGGGTTTGTCCTATCAAAAAGCGGGGTATTTAAAGAACATCGCTCAATTTTCAATTGAACAAACGCTCGATTACAAAAAATTGTACAGGAAAAGTGATGAAGCGTTAATATCCTATTTATCGTCCATCAAGGGAGTAGGTCGTTGGACCGCTGAAATGATTTTAATTTTCAATTTAAACAGGCCTGATGTATTACCGGTTGATGACCTGGGAATACAACAGGCAATGGCTTCCCTGTACGGGCTAAAAAGTACAGGAAAGGCACTAAAAGCAGAAATGGCAGAGCGGTCTCTTACCTGGCAGCCTTACCGGAGTCTGGCTTCCAGGCATCTATGGAAATGGAAAGACATGTAGGCAAATGGTAAATAATTAAATACATGTCATTTAAAAATCATCATTAACCCGGTAAAGTAAACTTACAATTTTAAAACAACACTTCCCATCATTAAACTTTTCGTAAACTGCTGTATACTGTCCTTAGTTATACAAGCACACTTTAAATGACAATAACTGTGATGTTTCCGTCTAAAACATCTTCTTTAACAAGCGGAAAATAACAAATTCGAATTTGCTGTTCAATCTTTCAATTGTGCCTTAGGGTAGGTTACAATCCACAATACAAAATCACATAATAAACAGAAACTTCATTCGTATCAATAGCGCATTTTTAAACTTATAGTGAATTACATCTTTTGATAATAAATGAATACAATTGAGCATCCTCAAAAAAAGGGGGATGCTTTCCCCACCCCTGTACAAATTTACACGACACAAAACAAATACTCGTATAATAAACGTTTGTATCCGAATAAATACAAGTTCGTATGACCAGGCCTTTTTTACGAGTTTGCATGAGCAGACCTTTCTTAAAAAATAGTTCAAAATATACTTCCAAATTAAAACCGGGGGCCTCCGGCCCCGCCCCTCTTCAAAATTATATGACAGAATGCAAATACCCGTATAAAAATCGTTTGTATCCGAATACATACGCGTTCGCATGAACTGGCATTAAAAAATCATAATAAAGCTCCGGTTAAATCCGGGGGCCTTAGGACCCGCCCCTCTTCAAAATTATATGACAGAATGCAAATACCCGTATAAAAAGCGTTGTATCCGAATACATACGCGTTCGTATGACCATGCCTTCAAAACAAACCTCTAAATTATAACAGGGAGCGTACGCCCCTCCCTGCGAAAAACCTAAAAGACAGAAACATTCCAGTAGTGTGACTTGCTGTATTGTCAATAAAACCATTTAAAATTCTTATTCATTAACATAAAAATAAAAAAATTAAAACAAGTTATGAATCTATACTTTCCATAAAGGTAAACATGAAACATTACAACCGCATATGAATAATAAAAGTAAATAGCACATAAAGTAAATAGCACAAACAGAAATACCCATGATCAGTTAACAAGTTACTTTTCTGATATCAACCTGGTTTGTAACACCACATCCTTGAAATATTATATATGAGACTCATAATCAAACTTCCCCTTGCTTGCCAATTATTTGCAGCTGATTGAATTGATTGATAAGTCATTAATATTAGCCTGCAAGGAGAATATTCCCTGTTTTATTATGTACCTTTGCACCATATCACCAAAGCGATAGAACAATTCTTTGTACATCTGTCCTTTGTAAAATAAAATAAATATGCAAATAGGACAGAATACAGTCGTAACGGTAACTTATGTTTTACACAGCAGCAAGGAAGGCAGCGAGAAAAACAAAGTTGAAGAAACTGGATCAGAAAACCCATTAATCTTTCTGGTTGGTTCAGGACAACTCATTCCTGCATTTGAAGAAAACCTGATGGGTCTTAAAAGCGGGAGTCCATTTTCGTTTGAAATAAAATCAGCAAATGCTTACGGAGAAGCGGAAGAGGATGCTTTAATCCGGGTTCCTGATGATATGTTTAAAGTAGATGGCGTGCTTGACCTTGAAGTTTTACGCATTGATAATATGGTTCCCCTTCTCGACCGTGAGGGAAATCAACTGGTAGCGCGTATTGCGGGCATCGAAGACAGCACCGTACTTCTTGACTTCAATCATCCTCTGGCCGGTCACGACCTGCATTTCAGTGGAACCGTTGTTAGTGTACGCGAAGCTACTCCTGAAGAGTTATCTCACGGACATGCACATCATCCCGGGATGCACGATCATTAAAATTACACACATAAAAAAATCCCTGATCATTTATTTGCCATCTGATCAGGGATTTCTATTTTACATCAACAAAACTATTCCATCATTTTTCCCTTCATCATCATATTCCAGTAAAGAAATGGGAGTCCGTATTTTTTAAGGATCCACATGCTGTATTGCTCTTTTGAAGTGTCCCAAAGTTTACTCAACATCGGATCTGAATCACGAATGTTATCGTATTTAAATTCTGCCAATACCATTTTTCCATAGCCTGTAACAAGGGGACATGAGGAATAGCCCGAATATTCACGTTTCAATAATGGGTCATGTTTCATTAATGTTAAAATATTTTCAGCTACCACCGGTGCCTGCTTTCGGATAGCCGCTCCCGTTTTTGCCGTGGGCAATGCAGCTACGTCACCTAAACCAAATACATTAGGATATATATTATGCTGTAATGTTTTAATATTTACATTCAACCAGCCCTTTGAAGGCCCTTCCTGGTGAGATAAAACAGAGTCCCTGATGAAATCCGGTGCCTTTTGAGGTGGAGCCAGGTGAAGCATATCGTATTTCATTTCCACCATGTTATCCTCACCAATTTGTTCTTTAATTTTTGGGTCAGGGGTTAAGGTGTCAGTTGAACTGTTGGCTTTGGTATATTTAAACCATATTTTTCTCTGAATAGGATCAATTTTCACAGGAGAGTAGAAAAAACGCGTGATAATCTTTTTACGGCGAATAACCTCATTGAGTGTATCCGCAAAATCTTTAACACCAAATATCACAGAGCCCGGAGATGCATAAACTACATTGGTTTTTTCCCTGACCCCACCCTTTACAAAAGCTTCTTCTGCCAGGTACATTATCTTCTGCGGTGCACCGCCACACTTGATCGGCGTGGAAGGCTGTGTAAAAACAGCATTGCCACCTTTAAAATTTTTCAGCACCTTCCAGGTATGAATTGGGTCCGTATAATTACTACAAACAAAATCTGTTTTCAAGGCTTCCCGCAATCCCGGAAGACCGTCTAAATCCATCACCAGTCCCGGGCAAATCACCAAATAGTCATAGAAGTGCTCACCGGAATCTTTGGTGATCACTTTATTCAAATCAGGTTCAATCTTTACAGCATAATCCCGGATCCATGAAACACCTTTGGGAATAAGCGTGGCTTCATCACGCCTGGTCTCTTCAAACTTAAAAGTACCCGCACCTACCAGTGTCCAGGCGGCCTGGTAATAATGATCCTTCGAAGGTTCAATGATCGTAATATCCGCCTCCGGCGATTTTCTTTTCATGAACGCGGCTGTCATAATTCCGGCTGTGCCTCCGCCAATAATCAGCACCTGGTGTTTCGTTTTCATATTGATTTTCTTATTGAACTGCTGTTTGTACTGTTTTTAAAATACTATAAACTCCGCATTACCATGGAACAAGACATCTCACTTCCACGTCATTATTCCGCCTTTCAGGTTATAAACCTTTAATCCACGACCGGCCATGATTCTACATGCACCGGCGCTCCTGTTTCCGCTCCTGCAAAACACAAAATATTCTTTCGACTTATCCAGTTTCCCAACTGAATGCTGAAACGAAGCACTCATGACATCCAGATTCTTTGCCCCGGGTATTGTACCTGACTTAAACTCAGAAGCAGTGCGCACATCCAGCAATACAGCAGCATCAGAGTTCATGTACTTTGCTTTAAAACTTTCTGCATCGAGTTCCAGGTATGGTTTCTTAAATAAATTTAATAAAGTTTTTATCATCTTTAATCTATTGCTTGCTATTGTGAAAATCCGGGGAAGGAAAAACAATGCGCTCCTTTCCCCGGAAATATTTACTATAACATAGTGGTTGGAGCTACATATTCACTCAATTTAAATTGAGTTGAATCCTTAATGGCTTTAAATCCACCCAACACATTGACGAGTTTATCATAACCGCGTGCTTTCAAAATAGATATAAAAATAACGCTCCGGTACCCGCCTGCACAATGTACATAGGTTGTTTTGTTTTTATCGATCTTAGTCATACTGTCGTTTACAAAATCAAGCGGTGCATTTACTGCCTGAATCATATGCTCAGCATCATATTCACTTTTCTTTCGCACATCCAGCACCGGCAATGCAGGATCATTTTTAAACAGGGAATATAATTCATCAACATTTACTGATGTTATGGAGTCCGTTTCATTTCCACTTTTCTTCCATGCTTCAAACCCTCCCGCCAGGTAGCCGATCGTATAATCATATCCTACCCGTGATAATCTGGTAATCACCTCTTCTTCATGCCCGGGCTCACAAACAATCAGAATTTCCTGCTTAAGGTCAGGAATCAATGCACCCGCCCATGGGGCGAAATTTCCATCAAGACCAATATTAACCGAGTTCGGAATAAAACCTTTTACAAATTCATCCGGTTTGCGTGTATCCAGGATCAGGGCGTCAGTTTCACCGGCTACCATTTTAAACGTTTCCGGATCCATGGGCCTGGCACCACGCTTCATTACTTCAGTAAAACTCTCATAACCCATTTTGTTCAATGCGGCATTCTTTGGGAAGTAGGCAGGAG
This sequence comes from uncultured Bifidobacterium sp., assembly GCA_964534995.1. Classification (GTDB taxonomy): domain Bacteria; phylum Bacteroidota; class Bacteroidia; order AKYH767-A; family OLB10; genus JAJTFW01. Next base: position 7,373 of record CAZHSC010000093.1, read on the forward strand.
GGGGCATCAAACCTGTGATTACTTCCTTCACAAATTCTTCTTTGGTCATGTTTGCACGAAGGGCGTAGTTGGTTTTTTTCTGATGGCCCAGTGTATCGGTCGTTTCATTCGACATATTTTTACCACAAGCCGAACCTGCTCCATGACCCGGAAAAACGATAACATCATCAGAAAGTGTCATTACTTTATTACGCAAAGATTCAAAAAGATATCCTGCAAGCACTTCCTGGGTAATGGCGCCTTTCTGCGCAAGATCAGGCCGGCCTACATCTCCGATAAAGAGCGTATCACCTGTGAAAACCGAATGCTCCTTTCCATTTTCATCGATAACCAGAAAACAACTTGATTCCATGGTATGACCAGGCGTATGAAGAACCTTGATTTTTATTTTACCAAGGTTTAATATCTCACCATCTGTGGCTACATGCGCCTTAAAATTTGGTTGCGCCGTTGGCCCATACACAATTTCAGCTCCCGAAGCTTTGGCGAGATCCAAGTGACCCGAAACGAAGTCTGCATGAAAATGCGTTTCAAGTACATACTTTATTTTTGCATGGTCTTTTGCTGCACGCTCCATATAAGGTGCAAATTCACGAAGAGGATCCACAATGGCCGCTTCGCCATTGGATTCGATGTAATAGGCACCATGTGCCAGACAACCTGTGTAAATTTGTTCGATTTTCATGACAATTCAGTATTTGATTTTTATAATAAACATTCTTTAACTATGGAACAAAATTAGTAGCGAATGACGGTTCCACAGGTTACATATGTTACATGAAAGACCTGATATAAATCATTGTTAATTTGACGCAGAAACGGATGAAAACTTATTTGAAAGCGGAAAAAAGCAAAAGGTGAATTCAACCAGTGTCATTCCCATTGCTGCTTAATATATGCGCTCTGAGAAGGGATTCATCCGGTGTTTACCTGAAAAAGAATCACCCCATACCGCCAGAAATACCGGCTGTATGGGGTGAAGTATAATGGATAGATTGACTAAAGTAGTGTGCTTGGACAAACGTAATCCGTCAGATCAAACTTGCCCGTTTCCTTGATGGCTTTAAACCCGCCTTTTACATCCACCAATTTATCAAAACCTCTTGCCTTAAGAATAGAAGCGAAGATCATAGAACGATATCCACCCGCACAATGAACATACAGTGTTTCATCCTTATTCAACTGAGTCATGGCATCATTCACTGAATCCAGAGGAGAACTGATGGCATCTTTAATATGTTCTGAAGTGTACTCGCTGGCCTTTCTCACATCTACAATTTTAGCTGTTTTGCCTTTTTCACGGATATCAGCCAATTCAGCGGCAGAGATGGACGTAATAGTATCAATGTCTTTCCCCGCATTTTTCCATGCATCAAATCCACCGTTTAGATATCCAAGAGTAAAATCATAGCCTACCCGGGCAAGTCTGGTTACCACTTCTTCTTCCCTTCCGGGATCAGTAATAATCAACAATTCCTGCTTCACGTCAGGTATCAATGCGCCCACCCAGGGCGCAAAACTTCCATCAATACCAATGTTGATGGAGTTTGGAACAAAGCCTCTGGCAAATGTTTGCGCATCACGGGTATCGAGCATTAGCGCTCCGGTTTCATTTGCAGCCACTTCAAAAGCTTCGGGCGAGAGCGCCTTTGTACCCCGTTGAAGTACGTTTGTGATACTGTCATATCCTTGCTTATTGAGCATTACATTTTGTGGGAAATATGCAGGGGGGGGCATCAATCCGCTTGTCACCTCCTTTATAAACTCCTGTTTTGTCATATTGGCCCGCAGGGCGTAATTGGTTTCCTTCTGATGCCCGAGTGTGTCGCTGGTTTCCTTACTCATATTTTTTCCACAGGCCGAGCCGGCGCCATGAGCGGGATATACAACAACATCATCCGGTAATGTCATCACCTTGGTACGAAGGGAATCATAAAGAAAACCCGCAAGGTCATCCTGGGTGACGTTGCCTTTCTGCGCAAGATCAGGCCGTCCCACATCTCCAATAAACAAGGTATCACCCGTGAAAAGTGCAGAATTCTTACCATTTTCATCTAGAAGGAGGTAGCAGGCCGATTCCATGGTATGTCCTGGAGTGTGAAGTACCCTGAAGGTAACTTTTCCCACTTTAAACTCTTCACCGTCCCTGGCGCTATACGACTTAAAACCCGTTTGCGCATTAGGCCCATATACTATGGTAGCGCCGGTAGCATTGGCAAGGTCGACGTGACCTGAAACGAAATCGGCATGAAAGTGTGTTTCAAACACGTATTTTATTTTAACACCGTCTTTAGCGGCTCTGTCAATGTAGGGTTGAACTTCCCGAAGGGGATCAATCACCACAGCTTCATTTTCAGAAACAATGTAATAGGCACCCTGAGCAAGGCAGCCGGTATAAATTTGTTCTATTTTCATATTTTAATTTATTTAATTTGTTAAACGATTATACTGTAATTTTATTTAAACCATAATTCCTTAACGATAATATAGATTCCGGTTGCAAGGACAAACCAACCGAAGCCTTTTTTAAGTTTTTCACCATCTACTTTTTTAGTAAGCATGTTACCTATAAAGATACCAACTACAGCTATAGTGGTAACCGACAACAACAGTTTCCAGTTTAGATCATAGTGCCCGAGATCGCCAACAAATCCAAAAAGGGATTTCACGGCAATGATGAGTAAAGAAGTTCCAACTGCTTCTTTCATTGGCAGGCCGCTTAATAAAACAAGGGCAGGAATAATCAGGAAGCCCCCTCCTGCTCCAACCAGACCTGTTAAGGTTCCCACCACAACACCTTCCAGTAAAATAACCGGGTAATTATAAACCCTCTGTGTTCGCTCAACAGCAACTTTAGCAACTCCATTTTTACGGATCATGGAATAGGCGGCTGCAACCATTAAGACAGCAAAGAGTAACAATAAAAACAAAGACTTGGTAATTTCCAAATTACCCACTTCAAATACCTTGTCCGGAATTGCGGGAACAAGTAAAAGACGCGTCAGGTATACGGCAACTATGGAAGGAATTCCAAAAACAACAGCCGTTCTGAGATCAATAAGTCCTTGCTTAAACTTCGGCAGTGCACCAACCAGGCTGGTAGTCCCTACAATAAACAGAGAATAAGATGTAGCCAGTACTGCATCTGCTCCAAACAAATAGACCAGCACAGGAACCGTTAAAATGCTACCACCGCCTCCAATTAAACCCAGCGAAATTCCAATTAACGCTGAAGCTAAATATCCTATTATTTCCGACATATCCTTTTTATGAGGATGCAAAGATGCACATCCGGATTACCTGGAAACGGTAACTTTCATTACAAAGAGAGATTTTTCAGCGCAATGGTATTTCGAAGTAATTTAACTTTTCCGTTTTGCTCCATCGATTTCAGAAGCCTGGAGATGACCACACGGGAAGTACCCAAATCATTGGCAATTTCCTCATGTGTAATCTTTAAATCATCGGTTTTAAGCACCTCCCTTTGCTTTTTCAAGTAAAACTCAAGTCTTTGGTCGAGGCTTCTAAAAACAGTATGGTCAATCAGGGTTAACAATTCTTCAAAGCGGTTTCTGTACGTTGCAAGGACAAAATAATACCAGGTTTTATATTGTGTCATGAGATTATCCATCAGAGAAATGGGAATAAGTATTACCTCCGTATCCTCCGATGTTTTGGCAAGTAATTCGCTTTGTTCCTGCCGGGCGGCACAAATCATGGAAAGGGCGCATGCATTGCCTGGTTCCAGGTAATACATGAAAAATTCGCCTCCGTCACCACTTTCTTTATATACTTTAACCCGTCCTTTGGTAATCAGCATGGTAGATTTAAAAAACTGCCCGGGCCTCATCAATACCTCACCGGCTTTGAACTCCCTCAGGATGGCATGGGCAGCTATTTCCTGGCGCAAAGTAGGCTCAAGCTCCTTATAGTGTACCTGCAGTTTTTCCAGGATAATTTGCTGATCAGTGTTTATCAAATGATTCATTGTCCTAAAATACGTGCTTTTTAAATACAATTTCAAGTAAACTATCAAATATACGCCTATGTTTTGCGTTCAGTTTTGCACATAAAGATGTTAACTATGCGTCCCGAACACCTGTCAATTGCTGAAGCAAAGCTTGTTATTTTTAACCTCTAAAACCTTATTTATTGTCATGGCCGGAAAAGGAAACAGAATCAAAGAACCGCTGGTAGAACAGGAAATTGAAGAACAGGAGAAAAGCACGGCTCCCAAACCGGTAAAGAAGATCAGGCAGCGCAAAGAGAAAAGTGCGGTAAGGGAGGAGCGTGGCTTTATCCAGCTTTTGAAAAGTGACAAAACCAAACGGATAACCGGGCTGTTTCTTCTGCTGATTTCTGTATATCTCCTTATTGGCTTCACCTCCTATTTTTTCACCTGGAAAAGTGACCAAAGCCTGGTTACAGGATCCTGGTTTGACCTCTACCGCTTCTCCGATAAAAAAGTGGAAAACTGGCTGGGTAAGACAGGTGCTATCACTTCACATCTGTTCATCTACAAATGGTTTGGAATATCTTCCTATGCCTTTGTTTTACTTGCTTTCCTTGGAGGTTTTAAGATATTGTTTCAAGCTGCATTGCTGCCACTTGTGAAAACATTCAGATACAGCATGTTTTGCCTTTTATTTTCCCCTCCGTTGCTTTCTTTTCTTTTCAGCAGGCATCCTGATCTGATGTTTTTGGGAGGTGGTATCGGGTATCAGGTCACTTTGTGGCTCAATCTGTCCATTGGCAAAGCAGGTACCGGCTTCCTGTTGGCTTTTACAGGACTTTCGTTTATGGTAGCCGCCTTCAATTTGAAATTTAAACTTCCGTCCTCTTCCGCCAATGATTCTTCTGAAGAATTGACGGACACATCAGAGGGTGCCAGAGATGAAGACCTGGTAACAGGAAATAAATTGAAAGAAGACCGCGGTCCATCCCCCGAAATTGAATTGCCCCTTGAAATACCTGATGAATACGCGCATCGCGACGAAATTGAAAATCTGATCCCCGAAACCAGGGACCATGAATTATCAGCTCCATCCCCCGAATTGCATTTGTTACATCCTGAAATTCCTGCCGAAGCAATGGAACTGGTGATGGATACTCCAGCGCAAGGTCCTACGTTGGAAGTAGAAGAAATAGTGGCTTCCGGAGCAGAAGAAGAAGGTGAAATCCAGCTTACCAATCCCGAAGAAAGCAGTCTGCTGGAACAACTCGGGGAATATGATCCTAAACTCGACCTCAGTCATTACCAGCATCCGACATTGGACTTGCTGGAGAATTACCAGAGTACCCGTTCACAAATGAGCCGGGATGAAATCATGGCTGAACTGGAAGCAAACAAAAAAAGAATCATTGAAACCCTGGGCCATTACGACATTGAAATTGATAAAATCAAAGCGACAGTCGGACCCACGGTTACCTTGTTTGAAATTGTTCCCAAAGCAGGCATACGCATTTCAAAAATCAAGAACCTGGAAGATGATATTGCCCTGAGTCTGGCCGCTCTTGGCATACGTATTATTGCACCTATCCCCGGCAAGGGTACTATCGGTATTGAAGTACCGAATCAACACCCGGATATTGTAAGCATGCGTAGTGTAATTGGATCTGAAAAATTCCAGAATTCTGAATTTGATTTACCCATAGGTCTGGGAAAGACGATTTCCAATGAAATATTTGTGACCGATCTGGCTAAAATGCCTCACCTCCTTATGGCAGGTGCCACCGGACAGGGAAAATCGGTGGGATTAAATGCCATCCTGGTTTCACTGCTTTATAAAAAGCATCCGGCACAGGTTAAATTCGTACTGGTTGATCCTAAAAAAGTGGAATTAACCCTTTTTAAAACCATTGAAAGACATTTCCTCGCTAAACTGCCAGGCGACGAGGACGCGATTATTACCGACACTAAAAAAGTAGTGGCTACCCTCAATTCTTTATGTATTGAAATGGACAACCGCTATGAATTATTAAAAGATGCGCAGGTAAGAAATATCCGTGAATACAATGCAAAATTTGTCGCCAGGAAATTGAATCCCAACAATGGGCATCATTTTCTACCCTATATTGTTTTGGTTGTGGATGAATTCGCCGACCTTATTATGACCGCCGGAAAAGAGGTGGAAACACCCATTGCCCGCCTGGCTCAACTGGCACGTGCTATCGGGATACATCTGATCATTGCCACCCAAAGACCTTCTGTAAATATTATTACAGGTA
>CAZHSC010000094.1:0-13152 GCA_964534995.1 uncultured Bifidobacterium sp.
CTATGCACTGCTTCAGGGATACCGGAGTTGCTGAGGGCCGGTTTTTATTTTCTCCTCGCCTGCCTGCCGGCAGGTAACCCCCCTGCGGTTAAAGAAAACTAAACCTGGGTTCTCTGTGTCTCCTTTGTGCACTTAGTGTCTTCGTGGTTAAATCTTAAAATTTACTTTAATTTAAACATCACTCTCCATCATAACTTTTACAATCCTCGCAGGTAAAATTCCGGATCCTCCTTCAAATTCAATAATACAATAATTTTTCCCGGGCATTACAAAATTCGGGGAACTGGCGTTCCCACCCCAACTAAAGATCGCGAAAAATATTTGCATGAACAAGGAATAAACACTTGCATACTTTTATATCCTATTCTGATATAAGGCCGCAATAATACAACACATCTATAGCTTAGATACCCAGTGCTCCTTTGTGCCTTTCGCGCCTCCTTCCAGTATCATGATGGAATTATAAAGCCAATGCTTTGATGATTACTCTTTCTTCCCATGAAGAAGCAGTACCTTTTCTTATTATTTAAGTACCAATATCTTTTAACAGGTAAATAAATCTCATTAATTAATGTCTGTATTTCAATATCTTATGCAATTCAGGTGCCGCCAGCTTTTTGAAACCGGCGTTCTCATCACCCGCTTTGCAACATTCGCTGCCGCATCCCCGTACAAAAAGTTGTTAAACTGAAAATCATGAAAAATATTTCATTAATTGTATGTTTATGTTTGTTCGCAGGTGCCTCCTTTGCACAGCACGATAACCTGTCAAACATGAGCGCTGAATGGGTTCGCACCCCTGCACGCAATGCCGCAACAGATGCGGGTGACGCTGTTGTATATAACCCTGCCGGCCTGGTAAGGATGAACAACGGATTCCATATCAACATCGGCAATCAGAGCCTGTTCAGAAAACCAACGCATACATTCGATCTTGGCTTAGGCGCCGGAGAACAAAGCTATTCACAGGATGGTAATGATCTCTTTTTACCGAACCTGTATATGACCTATAAAAAGGACCGCTTTGCACTTTTTACGGGTATATTCATGGCAGGAGGAGGAGCAACAGCCAACTATCCTACCGGAAGTATTTCCACAGAGCTTATCGGCTTGCAGGTATTAACCGCGGCGCAGGGTGCTTATGGCGCTTATGACAAACAACATTTAAAAGCTTCATCCTTTTATCTAACCACTACACTGGGAGGTACCTATGCAGTGAATGACAAAATCTCCTTCTCCGTTGCCGGACGCTTTATGGATGCCACCAACAAGACCGAAGCGGGATTAACCCTCACACAATCGCCGTTGAGCTTGCCCGATGCAGGCATGCTTTTAAAGACCAATGAAACAGCTTCCGGGTTCGGGGGAGTGTTCAGCATGATGGTACAGGCAAGTCCACGGACACGCATTACCGCACGTTATGAAACTGCTGTCAAACTGGAATTTGAGACCGAGCAGCAAACGGATGATTTTAGTATGACGACCGATGGCGCCACAACGCGCAGGGATTTACCCTCTGTATTTGCAGCGGGAATTGGTTTTGCAGCTACACCTGCCGTTATGGTATATGGAGATTTCAACTATTACGTACAAACGGGCGCCAACTGGGATAAATCAACCATTATCACTGACGAAAAAAATTACAGCGATCTGGCTGGTGATGCCATGGGTATCAATATTGCCACCACCATTCAGACCGGAAAGAAGTTTCTGTTAAGCCTGGGCGGCGGCTATACCGATTTCCAATACAACGACCGCAACGGATATTTTACGAAGGCAGGAGCATTTGAAACAGCCCCGGATGATAATTACAATATCAATACCGGACTCAGCTATATGGCAACAGCAAATATCACCTGCACAGTTGGATATATGCACACATTTTATAAAGATCAAAGCATGAAAGCGTTGCTTGCCAGCCCGCTGGATGTAACTGTAAAAACCAGCAACAGCATCGATGTGCTTGCCCTTGGCCTGAACATCAGATTCTGATAGAAATAAGAACTATTACACTGAAAAGGCTGCCGGCATACCGGTGGCCTTTTTACATTAACACCGGTTTTAATTGCCGGGCTTACATCCTGTCAAGCGAAAAGTACCTGTCCTCCATGACTTGCATATGATGCAGTTGATGCCCTGCCAACACAAAGCCAAGGGAGAGGACAGAAATTTCAATGGAAAAGCAGATTCCTTTTTTCTGAAGACACTCATTGTCAAAGCCCGAAAACATGATGATGGCAGCCTTGCGCAGGTGATAAAACTCCTCTTTCAACTCATTCAGGCTGCGTTGGTCCGCCTTCGAGTTTTCCACATACAGATTTTCATCGTAGCCGGGCAATGTTGTTTTATCATTCCTGGCAAAGCAAAGTGCCCTGTAACTTTGAATTCTTTCATTGTCGTTGATATGCTGAAGAATTTCCTTTATGGTCCATTTTCCCGGACTATACACTGCATCGCCAATACGTGTAAGTTTATCCCAGTCCGTCTGCATCCATTTATCAAGTGATGAATTCAAAGCCATGATCAGGTTCTCTTCCGGCACAACATTAATATAGCGGTCAAAAAAATGCGGCATCTCTTTTATTGCTGATTTACTGTTATTTATTACTGGCGGTTTCATAATAGTTATTGTCCGCAAATTTATAATAAACCCACGAACTGATATAAATCAAAAAAAAGAATGATTCTCTTTTCTAAAAACTAATTCAATTTTTCATATGTTTACAATTACATTTACATTAAACATTCAAGCCATGAAGAAGGAACATACCATTAAAAAAATAGGCCTTTGGCTGGATCATGCGGAAGCGCATTTTATCCACCCTGATCATTCATCAAAAATTGAAACAAGCGTATCAGATCATACCGGCAGGGAAAGGCACAGGGGGGAAGGTGCAGATGGAATACTGTTGGGAGGGTACCGCTCTTCGAACAATGAACATCATAAACACCGCAGAGAAGAAAATGCTTTGCATAAATATTACCTTGAATTGCAGGGTAAATTGCAGGATTACGATGAAATTTACCTGTTTGGCCCCGGACCTGCAAGGAATGAATTCTTCAATATGCTGAAAGAAGATAAACACTTTTCCGCTAAAAAAATTGAGATGGAAGCTGCTGATCACCTGAGCGAAAACCAGATGAAAGCAAAAGTAAACGCACATTTCGGGGTTTAAATCTACGCCGGTTTCATACGCGTTTAATTGTATTTATACCTCCGGGTTGGAGTGGCGATTGAGTTGAACCGGCCATTGAACATCCGGTAAAAACATCCGTGTATTATTCCGTTGCAGTCTTAATAAATCCCCCCATGATGGATTTGAACAATTTACGGCTTTCATTAAAATGCTGCTTCGCCCTGCCTGCCAATAAATAATACTGATCATTTTTATCAAAGAGGATCATCATAAGTACCACTTCTTCTTTACCGGATTTATTCAGTACTACTCCGTCAACCAGATACCCGGGCAAACTATCCGTGATAACTTCAGTGATTACCTGCTTTGTAACGGTATAAATATCCGTTAAAGAGTTAAATCTCTTCATGGCATACTCCTTACGGGCCGGGGAGGCCAGTTTTTTAAAAGCGACTCCGGCTGAAAACACGAGTGAGTCCGGATCCAGGGTAGGAACCTTGCCATCGCGGGTATATATAACCCCCGAAACGGAACTACGGGCCACCTTTAACCCGGTAGGCTGAACATCTAAACGAAACGGCAGTGATTCAACCAGGTCTTCCGTCAGAGCAGGATCATAATTCACTGAAAAAATCATTTCCTTCACAGCGTTTCGTAAAGCCAGGTTGCTGTCTGGAGCGATGGAATTGATAAATACGGTTTTCGCTGTATCACCAAAAACGAGAATATACTTCCTGAAATTAACACCTTTGTTTACCTGAGTAGCTTCAAAATAGGTGGCTTTAATGCCATTCACCTCCTGAGATGATTTATCAATAAAAATCATTCCTCTTCTTTTCATTTCCTCGCCGGTAAATGCGTTAACATTTTTTTCAACCGGACTAGGCAAGACCGAAACCATGATGCTGGCGTTTCCGCTTTTATGCTCAAGGCCCTTAAAACGACGTGCCAGCCTGAAGCCCTCCTTCACTTCCATGCTACACTTAGTGCCCGGAATAATTTTTCTGTCAGGGCTTTGTGCAAAAAGTAGTGATGACAGAAGGATCGCAATTACTGACAGAATACAACTTTTCATAGGCATACGAAGGTATATCTTATTTTACGAAGAGATCCGGACAATGATTCCCTAAAAATAAAGTTATGGGCCACCCGGTGAATTTTCACTGAAAAAAACAGAAAACTTAAACAGTCAATATTAGTAACTGTATATCAGTGCTTTACAAAATTTTAACCGAGTGCTGTAACTTTACTTCCAATCACTTAGTCTCATTTTTACAAGCGCCCGTTCAAACGTGACCACCCTGGAATACAATAGCTGCGTTGACAATCATGCGGATGGAGTATATCGCTTCATCCTGCATAATACGCGCGACAAAGAGTTTGCGCAGGATATTGTACAGGATGCTTTTGAGAAAATGTGGATCCATCACGAACAAATTAACAGAGATAAAGCAAAATCCTACCTGTTTACGACTGCTTATCATACCATGCTTGATAAGATGAGGAGACTGAAAAAACAGGGGAACTGGAACGAAGTAAACGAAGAACAATATAGCCATGAGCCGGGCAATTACAACGGTTTAAAAGAACTGTTGCGGGAAGCGCTCAACAGGTTACCTGAAATACAGAGGAGCGTGATCATGCTGCGGGATTACGAGGGTTACTCTTATGAGGAAATTGGCGAAATAACGGGACTGAACGAATCGCAGGTAAAAGTATATATCTACAGGGCCAGGCAGGCACTGAAGGAATATATCGGTAAACCTGAAAATGTTATCTGAGAACAGGAATGAATATCAACACCACCAATTACGAAAGTTGGTTCCTCGATTACGCGGAAGGGAACCTGAGCGCAGGCCAGGTGGCTGAGTTATTCCTCTTCCTGGAACAGCATCCTGATCTCTACGATGAATTCAACAGTTTTGAACAAATCCACCTGAATCAATCCACGCCCGCTGAAAGCGTCTTGCCAGACAAAGAATCACTGATAAAATCAGCAACTTTATCAGAATACACTATTCAGGAATGGCTGACCGCGGAAATAGAAGGACAGCTCAGCCAGGAGCAGTTGCAGCTTTTACATGCCTTTTTGAAGGAACATACTTCGTATATCCGTGACCGTGAACTTTATGGTAAAACACGTCTTTCCGTGGATGCCGCCAGCGTTTACCCCGATAAGAATTCACTTGTTAAAAGTAATGACCTGAGCGAGGCAACGATCCGGGAATGGCTGATTGATGACACCGAAGGCCTCCTGAACCTGGAAGACAAAGGCGCATTGCTTGCTTTCCTCGAAAAGCATCCTCAATATAAAAGTGAGAGAGAACTATACCGCAACACCATTCTTCCAAACGATCATCATATCAGCTACCCCCGTAAAGAAACTTTATATAAGGGAAAAGTAATTAGGATGACCGTTTTCAGCAGGGTATTACGGGTTGCCGCTATCGTCCTGCTCCTGATTGGCGCTGTAGCCATCATCCGTGTATCACTTAAAAATCAGAGCAAGGATACCCGGATGGCTGAAAACTCCTCCTCCATCTTAAAAGACTCATCCGCTCAGGAAAACCGTGCTCTTCCCGCCTCCTCCTACGCGATAAATGAAAAAACCCTGACCGAAGTACAAGGGGATGGCCAAAAAGAAAATAAAAAAGAAATTGCTCACATCCCTTCCACCAGCCTTGCATCTCCGGAAAAACGCAATGTGAAATCAAATCCTGAAAAGCACATAGATTCTCCATTCATGGATAATTCTACCCTGCGTTCAGGGGCGAACATGCATGCCATGGCTACCTTAGGCTGCAACCCGGTAAAGGTAGAAGAACCTTTTGTCTTTGCTGAAAGAAGGTATACCCCAAAAGCTACCGTGGCCTACCAAAATCAGGACGAGCCCCCTTCGTTGATTGCATTCATCCGGCCGCAGCAGTTGGGTGATGATATTTTAAACCTGGCTGTTCAACATGTTAATAAAGCAGCAGGTGAAGAATTGTTGTATCAAAAAGAAGAAAGAAAAAAACTACCCCTGGGAAGCAGGCTGCTTAAGTTCGCTGCTAAAGCAGTAGGTAAAATATCAAATAACAAAGTCAAAGTTCGCACCGCTTTTAATCCGGTAACCGGTAAACTCAGTGCTTACGAAGTAGAGACAGAAAAAAAGATCATCCAAAAACAATTTTAATCTGTTTTTAAAATATCTTCCCCGGCACAATTGAATGTGGTCCGCTGATGGAACTCTTCCCGGTCATATACCGGATGCCGGACAAACACATTCATTCACCAGCTTGTTTAAAAGGGGAAGTAGCGATCCTGCTATCCAGGGCAGAAAAACAGGACCAAAGCCAGAAAATATTTGATCAAAAAACAACTTTTCCTGTAACATTTTCACTCCTCCAAACATCTTATGTATAAAATCCCACACCTATATGAAAACATTTCATCTTCTTATCATTGCCGCATATTGCTTTATCGGACATTACGGTTTTGGACAGGAATCAGAAATCAGGGACCTGCCGGCATTTAATAAAATTAAAATTAAAGACAACTGCACGGTTGCGCTCAGGCGCGGAACAATGCAGGAAGTACGTGTAGAATCGAAAACTCCTTTATCAGGGATCCTGACCACTTCCGAAGATAATACACTTACCATCCAGGGGCCTCCTTCCGTGGTGTATATCACCCTTCCTGAATTACAAGGCATCAGCATCAACGGAATCGGCAAAGTAACAAGTGACAGTGTGTTTACTTCTTCTCATATGCGTATTACCATTTCAGGAAACGGTAAAGTGGAGATGCCCCTGATTGCCGATAAACTTGAAATCGGAATCAGCGGTATCGGAAAACTCCACCTGAAAGGAAGTGTTGAAAACCTGGAGATGAACATCAGCGGCAGCGGCAAAATTGAAGGCGAAGAACTGACTGTTAAAAAATGTGAAACCAATATCAGCGGCGTAGGGAAATGTTACGCCGATGTTACCGAATCGCTGGATTTAAAAATTTCAGGATCGGGTGCCTTCTATTATAAAAACAAGCCCGCCAACTTCAGCGCCAACATCAGCGGTATCGGTAAATATGGAACTTTCAGTGATCAGGAAAATACTTCCGCTGTTGACAAAGGCGACGAAAGTAACCGGGTGGTTACTGTAATCGGACATCATGATGACCAGAATAATGATGATGACTTCTCTTTTACATGGGAAACCGACAGTGTATACCGGAGTAAAAAAAGGGCGAGGTCGCACTGGGCAGGATTCGAAATCGGCTTTAACCAGCTGATGGTGCAGGATAAATTCAATACCAACATCCCCGAAGGCTTCGATTTTCTGGAATTAAACTCCGGAAAATCCATAAACGTGAACCTTAACTTTTTCTCACACGACTTCCCCATTTATAAACGATATCTTATGTTTACTACCGGTATCGGATTAACAATAAATAATTACCGCTTTTCATCCGACAAAACGCTGCTTGCTGATACCAATAAAACCGTTGCGGGATACGACCTGGATAAAAACGGTAAACAGATTACGTATGATAAAAACAAACTGGCTGTAAATTATATCACCTTGCCCCTCCTGCTTCAGTTTAACTCCCGGCAGGAGTTTAAAAAATCTTTTCACATTGCGACAGGCATCCTCGTTTCGTATAAATACAACTCGCATTTAAAACTTGTGTATAACGAAGATGGAAACCGGGAAAAAGTCAAACGCCATGACGAATTCAATATCGCGCCATTCCGCTATGATGCCACCTTCCGTATCGGTTATGAGCACTATACCCTCTATGCTTCCTACTCATTAAATGGTCTTTTTAAAGATGGTCGTGGACCCACCTTACATCCCTTTCAGGCCGGTATCAATGTATTCGGCTGGTAATTTTATGTTGGATTCATTAAAAAAATTCACGCGTAAATATGATAAATTAAAACAAGGACGCTGCATATCCCTGGGTTTATAAAATAAAACCGTAAAACACCCCTCCACACCAAACAAATATTTTCAGGATTGCCGGGTATTAATTTAACGGTAATCTCCCCCTCTACCCCAATTTCATATATTTTTGACCCTTTAAAGGTATCTTATGAATAAGAAGTTTAAATTGCTGGAGCAAAAACAAGCTACCGCTTTGGCGGGAGGAGGCACCAACAGGATCGCTGCGCAACATAAAAAGGGAAAGCTGACGGCAAGGGAGCGCTTGCATTTCTTGTTGGATGAAGGAAGCTTTGAAGAGATCGGCATGTTTGTTACCCACCGTTCTACAGAATTTGGCCTTGACAAAGAAGTATATCCGGGGGATGGCGTCATCACAGGATATGGTCGTATTGATGGCCGGCTGGTATATGTTTTCGCCCAGGATTTTACGGTATTTGGCGGTTCATTGGCGGAGGCGCATGCCGGAAAAATATGCAGGATCATGGATCTGGCCTTACAAAACGGAGCTCCTGTTATTGGCTTGAATGATTCGGGAGGCGCCCGTATTCAGGAGGGAGTGGTTTCGCTGGGCGGATATGCCGATATTTTTTACCGCAATACGATGGCTTCCGGTGTTGTTCCGCAGCTCAGTGCTATCATGGGACCTTGCGCCGGCGGAGCCGTGTATTCACCCGCCATCACAGATTTTATCCTGATGGTAGAAAATACCAGTTACATGTTTGTTACAGGGCCCAATGTTGTGAAAACTGTTACCCATGAAGAGGTGAGCAGTGAAGACCTGGGCGGCGCCTCCGCCCACAGTACCAAATCAGGGGTTACCCATTTTTCATGTGCCAATGAAATTGAATGTATTCACCATATCAAAAAACTGTTAAGTTTTATCCCTTCCAACTGCGAAGAAACGGCGCCATCCCGGAAATATGAAATGGGAGATGAATTGAGGCCCGTATTGAATACTGTCATTCCTGATAATCCCAACCAACCCTATGACATAAGGGATGTAATTCTGAATGTGGTAGACGATGAAGGGGAAGGTTTTTTTGAGGTACATAAAAACTTTGCTGAAAATATCGTGGTGGGCTTTGCCCGTCTTGCAGGCAAATCGGTGGGAATTGTAGCCAACCAACCTGCATTTCTTGCAGGAGTACTCGATATTCATTCCTCCACCAAAGCAGCCAGGTTTGTACGCTTCTGCGATTGTTTCAATATTCCGCTGCTGGTATTTGAAGATGTCCCGGGTTTTCTTCCCGGAACCGACCAGGAATGGAACGGCATCATCACAAACGGCGCAAAATTGTTATACGCTTTCAGTGAAGCTACCGTTCCCAGAATCACAGTCATTACCCGTAAAGCTTACGGGGGCGCATATGATGTGATGAACTCCAAACACATTGGTGCCGACATGAATTTCGCCTGGCCAAGTGCTGAAATCGCGGTGATGGGTGCCCGGGGCGCCGCTGAAATAATTTTTAAAAATGAAATCGCGAAAGCCAAGGATCCTGCCGCTAAACTGAAGGAAAAGGAAGAAGAATATATCAATCACTTCGCCAACCCATACCGGGCTGCTGAAAGAGGTTATATAGATGAGGTCATCTTACCGGAACAAACCCGATTAAAGTTGATCACTTCTTTTAAAATGCTGGAGAATAAAGTGACCAAACTTCCCAGGAAAAAACATGGGAATATCCCTTTGTAAACAGGCTATTCCCAGTATCAACGGTCCTGTTTAAACGGATTGTAATCCAAATCCTCCTGATTTCTTCAAGGCTGCAGGCAGGTCCCTGTCTCCGGTTCCGGGATTATCTTCCGGTTAACATTTTCCCTATACCCTTTGGATTTTCACCCGACAAAGTACAATATTCACCAAAAGGAACCGGGTAAAGCGGAGCTATGTGGGCTATTTTGCATGAGTAGCACACAAAAAGATGATAAAACACGTCCCTTCCGTAGAACAATTCAATGCCCTGAGTTTTGATGAAAAAGCCTGGCACGTATGGCACCATGCCACTTTTATGATGGTCAGACAAAACAAACAATACAGGGTGAACCTGTACTATATGAACGGATACTATATCCAGCTATGGTATCATGTGAAGCGAAACCGGATAGATAAAATTGCAGCTACCTACTCTAAAAAAGTGATGGACCCCTATCTAAAATTAATAGAAATAAAAGAACTGTTCCCTGAATATTGACGTCAACCCTTTATCCATGTTTAAGCCCTGCCCACCGGCGGGGCTTTCATTTTATACGGACTTTTCATCCCCGCCCCGATTTCAGGATAATTCCGGGAAGCTGCTTCCAGCAACTTATTCTCCCCTTTCCACATTAAAAACGGTAAACACAGGCATTAACAAGCACTTTTTGCACAAAGTTTCATTACTTTTGCCTGCAAATCACCAATACAATCGATTATGAAAAAACTCTTTACGTTATTACTGATCACCACCTTATCCTCAGCTTATCTGCATGCTCAAACCGGAGGGCTGGTGATCAATGAAGTAGACTATGACCAGCCAAGCGTAGACAGCGCTGAATTTATAGAACTTTACAATGCAGGTTCCGCATCCATCAACCTGGGTGACTATACTGTAGTTTTGTTTAACGGAAACGCAACCAGCAATGTAATTTACGACAGTTTCCCTCTTCCTGCTCAATTACTGAGTGCCGGCGATTACTTTGTGATTTGTGGCGCTGCAGGAAAAATTCCTAACTGCGATATGACTTTAACAGCCTATTCAAATATCATTCAGAATGGTTCTCCTGACGCTATCGCTTTGCGTGAAAATCAAACCCTGAATATTGTGGATGTGGTAAGTTATGAAGGTACCTGCATCGCCCCTTATGCTTCGGGAGCCGGAGTTCCGTTACTGCAAAGTGACACCCTGCAAACCGACAGCATTGCCGGGCGTTACCTGGGCATATCACGTTTTCCCGATGGCAATGATACCAATGATGATTCCACTGACTTTAACAGGGTGTGCATTACTCCCGGTGCTGCCAATACGAACAACAGCAGCAATTGTGTTACCGGCTTAAGTACCCCTAAAGCAAGCATCGCTGTGGCCATTTATCCAAATCCATCAAGGGGCATTGTCAATGTTGATTTCAAATCTACCGGCAGCCGCGAGGTAAGGGTCCGTGTTTGTGATATTCTTGGCAACGAACTTAAAAATGTTTTATTGAAAAGCGCCGGCAAACAAGGATCTCTTGATTTATCCGAATTCCCCAATGGCATTTATCTGATAAAAGTGGAATCAGCCGGTGGACAAATTGTAAAACGTGTGATCCTTAACAGGTAGTATTCATCTTTCTCCTGACCTTTAAAAGGCCTGCCGTTCCCTTCGAACAGCAGGCTTTTATTTTTGCAGCGATTTCCGGAGTATGTAAAAGAAATACCACAACAGGATTGGGACCTATTGACAAGCTGCTACGGAAATCCATGATTTCTTTAACGCAAAGGCCCTGTTCAGGCGGAATGAAAATTTTTCAGTCCTGAAATGCGGTTCCTAGACATGATACACTTTTCATCACGGCAGGCATAGCATAGGTAACGCTTCATCTTGTAAATGCCAAAAGTCAATTTATCAATACCATGGTCACCTGAGTTGCGGCTGATCCGGTCCATTCTGTTTCCACAGTTTTTACAAATCACAATTTGATCAGGAGCTGCCATCCGCATCAGATTAAAATTTACGGTGCAAAATTCTCAACTCAAAAGATATTCTGTATTACGGCTTTCTTTTAAAATTATTAAGAAAGCGTTGCCGGATTTATACCGTATGCTTCCAAACTGACAACTATACATCAACGTTGATACAGGTCCCTCCATAAAACCGGGGAACTGATCAAAGCCGGAAACTTCACCACTTCACTACGGGGTGGTAAAATCAAATTGCGTCACCGCATTGATGGTAACCGGTAATTTCGACCAGGTTTCAATACCGTTCCTGCTTTTCACAACGATATAATAGCTGTTGCCTATGGCCGCAGGCGGGAAATTCACCGTTGTGAAACCGGTTACAGAGAGTATGCCGGTAGTAGTGAATACGGCAGTGGCAGGACTTAATGGATCGTGCAGTGATACAGTAACCGAATCACAGTCGGTGATGTTCGGGCTCTGATTGCCATTGTACAATACAGGTACCATGGTGCCGGGTCCGTTCTTATACCCTTCTATAAATGCTCTCAGGTTAAGCGTTGACAAATTCAGGCAAAGTGAAACATACACCGGTACACTTTGCGACACCATACAACCGGAAGGATCCGTTACCACAAGGCTATATGACATGCTGGTGGGAGGCCATGCCTGCGGATTGGACAGGGTAGTATCGCTGATATTAACATTTGGCGACCATGCATACAGGTAAGTAGAATAGGGGGCAAACCTGAAGGCGCTGTTGGCCGCGCTGAAGGTGGCGGCATTTCGTCCGGCAGGGCTGATGCCATCGCTACCCGCAGCATTTTCGATACCCTGGGTGGTTGGGGCACCGGTTACGGAAGATATCACTTCCGTGTGTATTTCAATTTCGTTGCTTCCTTCAGATAGAATGATCTGTCCCCTCATCGGATAAGCAGTACCGTTATAATGATTGGTATTGTACCTGACCACCAGTTTGCGCGAAGGAATCGAACCTGTAATGAAATAATCCACTGTGCTGCCATTTACAGATGGGTTAAGGTCATTCCAGGCGAAAGCAATAAAATTATTCGGGCTCGACATTCCCGGAATGGAAGCTCCGGAACAGCAACCATTGGCCATATTGGAAGAGAAACCAATAAAACCATTGGATGAAATATAGAAACTGTTGTAAATATTCCCGTAAAAGTTAAATGAAAATCCGATAGGAAGGGCTGCGCTCACCTGATCATCAGTCAATGACACAATAGTTCCGGTTCCGCTAAGCGGCGCGTAGGGTATCGCCGTCAGTGTATAACCTGAAACCGAAGTACCACCGGTTGCGGAAGCCGAAAACTGAACGGTATCGCCGGTGCAAATGGAATCCGGAACTGAGGTCACAGCCAGGTAATAGGAACTTGTTATATTGATATAATTCACCTGAATCAAGGAATCGCTTCCCAGTGTATTA
>CAZHSC010000095.1:0-13029 GCA_964534995.1 uncultured Bifidobacterium sp.
ATAACACTTTCAATGGTCTGCTGAACTTCAGGTTCATTCAACAAGGACCTGTCTTCCCACGCTTTCTCTATGACTGATTTCATTTTATTTTACATTTCAGGTTTGTAAAAATACTAAACATTAAATAAGCTGTGTATTTTTGCAGTACATGGGCAGAATTCTGGCAATAGATTATGGAACGAAGAGGTGCGGAATCGCGGTAACAGATCCCTCCCAAACCATTGCCAGTGCACTTGAAACCATACCCACACCTGCCATTTTTGAATTTCTCAGCCGCTACATTGAAAGAGAAAAAGTGGATGCATTCGTTATCGGGGAACCCAAAAGATTGAACAACACCGAATCATCCACCACCCAACTGGTGTACGCCTTTTCCGATAAGTTGCGTAAACTATTACCTGATATACCTGTTCATCTGTACGATGAAAGACTCACTTCAAAGATGGCCACAAGGAGCCTGATAGAAAGCGGACAATCCAAAAAGACGAGGCGCGACAAGTCGGTATTGGACAAGGTAAGCGCCACCCTCTTATTGCAGGACTTTCTGAATTCATTACAAACAAAAAAATGATCTACCCCATCATTGCCTTCGGCGACCCGGTTTTGAGAAAAAAGGCCCTTTCTATTGATAAGGACTACCCAAAATTAAATGAACTGGTTGATAACATGTTTAAAACCATGTATCATAGTCAGGGAGTAGGCCTGGCTGCCCCGCAAATAGGACTTTCCATACGACTGTTTGTAATTGATGCCACTCCTTTTGGAGAGGATGACCCTACAGCGGATGGTTTTAAGCGGGTTTTTATCAATGCTGAGTTACTGGAAGAGGACGGGGGCAAATGGAAGTTCAACGAAGGTTGCCTGAGTATACCGGGTGTGCGCGAGGACGTTGAACGACATCCGCGGGTACTGATCAAATACCAGGACCTGAATTTTGATTTCCATACCGAAGAGTACGAAGGAGTCAAGGCAAGGATCATTCAGCATGAATACGATCATATTGAAGGGATACTTTTTACGGATCACCTGAGTTCACTGAAAAAAACCATGCTGAAAGGTAAACTTACAGATATCAGCAAAGGCAAGGTAGATGTTGACTACAAAATGCGCTTTTATAGTAAGAGATAGTTTCAATAATGAACCGGGAATTAATTTTTCTGATTGGTTATATGGGCGCCGGCAAGACCACTGCCGGGAGAATGCTCGCAAAAGCGCTCGGTAAAGAATTCATTGATCTCGATGACCTGGTTGAAATCATCAACAACAGGACCTTACAGGATATCTTCGAAAAAGAGGGAGAAGAATCATTCAGGAAACTGGAGCAATCCGCATTGCACACTTTACAAGGTAAAAAAAACCTGGTGATTGCCTGTGGCGGAGGCTGTGCTGCCTATTCCTCCAATATGAAATGGATGAACGAACATGGTATTACGGTTTATATGAGATGCCGTCCGGGCACACTCTTTCACCGTATAGCACCGGAAAAAAGAAAAAGACCTTTACTGGCAAAAATGGATGATGTTGACATCATGGAATACATCCTGGAGAGTCTCAAAAAGCGGCTTCCCTATTACGTTCAGGCGCAATTTACCGTAAATGCCGGGTCCGATCCGGAATCCGTTACCACAGAAATTTCTGAAAAACTAAGACCCTTCCTGATTGCAGAAAAAGCAAAAATCACCAGTTCTTCTCCGGATTAGTTCTTGAAACGGAAAACTTTCTGGCTTTTTCCTTCTGCAAATCCTTCTCATCATTTTTCAGGGCCCTTAACATTCTCTCCGCCTCTTCCTTTGATAACTTAGGCCTGTTCTGCATGTCCTTTTGCTGCTGTTGCTCCTGCTGCTCTTTCTTCTGCTGCTGATCCTGCTGTTCCTTCTTCTGATCTTTTTGCTGTTGCTGGTTTTTATCCTTATTCTGCTGCTGCTGCTGTTGTTGCTGTTGCTGTTGCTGTTGCTGTTGCTGTTGTTTTAATTTCTGCAGTGCATATGACAAATTATACCTTGCATCATCGTCATCCGGATTAATCTTCAGTGCTTTTTTATAAGCTTCTATGCTTTCCTTGTATTTCTCAGCCTTTAAAAATGAGTTACCCAGATTATACAGTGATTTACTCTGCGCTTCGGGTGTATCTTTAAATACGGAAGCATTCATATACTGCTGCGACGCCTCATCATACTTATTCTGCCTGTACAACGCGTTTCCCAGATTATAATTCCCTTCAAACATTTTCTGGTCCTTTTCAATCGCTTTCCTGTACGCGGATTCGGCATTTCTAAAGCGCTTCTTTTCGTACTCTTTATTGCCTTCAGAAATATCCGAACTCTGGCTCTGCCCTGCGAAAGGGAATACAGAAAATATTACCCATAAACATGACTTCACAACGCTATTCATATTTCCTCCTTTTTTCTTACATGAAAAAGATTAAGCCGGGCAAACCATTTGCTTTTCTTTTCTCCCAGCAGAAATTCGACGAAGAATAAAAATAAAGCAAGCCCTATGAAGTATTGAAACTGATTTTCGAATTCAGTATACATTTTTGCTTTAAACTCCTTTTTGTCGAGTGCATTGAGTTCTTTCAACACCAGGGGAATTCCATCATCTGAACTTGTAGCTCTGATAAAGCGGCCGTTCCCCGCTTCTGCAATTTTCGACAACATATCGGGGTCCAGTTTTGTCACCACGGTTTGTCCATTATTGTCCTGACGGAAACCAACAACCGCACCATTGTTAAACACCGGAATAGGCCCCCCTTCTACCGAACCCATTCCGATAGTGTATGTTTTTATCCCTGATTCGGCCGCTGTTTTGGCAGACTCAATGGCATTGTCTTCGTGATTTTCGCCATCGGTAATAATAATGATAGCACTGTGTTTACGTGTAGTGTCGGTGAAAGAACTGGCAGCAAGGTCGATGGCGGCACCAATGGCAGTGCCCTGGGTAGGAACAATGTTTGTGTTTATCGTTGAAATAAACATTCGTGCTGCATTGTAATCGGTGGTGATGGGCAACTGCACATAGGCTTCACCTGCAAAAACGATTATACCGATGCGGTCACCTTCCAGCCTGTCAATTAGCCGGTTCATTGCCATTTTAGCCCGTTCAAGCCTGTTGGGTTTGATATCATTCGCCAGCATACTGTTCGAAACATCCAGGGCAATGATAATATCAGATCCCTTGCGCTTCACTTCCTCCAGTTTAGAACCTATCAGGGGTCCACACAAGCCCGCTATCAGAAAACAAAAAGCGCCAGCCAGTAAAAAAAACTTAATACCCGGTCTTGAAAGGGAAACATCAGGATAGAGTTTCCGGGTGAGAGAAACATCGCCAAACTGCGACATTGCTTTTTTCTTCCACCTCTTCAGCATATAATAAAGTACTGTAAGCAATGGAATTATTGCAAACAGATACACCATACCGGGATTTTCAAGTTTAAACATAACGAACCATCAGGGAATACTTCTAAGCCATGTATATCTCAATATCACTTCAAACAACAGCAACAGACAGGCTAATAATGCGAATGGGAGGTATTCTTCTTTGTATCTTTTAAATTCGGTAATCTCAATTTTCGATTTTTCCAGTTTGTCAATTTCGGAGAAAACAGCTTCCAGATTTTTATTATTCACAGCTCGGTAATATTTGCCATCTGTAACATCCGCCACTTTTGTAAGCAGTTCTTCATCTATCTGAACTTCCATATTCTGATATTGCACACCAAACAGGGTTTTAGTAGGATATGGGGCCATTCCCTTGGTACCTACGCCAATTGAATACACCCGCACTCCAAAAGTACTTGCAATATCACCGGCTGTTAAAGGAGGGATGGAACCGGCATTGTTAACACCATCGGTAATTAATACCACTACCCTGCTCTTTGTTGGCGCATCTTTAAGCCTGTCAACGGCGGTAGCAAGGCCCTCCCCCAGGGCGGTTCCATCCAGCAGTAAACCCGACTTAACATCTTTCATCAGATTGCGGATAACACTGTGATCGGAGGTTATGGGGCATTGCGTGAAACTCTGTCCGCTGAAAATCACCAGTCCGATAAGATCATTGGGCCGGCCATTGATAAACTCAAGGGCTACCTTCTTAGCAGCTTCTATTCTGTTTGGACGAAAATCTTCGGCTAGCATACTGGAAGATATATCCAGTGCAATCACAATAGATATCCCTTCCGTTTTAACATTGGAAGCGCTGGATGAAGATTGAGGACGTGCCAGGGCGATGATGAGTAATACCAGAGCGAGCATCCTTAATAAAAAGGGCAAGCCCAGCAAGCGCTGACGTAAGGTAGGGCGATAATTTTTAAATGCTTCTACGCTGCTTATCCGGATTACCGGTCTTTTATGGCGCTTTACTTTAAAATAATAAACCGCCATAAAAGGTATAATCAGCAATAACCAGAGCAATTCCGGATGCTTAAAATGAAAGGATGTCAGATCAAAAAGACTCATCATTTTTCAATCGTTTCCATTTTTACAGCGTCCTGTAAGGCTGTATTGTTTACAAATTTCACCGCCAGCTGAATGGACGATTCGTTTTCGGCAGACTGGGGAAGCAATTTTGCAAACTTCACCAGATCTGCAAGGCGGAGTAAGCGTTCCAGGTCCTCGCTGATTTCCTTGCTGAGGGTAACCATAAAACTGCCCGACAATATTTCATCGCTGGTAAGCTCGAGAGCGTTTAGCCCCCAACGCTGCCCAATATAAATGCGGAGAATATCTGTTAATCCCGTGTAATACTGCTTCACTTTTCCGTTTTGCCACAGCCGTTCTTCCTCCAGGTTTTTCAAGGCTTCCAATGCGGCAACATGCGCGGGAATTATCTGCTCAGGCACCTTCTCCATATCCAGCGTGGATTTCCGCTTTTTACGACGGTACCACCAAATGGCTGTTAAAATCAAAATGACTGCGAGTACCGCGACCAGTATCCAAATCAGGAGCATGGTATCAAAAGGGGCTTTTTCCACAGTCCGGATATCTCTTATATCGGCAGAGGTATCAACTGGTACGGTAAATACCTGAATCGTTAAGGGGTCAGTTGACGCTGTAAGCAGTTTATCAGAAGATGCTGCCCGATAACTGAAACTGACTTCGGGCAGGATATAAGTACCCGAATCAAAAGATGTTACTGTAATGGTTTGCGTCCTGACTAAGGAGTTATCATCTTCAACATTCAGGGTATCCACCGGCATCACCTGCAGCACTTCCAGTTGCCCCATGGAATCAGTAAACAGCGGCCAGTTTACAGATAATGTTTTTGGCTGGCTCAGGCGCAATAAAACGGAGACGGGTTTACCAATCAGAATTTTATTTGTATCCACGGTGATACCGGCCACGACTTCCTGTGCCAGGGCCCCCGTGCCGACCAACGTAAAAGCAAAGGCAAACAAAAAACTCCCGATCAAACGTATCATCTTCTTCTCTCCCTTTTCTTAAAAAGGTTTATTAAACTCTGTACATAGGGTTGATCGGTACGGAATGTTGCATGATCCACCCCACTTCTGCTAAGCATTTCAGATGTCTGAGCCTGTGTTTGCTTCCACCACAAATGATAGTCGCGCCGAACGGAAAGATTTCCTGAATCCAGCAGGCTGGTTTGACCGGTTTCGGCATCCACAAAACGAACCAAGCCAATATCGGGCATATCCGCTTCACGCGGATCGTACACACGAATGGCTGCAAGATCGTGCTTTTTTGATGCCACCTTCATGGCGTCTTCAAAGCCTGAGGCCATAAAGTCGGAAATAATAAACGCGATACAACGCTTTTTAATCATATTGTTAAAATAACGCAAGGCCTGATTAATATCCGTACCCGTACGCCCGGGCTCCAGATTAATTAATTCGCGAATAATCCTAAGAATATGTGTCTTCCCTTTTTTGGGTGGTATGAAGAGTTCAATTTTATCAGAAAATAAAATCATGCCTGCTTTATCGTTGTTTTCGATGGCCGAAAATGCAAGTATCGCAGACAACTCTGTAATAAGATCCTTTTTAAACTGATTTTTAGTGCCGAAATTACCCGACGCGCTGATGTCAACAAGCAACATGACTGTCAGTTCCCTTTCTTCTTCAAAAACCTTGACATAGGGATGATTGAACCTGGCCGTAACATTCCAGTCAATGGTGCGGATATCATCACCCGGCATGTACTCCCTGACTTCACTAAAAGCCATACCTCTGCCTTTAAATGCGGAGTGATACTCACCGGAAAAAACCTGAGAAGAAAGTCCCCTGGTTTTAATTTCTATTTTCCTGACCTTCTTTAATAATTCAGAAGACTCCATGCTATGGCCAATAAAAGCTTAAGGTACTTCAACAATATTCAATACTTCGCTGATCACGTCATCGGTTGTAATATTTTCCGCTTCCGCTTCATAGGAAAGTCCGATCCTGTGACGCAGCACATCGTGACTGATGGCACGCACATCTTCAGGAATCACATAGCCCCTTCTCTTAATGAAGGCATAGGCCTTTGCCGCCAGTGCAAGATTTATACTCGCCCTCGGTGAGCCGCCGTAACTAACCAGATTTTCCAATTTCCTTAAATTACTTTCTTTTGGGAAACGGGTGGCAAAAACGATATCAAGAATATATTTTTCTATTTTCTCATCCATATACACCTCGCGCACCGCATTTCTTGCCTTCACAACAGTGTCAGTATGCAAAACAGGTTGTATTACCGGAAATTCCTGTAAAAGATTTTGTCTTACAATCATGCGTTCCTCTTCTTTTGAGGGGTACCCAATCACTACTTTGAGCATAAAACGGTCCAGTTGCGCTTCCGGCAAAGGATAAGTTCCTTCCTGTTCAATTGGATTTTGGGTTGCCAGCACCAGAAAAGGTTCAGGCAGCTTAAAGGTTTCATCCCCGATGGTAACTTGCCGTTCCTGCATAGCCTCCAGCAAGGCGCTTTGCACTTTTGCGGGGGCGCGGTTTATCTCATCCGCCAGAATGAAATTTGCAAAGAGAGGACCCTTTCTAACCGTAAACTGCTCCTGTTTTTGATTATAAATCATGGTACCCACCAGGTCCGCAGGAAGCAGGTCGGGGGTAAACTGCAAACGGCTGAATTTGGCATGTATTGCCGAAGAGAGGGATTTTATCGCCAGTGTTTTTGCCAAACCGGGTACCCCTTCCAACAGTAAATGCCCGTTTGAAAGCAAGCCTATCAGTAAGCGGTCAAGCATATACTTTTGACCAACAATTACCTTTCCCAACTCGAGATTCAGCAGCTCAATAAAAGCTGATTCCCTTTGAATTTTCTCGTTGATTTCACGAATGTCTATCATACCTGATGTAGCTTTTGAAACAGTGCAAGTATAAATGAATAAACGTGAATAGATTCTGAACAGTTGTTGTTTTTTTCGTTAAAGTCTTGTTAATAAGTACAGGGATTTAAAGTGCCAGGCTGGACGGGTAACGAGGATACCCATATGGGTTAAACGTTGAATGGCCGGAACAAAAATTCAAATGAACGGTTTTTAATTCTCCCGGAAATGACAGCCAAAAAAGAAGGATTTTGCTTTCCTTTTTACCTCTATACAATGCGCACTCTGGGGTCGAGAATACCGTAGACAATATCCACCAGAATATTGATCAGTACAAAGAATACCGATACCATGAGTACCGAGCCCATTACTACCGGAAAATCATAATGCTCGAGTGCATCCACTGTTACTTTACCCACTCCTTTCCACCCGAATATATATTCAATAAAAACGGCTCCGGCCAGGAGTGATCCCAGCCAGCCTGACAAGGCGGTGATGACCGGATTTAAAGCATTTCGTAAAGCATGTTTCATAATTACTGAAGCGGAAGACAAACCCTTTGCCCTTGCGGTCCGCACATAATCCAGGCTTAAAACTTCCAACATGGATGACCTGGTTAATTGTACTATCACTGACAATGGGCGGATACCAAGCGTGAATGCAGGAAGTATCAGATTTTTCCACTGAATTTTTAAACCTTCAAAAGGGTCAACCATATATAAACTACCGGTCATCTCCAGGCCTGTGACATCATGCCACACAAAACCGAAGAGCCAGGCTATTAAAATTCCTGCAAAAAAAGAAGGCAATGACATTCCCAAAATACTTATTATCATGGATATATGATCAGGCAACTGCTGATATTTTAATGCAGACCAAACTCCGAATATAATTCCAACCAGGGCGGCGAAAAGTAAGGAAGTAAAAGCGAGGATTACCGTACCCGGAAGCGCATCCAGCAAGATAGCAGACACATTTTCCCTGCTTTGGTAGGAACGCCGCAAATATGGATTTTTCAATACCAGGTTATAATTTCCGAATGAGATTACATTAACAATTCGTCCGTATTTCTCTTTGTCCATATATATTCTGGAGCCGGCATCTTTACCGTT
Organism: uncultured Bifidobacterium sp.; assembly: GCA_964534995.1. Lineage (GTDB taxonomy): Bacteria > Bacteroidota > Bacteroidia > AKYH767-A > OLB10 > JAJTFW01. The sequence continues at coordinate 8,385 of CAZHSC010000095.1, forward strand.
CAGTACTGAAAGAAAGGACAAATCGTTTACATATAGGATAAACTGGGTGCCTAAAGGTAAATCCCTGCCTAGTTCTTTGTTTATTATTTCTACAGAAGAAATATCGGCACGTTGCCCCAGCATCATGCGTGCGGGATCACCGGGTAACACATTAAACAGAAAGAAAACAACAGAAACCACCCCTGCTGTAACCAGCAGACCATACCATAGTTTATCAAAAAAAAGTTTGAGCAAGCCTGCCAGGATTAATCTGATGACATCAGTTCATCAGCGTTTATTTTTTAATATATTTACTGTTAACCTCCTCGTAGGTCGGGAAATCATTGTAATGCCACATATCAACTACAGTCCCTCCCTTTAGGAGCACAAGTCCCGGATTTGAACGGATGATGGTTTTAAGCGCGGTACCATCGCAGTAATAGTAAGGAAACATATTCTGATGATCATGACGGAACTTTTCAGTCTCTGCATGAACGGTAGAAGTCAACCCAAAAAACTCCACGTCATTTTTCTGACAGGCGGCAGCGAATTCATTTACTTTGGGCTGGACTGAAATATCTGACTTTTGCAGGTCGTAGGCTACCATCATAAATACATAGTCCTGACGATTCAGGAAATCGGAAGCCAGGTCATTATCATCGGCATCACGTATCGCAAAATCATGAATGGGTGCTTTATCACCTTCGCGAACTAGTTTATCAATACGATCAACGAATTCGTATACCTCGCTGTTGCCTGAATAAGTAGAGAGGGAGTCCATACCCACTTCATACTGAACTCCGGTTTTTTTGTCCTTATAAATAAAAACCATCGCCACACTATCGGTAATGGCCCCGGGAGGTAATTTCATTCCTTCGTTGATATTCTTCCCGATGGCGTAAGGACGAAAATCCTTAACGGGTAAATGCGCATAGCAATGCCAGGTAAACCAGGTAGTGAGAAGCAGACCCGCGAAGGAAATAATTCCGGCAGATTTTGGTCCTCCCAGAGGATGGATCGACTTACGGTAAAAGAAAATCAAAAGGATAAATACCAGTAAAACAACGTCCTTATAGAAAGACTCCCATGGCTTCAGTTTCAGGGCATCTCCGAAGCAGCCACAATCTTTCACCACATCAAAATACGCTGAATAGAAGGTTAAAAACGTAAAAAACAGAATCATCAGTAACATCAACCAGCTAACTAACACCATGCGATAGCCGACCAGCGTAGCTACTCCCAGGCCCACTTCAAAAATGCATATGATCATGGCCAGGAACAAGGAAATACCGCTTAAGGCGGGGGTGCCGAACACCGTAAAATATTCATCCAGCTTATAAGAAAATCCAAGTGGGTCATTCGCCTTGATGAGACCGGAAATGATGAACAGTACACCGACAAGAATTCTAGAAATATTTACCAATGATTTCATTTTAAATATTTTAATTTGATTTACTGATCTTTTAGTTTAATTAAAGCGAAGATAGCGTAGTTGATAATGTCTGCATAATTGGCATCCACGCCTTCACTAATCAGGGTGGAACCGCTGTTATCTTCGATTTGTTTAATCCGTAACAACTTCATTAATATTAAGTCGGTCATGGAACTAACCCTCATATCTCTCCAGGCTTCTCCATAATCATGGTTTTTATCAAGCATGAGGGACTTCACCTTATTTACATGAAATTCATACTGCTTCAATGCCTCACCCTGATTGATTTCGAAAGAGGTATCACCATGCAAACTCAGCTGAATCAAGGCCATGACGGCATAATTAACAATACCGATAAACTCACTCTCGACCCCTTCATTAACCTTTTGCATGCCCTTCTCCTCAATACTCCGGATTCGCTGCGCTTTAATAAATATCTGATCGGTAAGAGAACTTGGCCTTAAAATTCGCCATGCGGATCCGTAATCCTTCATTTTCTTAAGGTAGATATCTTTACAGCGGGCAATTGCCTCGTCGTATTGTTGAGAAGTCAGTGAAGACATGTGCAATGTTCGTATAAATTATATGAAAAAATTATGAGTACTATCCGGCAATCATCACTTGTACATCTCAGGCAAGCCTTTTCGCTGAATTGCGGAGGCAGGTTACTGGATGTAAGTTCAGGAACCATTATGGGCATCCTCAACGTAACTCCTGATTCCTTTTATGACGGCGGCAAATTTATTGAAGAAAACAGCATCTTGCTAAAAGCCGGAAAATTAGTTGCCGGAGGTGCTCAAATCATTGATATTGGGGGGGCTTCCTCGAGGCCAGGCGCAGCCATCATCCCTTTGGAAGTAGAAAGGGAACGTGTAATTCCCGCCATCAAGTGGGTAGCTTCCCGCTATCCGGATGTTTTTATTTCGGTTGATACCTGGAGGGCCGCCATCGCCGAAGAGGCCATTAACAATGGAGCACATATTATCAATGACATCAGCGGAGGCGATCTGGATCCCGACATGTTTAAAACGGTTGCGAAGGCCGGGGTTCCCTATATCCTCATGCATATGAAAGGCATCCCAGAAACAATGCAGGAGCATACTAACTACAGTGATCTTTTACCGGAGATGTTGCTTTTTTTTCAAACCAGAATACACAAGCTAAGAAAAGCCGGTGTGAAGGATATTATTATTGATCCCGGATTTGGCTTTGGCAAGAGCCTTGAAGACAATTACAAAATACTTGCCCACATCCATATATTTAAATCACTTGACTGCCCCGTTCTTGCAGGCTTTTCACGAAAATCAATGATTAATAAAATACTGGGCGTAAAACCAGAAGCCGCACTGAACGGAACTACCGTACTGAATACGATTGCGTTGCTGCAGGGTATACACATCTTGAGGGTGCACGATGCCCAAGAGGCGAATGAATGTCTGAAAATTATCGAAGCCTGCCGGCATCAACTACCATGCTGAAACCTTTCTTTTCTAAGACATCCTACCTGAAAGGCCGGCAATGCTACCTTGCTCTTTACCTTTACAAATATCACTATTCTTCCAGAGACCCTTTGCCACCGGAAAGAAAGGCAAGGTTTGAAACAGGGCATTTAACCGGACTTAAAGCCCGTCAATTATACCCGGGAGGTGTAGATGCAAGTCCTGTAAAAGTAAATGCCTACAGGGAAAGTGTTGAACTCACCCATGAATTAATTTCTAAAGGCGTTGGTGTTATCTACGAGGCTGCCTTTTTACATAACCGCGTTCTTGTGTATTGTGACCTGCTCATCAAAGCCGGGGATGGCTGGAAACTGGCAGAAGTAAAAAGCAGTGATTACCTGTCAGATATCTATAAAGAAGATATTGCACTACAGTATTATGTTTTGAAGGGCTCCGGAATTCCCATCTCTTCGGCTGTGATTATCCACCTCAGAAAAAAAGTCAGCGACACTGATTTTTCCTCCCCGCTGCAGGAAATTTTCATAGAAAAGGATATTATGGAATATTGTGAAAGCTCAGTGCCGGCAATTGCCCGTGAAATTGAAAAAATGAAATGGATACTCGCTTCGCCTTCCCTACCCGACATTGCCATGGGACCTCAATGCGACAACCCATACCCCTGCGACTTTAAGGGATTTTGCCATTCACGGCAACAATATCCTGTGAACGGGCTGTTTCAGCCAGACACAAACAGTCATGAATAACAAAAGAATGTTTGCATGCTAAAAAACAACGATTATTTCATTTACCGCTTGCTTTTTTTGTGGATGTTGATCTTCACCCTTGCCAGGGCAGGATTTATTATGCTACTCTTTTTTAACGACGAGCCGGCCAAACTTCCGGATTGGCCTCTGGCATTTTTGTTTGCGCTCCGGCTGGACCTTGCTGCCAGCGCATACCTGTGCGCCATTCCTGCTGTTTTATGGATTATTTACAGGTTCACCGGCAGTAGAATTACTGAAGCCATCACGCACGTAATTAATATCATCCTGCTGATTATAGTTGTCATCCTCTTACTCACAAATTACTTCGTTTATAATGCCTGGGGAACCCTTATCAATGCGAGAGCCATCGACTTTCTGAATGATACCGCCGGCATACTTGCTTCCCTCTCCACCTTTCAACTCATCAGCCGGGCGGGAATAATTTTAGTCGCCGTGGTATTGTTGAAAATAGCCTATTCGAAGTTCGTCAGGCATGGCGGAAAAGTATGCGGGGAGCGAAAAAATATCATCGCAGGATTAATATTAACCGCCCTGCTACCCCTGCTGATGAGAGGGGGTTTACAGGAAATCCCCATCAATGAGAGTTCCGCATGTTATTCTGAAATCAATAAACTCAACGATGCTGCCATCAATCCGGTTTGGTACCTGGCCAATAACCTGAAGAAGCGGGGAATAAAAAATGACCACCCATTTGTCTTTTTAAGCGCGCCTGAAGCGGAAAAACGTTTTCAATCTTTACTACCCCCTGATGCCGGCAGCCAACGCATTCTGAAAAATACCAGGGCCAACATTGTCATTGTGGTACTTGAAAGCTGGACCGCTGACATCATCGCGCCCCTGGGAGGTGAACAAAACGTAACCCCCTTTTTCAGCAGTCTATGTGATTCGGGCTTACTATTTACCAATATTTACAGCAGCGGCAGACGCACAGACCAGATGTTTCCATCCATTCTCAGTGGCTTTCCCGCCATCCCTGACCATAGCCTATCCAGGTTCAGCGATAAAATAAG
>CAZHSC010000096.1:0-12710 GCA_964534995.1 uncultured Bifidobacterium sp.
TCTCATCTTTTTTTTATTGATAAGTACTCCTTCAATTACCATCGTGTCTGTTCCGAAGGCAGCCAGGGAGGCCGAATGCAGGGTATTGCCGAAGTCCAGATCCCTGGCCAGTGTTTTTTTATAGATTCCGAATTTTTGAATGACTTTTTACCTGGTTGGTGTATTCAATGACCTGACCATACTTTGTTGTTCTACCAGGTAATAATTATCCTTCAGGTTAAAGGCTTGTTCGTTTCTGAACTTTTGATAGTTCCCGCTGATGCTGTAAAATAAGAGGGCAGGTGACCATAGGAAAACAAAAAGACTGAGGAGATAAGATGCCAGGTAAATCCTGAAAAGCATGTTCAGGGAGGAATTGCGTATGGCCCAGGCGGAAAGAGACAGTCCGCTGCAAACAGAAAATAAAAGCAGGTATTTACTCATTTCCTGGGCGGGAAATGACAGGAAAAATATCAGCGTCAGGCTCAGCAGTACCAGGTGAAATGCCAAAGGCAAACGGATACTTTCATTGCGGAATTTTTTTCCTGCCATCCCCAGTAAAAGAGCCAGTACCAATGACAGGATATAAACGCATATTGTAATAATCAGTTCGAGGAGGCCCATTTACTGCTGGTATTTTTCTTTGAAAAATGACTCGAGGCCGAAAAGTTCGTCTCTGTATCTGGCTGCTTCGATAAAGTCAAGTTCACGGGCTGCCTTCTCCATGTCTTTTCGTGCCGTCTGTATGGCTTTGTCAAGCTGCTCCCTTGTCATAAACTGAACCACCGGGTCTGCTGCAATGGTTTTTTCTTTTTTCTCGATATAGGCTGCGCTGAGGTTGGCGTTCTTTGTGTTCTGAAGGTTGGAGAAGATACCTTCTTTGGGTTTATTCAGCGCTGTGGGAACAATCTGATGCGCTTCATTATAAGCCATTTGTTTTGCTCTCCGGCGGTTGGTTTCATCGATGGTCTGTTGCATGCTTTCCGTGATTTTATCGGCATACATAATCACCCTGCCATTGAGATTTCTGGCGGCCCTGCCTGCTGTTTGGGTAAGGGAACGGTTGGAACGTAAAAAGCCCTCTTTATCCGCGTCAAGGATAGCCACCAGTGAGACCTCAGGCAAATCAAGTCCTTCGCGCAACAGGTTGATACCTATTAATACATCGAACAGCCCCAGTCGTAGGTCTCTCAGTATTTCCACCCGCTCCAGGGTTTCCACTTCGGAGTGAATATACCGGCAGCGTATATTTAGTTTGGCCATGTATTTCGCCAGCTCTTCAGCCATCCGTTTGGTGAGTGTTGTTACCAGCACCCGCTCCTGCCTGGCAATTACCTTCTCAATTTCTTCCAGCAGGTCGTCCACCTGATTGCTGACCGGTCGTACTTCAATGGGTGGATCGAGCAGGCCGGTGGGGCGTATTACCTGTTCAACAATAATCCCTTCACTTTTCTGAAGCTCATATTCCGCAGGGGTGGCGCTCACAAAGATGACTTGCGGAATGATGCTTTCAAATTCTTCAAATTTGAGCGGGCGGTTGTCCATGGCCGCGGGCAAGCGAAAACCATAATCCACCAGATTTACTTTTCTCGATCTGTCGCCGCCGTACATGGCTCGTATCTGCGGTACCGTTACATGACTTTCGTCAATTACCATCAGGAAATCCTCCGGAAAATAATCCAGCAGGCAGAAGGGGCGTTGGCCCGGGGGGCGCCCGTCAAAGTAGCGGGAATAGTTTTCAATTCCCGAACAGTAACCCAGCTCCCTGATCATTTCCAGGTCGAAAGTGACACGGTCTTCAATACGTTTTGCTTCGAGGGATCTGCCCGAATCCCTGAAGTAATCCATCTGTTTTACAAGATCTTCCTGAATATCATAAATGGCCTGCTGTTGTCTTACCGGTGAGGTTACGAAGATATTGGCTGGAAAAATGGCCAGGTGTTCATGTTTTTCATATCGTTTACCGGTACCGGGTTCTATGGTATGTATTTCTTCAATTTCATCGCCAAAGAAACTGAGACGGTATGCCAGGTCCATGTATGCAGGGAAAACATCTACTGTATCCCCCTGAACCCTGAAAGTACCCCGCTTAAAATCATCTCCGGCCCTTGAGTAAAGACTGGAAACGAGACGGTGTAGCAATGCGTTCCGGCTTATTTTTAATCCGGCCTGTATACGGATGATGTTCTCTGCAAAATCAGCTGGATTTCCCATGCCGTATATGCAGGAAACCGATGATACTACGATGATGTCCCTGCGGCCGGAAAGGAGAGAGGTAGTCGTGCTCAGCCTCAACTTCTCAATTTCATCATTTATCGACAGATCTTTCTCGATGTAGGTGTTGGAACTGGGCAGGTAGGCTTCCGGCTGGTAATAATCGTAGTAGGAGACAAAATATTCAACGGCATTTTTGGGAAAAAACTGCCTGAACTCACCGTATAATTGTGCCGCAAGGGTTTTATTATGACTCAAAATCAACGTAGGCCGTTGTACCTTCTGAATGACATTGGCAATGGTAAAAGTTTTTCCGGAACCGGTAACCCCTAACAGGGTCTGGGCAACATCACCTGCATTTAATCCCTTGGTTAACTGTAATATAGCTTCCGGTTGATCGCCGGTAGGCTGAAACTCGGATGTCAGTTGAAAGTCCACCGTATCAAAGATAGTGGATAGAGCGGCTCCTCTTTGTACAGTAAATGCAGGGTTTCATATGTCCTTCATTCTTTTTATCCGAAGAAGTTCTTCCTTTTCGTATTTTCGCGCCTCCAACATGTAAATAAATGAACCTCAAAAAAAGCTTATTACCAGTTTTAGCAGCAGCCTTTATGGTGGCTTCCTGCAATGCACAAAACAAGAAAACCGACATTAAAATGAGCAGCACAATTGATTCAGTCAGCTACGGACTTGGTGTAGCCATCGGAAATAACCTGAAGAACAGCGGATTTGATTCTGTAAAAGTGGAAATCATGTCACAAGCTCTGAAGGAAGTTTTTGAAGGAAAGGCTACCATGAAACAAGAAGATGCTGACCGTATCATTCAGGGCTATATGGCAGAAAAGGAAAAAATGAAAGGACAGGAAAACACAGCAAAAGGAAAGGCATTCCTCGATGAGAACAAGAAAAAACCCGGTGTACAAACTACTGCCAGTGGTATGCAGTACATCATCCTGAAAGAGGGTACCGGACCTAAGCCAGGTCTCAACGATAAAGTAACCACCCATTATCATGGAACGCTGATTGACGGTACTGTTTTCGACAGCTCCGTGGAGCGTGGTCAGCCCGCCAGCTTCCCTGTGAGTGGGGTGATTCCAGGGTGGACAGAGGCTTTGCAGATGATGCCTGTGGGTTCCAAGTGGAAACTATTCCTTCCTTCTGAACTGGCTTACGGTGAACGTGGTGCGGGTGGAAAAATCGGTCCCAACAGTGTGTTGGTTTTCGAGGTGGAGTTGATTTCGATTGATGCTGCCAAATAATTATTCCATAATTATAAAAAGCAGGAAGCCGGTTCTTATGGAGCCGGCTTCTTTTTTCCTGTTAAGTAAAGGAATCGCTGTTCAGTGGACAGCTTATTTTTTCGTTGTTCAGGCAACCAGCCTGTTCAGTTTTCATTTCATCATGATAGCAACTTTATTCAGGTGATTTTCCAGTCCGGTGGATAAACCGACCGTGTATGGGTTCTTGTTTTTACAAGTTGCCGGAGTATTTTCATCCTCGATGGACTTCCCAGGATGGACCTGATTTTTTTATACTTCGCCATGAGCAATTCCTGTTCTTCATTTTTGGGAAGGAAATAACCGGTACAGAATTCGTTCATCAACATGCTTACTTTCTATTTGATTATTCACAAAATTACCCGCCTGTGCGGGGCTGCCGTTCATGGTTTTGACCGGCCTGTCATTTTCAGGGGTAAGCCGCTTCAATGGAGAGGCCAATGGCAGCTCATGAAGCGATATATGTAAATGAAGTCATAGGGATTTGGCCACAGCCTGTTTAATCCTGAAAACACTTTGTGAAACCAATGCATCTCCGGGTCAACCCTGGTTATTTAATGACTGTATCTATGCTTTGAATAAATTGCAGTTATGATTTAAAATAAAGAAATTTGGAAGTAGTATTTAGGATCCGGAATACTGAATGAAAATATAACACCTTTTTCTCCTTTAACGGATAAGGGAAGGAGCGGTGATAAGCTACAAGGGCATCATCAGATAGAGAAGGATTCTTTGCCGGATTTGCAGGAAATATACAGGGCGTACGTACCGTATTGACAGGTTTTGTAAAGATTTTTTAGGAAACAAGCCCCGTATCAAAGTATACCACCTGCATGCAAGAGAAGGAAATGTTTGCGAAATGTACCTGATGGCCCCCCTGCAGAATTGCTTTGGAGGTGTTTGAAATGGGCGAATGAAAATTTTTTAATTCCGCACTCCGGTCCAGTTTACGAATAAATTTTCGGAGATAGACATACTGTTGTTTTTAAAATAGTATAATCCACCCCAACTGTAATACACGCGGCTGTACTCAGTTTGTATTCCTTTGCGGGTAACCCTGATGCGGGTGATAACCCTGTTGCGTTCAACAATGTCTTCCCGGGTGATCTTTTCACTTTCGCCCGGTTCAATATACCCTGTTGGTGTATCACTTCCGGTGAGTGGATTAAGGGCACTCTTGAATACATCGCTTCCATCAACGGGAGCCTGTTTTCTGTTCCCTTTTTCATCACCCTTACCAGAGGCTGCCGTCCTGCCTTCATCACTCCCTGATTTTACCTTTACTTCTTTAGATATGTCCATGCCCTCATTTGCCAGGCCTTTGCCTTTATTTTCTTCACCATTTGACCCGGTCGCCAAAGATTTCGATTCTTCACCTTCCCCAACAGGTGCTCCGGGCGCTTTCTCTTCATTTCCATTACCGGGTGGGGTATTTATCAATTCCTGGTTATCCATCTGGCTGACGGGAGAACGCTCTGCTGTTTTTTCCGAACCCATTGTAGAACCAGCCTGTGCGGCAGGCGAAGTTTCGGAAGCGACGGATGCCCGTGCGGATGCTTGCTGTTCGGTAGCAGATCCGGCGTTGGACACAGCCGGCAGTGGTTCCATTGTTTCTGTACTGCTTTGTACACTGGCCTGCACTGGATTCGCTTGTTCGGTCTCCGTTTCCGTTTCCGTGTTATCACGGGTTACCGCACTCAGGATGGACTTGGAATAGTCTGTATCGAAATTGAATTCATCAAGGTTCTGGTCATATTTAATCTGTGCTACCGGTTGGTTATATATAACCATGTTTTCGGCATTTTGCAGAAACAGCTTTACACCGATTTTATAGGGATCAAAGCCATTGGCGATTCTTGCCGAAGGTGCCTTGGTATTGATTTCTATCGTTTTTGTGATGTAACCAGGTTTGGTGAAAATCAGGCTGTACTTCTTGTTAAAATCAAGCTTGAAACGCATTTTACCTGCTCCGCTCTGCGTGAAGGCATCCTTACCGTCTTTCTTTACTTTGACGACCACTTCGTCCATATTTCCTTTTTCAATTTCAAGGCGGACCGGGACTTCTAAATAATTTTGTTGCGCAGCCAGTTTTCCTGTTAATAACAGAAGAACGGTTAAGAGACGGAAATTCAGCCTTTTTAAGGAATATAAGTGCTGTAACATAAGGCAATCGTTGGTTGGTTGCGGGCTGGGTGGCTTTTTTAAAGCAACTTTTACCCGCTTTTTGGAGTAGAAACCTGAAATTTGAAGGCTATGATGACACATCATCTCAATCAATTACTGGCCACTGCTCTTAAAAGCAAACTACTGCTTGCGCTGGCAGTAATGAATCTTTTTTCATCTGTTTCTTACAGTCAGTCGCCGGGCAAGTCCGAAACAGTAGCGTTTATCAATAAAGTGCTGGGCGATAGAACCCGGGTGGAGTTGAAAAGTGGCACTTTATTTGTCAGTTTCTACAACGAAAATGGAGAGATGGTCCGGGAAGATAAAGCACCAACTCCCGACCTCGATCTGGCTATTACCTATGAACCGGAAGATAATCTGCTATGCATTCCCTGCATGAAAGATCAGCCGGATTGCGTGACCAGGGTATTGGTAGTTCAAAAGGTAAAAAGGGGATACGGCCGCCTGAGCATACCTGTAAAGGATGAAAAAACATTTCTTTCCTTACAAAAAGCCTTTGGCCACCTGATCAGGATCACTTCCGAAAACGGATACAAAGATGCGATTACACTGGAGTAGTATTCTGATGGTGTGCCTGCCTTTGTTGGCGGGGGCACAGGACAGAAAGAAATCAGATGCCCTGTTTAACAAAGGGCTTCAGTATTTCTCACAAAATAAAATTAAAGAAGCTGTAAAAGCCTTTGACCTGAGTATAGAGGCAGACAGTGCTAATTACCACGCCTGGATTAAACGTGGTTTTATGAAAGGCATGAATGGTGATTTTGAAGGGGAGATGATGGACTATAATCACGTGATAAATTACGATCCTTCGCATGTATACGCGTATATTTCCAGGGGGGGGGCTCTGAACAGGCTTAAGGACTATAAAAGCGCGGTAATTGATTTTAACAAAGCCATTGAACTTGATCCTTCCAACCAGGAAGCCTATAACAACCGGGGATTCGCCTTTAAAGCATTGGGCGATACAGATGCTGCCTGTCGCGACTGGAATACTTCAAAACAGCTGGGTAATAAAGAAGCCGGCATTATCTTAAAAAATAATTATTGTAAATGAAACGTATCATTAGCTATTCCTTGGGAACGCTGCTTGCTTTCACTGTGATTCTATGCTTATTCAGTTTTTCCAAACCTGAAGAGGATATCAACCGTTGCCTCGTGAAATACAGGAGTGAGTGGTCAAAGCCCTGTACCCAATGCACTGATTATTCAAAAAGTTACCGTGCTTATTTTCGTAATGAATGTTCGGAAAAACTGGATGTCAAAGTAGCGGCCCAGGAGAATGACAAACGCTGGAAGACCTTTTCACGTCTCAATATGGAGCCGGGTGATTCCATAGTAGCCTATGCCTGTAAGGGCAGCGGTAAATATCTGTACTGGGTGAGAAAGGCAGGTGATAACGTCATCGTATTTCCTACCGATGATGAGATCAACCAGCAATATGCCAAATGATTTCAGCGAAATCCTTCTATCGCGCCTAATCCAAAGAGAGCGAAATCATATTGAACGGGGTCAGTGGGATCCAGTTTTCGAAGGTTTTGGGTAAGTTCATCCACCGCTTTCCAGTCATTTTGATTTCTGTTAAGCAAGCCAAGCGAACGGGCTACGCGTCCTGAGTGAATATCCAGCGGACAGTATAATACTGCGGGTGAAATGCTTTTCCATATGCCGAAATCAACCCCTTTTTTATCCCTTCTAACCATCCATCGTAAATACATGCAAAGCCTTTTAGCTGAAGAATTTCTCAGTGGGTCAGCAAAATGTTTGTACGTCCTGGCCGGTGCAGCGAAAGAAAGAAGTTTTTTTCTTGCAGTGGAAATGGCCACTGACATATCATTGCTTTCTGTGTGTGCATCGGCAAAAATTCCTTCAAGGCCCTGTCCATTGCGGTAAATATTATAAAGCGCCTTTATCAGGTAAACAGCATCAGTGCCGTTAAAGGTCCGGTGTACAAAATGCCTGAATGTTTTCCTGTCACCGGGTGTATGATGCAGGATAAATTCATAAGGACGGAAATCCATCCGTTCCATAAAGCCTTGCGCGTTACGAAGAATAACCGGCCGCTGTCCCCATGCTATCAGGGCGGTAATGAAAGCGCTGATTTCAATGTCTTCCTTGCGGTGGAACTGATGGGGTATAGAAATGGGGTCATCTGTAATAAAATCCGGACGGTTAAATTGGGAGACCTTTTCATCGAGGAATCTTTTCAGTTCACTTTGGGTCAATTTCTTCACTGTGCCAAATTACTAAACGGCATTCAAATATGAAGGGCCTCCTTCCGGAAGCCCTTTCATAGTTCAACCGATTAACGGCCGGAACAACAAAACCCTTACTGACAACAAATGTAACAGGCAGCGCCGGGGGATATCAAGGGATAAACAGGTAGGGTTTAGGAGACCGCTTTCTTGATAAATATCCATATTTAATATTTTAATTACAGTGCTATATATTGAATAACAGTATTTTGCAAATGTTTTTTATGAAATATTGATGGATTTTACTTATATATATCATAGTTAATTTGAAGTTGTATTCACAACTTAAGCACTGTAAATTAGTAACTTATGATTTTATAAGTACCGCTTAAAAACGACGAAGTCCCGCCGGAGCGGGACCTGGTCGACACAGAAAAGCCAAAACAATTACTGTTTCAATAACAAAAACCCTTTACTGATGCTAAAGTAAATGGCTTTAAGCAGATATCAAGGGACAATGCATAAGAATATGGAAGTTAAAAATCTACCATATTTGGTCATTGAAAATAAAAAGTAAGTTTATTTGCTTGAAATTCAATAAACAAAAAATGTTTAATTGTGCTGAATAATGGAAATAACTATCTTCGAACTAAATAGTATTTTCCTGAAGCATCCTGACATAAAACAAAAGTAGTGGGAGGGGGCGCGGTAGTACCTTGTGAACCAACAACAGTTGTTCCCACACCATAGCAAATACCGGTATGTTCGTCAATCACCTGGATATTTGATTCTTCATTGCAATCAAATCCGAGCGCCATTAAAAGGGCAATGATTATTTCAAGCATGTAAGTAAGGTTTTACTGAATTGTAAAGGTAGGTTAAATATGAATCAGCACCAAATAATTTCCACATTAATTACTGCCTTGACTGACCTAGAGTTTAAACAAATCGGGGCATCCATTGCGGGCCAGGGTAAAGAAAACAATAAAATTTATAAAGTTTTTAAGGAAATTGCCAAAAACGCAACGGTTGATCAGGAATCCATCGTCCGTAAAATTTATGGTGAAGTTTCAAAGTCCAGCCAGGATTCTTACCGGAAATTATGTGAACGCTTGTTGAACAAATTGTGTATGCTGTTGTCTGAAAACTCCGCTTTTGTTCAGGATGAAATTAATTATTCGGAAATTTTCAGAACCCGTCAATATGTTAGAAGGCAATCGACAATGATTTCTTTGTTAATTCTAAAGGGACTTCCCATTAACTGGATAAAGAAGGAACTTAATAAGTTGATCCGGATCTGCGAAGAATATGAGTTTTTTGATGAGGAAATAACTATACAAAGACAATTGATTTCGTTTTATTATAGAGAAGAGGACGAAATGAATGTGCTGAAATGTAAATCTAGGATTAATGTTGTTTCAAGATATTTGGAGTTTTTCAATAATTCCGAATTATATATATATAGATATATTTCAAAAGTTCAATATAAATCAATCGATGATAAAAGCCTGCTTGTCGGGATGAAGGAAGCATTAGCAGAAGTGGATAAATATTACCAGGAATCCTCTTCCAATCTGATCTTGTATCAGAAACTCATGCTTGATTTGCAGATCGCGCATTATGAGGAAGACTTCCGAAAGGCGGAAATGGTTTTATTTGAGATTATTCAGGTGACAGAAATATATCCAGGTGTCAGGTCAAAAGGAAGGATTGCAATCAACTATATGAACCTGGCCTATACGCAATTTTTTCTATACAAATTCGACGATGCATTTGAGAATAGTAAAAAGGCCTCCAAAGTATTTTTAGAGCAAAGTTACAATCTTAATATCTATCGCGAAGCCAGCGTTTTCGCCCTCATCTACCTGAAAAGATACGGGGAAGCGGGAGAAATATTGCAGCAGATCCTTGATTCCGGTACCCTGGGCAATGTTCCCGAACAACTGAGTAAAAGGCACTGCATGATGGCCGTCATTCAATATTTACAGGGAAATTATAAGCAGTCCTTTCTTCACCTCCAGGAAACCAAGGAAGTGGAAAGCGACCGTGAGGGGTGGAACCTGGGCATCCGTATCATGAACATTTACCTGACACTTTCTACCGAAAAAGTGGACCTGGCCGATCAGCGTATCGGAAGTATGCGCAAGCACATTGAGCGCACCGCCCGGATGCGCCATCTGCGCAAAAGGGATGTGGTAATTTTCAGGATCCTGAGCCAGCTCAGCCGTTCCGGTTTCGACTTTAAAGAGGTTTGGGAAGATCGTCGTAAAGATTTTAATCTGCTGCGTTCCGGTCACTCTGAATACCGCTGGTTGCCGCGTAGTCATGAACTGATTATTTTCGATCAGTGGTTTGAAGCAAAAATGAAGGGTGTCCCCTATGATCCGGTTTTCCCTGCCCCCCTGCATACCGGAAATGCATCAGAAAATAATTATCCTGAAAGCGCTAAGATTAAAGCCGGGAATGTGTAATTTAGTGTAACATTCTAAAACATTCTCATGAAGGCTCCATTACGTGTATTTCTTTCATTTTCTTTTTTAATCAGTTTTTTTATGGAACCACTCTTCGCGGGTGGCGACTGGCAAGTGCTCAGCTCTAAAGTACCCGCAGAATCAAAGGCGGTTTTGCTGAGTTCAACGGTTCAGCAATCAATGGTAAAATTGGAGTTGAAGGGATTTTACCTGAAGGAAGAATGGACGCCCCGGGGGCTCGCATATAGCCTCAACTGTCCCGGCGCCAGCCCCTGGCTTACGGAAGGCGCTCCTGACCTCCCCAAATTTGCCGTGCCACTGGCAATTCCCGATAATGGCACCATGGCTTTAAGAATTGTATCTGCAAAATATACAGATTACCCAGCCATTTCCATCTCTCCCTCCAAAGGTAATTTCACCAGAGATATTAATCCTGCGGATGTTCCTTACCGTTATGGAAAGCACTATTCCGTTAATGCTTTCTGGCCCAAGGATCCGGGCAGTTTGCGTGAGCCCTATATCCTGCGTGATTACCGCGGCCAGACCTTGTTACTGCATCCCTTTCAGTATAATCCAATCACATCTGTATTGCGTGTATATACCGAACTAATCGTTGAATTGTATCATCAGCCGGGCATTCCTGCTGCCAATGAATTGCGGCGCAATACCACCTTGTCCTCGGTGAATGCGGATTTTGCTGCTATTTATAAAAATCACTTCATTAATTATCCTTCTCTCAGCTATGTACCTGTTGAGGAATCCGGGAAAATGCTGATCATTTGTCCATCGCAGTGGATAGGCCTGGTGCAACCGCTTGTGGACTGGAAAATCAGAAAAGGTATTGAAGTGGAAGTTACCGATGTGATCAGCGCAGGTGGAACAGCAGCCAATATTCAAACATTTATTGCGAACAAATACGCCAATGGAGGGTTGACTTTTGTATTGCTTGTCGGGGATGAACCGCAGTTGCCCACTTTATTTGCGCAGGGTGGAGCCTCCGATCCCAGTTATGGCTACATTCTCGGAAATGACTCTTATGCGGAAGTGATGATTGGGCGGTTTTCTGCGGAAACGGATGCCGAACTGATTACACAGGTTCAAAGGGTATTGAACTACGAATTGAATCCTTCGCTATCGGCATCCGGATATAACCAGGCGGTGGCAGTAGCCAGTGCTCAGGGTCCCGGAGATGATGGTGAAATGGACTATGAGCATGCCATTAATATGCGTACCGACCTGATGAATTTCACCTATAGTGCTTGCCAGGAGTTGTACGATGGCACGCACCCCGGAACTACCGACGCGCCCGGGGATCCCTCCAGTACCGATTTGTTCAACATCTTTCAAAGCGGTATCGGTCTGATGCTATATACCGGACATGGAAGTAGCACGAGTTGTTCCACCACCGGTTTATCAAACAACGATATCCAGAATATGACCAATACCGCCATGCTGCCTTTTATATGGGCGGTGGCTTGTGTAAACGGTCAGTTTGACATGGCAGGAGGTCCCTGCTTCGCGGAGGCATTTTTACGTGCCGAATCCGGTGGGCAGCCTGCCGGTGCCATTGCAACTTTTATGTCTTCTATTAATCAAAGCTGGAGTCCGCCTATGGATGCACAGGATGAAATGGTAGATATTCTCACACAAACCTATCCCACCAATATGAAATTTAGTTTTGGGGGCTTGTCGCTGAATGGATGTCTGCATATGAACGACAATTACGGGCAGGCAGGATTTGAGATGACCGATACCTGGCACTGTTTCGGTGATCCTTCTCTCAACGTTCGTACCGCTGTGCCGCAAGCCATGATAGTAACCCATGCTTCCAGCATGCCGGTAGGCCTGAGTACCCTGAATGTAAACTGCAGTGTTGACGGCGCTCTGGTGGCACTGACGATGAATGGTCAGATCATGGCTACAGGAATTGCAGCCGGTGGATTTGCATCATTGTCTTTCGCGCCGGTAAATGTTCCCGATACTATTTTCGTTACGGTGACCGGTTTTAATCAGATACCCTATCTGGGCCAGGTGCTCGTCATTCCCGCCAGCGGTCCTTATGTAATTTATCAAAACAGTACCCCGCATGATTTCACAGGTAATAACGATGGACTGGTTGATTTTATGGAAACCATTTCCGTTGACCTTACACTGCAGAATGTAGGACTTGCTGACGCGAATAATGTAACGGCTACTTTGTCCTGCAACGATCCGTATATTACCCTGATAAATGCCAATGCGCTCATGGGCAGTATCCCCAATAATTCCGCCGCATCGCTTGCCGGCGCTTTTGAATATCAGGTGGCCAATGATGTACCTGATCAGCATCTGGTTCAGTTTCTCATAACCGCCGATGATGGAACGGGTGCTACCTGGACTTCCTCCTTTGACCA
>CAZHSC010000097.1:0-8601 GCA_964534995.1 uncultured Bifidobacterium sp.
CTGTTTCAATTCGTATCATGAAGAAATTATGGCAGTTCAATTGAAGAACCTTTGCCGCCTCAGCGCCTCATGGGCGGGTCAACTTCACTTTACACACGGGATCTTCACTTCGTTACGATCCGCGACCTCCGCGCCTCCGCGAGAAACCTTTCACGCCTTCCGGGCGGGTCAGCTTCGTTTTCCACCCGGGATCTTCACTTCGTTACGATCCGCGCCCTTTGCGCCTCCGCGCCTCTGCGAGAAACCTTTCACGCCTTCCGGGCGGGTCAGCTTCGCTTTTCACACGGGATCTTCACTCCGTTTCGATCTGCGCCCTCCACGCCTCCGCTTGAAATCCTCTGCGCTCTCAGCGTCTCTGCGTGAAAAAACTTTGCGCGCCTCCGTGAGAATCTTTTGGCTGTTTTTGTTTTTCAGAATAGGTATGACCTGGCCTCTTCTTTTTCAACAAATCAGCGATGCTATTCAGCTTGTCTGCGCTGTCCAAGGAGCATAAGGATAAGTCCTGCAAGAATCACAAGAGCGATCAAAAACAGCAGCTCGTTGATTTTTGGAATAGGAATGTATTTGAAAGAAGCTATCCCCTGTACCGCAAGGGCTACTTCATTCAGAAAGATCCCTGCAATGAATATTTTGATGCCAAGTATACTCATACGGCTCCTTGTGATAAGCCGGTTGACATAAAAAAAGGCGATAAGGGCTACGGTGATAATAGCCAATAATATCAGGTGCAGATAGGCAATTACAATGTTCCGGAATCCGAATACCAGCGTGTTCAGGTCAGGGATAACTGACCCCATTTGCAGAATAAGTTTGATGCTTAATGCGACCGCGATGAAAAGGAAAAGTACCTTGCTGTTGAAATCGCAGGTTTCTTTTTGTAAAAAACCTGATTTTCGTACCTCCTTCCAGAAGATCACCCAGCCCCAAAGCTGTGCGAAAGCCCCTGCAATGACGATGAGATAAATAAACAAAGGTAGTTTTAACCACAGCACCGATAACCCGAAAGTGGGTATAACACTCCAGCTGAAAAGTCTGAATACAACCGGGGACAGGGTGGCGGTGGGTATCATGTTGTGGAAATGGTGAAGGAATATACCAACACAGGCCATGAAGAACCATCCGTTGTACTGAAAGTGAAGGTACCAGTATACAGCGGAAAGGTAGGTTTTCTGATGCATGTGCCCCAAAGAGATCATGTAAACCAGGGCAAGAGTGCCCAGTGCCGACAGGATGTTGAACAGCAAGGCGGCATTGAACCATTTTTTCTGCCGGATATGTGTTACCCCTTTCAGGTCAAAGTAATACGCTGCAACAAACCAGCCATTAACAAGCAGTGAGAGCGTGGAACATACAATGGAAAAGCCTGCATAGCCCTGTGCCGTAAACGAAATCAGCAGCCCAATAGAAATGATGAAATTTAATCCAAGAATGACAGCATATTTCTTCATGGTATCAGGCCCTGAATCGCTTTGCAGTATTTGCGCCATCAACAGCATGAGGGCTTGTGTAACCCATCCTGAAAATGCGAAGTGAGAATGAGCATGTTGCAGGTGCTTTTGTTCAAAAAACGGAAATTCGAAACCGATTTTATAGCGCATGATTACGCCCAGTATGGCTACCAGCGTAAGACTGATCAATGATAAAATAGCCCAGCGTGATGCTTTAAAAGTTGTTCTTCCCATATGCTCCTTTAACCGTGGTGCAAAAGTAATAAAAGACAAAATAGTATTTTATTGGGGCCGCATTATTTTATCAGGATAGACTCGTATGTATTTGAACAAATGGCAGTAGGGGGCTGGATGGATATATTAAAATTTTCTGACCGAGGTTTTTTTTAGGGTTGGAGCAGTATCTTCCACCGCCTTGGCCTTCCGCCCGGATAGATGGGTATCCTCCGTATTCTAAAGGATGGAGAGGAAAAAGGAGGTGTATTGATTAAAAAATGAATGCAAACATCCTGCGGGTTTTCTGTTCTCGCTTTAGTGGTGAAGGGTATTCTTTTATTGACCCTGGCTTGCGCGTGCTGTCCTGATGCCTTTCGAGACCTCAATCCTGTTTTTGAACAGTACCTGTGTTGCTTTACCGCTTTTTTTATCAGGCAGAAATTCCAGTGTAACTGCTCCGCTTTTGAAACGGAAGTGTGTTTTGTCTTGTGGAAAAATTTCGATTTTCTCTGACTCATTGCGCTGACTGAAGAAGCGTCCGTTTTCGTAGCTGATCGTACGCGTGATGTTTTCATCGAAAGTGTATACGCCGGTAAGACTCAGGGCATATTCATTTTCCAGATCCACTTTTGCATGGATGTCATGTATAGGTTTACCAATAGCATATGCTGCCATTTTCAGGGACGCATCATCAGGGTCCTTGTCATCGCGGTTGCTCAGCACGATAACATATACCTGCTCGCCGGGAAGGTAAATGCCATTGCAGGCATAGCCAAAGATGCCGCCCGAATGTTCATAGCAACGGCTGCCGTTTATTTCATTAATCTGCCATCCATACCCAAAATGCGTAAACTGCCCGTTATTCAGCGGGTAGTCAGTGAAGGCTTTTTGTAAAGTTTCCTTTTTAACCAATTTGCCGGCGTGTACCGCGGTGTTCCATGTATATAAATCATCAACGGTTGACATGATAGATCCGGCCGAATATGGCTGTGTAAGACTCAAATACTCGGCATTAATTAATACCGAATCCGGCTTTTGATAGGGATGGGCCCTCCCGGGAATAATTTTTGACATGCTCCCGTAATATGTATTTTTCAATCCAAGAGGAGTGAAAATTCTTTTTTCCAGAAATTCGGGATAACTCAAACCCGATACCTTCTCTATAATGTAGCCCAGGATCAGATATGCGGAGTTGTTATATTTTAATTGATTGCCGGGCGCAAAGTCCATAGGCTCATTTTTAAAGAGATCTATCATCTCGATGGGTAATCTGTCCTGCCTCCATTGATGGGTCCAGCGTTCCATGGTAGTATAACTTTTAATTCCCGAAGTATGCGTAAGCAGGTGATGAAGCGTGATCTTATGTCCGTGGGTTGGATATCTTTCTATGAATTTGGTGATGGGATCATCCATCGAGAGCTTGCCTTCCTCAAGCAGCATAAGTATACACACTGCCGTGAATTGTTTGGTAATGGAACCGATTTCAAAAACATGATCCGCTGTAAGGGGTACCCGGTTTTCCATGTCAGCCATACCGGTGGCTTTACGGAAAAGGACCCGATTTCCTTTTGCTACGAGTACGGCCGCGCCGGGCTCCTCCGCGTGGTACGCTTCGCTCAGAAATTGATCATAGGGGATACCAGTTTCCTGCGCCCGCACAGATGCAAAGGTGGTGAGAAGCAGAAGAACAATTAAAGAATACTTTTTCATGGATGGACGGTTGATGATGGAGGTAAAAGTACTGCGCTTTTTTCTAATCAGGACATTTTGACGAATTTACCGGAAGAAGTTTCATCAGGATGCATCAGATCACCTGTGTTTTGACAGGGAGGACATCCTTGCGGAGGATTTTTGGATGATTGTGTGTTACTAACTTGTATCCTCCCGGCAGAGTAAGATGTGCTGTATGGTATACGTAAACAATTCATAAATGACCGCTAACACCCGCAGGATCTTTTCAAGCTAATAACGTATATACCGTACCGCTATATTGGTATGAATAGATACCGCCCTCCGTTATAATTTCAGAAGGTACGGATATCCAGATGACGTTTCCGGCCCAGCCCCCAACCGACACCTTGCGTCCGTGGGTGAAAGAGCGTTTTCTGATGACTGTAAGCGCAATGACCTGCCTGGCACGGCATCGGGTGGAATTACCGGTGCTGGTCCAGCAGAATCACATTGCCGTCAGGGTCTTTTAACATCAGACTGGCAGGTCCCGATGTTTTTTCATCCGCCTCACTCAGTAGGGAAAGGCCGTTGTTTTTGAGATGCCGCTGTATTTCCCGGATGTCGTTAAAACTTTCAATGTTTTTTGCATTTTCATCCCAACCCGGGTTAAATGTTAAAATGTTTCCTTCAAACATACCCTGGAATATACCAATGAGTGCATTGCCATTTTTGAGAATGAGGTAACGCTGTTGCATGCTCCCGGCAAAAACACTGAATCCCAGTTTTTCATAAAATTGTCTGGAACTCTCAAGATCCTTTACGTTCAGACTGATGGAGAAGGCACCCAGTTTCATGGCTTGTTGATTTTCATTTTTCATGCTGTTTTGTGATGAAGGATTCATATTATCTGTTTGTGCAACAACACCATTAAGGCAGATACCGGCGATGAAAGCACTTAACATGGCGGCAAATATTAATGTTATGTTTTTCATATTTTTTTCAATGAGCAGGTGTTTAGCGGATCATTTCCGGTACAGTGTATTTCCGGCTCCGGGGTGCTGAAAATTAATTATATTTCCCAAATCTTACTGTAAAGGATCAAATAATCTTTCATTTTTTGGAATATTTTTTAGATAGGCAGCCGGACACAGGTGGTCTGCTATTTCAGATCTATTGCTACAGGTAATGATAGTATCCGTTACTTAATATTATTATCTCTTATCAGCAATATTTGAAATGTCGTAAATGGCTTTCCCGGGAGGATTTCCTTGCGGAGGATTTGTATTGTGGTTGTGTTGTCATCATATTTCTTTTTTCAATGTAAGGCTTACCTTCTGATGGTTTGTACTGTACCATTAATGGATAGGTTGCCGGATATTTATTTTGCTACATCAACTTGTTTACTGAATGTAAGAATGATCCGATCCGTAAGTAGGCTTCATTTATTATGATTTCAGTCAGTTTTCACCTTTGCATAGAAATGACTTAATAAGGTAATAGTTTAATTTGTACCTGAATGTAATAGTTTCATTTTGTATTGCCATTGTGTCTGAGTGACTGATTGCTCTCATTAATTTAGTTAAATAGATTTACCGCTTCATCATGGTGCTTTTGTTTCTGGTTTTTATAATACTGGTTCCGTTGCACTTTTTTACTGAACCTGTGTTGGATATTTTTTAACTTTAACCCTTTGTGCCGGCAAAGGATATTGAAATATAAATACAAGTTGGAGGGCTTGCTGGTTTTTTAATTTCTTACCCAATGTCTGATAAAATTATTGTCAAAAATAAAATCATGTTACTATCACTGTTGCAATACCTGCGCAGATATCTTGTCGTCTTGACAATTATCTTCACGACTTTAAACAATGCTGTTACCAGTGCCCAGGCATTGTATGAAAATGTACTCAGTGTCCCTTCTTTCAAAACCAGGGCATCTGATATCTGGAACGATGGGATGGGCCATTTCTTTATCACTGCCTTTTCTTATCCCGCAACTTACGATTCCTCCATGTCATTGATTATTAAAACCAACGACCTGATGCAGTTGGAATGGGTGAAACGTTTTAAAATTCTTCATCGTGATTATTTGACCTGCATCAGTCCGTGCAAAGATGGTAACCTGCTGCTGGGTGGTAGTGCTCGTGAGAATTTTAATCAGAATTCCGGAGCCTGTCTGTTTAAAGTGGATACTTCCGGCAATCTGATATGGAGCAGACAGTATAGTTTGTCCTATGATGATGCCCTACTGAAGGTTTTTGAACAGCAGGACAACAGCCTGATGGTTTTTATAAGAAACGGGGTCAGCAATGTTTCTAACCGCGTCTTGCATTGCGATAGTAATGGAATTATACTCAGTGCACACACCTATAGCGTGGGTTTTTCCGGATTATATGGAGAGAGCGTTACGACTGACGGACAGGGAAATTATTTTCTCTGTGGAACGGTAGCAGGGGGCGCCGGAAACGCGGTGCTTTTTGTGTCTGCCTTCCGTCAGGATTCACTGCTTTGGTTTAAGCAATATGATCCCGGCAGAATCATGACCGCTTACGGCATTTGCCGGCTGGACGACGGCACCCTCACGGTTAATGGAAGTATTGCTGATCCGGCAATTTCAAATTCCTATAACGTATGGTTGATGCGTATCGATACTTTGGGAAATAGTATCTGGGCAAAGGAATACCAACAACCACTGGCTTATTCTGAAACCATTGGCGGTATTCAGTCATTACCCAATACCTGCACTTTGATGCTGGGACAAGCCAATACAACGAATGGTTTTACCGCCTTTGCCGCTAAGATTGATGCTACAGGTAACCCGGTCTGGGCCGGAGATTATGGGAATTTCCCCTTCCAGAGTTTTTATACAGCATATCCTTTGACGGATGGCCGGATTTTAATGAATGCCTTTACCTTGAATGAGGCGTATTTTACAATGACGGATGCACAGGGCCATGGCGTTTGCAACAACCATCCCATGACCTTGCTCGCTGCCCCATTGAATTTTACGGTTTCAGCTGTAAATCCGGTTCCTGCGGTTCCGGCCATAACTACACTATCAGCGCCTGTTTTTGTGACTACACCACAGGTAAGCATCTCAAATCTATGCAGTGGTAATGTCGGTACTCAGGAATGGTTGAAGGAAGTTTTTCCGGATGTGTTTCCTAATCCCTGTTCAGATCATTTCTATTTTTATGCGGATAGGGCAGAAGAGGTCCGGCTGCAACTGTTTAATTCTTCCGGTGGCGTGGTTTTGTCGCAGTATTATTCATGTCAACCGGGATGGAACCTTGTACGGACAGGAAAAAGAGTACTGGCCGGTACCTGCATGTTGCTTATTTCAGGAGATACCGGGTTCCGAAGATCTAAACTTTGTTTTGTTGATCCTTAAATACGCACAAGCAACGATTCGTTACCGTCGCTTATATGCAGCTTAATGGCCTTGTCCGAAATGTGTTTTTCTCACCGGATGTGCAGTTAAAAAGCAAATTTAATAAATTGCGAAAATCGCAGGGTTTGTTTCCGAATTGCGGATTACTTTCCTGTGATCTGTCAGCCGCCAGGTATACCGTATGTCCATTCATGTAAACATATGTACCTGTGTTCATGAATCAATCAGGATATGATGTGGGTGGGCTGATGTATTTCATAGTCACTGGTGTATTGTTTCGGTGTATGATGTTTGACAAAACGGAATTTTCAGGATAGATGAATATTCTTTTTTATTTTGTCGTTTAACACTCAATGTAACAGATGCTGATTTATATGGATTGCGCAGGTTTGTTACCTGCTGTTATCTGGGGTTTTTAAAGTAGTGTAGCAGGCCAGTGCGCCCATCCCTGTTGTCGGGTGGGAATTATATAGAGCATTCCTTTTTTCTCAGGCAGATGCCTGTGTCGATGCAATACAGGAGTCTATCCGTTAATTAGTGAAGGCCGGATTTTTAAGTAGTGACCGAATGCTTGTCCTTGCCAAGGAAAAGAGCGTAGAAAGGTAAGCTGATGTTGCGCTTGAGCAGATAGAAAAATCCAACGCAATACAAAGTGCTGAAAAGAATGACTGAAAAACAAATGGATTGAATGATGACGCCATCGGTATGTCCTTGTTGTAACGGGAGGGTAGCAATGACTGCAGCACCCAAACCTTTTGGTATCATGATCGCAATGGTGGCTTTATCAAAACATGGAGTTTCACGGGTTATAATCAACTTAACGATAAGCAGCCGGACTACAAATAAAATGAGTGTAATCAGCGCACCCCATAGTAACAGGTCCGTACGTTGAATTTGTATGCTGAGCCCAATGAACAGGAAGAAAAAAGTCCGGAGCAGGAAAACCATTTCACTGAAAAATTCTTTCTCTGCAGGGGGCAATACAATGCTCTTGTTCGGAATAATTTTTTCGAGGACTCTGGGTTCAAAGTATTGCAGGTTGCCGATGGCAATACCAAAGGAAAGGGCGGTTAACGGTCCGCTGAAGTTGAGGAATTCCGTAAGGCCATACAGGATAAATAAGAAGGCGGGAGTAGAAAATTTGGTGGACTTTAGCGCTGGAATTTTGTTGATGATGAGTGACCAGAGAAGGGCGCCGCCTAAACCCATTAGCAAGGACAAAGTCAGGGAGGCGATGAACTGCGAAATTACCATGCCGGGTGCTACCTTTCCTGTTAACATAAGCCCTAAAATGCTCAAGGGTATGGCTAAGGTAAATACGTCCGATTCCGCCGATTCAATGATCAGTGTAGTGGCGGTTTTTGGTCTCACCTGTAACTTATTGACTAAGCCAACTACTACTGCCGATGAAGTGCCGCCAAGTGCCGCGCCTGTGAAAAGACTGCTTAACACGGACATATCGAAAATTTCTTTGCATAAAAAGTAAAGAGTTATCCAGGTGGTGATGAACCCTGCCGTAGTGATGCCTGCCGATTCTTTAAAGGAGGCTTTTACTTCCTGGATTTTTAAATCGGTACCACTTTCAAACAGGATAAAAATGAGCACAAGATTGCTGAAAAGGGAACCGAATTTGCCAAATGAGTTTGGATCTATGATGTGAAATACCGGCCCCATCAAAAGGCCAATTAACATTAATCCCAAAACATCAGGTATGCTCTTCCTTTCGAACACTCCGCTTAAGTAATGTCCCCAAAAGATAAAGATCCCGATTAATATGATGATGATGGATGTTTGCATTGTTCTTTGTCTTTCGCTTGAACCTGTGTTTATAAGGATGGTTTTCTGTTCTTTTTAAGGTGTGGAGTGATGGATACCG
>CAZHSC010000097.1:8611-12633 GCA_964534995.1 uncultured Bifidobacterium sp.
TTCATTTACTGATGGGTAAATAAATTTATACTTTTTTTGTATTCGTAATTTTGAAATCAGGCTGTCTGAACCTAATGTATTGAATAATAGTAAAGCTAATCTGTATGCTTCGGGGGCGCAATTGGCAAAATTGGAATTTATTTTAAAAATCATAAGCCCGCAAATACTTACTTCCCCTGCGGATGTTTTGCCGGAGCATGGGATGTTACACTTATCATGCACTTTACACAATAGGCGGATGCATGACCCGCGCAGGCAATAAATTTAATTGTTATTTATCTGGGGGCAGGTATTCTCCCCGTTCCCGTTGATTCGCCCTGATTTTTTCCTGCGCCGGCAGTCTTGCCTCATAGGAATGCTGCTTCTCCCCGGGTTTTGCTGATATCATGACTTCAACCCGTTAAAGGGGTTAAACCTCCGTAAATTCAACCCTGTTCCGATCGCCCGCTGTACCGCGCCGTCACCGAACTTATGTCGCATTTTATCCATCGCCTGGTAGAGGTTGATGATCTCTTCGCTGTCTTCAAAAAGATTAATCTGGTGTCCGCCGCCTACGAGGTGGCTGAACCGAACCCCCAGCAGTCGTACCAGCATCCGCCGTTCGTACAACCTGTCGAACAGTTCCTTGGCCCTGGCAATCAGCGTATGGTCATTGGAAGAGTAGGGGATGCGGCACTGCATGGTGTGCGTGTCAAAATTAGTGTATCTTACTTTTACGGTAACACATGCCGTGAGTTTATTCTCACTGCGGAGCTGAAAAGCGAGTTTTTCTACCATCTTTACCAGCAGGGCTTTCAGGAATACAACGTCAATGGTGTCGCTGTCGAAGGTTTCTTCGGTGCTGATACTTTTGCGTTCACTGTATGGCTCTACCGGACTGTTGTCGATGCCATTGGCCTTTTTCCAAAGCGTAATGCCCGCTTCGCCGAGTACTTTCTCTATCAGCTTCACCGGCATCTCCTGCAGGGTATGTACCTTCTCCACACCCATGCTGCGCAGCAGGGTGTAGGTTTTTTCACCGGCACCCGGAAGTTTCTTCACCGACAGTGGCGCAAGAAAGGGCTTTTCCTGGCCGAAGTCGATTTTCATCTGCCCGTTGGGCTTGGCTTCTCCCGTAGCTACTTTGCTTACGGTTTTGTTCTGCGAGAGCCCGAATGAGATGGGCAGACGGGTCTCCTTCATGATTTTCTCCCGTAACCCGGTGGCGAAATTGTAACAACCGTAAAAACGATCCATACCGCTCAGGTCAATGTAAAATTCGTCAATCGAGGATTTCTCATACAAGGGTACGCGCTCGTGAATGATGTCGGTAACCATGTCCGAATAATGACTGTAACGTTCATAGTCGCCCCGGATTATGATGGCATCCGGACAAAGGCGCCGGGCCATCCGGATGGGCATGGCAGAGTGTACACCGTAAGCCCGCGCTTCATAGCTGCAGGCCGCTACGACCCCGCGCTCGCTGCTGCCACCCACAATCACAGGCTTTCCAAAAAGGCCGGGGTGCTCCAGACGAGATACCGAGACAAAGAAGCTGTCCAGATCCATGTGGACAACGGTGCGGGAAGGATCTGCCATTTGGATGTTAAATTATTTTTATACCTTTGACTGCTATACAATCATTTGGAAGGACTGCAATATAAGCATATATTTGCAAAACTATTTATCAAAAACACCCTTTGGCATGGAAAAACAACTTGTTGAAGAAAATCAGTTCCCGTTCAAACGCGGCGGGCGCAGCGATCACGCAACGAACGCAGCGATGCATGAAAATGAAATAGCTACAATCATTCTTGATTGTGCAGTTGAGTTACACCGGAAACTTGGTCCGGGTTTGCTGGAACATACTTACGAAGTAATGCTCGCACACCTGATCAACAAGAAAGGGTTAACAGTTGAATGTCAAAAACCATTACCCTTGGTTTTTGAAGATGTGAAACTTGAAGCCGGCTATAGAATGGATCTGCTGGTAGGAAATAAAGTAATTGTGGAGGTGAAATCAGTGGAAGATCTGAATAATGTACACCTGGCACAAGTAATGACATATTTAAGACTTTCTGAAAGAAAACTCGGACTTCTGATAAATTTCAACACTGCCAAAGTAATGGATGGTGTGAAAAGAGTAGTCAATAAATTATAACGTCGCGCCCGCTGCGTGATCGCTGCGTACGTTGCGTTTAAATGAAATTAATTCGTTAGACAGATGACCTTCAACTCCAACATCAAACTTCTCCGCCAGCGCCGCAAGCTGACGCAAGACCACGTTGCCGGAGAACTCGGCATCAGCCGCTCCACCCTCAACAGCTACGAAAACGGCAGCGTCCAGAACCCTACCCTCGAAATGCTGATGGCTTTTTCTAAGTATTTCCGGGTGAGTATCGACACCCTCGTTAAACTCGACCTCAGCAAACTGAGCGAATTTCAACTCTCCGAACTGGAACGGGGACATGATGTGTTTGTTACCGGCGCCCGCCTACGCGTCCTGGCCACCACTGTCGACAGCAATAATAAGGAGAACATCGAAGTGGTCCCTATTAAAGCCAAGGCAGGCTATAAAAATGGCTTTGCCGATCCGGAATTTATTAAAAAACTTCCCACATTTCAATTACCTATTTTATTCGGTGACCGAAAATACCGCATGTTCCAGATCAGTGGCGACTCAATGCTTCCGATCCCCGATAAAAGCTGGGTCATCGGTGAATATGTGGAGAATTTTTATGATATCAGAGATGGTTCCGCCTATGTCCTCCTTACCCAGGAAGATGGGGTAGTATTCAAGGTGGCCTATAACCAGATCCGAAAGAAAAAAAGCCTGCTTTTAAAGTCACTTAATCCGGTATACGAACCCTATGAGGTGCCGGCAACGGATATTCGTGAGGCATGGCGCTTTTGTAACTATATCAGCGCTGAACTTCCGGAAGAATACTGGGCCAAAGACCGCGTCCTGAAACGCATCGAGAAGATGGAATCAGAGATGAAGGAATTGAAGAGTACGTTGTAACTTTCGTTGAATGGATATGCCGGTGGATGAATATGATAAGTAACCTCCCTGTCTGGTATTAAGTAAACTTCAGTCCGACGGGGTGTATCAGTACCGTTGGAGAGATGTTTTGTAATTGTATCAAGTACAACCTGACAATGATTGCGAATGAATGTTTTAACCCGGCAAATTGAAATTTCACGTTCTTTAAATACTGGTTTCCGGGAAGGGGATACGGATGCATGAAAAAGCCCCGGAAATATTACCGGGGCCCGAAATTTCTCAACAGATGAATGACTATACCTGTTTCACCACCTGAATTTCAGCATGAAGCTTCACATCTTCACTTACAAGTAGTCCGCCGGCTTCTGTGGGTGCGTTCCAGTTTAATCCGAAGTCTTTGCGGTTAATCGTTCCCGTTAGTGTGAAACCGGCTTTTGTATTTCCCCATGGATCTTTGGCAACTCCACCAAATTCAACATTCAGGCTCACAGGTTTACTGACTCCGCGTATAGTGGCTGTTCCTTCAAGGGTCCTGTTTGTTCCTTCACCTTTTAATCCGTCTGCCGAAATGGTCAGTTTCGGATGATTTTCCGCATCGAAGAAATCAGCACTTTTTAGATGCGCATCACGCTGCTCATTGTTGGTGCTTATGCTGGCGATATCGGCGGTAAATACGATTTCTGCCTTTGAAAAATTATCATCTTCCGAGGATACATTAATATCAAAGTTTGAAAAACTGCCGGAAACATTAGTAATCATAAGGTGTTTCACTTTAAAACCTACTTCGCTGTGTGTGGGGTCTAATACCCAATTGATTTTATTCATTGTATCAGAGTTTTAATTATTATGTTGTTTTTTATCATTACTTTATTTTTCCTTCCTTCATTCCTATACCATCATCCGTACATCCGCGTCAATTCGTACATCCGTAAACCACCATCCGTACATCCGCGTCAATCCGTACATCCGCGTCAATCCGTACATCCGTAAACCATCATTCCCGTAAACCATCCTCCCCATCCGTACATCCGCGTCAATC
>CAZHSC010000098.1:0-11760 GCA_964534995.1 uncultured Bifidobacterium sp.
CCCGCCCCATATGAAATTCGTGAAAAAATATTATCTAAACAAGGAATAAGCATTTACATCTGATTACATGGGTTTCCGGCATCAAATTGCATCCTGAGATAGTACATCTAAATTGAAACCTCTTTGCATTTCTTATTGTCCAATGCCCCACCGAAAAAAAATAATACATTGAAGTGCATACTTCATCGCAGTAAATCGAATCAATAAGTCCGTAGAAAATTTCACCAGCTTATTAATCCTTTATATATTAATACTTCATCATCAATAGCGAATCACAAAATTTTCCTTGCTCAGATCCTTGCTCACAAAGAGCAATCCCAACATAAACACATCTATGCTCAGCGTAAAGCGATTATCCGACGTTAACTTTCTCCAGGTTTCCTGCATTTCGTCTGACCAATTGATATCATCCACCACCACCACAGCATCCGGGCTCAGTTTAGGGTAACATAGCCGGATATAATTCAAGACAGGTTCCATGCGATGGTGTCCGTCAATGAAAAGATAGTCAATTTTATCTATCTTCTCTAACACGGAAGGAAGGCTTTCATTAAAAGCACCTTCCACCAATTCAATGTTTAAAGAAGGGAATTGCTGTAAATTGTTGCGGGCCAGCGCAGCGGTTTCCGGACATCCTTCGAGGGTGATTAACCTGCCTGCGGTATTTCCCATGGCCTGATACAGGGCGCTGATCCCTGCTGATGTGCCCAATTCGAGCATCAGGGAAGGCTTGAGGTGATGTACAAGCCTGTAAAGCATCCGGGCATAACGGGGAGGCTTTGACGAATTTCGTGCAATAAAAGAAACAGGCAGCTGACGGTGCAGCCTGCCCCCGAACCCGGCACCAAAGTCCACTACGTTTACCGTCCGCTTATCCTTCAGCAACTGTGAACGCAGCCTTTCAATTCCGGCGAAAGCCTCTTCCCTGCGGTCGTAGCGGAAAACCGCTTCATTCAAGCCATATAAGAAAGGAGCCTGAAGGCTGTGGCGGTTTTTCGCAGTAATATAATACCGCACAAAGCGAAGGGCGAAAGATATGGATGCAGCTAAAGACAATCAGCAATAGGAATTAATGACTGGATAAAGATATCAAATGCAGACATTTAGCATAAGGTTCAGGGAGACGCCAATGTGCATCAGATAAATAAAAATCACTTTTCTCTTCTGCTTACCATTGACAACATAATACTCATGGCCAGCACCATCACCACCACAAACAAGGCCCACTCAACGGGAATGTGCACATAATGCGATATAAGCATTTTGACACCAACAAAAGAAAGGATGACGGCAAGGCCGTATTTCAGATAGCGAAACAATTCCATCATCCCGCTCAATGCAAAGAACAGCGAGCGCAGGCCCAGGATGGCGAATACGTTACTGGAATAAACAATAAAGGGGTCGCTGCTGATGGATAAGACGGCGGGAATGGAATCCACGGCAAATACAAGATCGGTAAAATCAACCACTACGAGTACAATAAAGAGGGGCGTTGCCAGCCACCTGCCACTGTTTTTCACAAAAAATTTCTTACCATGATATTCATCCGTAACCGGTAATAACCTTTTACAAACCCGTACAAAGATGTTTCTGTCCAGCTTAGGGTCATCGTCTTCATTAGAAAACAACATCTTGAGACCCGTAAAAACAAGGATGGCCCCGAAGATGTAAATCATCCATTCGAAGCGGGTGAAGAGCGCCACACCGAGAACGATAAAAGTGCCTCTCAGCACCAGTGCCCCAAGGATCCCCCAAAACAACACCCGGTGCTGGTATTGCTTTGGCACTGCGAAAAAATTGAAGATGACAATAAACACAAAAAGATTATCCACACTCAGCGACCACTCAATCACATAACCCGTGAGGAATTCAAAAGCCTTTTGCGGCCCAAACCAGTAATACACAAGACCGTTAAAAGCCAGGGCCAGGGATGACCAGAAGGCCACCCAGGCAATCGATTCTTTGAACGATATCGCCTTTTCCTTTCTGTTTACGACTCCGAGATCGAAGGCCAGCATGGCCAGAATAAAAATATTGAAGCCTATCCAGAAGGCAGAATTATCCATGCCGCGAAAATAATGGATATACGCTCAAAATTAAAACCATCCGCAGCATTTGCCTAAATTCTCATCTACTTTCATACTCGCTTTGCAACGCTTTTCACAATAAATGCGTCTATCCATGGTATGTCCATGCTAAACTATATTCATTTGTTTAAACAAGCACGGGAAAAAGACGCAAAGCTTTTCAAATAATCAATAAATATGGTAAAGACAAATGAAAAAACAGATACATTTGGTACCCACATGCCCCCGTTTCTCTTTTTTAAAAATCACATGATGAACAAACTCCGGATACTTTCACTTTACCTTTGTTACACTTCGTACGCTCAGCAATTACTTCCCATGGGAGAAGGAATCAAATGCCAGGGCCTTATAAACTCCCTATGCGTTGACAGTCTCTCCGGAAAGATATATGCCGGCGGGTATTTTGATGCCATGAATGAACTAAAAGCAGACAATATCGCCGTGTGGAACGGACTGTCATGGGATTCATTGCAGTCAGGGGTACAAGGCGCCGTTTACCATTTACAATGCGACAACGGAACGCTATATTGCTCCGGAAATTTTACAATAGATGGTAATCCCCTCATTGCAAACCTTGCATCCTGGGATGGCAGCCAATGGCAAGTGCTCTATACTATACCACCAAATGGAGCAATATGGTGTTCAAAAATGTACAAAGGGGCATTATATGTTTCCGGAAGTTTCCTTTCCATTGACGGAGTAAATGCACAGTACATCGCCAAATACCAAAATGGAATATGGTCGGGCATTGGCACAGGATTCAACTACCCACCTGATAAAATGGAAATCGTGCATGACACACTTTTCTTTGGAGGAAATTTCACCACCTGGAACGGGGATTCGGTACGTGCCCCGGCATGGGTGGATGGAGCCGGAAATACGGGAGGAATCATCGTTCCAAACGGTATTAGCTATAATTCAAAAGAACTATTTTCACTTAATGACACACTTTACAGTATTGTCAATGACACCATAGTATGGTGGAGCGGACAACAACGCATCGCTACTTATTATTTTCCGGTCTATATTGATCATGCATTTTCTCATTTAGGAAATATTTTTATCACCTATGACAGTACCTACACTGCTTCCTCTACCACCACAAAGGATAACATCATCAGGAAAATTGATAACGGTCAACTGGCTGAACGGGTATGTTATTCGAGAATAACAGGGACGGGGGCAACCTTCCTCCCTGAATACTACGCTTTTTTAAGCTATGATTCGGCATTGTATATTGCCGGAAATTTCTATTCCATCAATAATGAAATCAATCCGGGAATTCTCCGCTATAAAAATCAGGTCATTTCCAATATCGGAAAATGTGCATCAGCATATGTTGATTCTTGGCAAAATGCCAGCGTAACCGCTATTACTGAAGATACAAGTACCGGCAATATTTACGTGGGAGGATACTTTATTTTTGCCGGCAACAAATTATCACCCATGATTGCCATGTGGGATGGTAATCAGTGGCACCCACTTGACAGTGGACTTTCAGGCACGGTCCGCTCACTGGCATTTTATAACGGACAGCTTTATGCGGGAGGCAGTTTCAGGTATGCCGGCACAACGCTTGTCAGCGGCCTGGCAAGGTGGAACGGCGTTTCATGGCAAGGGGTTTCCACCGGAACCGACAAATCAGTTTATAAACTTCTGGTGGTGGGTAATGATTTATTCATTGCCGGTACCTTTAGCAATATAGGAGGCAACTTCATTGAATATGTTGCAAGGTATGACGGCACCTCCTTTTATGATATGAATACCGGGTTACAATTTTGGGGAACCGGGGTATATGATCTCGCATGGTATCATAACAAATTGTATGCAAGTTCCTTTCATGATGACCTGTATTTTCTGAACGGAAACAACTGGATTCCCTATGGACTGCCGTCGGAACCAAGAAAAATGTTGATACTTAATGACACATTAATCGTAGGGGGTCAGACAAGAATGTATAAAGTTACCGATAATTCAATGGATACGCTGAGCATGGTAAATGCCTGGTACTGGAACTATTTCAACCCGCTAAACCTGCAACAAAATTTATTTTCCGTTGATTCCGATTATGGTATATTTAAAGAAGAGCATGACACGCTGTGGCTAAAAGCAGAAGGTATATTCCCCTATGCCAGCCTGAACCTGGATTCGACCCATACGATGATCGGTGGATTTTTTCCGGAGAAGAGCACCGCAACGGGCACCAGGCAGTTGAACAATATAGGTATTCTGGATTTTGGTCCTCCTGCGGTAACGATCTCCAGCAACAAAGATTCCATTTGCGAATTTCAGTACATATTTTACTATTCCGAAACAGATGACCTCTTTGCTCAATATGACTGGGATTTTCCCGGCGGGCTTCCTGACTCTTCCTCTCATGTGCGTCCCATCATACAGTACATCACTGCAGGGAATTACCCGGCAAGTCTTTCTGTCACCAACCTGACGGGAACAAACACCTACTATTTACCTGACACAATACAAGTGACTGCCTGCATCACCAGCCTGGAAGAAGAAAGTGAAAAGGTACTATTACAGTTATACCCCAATCCCTTCAGCCATGAATTTTCAATCAGCAATCATACCACAAAAGATGTACAGGTTTTCATCAGAACGGTACAGGGCACTCTTGTGCAAAGTATACAAATATCCGGAAATGAGCATCGCACCTGTTACGCCGCTCATCTTGCCGACGGCCTCTATCTCGTAGAAATGATTCATGAAAATTTCCATCAAAACATGAAATTAATCAAGCAATGAGAACACATAAGATTTGGTTTACCTTATTCTGTTTTCTTTTTCTGCACATCCGCACTGCTGATACCTGCTCTGCCCAGAAATATGACAATAAATGGATGATGGGTTATCAATACGCGCCCTGGCAGCCCTATCCGGCACTTGACTTTATGTTCGGACAGCCGGATACTATAGGTTATAACGGATATTTTCCCATGTTCGGCACCTGCACATCGATCTGCAATGCACAAGGGCTGCTTCAATTTTATACCAATGGCGTATTTGTCGCCAACAAATATGACGCACCCCTGTTTAATGCCGACACTTTTAATATGGATGATATCACCAATGGCAACCCTTCTTTAGGCATCGAGCAATGCGCGTTGATCCTTCCCCAACCCGGCTCTTCCACCGAATATTTACTTTTTCACATTGGTGGAAAGTTCACGGGAAATGATTTCCTGCCCCTTGAACTACGGCTCAGCAAAATCGATATGAGCCTTCAGGGTGGAGCCGGTGTCATGACGGTTAAGAAGCAGGTCGTTATCAGCGATACCCTGACCTACCGTACGATGAATGCAGTAAAACACGGAAACGGGCGTGACTGGTGGGTGGTGATCGGTGAGCAATATTCCAGGAAGTTTTACGCGGTGCTGGTAAGCCCGAATGGTATTGACACCATAATAAAATCAGGAAATGTTATTGCCATTAATAATGGATTGATACGCGGGCAAAGTAATTTTTCACCGGATGGCAATTTCTTCGCTTATACTTCCTCCGATCTGGGCCAGCCCATCGCAAAAAACAAAGTTATACTCTATGATTTTGACCGCTGCAATGGTACATTTTCCTTTAAAGACAGCGTTAGTTACACTCCGGTTGTTGACAGTTCCGTATTTGGCTGCGCATTTTCGCCAAACTCCCGTTACCTTTATGTCACCACTTTCTATGACCTGTACCAATATGATCTTCTCGCCACAACCCTTGACTCAGGTAAGAAACACATTGGAACTTTTGACGGATTTGCTGATCCATCTCCTAATAATTTCTACAGAATGCAGCTTGCTCCGGACAATAAGATCTACATGGTTTGCTGGGGAGGATCCAGATACCTGCATGTTATCAACGACCCGGATCAAGCGGACACATTATGCAATTTTGTCCAACATCAGCTACGCCTGATCAGCTATCATGGCTCCAGTATTCCTTCTTTCCCATATTACAAACTTGGAGCTGCATCAGGCAGCGGTTGCGATACACTTACTGTTGGCATGGAAACAGATGACATGCACACTGCTACCCTACAATGTTTTTACTCCTCCAACAGTCTGCATTTTGAGATGGGAACCACCACAACGCGGGATTTATCCTATTCCGTTTACAGCACCAGTGGCCGTCTGATTCAAGGCGGTATTTTAACTCCAAATCCTGACAGCAAGTACAGGGTTGGAATAAATTCCGTGTTAAGCGAGGGCATTTACATCCTTCAAGTAAGGGGCGACGCGTTTAATTACAGCAAGAAATTCACGGTCATTAATTCCCGTTAAGCCATTCACTGTTCTTCCCGTAGTGTAAGGACCCTGCGGGCGTTTATGTCACCATTCTATGGAATCAAGCAGGTGATATAAATACGGACAAAAAGAGTGCAAGCACAATACCTGCCATCATTCAAAGCGGCCTGCCGCCCAATAGAGATAGGCTTTGCTTTTCGCGTATTTTGTTTTCAGCTCCATCAGTTTTATACGGCTGCTGATAAGGCTGTTTTCACGGGCATTCATCAAAAACACCGATCCTTCACCGTTATTGAATCTGAACTGCTCGCCTTCCAGCATCTTTGCATTGTTCAGCACTACGGATTCCTGCACTTCCAATTGCTGCAGCAAGGCACTCAGTTCATTCCAGGCGGTTTGCACCCGGGTGGTAATTTCGCGGGCGGTTTGCTGCTGATCGTTGCCCAGCTGCCCGATTTTGATTTTTGCGAGACCCAGTTTTCCACGCTCTTCGCGCAGAAATAAAGGAAAGCTGAAATTCAGTCCAACTTTGTAATTGTTGTTCCATGTCCATTCCTGCAGGCGGGTGGTCCATGGGCTGTTGCCTGAACGCAGAAAATTATAATCCAGGTTGAGCTTCGGCCTCAGTTTTTCCTGTGCCAGGCGTCGGTCAATGTCCAGCTGGTCGCGTTTCAACTGCAACCTGAGCAATTCGGGATGATTAGCGGCGGCCTGTTTGAGGAGTATATCCAACTGAACCGTACTGAGGGCTTCTATATCCTGCGCCTGCAGGGCAGGGATCACCTCCGGAGCCGGTATCACCGGTTCTCCCTTGTCATTCCAGAGGTTATTGGCGGCGATGAGGCGCGCATTGCTGTACTCCATGAATGACTGTGCCAGGATGGTCTGCCGGTTTTGCACTTCTATATAGGCTTCGAGGGAATCGATAGCCGGAAGATCGCCGAGCAGCACACGGTCGCGCACCGCATTAAAACGGATTTGTGCAAGGCGCAGGGATTCCTCGTGCAGGAGCCATCTGTTGTAAGTAAACACCCAGTCCCAGTAATCCTTTGCTACCTGCAGCAATAATTTATTGATCATTGTGATTCTTGCGGCGTCGGCCATCTCTGCGGAGAGTTTCGCCTGCTGAAGAGCAGCTCTGCGCTGATCTATGAGCAGGCCCTGGCCCAGCGGAACGGTAATGCCCACCCAGGTCAGGCCCTCCGAGGGTGTAAGCTGCGAATTGTCGAGAAAGGCACCGGTATTTTTATCCCAGGCTACTTTGATATCCGTGCCGAACCACACCGGTACTTCCAGCTTCGACTCCCACACTGTCCAGTAACGTTTACCGGTAAAATCCTTCTCATTAAAATCACTTTTCAGCAATGGGTCAAAGCTGCCGAGGGCGATGCGGATCTCACTTTTGGCCGCCTCGGGTAAGGTATTCGCCTGCCGGGCCAAAGGGTGAAATGACAGAACGAGTTTATAATAATCCGGCAGGGACATCAGGCGCAGGCTGTCCTGTGCATGGCCCTGCTGAAAAGACAAAAGCAGGTAAAGTATGGCGATATTTTTTAACGCTTTCATTTGCTGTCATCGCCGGCTTCACCGGATTTTTTCTTCTTTTCACTCCCGTACATCTGCGCAGCTTCGCTGCCGATATCGCCTACATAGTCGGGTGGGAAACCATTAAACTGCCTCCATAGTTCATACCACACCGGCACGTCCTTGAGCATCATCCAGCCATAGGCTCCCGATCCTACGCGCAACTGCTTTGGCCAGGGATCATCCTGCGGATCCGGAATGACGAGGATGCGGTAATGCCCCTCCGTATCGATGTTGTCGATCACCGCCACGATGCCTCCGAAAGTCCCGAAAGTATAATCGGGCCAGCCTGAAAATACGAGGGCGGGCCAGCCGTCGAACTGCAGACGTACTTTGGTGCCTTTCGACAAGAGAGGGATGTCCATGGGCTTTACAAAGAGCTGCACCGCCAGCAGGGAAGAGGAAGGCATGATGGTACAGATGGCATCCCCTTCCGAAATATTCTCGCCCACACCGGAGACCCGGGTTTGCACCACATAACCGTCCTGTGGAGCGGTGACATAATAATATCCGCTGCGGATGGAAAGGTTGGCGTACTCATTGTTCATTTTCGCAATCTCGCCTTCCGTTTCATAGAGGTAGGACATAGAGGACTGCAACTCAGACTCCGCCTTGCTGATTTTCGTTCCATATTCCGCTTCGATGGAGGACAATTCAATATTGGCGTTAACGAGTTCGTTGCGTGAAGTCAGCAGTTTATTTTCTGCTGCTATCAGCTTCGCCCTCGACTCCTGCACCTTCAGGTTCCGCCGCTCCAGTTCATTGAGTGCGATGAGGCCTTTTTTATAGAGTGAGTCGGCTCGCTGTGACTGGTAAATGGCAATATCGAGGTCGGTTTGCTGTGCCATCATATCCGTGCTGTCGCTAACAATTTTCAAGCGCGATTGTATGATTTTATTGCGTGCCTTCTCCTTACTCAGCAGACGTTCATTGTGCAGGGCTTTTACCTGACGGGCCAGGGCTTCTATTTTGTCGGCTGTGCTTGACTGTGAGCCTTCCTTGGCGCGGATCTGCTCCGCAAAGCGGTCGAGGAGCTTAGGGTCCAAAAATTTCTCCCTGATTTCGCTGATCTTTACAATGGTATCTCCTTTCAGCACAAACTGCCCTTCACGGATGTTCCAGCTTTCTATACGGCCTGCGATGACGGACTGCACGGTTTGAGGACGGTCCTGGGGGAGGTAGGTGGTCATGGATCCAAAGGAGCGGATATTCTGCGTCCATGGCAGGAACAATGCCAGGAAGAGTAAGCCGAACACCACCGCGCACACGCGGGCGAAGCGTTTGGCATAGCGGGTATCGCGTAACAGGGAAACCGCCTTAAAAGGCTGTTTATCCAACATGAGAAAATACTTATCCATGGCCATGGTCCGTTCAGCTTATGTGATAACCTTTAATGAGTTCCTGTAAATCGCTGTCGGTGGCTGCCAGTTCCCTGAAGACACCGCTTTCCACTATGGTACCCTTCCGCATGATAACGACCCTGTCCACCGCGTCCATGATCATGGGGTCATTGGAAATGAGGACGACGGTCCAGTGAAAATCGCCGCTGAGGATCAGATCGAGGATCCTCTTCTTCTCTTTCCTTTCCACACCCAGCAGGAAATCATCGAGCACGAGCAGGCCTGGTCTTTCCACGATGTTCCTTGCTATGATAATTTTACGTGCCACACTTTCGGATATGCGCACCGTTCCACCTATGAGGCGGGTATTGAGCCCTTCGGGCAGGCCGTTGATAAAGTCACTGAGTCCCGCCGCTTCCAGGGCCCAGCGCACATCGGCGATCTTACAGTTGCTGCGGCCAATGACAATATTCTCCAGCACGGATCCGTCAAACAGACCTTCCTGCGACACATAATCGCCGAGGTGGTTCATGAGAGAAGCCTTGTTCAGGTCGCGCAGGGAAATACCGTTGAAGCTGATGATGCCCGTATAATTTTCATACAAGCCGATCATCAGGTTGGCCAATGTGGTTTTTCCGGAGCCGTTGTAGCCCGCGATGCATATCCTCTCCCCTTTGCGCACGTCGAGGTTCACCTGTTGCAGTACCAGGTCATTCCTGTCGGGAAACCGGTAGCTGACCTCCTTAAATCTTACGGCGATGCCTTCCCCCTCCTGCACCGGCAAATCAATGCCCTTGTAGGTTTCTACCGGCAAGGCGGTAACGTCGGTAATTTTCTCCACGCTCACCAGCACATCATATACCTTGTCCAGCTTCAGGATGATCTTTTCAATGGCATTCATGATCAGGATGATCACAATTTCGGCCGCCACAAACTGCCCCAGGTTGATCTGGCGGTCGGTAAGGAGGATGGCGCCTACAATGAGCAGCAGGGCGTTGATCACTGTTTTAAACACCACAAAGCTGTAATACTGCACGCGCAGCACTTTAAAATGCTCTTCGCGGGCCCGGATGTAATTGCTCACATAATAATCCGTTTTATCGAGCGCGAAATTGGTATTGCCCGCCAGCTTGAAGGTACTCAGTGAACGGGCAATTTCCTCGAGCCAGTTGGCGGTCATGTATTTGAAAGCCGATTCTTTCAAGGCCGATTTCAGCCCCATAGGACCGGTGAAACGGAGGATCAGGATCAGAATAAAAATGAGCACAGTGCCCACCACGATAAAGAGCGGGTGATAAAAGGACAGGAGGATCATACCAAAAATGGTTTGCAGGATGGCGGATGAAAAATCAATCAGGATCACCGACAGCCCCTTCATGAGGGTGAGGGTATCAAAAAAGCGGTTCATCAACTCGGGAGGATAATACTTCAGTACCGATTCCATACGGATCCGCGGCACCCTGAAGGCGAAGGAAAAAGCTGTTTTGGCAAACAAACGCTGATGGATATACTCCACCAGGTGTAACTGCATGATGGTCATGATGCCTGACAGCAGCACGCCGAGGACGATAAAGGTAATCAGGATGACCGCAGAAGTAACTACCTGACCGCTGGAAATAAAGCCAATGAGGCTTTGCACTCCCAGGGGCAGGGTAAGGCTGATGATGCCCACAAAAACGGCATACAGGAGCAGGTAAAAGATCTCCCTGCGCTCCGACACCAGCAGGTTAAAAAACTTCCCTAATATGATAAAGCGCGACAGGTGATCATTGTTCTGATAGCCGCTGTTTTCAGGTTCACCCAAAGCCTGGTTGGGAAAGCAGCTGATCACCATAACGGTGGCTCCGGCATTTTCATTTTCGGAAGACAGGCATTGCAAGCCCAGTTCCTCCCACTTCACGAAGTCCACTTCGGTTTTGGTTCCGGGCCCGAAAATAACGGCCCTTCTTTTCTTTTTATTCTTCAGAGGAAAGAGCATCACGGGCACCTGCTCCTTCCTTACATTTTCGGCCAGCACCAAAAAGGGGAAATGGGCGTCCTTCAGCAGTTTCTCAAACTCCTCCTCCGGCAGATCATTGGAAAGAAAAATAGTATCAATCAGCACCCCGTACTCCACCATGGCGCTGTAAAATGCGGAGGGACCCAGTTCCGTGTCCTCCCTGACGAGGTTGCGGGAAGCGTTTAAAAAATCACGGGAGTTCTCCAATCCATAGGCGGACAGGAAAAGTCGGCTGATCTCAGGAATCACATGATGTTTCATACGCGGCGCAAAAATAATTCAGGGTGGCACATTCTTTTTTAAAGATCAGCTTTGTTTATTCCGGCTTCATGTTACGAAAGTCCTGACAAGAGGTGCCCACTGGTAAACAAAGTAACAGACTTATTGTTTATGAAAAAATCATGAAAAGCATTATTTATTTCAAAATTGTCATTAGGAAAGGTCTAATAGGTAGTGTTACATAAACTGTGTCAGCAGTTAATATGGGCTCCAGAGAAAACGAT
>CAZHSC010000099.1:0-11738 GCA_964534995.1 uncultured Bifidobacterium sp.
AGTTCGCAGGGAAGATTATCAATGGCCATCACTGTAATGGTTGAAGGGGCAAATGGTTCTTCAATACTTTCTGTGTTGGGATTGTAGCCGTAAAATTTATCTTCAATGGTACTTGCTTTCGTTGTAGAGGGTATGCTTCCGTTCAGATCACAGGTTACATCAGCAATGACACTGATATGAAACTTCGGATCACGCATCTGTTCCTTTGTAAATAAAACCGGCGCTTTAGGATCCCAGTATGTACAATGAATCAGGAGATCACAAAAACTGGCATAGGAATTACCGGAAGCAAAGGTGCAATCAAATTTTTCCGGATGATGATAGAAGAGCTGATTGCTGAATACAGTCCCGTCTTTGGTCTTATAATAATCCTCCGAATGCAATTGCACATACACTGGTTCACGGAAAGAATAATGCAAAAACTCATATGCGGTCACCTTTCTTAGACCAAGAACTCCCAGGGTTTCCATGGCACCATTGGCAACCCTTCCGCCTCCCGTAACTACAATTTTCAAAT
Source organism: uncultured Bifidobacterium sp. (assembly GCA_964534995.1). Lineage (GTDB taxonomy): Bacteria > Bacteroidota > Bacteroidia > AKYH767-A > OLB10 > JAJTFW01. The sequence continues at coordinate 518 of CAZHSC010000099.1, forward strand.
TGGGAAGATTTATCCGTTCAAGTTCTCTAAAAACCTCCTTTTTATCATAGCAAAGATGCGCCGGTTTAAGATTGAAGAGTCCGTATTTCAATCCATAGGCCATAATTCCGTTATAAGCACCAACCAAGCCTGCAAAGCGGCCAAAACCTATTATACGGTGTCCCTCTTCATCCACCAGGCACTCGTAGTCTATAAGTTGTATCTTCCTATTAATTATTGCCTGTAATAATGCTTTGTTATGGGGTTGTTTTTTGATGGTATGTGAAAAGAAGAGGTACTTTTTTCCGGGAATAAGCTTGTCCACAGGAATTTCCTTTACACCCATCAAAACATCACAATCCGATAAATCCTCCATGAGCTGAATGCCATGAGAATGGTATTCGCTATTGGTGTAGCATCGGTATTCACAGGGCTGTACCACAATGGCAAGACCGGGAATTTGTTCAATAAGATTTTTACATTGTACGGGCGTAAACGGCACGCGCTTATCGTGTGGGATCTTTTCTTCTCTGAGGATGCCAATTTTCATAGTTAGCAAAGGTAGGCAATATACTCAGAGTATTGAACCAAAGTTAGGGGATCATAATAAGCGTGATCGCTGCCGGGCAACAATTACAATTCCCGGGTTTATTCAGGATTTTATTCCCCTTCTATCAAGTTCCTTTTGAAATCTCCTTGCGTTTAAAAGATGCTGATCGTATGTTTTTGCAAAAGCATGATAGCCTGAAAAGTCATCTTTCGCGCAAAAAAACATATAGTCATGTTTTGAATAATTAAGAACCGCATCAATAGAAGCGATCGAGGGCATACAAATTGGTCCGGGAGGAAATCCACTGTACATGTAGGTATTATAAGGAGAATCAATTTCTTTATGTTCATTCAATACCCTTCTCAGCCCAAAATCCCCGGAAGCATATACCAGTGTTGGATCGGCTTCCAGTTTCCAGCCTTTCAGGTACCGGTTCATGTATACACCCGCTACAGTTGGTTTTTCATCATTTTTACGGGTCTCAAGTTCAACAATTGAAGCCAGAATACTCACCTGAACCTGAGATAATCCGATAGTACGGGCTTTCTGCTTTCTGCTGTCACTCCAGAATTTCTTATACTCTCTGGCCATACGGGTCATCAATTCCTCCGCAGAAGTATTCCACTTGAATTCATAAGTGTTGGGTATAAGAAGGCACAAACTGTTTTCAGGAGAAAAACCCATTTTTTCCAGATACTCTTTATCTTGAAAAAGAAATGAAATAGCCGCCGAATCAGCTTCAATTTTTCCTCCAATGGCGCCGGCAAACTCGTGTATGGTCCGGATGTTATTAAAGGTTAATTTTACGGGCGTCTGCTTTCCGGAGCGCAACAGGGAAATAAGTTCCTTATTGTTCATCCCCTTTTTCACTTCATATTTACCGGGCTTGATATTTTTGGTATATTTCATCTGCTCGGCCACCCATTGAAAGGATGCACTATTTTTCAATAATCCTTGTTTTTCAAGTATCCTCATTACATCAATAAAATTTGAACCGGTAGGAATAAATACAAATCGCCCTGAAGAATTTTCAATGTCAACATTGGGTGAAAAAACTTTGGTATAAAACGACCAGATTACTATACTGCCAGACAGCAAAATAACCATTGAAAAGGCAATGGTCAATCTTTTAAAACCCGCACTTACTTTCTTTTTTTTCTTAGCCACAAGTGAATGTTGTTACAGGGTATTCAGTTTTTTCAACCCTTCTTTTAATGAAACGCTTCCAGGGTTATTTTTCAATGCCTGAATGAGCATCGCTTTAGCATCATGATTACGTCCCTCATGCATAAACGCAAGGGCTTTGTTTAGTATTGCCAACTCATAGTCAGGTTCTAAAAGCAGGGCTTTGTCAAAATAGTGATGGGCCAATTGAAAATTGCCATCCTGCAGCAAAACCAGATAACCGAGGTTACAAAGTGCTGGTGCAAAATAGGGATGTTCAGTAACAAGACCTGAGAATATTTCTCTGGCCTCCTTATACCTTCCCATGCTTGCAAGTGCGTTCGCGTATTTATTACCGAAATCAGGATGGAGGGGAGCCAGTTTAAAAGCATTAGCAAACCATGATATTGCCTGCTTATGGTTACCGGTGTTCAGAAAGGCTTCGGCAATCCTGTAAGATGTCCATGCATCTTTATTATCATAGGATTTCCTGTTTATTTTTTCATTGATCCCGGGCATTTTATTCACGATCGCAATGACGTTTTCATACTGACCTTTCAGGTAGTACACATGAATGAACATATGGAATTGCATTTCTATCCCGGATTCTCCAGCCAGGTTAAGAATGGCCAATGCTGAGTCCAGTAGTGATTTGTCCATTCCAAACTTTTCCACATAATTGATATAAGCCTGTGCCCTTGCGGTGGGCGGAGGATCAGGATTGTTAATACAATTAATGCCAATAAATTTCTTTACCTTATGGACATCCTCTCTTTTCGCAGGAATAGCAATGCGATGATCATGTACGCTCACATGCGGGATATCAAGCGTACCATGCACCGGCATATGACAACTTACACAATTGGCAGCATTACCTAGATGGCTAGTGATACTTTCCCCATCAGCGCAAAAGCCTTCATTTTTTCCATCATGACATTTCATACAGGCCTTATTGAAAAACTGCTTATCCTGGCTTTTGACACTCACGTGCGGATTATGGCAGGTAATACATGTGAGTCCGTCCTTATAAGGCTTTAATTCATTTTTATCGGCTCTGCCTGATTTTTTCATCTGTTCCCGGGTACGGACAAAGCACTTACTCATTTTTAATCTCTCAGCGTGAGAAGCCATGATATGTTCATTGTCATTGCCCGAATAAACCGGCATAAATACATTCATCACCTCTGACAATTTCATTCCGGGCTTAAAATCAAAAAATGATCTTCCATCGTTCAATACTGCATTGCCCTGGATATGGCAGCGTTGACAAACATCAAACTGAAGGTCTATGGGTAACTTGGAAGGATTCACAATTGAATAATCGATCTGCTTTGAAGTATCAATGAGGATACCCATTGATTTCTCACGAACATGGACACTCCCCGGGCCATGACATCTTTCACAATCGATACCACTATACACTTTGTTGTATTTATTTTCAGAACCCAAAACAAAGTCCGGGTAGGCATTATGACATGACATGCATTCGAGGCCAATGATTCTGTTAAACCTTGAATTCTGCCCGTTCTCAAAACCGGGAGGCAGATCCCATCTTTGTTTCTGCGTATAAAAGGTCATGGGGGCCTGGAAGACGTAATGGTTACTTTCCCACATATGGGAGTTGGTATGCTGTCCTGAACCAACAATAAATTTTATAGGTTCACTTCTGGAATATACCGTATCCTTACTTGAAAGGCGAAATTCCCTGAAAAACAAACTGTCATTTTTCCAAAAGGAATGGTAATTCATATTCTTATATGAATCATAAACCGTATTTCCGGATGAAAAGTCAGCCGCACTTTTTAATCTGGACGCTTTATCAAAGGACATTCCCATGCCGGTATGTATAAAACTGGCATGCACCTGGGGGTGACATCCTTTGCAGGTATTCATACCCACATACTCTGCTGTATCCGTTAATGCTGCATAAGCGGTTCTGGCTCGTGCTGTCTCTTCCATAGATTTTCTGGAAGGGGTTTGGCAATACCAGTTTAAAACAGTAAATAGTATACAACAGAATACGGCTAAGACGTATTTTACAAAAGTTGTCATTTCTAAATAATTACAGAAGGACGGATCAATTGCAGCAATGATACGCTATGCCATTTCCCGTCATAAACAATCCAGTCCCTTAATGATCCACAGGTTCTGAATCCAACCCTGGAAAACAGCCGTAAACTCGATTCATTAGTATTATCAATGTGGCAATACAGCTGATGGAGGTTCAAGGTATTGAAACTATGCTTTACAAGGAGTGATAATGCTTCAGTGGCAAAGCCCTTTCTTCGATATGCCTTATTACCGATCAGAATACCTACTCCTGCTCTTCTGTGCTGGGGGTCAAAATCAAAGAGATCTATATAACCAATGGTTTCACCCGAGCCGGGAAGTTCCACAATCAATTCAATGGCAAGACGCAGCTGTTTGGAAGTATAAATATCCTGGGTTGCATTTTTATAATACTGTTCCAGTGTATATCGTGAGTAAGGAGCAAAGGTGCCGCTGACAGGCCAGATTTCAGTATCATTTTCAAAAATCATCATCAAATCAACGTCCTTGGGTTCCAATGCCCTTAATAATATACTGTTCCCTCTGATCATACTTTTATTTTACCGTTAAAAACAAAAGCGGCAGGACCCTCCAGCCGAATTTCAGAATAGCCATCTGGAGCGATACGGAACTTTACGATGAGCGCTCCTCCTCTTGTGTTGACATGTATCTCCTGCATTTTTTCATTGCTGCGCATGGTACCCGCCACAATTGCTGAAGCCGTAACTCCTGTACCGCAACTCAATGTTTCCTCTTCCACCCCTCTTTCGTAAGTCCTGACAAAGAGTTTTTCGTTCTGCCACTCAATAAAATTAACATTTGTTCCGGCATCTTTAAACGTCGGATTATTTCTTACAGCCCTGCCTTCCGAAAATACATCATAATTTTCAATTGCATTTACAAACCTCACAAAATGAGGAGACCCAGTATCCAGGAAAAAGTCATCCCCCATCCTTTTAACCTGCTTCACATCATTCATTTGAAGGGATATAAGACCATCGCTCAGGTACCATGCTTCATGGGAACCATCGGCAGCCCAAAACCTGCAATTTTCTTTAACGTAATCCTTATCGATAGCGAATTGTACTGCACATCGGCCACCGTTACCACACATGGAGCCGGGCTTGCCGTCTGCATTAAAATAAAGCATTTCAAAGTCATGGTTTTCATGTCTCATTAGCTGAATCAAACCATCAGCACCGATCCCAAATCTGCGATCACAACAGTGTTTAATAAAACCGGGCGACAAATGAACCGGATCATCCATGCCGTCAATCATTACAAAATCATTACCCGTACCCTGGTACTTGAAGAAGTCCAATTCCATTTCTGTAAAAATAGTGAAAACATTAAAATATTGCCCGGCTGATGGCACTTCGGCTCCAGTCCCTCAACCTTGGTTAAAAGACGGTTAAATTCATTTTTGGTTCATATTGAGGAAAATAATTTTGGGCCAAAATCGTATTGTGTAAAGTATAACAATTAAAGTCACAGAAAAATGAACAAGATCAGGAAATCAGCAGCGCTGCTTGCTTTTGCAGTTATTGGAGGAATTGCTGGTGCAGGGATTAACAACTATCTGCTCAAAGCAAATGATTCAGATAATTTGCACCGCGATGATTACAACAATCAAACGATGGTAAGAACCGTTCGGTTTTCAGGTAACGGAGAAGGCCCCGTAGACTTTACAACATCTGCAGAGAATACAGTCCCTGTAGTAGTACATGTTACCTCAAAATATGCAGTTCAGCAGGGTTATCAGGGGCAGTTTTTTGACCCATTTAATTTTTTCTGGGGTAATCCTGCGCCACGACAGATGCCACAACAACAATCCACCGGTTCCGGGGTCATCATATCTGAAGATGGGTACATTGTAACCAATAATCATGTTATTGACAATGCTGAAATTGTTACCATTACACTCAACGATAAGGAAACTTTCGAAGCGAAGGTAATCGGTACCGATCCTTCTACCGACCTTGCCTTATTAAAAGTGGAAGCCAGCAAACTACCGTACATTTCCATGGGAAATTCAGATTTAGTTAAAGTTGGGGAATGGGTACTGGCAGTCGGAAACCCATTTAACCTTACATCCACAGTTACCGCGGGCATCGTAAGTGCCAAGGCAAGAAACATCAACATACTTCCGGATCAGAAGTTCCCAATAGAATCGTTTATTCAAACAGATGCGGCCGTAAATCCAGGTAACTCGGGTGGTGCATTGGTGAACCTGAATGGTGAGTTAATTGGAATCAATGCAGCCATTGCTTCCAATACCGGTTCATATGCCGGCTATTCCTTCGCCATTCCGGTAAACATTGTTAAAAAAGTGGTGAAAGATCTCATGGAATTCGGCGTGGTACAGCGGGGATTTATCGGTGTAAGTATCAGGGATATTGACGCTGAATTCGCAAAAGAAAAGTCCGTTAAAACGCTGGATGGAGTATATGTAAACGGTCTTACCGATGGCGGAGCAGCGGCAGAAGCAGGTATCAAAGAAGGGGACATCATTAAATCAATTAACGGAAATCCTATTAAAAGTTCACCGGAGTTGCAGGAACAAGTAGGAAGATACAGGCCAGGCGACAAAATCATGGTAACGGTGATGCGTAATAACAGTGAAAAGAATTTCCCGGTTATTTTAAGAAATAAAGATGGTAATACCAGGATTACCAAAAATGAAGCCATCAACCTGTTGGGTGCCAAATTAGAAAATGCACCGGAAAGCGAATTGAATAAAATTGGACTGGAATCAGGAGTTAAAGTGAGCGATTTGCAGAGTGGAAAACTCAAAAGCGCAGGTTTGAAAGAAGGGTTCATCATCACATCTATCGATAATAAAAGGGTAAAATCGGCCAAAGAAGTAACCGAATACCTGGAATCCAAAAAAGGTGGTGTGTTGATTGAAGGTGTATATCCCAATGGAATTAAAGCCTACTACGGTTTCGGCATGTAATTTGTGCGAATAAAAAAATCAAAGGAGATTGTTTCACTCAGACAGTCTCCTTTTTTTATTTACTGAAGCGCTTGGAATTTCCGGATTTAAAATTCTATATTTGTTTTACACAAAGCCAGAACAATTTTCAGAAGTGACAAATCACAACTATGCGTCAACTGAAAATTAGTAAATCGATTACCAATCGTGAAAGTGCTTCACTTGAAAAGTATCTTGCTGAGATTGGAAAAGAGCCGATGATTCCGGCAGAGGAAGAGGTACGGCTTGCCCGTCTTATTCGCGAAGGCGACAGCAGCGCACTCGATAAGTTAACCCGTGCCAATCTCCGCTTTGTAGTTTCTGTAGCCAAGCAATATCAAAGCCAGGGATTAAGTTTACCCGACCTCATCAATGAAGGAAATCTTGGTTTGATTAAAGCCGCGAAACGCTTTGATGAAACCCGCGGTTTTAAGTTCATTTCCTATGCGGTTTGGTGGATCCGGCAGAGTATATTGCAAGCGATTGCCGAACAGGCAAGAATAGTAAGGTTGCCGCTTAACCAGGTTGGTTCACTAAGCCGAATCAGTAAGGCCTTCAGTAAACTGGAACAGGAATTTGAACGGGAGCCTTCCTATGAGGAAATCGCTGCAATCACCGACCTTCCCATTGATAAAATTTCCGATGCATTACGCATTTCCGGAAGGCATGTTTCCATGGATGCCCCATTTGTTCAGGGAGAAGATAATACGCTGCTTGATGTTATAGAAAATACGGAATCTCCCCGTGCCGATGTTCAGCTCATCAATGACTCCTTAAGAAAAGAGATAGAAAGGTCTCTCAGTACTTTGTCGGAAAGGGAGAGGGAAATAGTCACCTTGTTTTTTGGCATAGGATTAGGTCATGGGCTTACGCTGGAAGAAATAGGTTCTAAATTTGACCTGACCCGTGAAAGAGTCCGCCAGATAAAGGAAAAGGCGCTCCGCAGGCTCAGGCATAAAAACAAAAGTAAGATTCTGAAATCGTATCTTGGCGAATAACCATTTCCTGTCATCATTTTCTGCCACTATAAATCAAGCTTTCCAAAAAATGAAAAAGGCCGCCATTGCTGGCAGCCTTCCTCCTCTTGTTTATTTATCTTAATAGTAAGTTAGGCGAATCACATCTGCAAGGTATTTTGCAAAACGTATCACCTGCCGGCTATATCCATATTCATTATCATACCAAACATACAGGACCACACTCTTTTTATCCTTTGAAACGATGGTGGCGGGCGAATCTACAATTGAAGCACAGGGATTACCAATCAAATCGGAAGAAACAAGTTCGTTGGAATTTGAGTACTGTATTTGCTCTACCAGGTTGCCACGCAAGGCTCCATCTTTTAATATGTCATTTACATCGTCTTTACTTACTTCTTTCTTTAAAGTAAGGTTCAGGATAGCAAGAGAAACATCGGGGGTTGGAACCCGTACTGCGTTACCGGTAAGTTTTCCCTCCAATACAGGTAACACTTTTGCCACCGCTTTGTCGGCTCCGGTTTCAGTAATAACCATATTCATGGCCGCACTTCGTCCCCGGCGGTACTTGCTGTGATAGTTGTCAAGCAGGTTCTGATCATTTGTGTAGGAGTGAATGGTTTCAATGTGTCCCCTTTCAATTCCGAGTGACTTCTCAATAACTGCCAGTACCGGAACGATTGCGTTGGTAGTACAGGAGGCAGCAGAAAATACTTTTTCGTTTTCAGCGTGATTCTTTTCATTCACACCATATACCACATTGGGTATATCCCCTTTCCCGGGTGCAGTAAGCAATACTTTATCAACACCTTTGGCTTTAAGGTGTTTTCCCAAACCTTCACGGTCGCGGGAGACACCTGTATTGTCAATCAGCAATGCATTATTAATACCATAGGTGGTATAATCCACATCTTCAGGATTTTTCGCATCTATCACATAAATGGTATGACCATTTACTATCAGGGCGCTTTTCTCCTCATCTTCGATAACAGTTCCAGGAAATGGTCCATGGACTGAATCGTTTCTGAGTAATTCCGCACGCTTGGTCAAATCATCGGCTGACCGCTTTCTGACTACGATTGCCCGCAAACGCAATTGTTCCCCTTTTCCGGCTTGTCCCACTAATTCACGGGCCAGGATACGACCGATACGGCCAAAACCATATAAAATTACATCCCTGGGGATCATTTTTCTCCTGTCTTTACCAATGAAATCGCCCAATTTATTTTCAATAAATTTTCTGGCATCATTATTAAAAGTGGATTTTTCACTTAGCCATTCTGATGCCAAACGTCCAATATCTATACGGGAGGGCGCAAGATCCATTGCATTCAAAGCACGCGTTAGTTCCAGCGTGTCCATTACGGTAATTGGTTTTTTAACAATATCGTTGGCATACTGGTGAAGATTCAAAATCTGACTAGCGCTACGGTCAACCAGTTGGTTTCTGAAAATTATCAGCTCAACAGATTTATTAAACCATAAGCTTCCTGTTAAATGAATCAGCTCAATGGCTGCTTTTTCTTGTTCAATCCAATCTTCAAGTTGGCGTTCATACGTGTTTTGAGCAGTGGGTGCTTGTGTTTCCGTTGACATATCTGATAATTATTATTAGGCTGCAAAGATACTTGGGAGCGATTTCATTCAAAAGCCTTTTATTCAGTATTATGAAGATATTACTAATATGTAAAATATTTAGGGTTGATTTTTAATGCTCCTTCGGCATGCATATATTGTATTTCATTGAATAGTAATACTATAAATATTATTAAGCATGGGTTAATTCATAATCCCTGCTGCATTTCTAACAAATATTTATTATAAAATACATTGAAAGAAAATGCGTTAATAAAAAAAGGAGCCAAATTAAATTTGACTCCTTTTGGGTGAATGAGGGGGGTCGAACCCCCGACCTCCAGTGCCACAAACTGGCGCTCTAACCAACTGAGCTACATCCACCGTGTTTGGAGGCTGCAAATGTAATGTTTCTAAAAAATACAGCCAAACGAATTTCCAAAATAGATTTCACCCAAGATATTTTCTCTTTATCATGGCTTAAAAACTAATTTTGCCTTAAGATGGAAAAAACTGTTTTGAAAGTGGAAGGCATGACTTGTTCGAGTTGTGCACAAGGTATTGCCCGCCATCTTGAAAAGAAAGGCCTTAAAAATGTGAGGGTAGATTATGACAGTGGAGATGTGGAATTGGATCTGGTAAATGGAATCGACCTCTATCAGGTAAAAAGCGATATTCAAGGATTGGGGTACCGGGTAATTGATGAAACGGATGACATAAAGAAGACTGTTTTACAAAGGATTACTTATTCACTGGATGCAAAGTTTATCCTATGCCTTATATTAACCATACCGCTGGTGTTGCACATGGTTCTTAGCTGGCATCCGCTTCATACACCTTTTGTACAATTAATTTTATCGGCACCGGTGCTATTGATCGGAATGCTTCATTTCGGCCGAAGCGCCCTGGGTTCCATTAAGACCGGTATCCTAAACATGGATGTGCTAATCACTATTGGCTCAGTATCTGCTTTTATTTACTCCTGTATTGGTTGGTTTTTTTTTTCGGGTAAGCCGGAAGTAAGCCAATATCTTTTCTTTGAAACCTCTGCTACAATTATTACGCTGGTACTTCTGGGAAATATAATTGAGAAGAAAAGTTTAAAAAGAACATTTTCGGCTTTGGAACATTTAACAAGGATACAGCCTCAAATGGCAAGAAAAATAATTAACCCACTGTCTGAAATTGAAACGACAAAGGAAGTGCCTGTTGCACAAATTCACAGCCAGGATCTGATTCAGGTAAATAACGGAGAGAAAATTCCGGCAGATGGCACCATATACGAGGGAATAGCCACAGTCGATCAGTCCATGATGACCGGTGAGAGCATGCCGGTTGAAAAAGCAGAAAATGACAAGGTATTATGTGGGACCATTCTTTTAAGCGGATATATTAAAATTATTGTTGAGAAGACAGGGGACGATACCGTGCTCAGCAAAATGATTGAAACCGTGAAGCGGGCTACCCTTCAAAAGCCGCATATTCAGCGGGTCGGGGATAAAGTAAGTTCATGGTTTGTGCCCATTGTTATTCTTATTTCTATATTAACCTTTATGATCAGTTATTATTTTCTTGAAGTGGGTACCGGAGAGGCCATGCTTCGGGGAATCGCAGTCCTTGTGGTATCCTGTCCCTGCGCAATGGGTCTTGCCACACCTACAGCAGTAGCCGTTGGAATAGGCCGTGCTGCCAGGAATGGAATATTAGTCAAAGGTGGTGATACCATGGAACGATTAAGAGAAATCAACACCATTGTATTTGATAAAACGGGCACCTTAACCAGCGGAAAAATAAGCGTAAAAGAAATCCACTACCATGCTGATGAAGCCACTGTTAACTACTTATTGGGTACACTGGAACAATACTCCTCTCATCCGCTGGCAATTGGTCTCACCACGAAATTCCAGGGTTCGATGGCTCCTTCGCTGATCACATTTAGTGATATCAAAGAGA
>CAZHSC010000100.1:0-6592 GCA_964534995.1 uncultured Bifidobacterium sp.
TTCACCACTGACTTATGAGACCGCCTACGCTCCCTTTAAACCCAGTAAATCCGGATAACGCTCGGGTCCTTCGTATTACCGCGGCTGCTGGCACGAAGTTAGCCGACCCTTATTCTTACAGTACCATCAACTCCCGATACATCGGGAGGTTTTGTCTTGTATAAAAGCAGTTTACGACCCATAAGGCCTTCATCCTGCACACGGCATGGCTGGATCAGGCTTGCGCCCATTGTCCAATATTCCTTACTGCTGCCTCCCGTAGGAGTCTGGTCCGTGTCTCAGTACCAGTGTGGGGGATCATCCTCTCAGACCCCCTACCGATCGTCGCCTTGGTGAGCCATTACCTCACCAACTAGCTAATCGGACGCATGTTCATCGCTGACCACCAGAGTTTTGACTATAAAGAGATGCCCCTTCATAGTGTTATGCGGTGTTAATCCTCCTTTCGGAGGGCTATTCCCCAGTCAGCGGTAGATTACATACGCGTTACGCACCCGTGCGCCACTCTCATTCAGATATTGCTACCCGAAATCCCGTTCGACTTGCATGTATTAGGCCTGCCGCTAGCGTTAATCCTGAGCCAGGATCAAACTCTCCATTGTAATTAATGTTTGATTCCGTTTTTTATGACGGAAATGATTTGCTCAGATTTCTACTCAATATGAGTCTTAGCTCATACAGTGCTGTTATTTCCTTCCAATCCTTCAAAGAACGTTTGATTCAACGAATGCCGCAATCGGCACTTATTCTCGTTTAATTCAATCTTAATTCAGAACTATTTTCCCGTAATTGGGGGTGCAAAAGTAAGTATACTTTTTCTTTCCACCAAATTTTTTCTCACCTTTTTTCAGAACTTTCTCACTTCACATTGCGGATATCCGCAAACGGGAGGGCAAAATTAGTATGTCTTTTCTCTTTGTCAAATATTTCGGCAAGTATTTATTGAAAATATTTCTATGTTGTTGGTATACAATAGTATATTATTCAAATGTGCCTGCCAAATGCCCCCATTTCTACCTTTTCTACCCCAAAACGGTATCATAGCCACCTTAATTTCTTGCCCGAATAGTGCCCCTTTTGCCAGTTTTCTTGCAAACTAAATGATAAAAATGGCGGTTGTTTTAATCTGAACTACATTAGTGCCCTGATTTTAGTCAGCTATTATTATGAATACAATTCTTGAAGTACGAGGAGTTTCAAAGGCATATGACAAGGACATTGCCTTAGATAATGTATCTCTGCATATACAACAGGGAACTGTCTTTGGCTTACTGGGGCCCAATGGCGCCGGGAAAACATCGCTGATCCGTATTATTAATCAAATTACTGCACCTGATACCGGCAGCATTCTTTTTAACAATGAATTACTTAAGCCTGAGCACACTTCGCAGATTGGCTACTTGCCCGAGGAACGCGGGCTTTATAAAAAGATGCCGGTGGGTGAACAGGCCCTGTATCTCGCTCAACTTAAAGGCTTGAGCCGAAGTGAAGCATTAAAAAGATTAACCTATTGGTTTGAACGCTTTGAAATTAAAGCTTGGTGGTCAAAGAAAGTGGAGGAGTTGTCAAAAGGAATGCAACAAAAGGTTCAGTTTATTGTAACTGTAGTCCATGAACCATCATTTCTGATACTGGATGAACCCTTTACAGGTTTTGATCCCATCAATGCCAACCTGATTAAAGACGAACTTCTGAAAATGAAAGAAAACGGTACCACCATCGCTTTATCAACCCATCGTATGGAGTCGGTAGAAGAACTGTGCACGCATATCGCTTTAATTAATAAGTCAAAAAAACTGCTCGAAGGCTCTGTCCGCGATATCAGGAAATCTTTCAGAAGTAATCTTTATGAAGTGGAATACGAAGGGAGTAACATCAGCCTGGCCAATAGCCTGTGGGGACACTTTGAACTGCTCAGCAATGTACAGCATGGCGACTGGATGAAAGCTACCATTCGTATGCATGAAGAAAACGCTACCAATGCCCTCTTACAGGGCCTGCTGCAAAATGTTACTATTCACAGCTTCCGTGAAGTGCTTCCCAGTATGAATGATATTTTTATTCAAAGTGTTTCGACCGTAAAGCCTTAGTATATGAATAAGATCCTCTTGATTTTACAACGTGAATATCTGTCCAGGGTAAAGAAGAAGTCCTTTATCGTCATGACAATTTTAGGGCCCGTGCTAATGGCAGCCCTGGCCCTGGCACCTGTGTTGATTGCCAAGTACTCCAACGACAAGGAGAACAAAATCATGGTTATTGATCAACATCCGGATATTTTCATCTCTCAATTGCCCAGTTCGGAAACAGTACTCTTTGTCAACAGCCGCTTGTCGCTGGACTCTGCAAAAAAAGCATTCGACCCTGAAAAATATTATGGGATTCTTTTCCTCCCGGCTGATATGATGAAAAACCCAGGTGGCGCCATGCTCTTTACCGAGAAGCAGGCCAACCTTGGAGTAACTACTTATATAGAGAGTGTGCTGAAAAAGCAAATTGAGAACGACAAGCTGAAATCGGCTGGTATCGATGAAAAAGTTTTGTCGTCGATCGACACAAGGGTAGATATAAAAACCTTAACCTTAAAAGGGGAAGAAAACAGTGCTGAACTTGCTACTGTAGTTGGCTTTATTTGCGGATTCCTGATCTATATTTTTATTTTCCTGTACGGGGTACAAGTGATGCGTGGAGTGATTGAAGAAAAATCCAACAGAATTGTGGAGGTCATTATTTCTTCGGTTAAACCCTTTCAGCTGATGATGGGTAAGATTGTTGGTATCGCCCTGGTAGGCCTGACTCAATTTATGCTTTGGATCGTTTTAACTATGGCACTTACCAGTATAGCCGGAAAAATGCTGGTTGATACGAAAAAGGATGTAGCTGTTATCGCACAACAAATGGAAAGAGCGGGGTCTGACAACAGAGGCCTTGAAGAACTTGGCACCAACAGCACCGTAAAGCAGGACGCAATTTCCAAAATCTTTGATCAGTTATCGAGCATTAATTTTGTGCTGATCATCACATGTTTTATCATTTATTTTCTGGGCGGATATCTTCTCTATAGCGCCTTATTTGCCGCAATAGGTGCCGCAGTGGATAATGAAACGGAAACACAACAATTTATGCTGCCTGTAACCATTCCACTTATCCTCGCCTTTGTGGTGGCACAAACCATTGTCCAAAACCCTGACAGCCAACTGGGATTTTGGTTTTCGATTATTCCGCTCACTTCCCCGGTTGTGATGATGGTGAGGATTGCTTTTGGCGTTCCGGGCTGGGAACTTGCCTTGTCGGTAGGCTTATTGATTGCCGGATTCATCGGGGCCACCTGGCTCGCGGCAAAAATTTACCGTACCGGCATCTTATTATATGGTAAAAAAGTGACGTATAAGGAATTGATGCGTTGGTTGTTTTACAAAGGATAAATGTCTGAAAAAAGAGTGGCCGTTATCGATTGCGGCACCAACACCTTCAACCTTCTTATTGCGGAGAAAGCGCATGAAAAATGGCGGTTTCTGTGCCGAAGAAAAAAAGTTGTCAAACTTGGTTCTCAAGGAGTTAATAAACGGATTATCGAACCCATCCCCACCCAAAAAGCCCTGAAGGCTATGAGGGATTACCGGGAACTGATAAAAAAGTTTCATGTAGAAAAGGTGCAGGTAGTTGGAACGGCCGCCTTAAGAGATGCCAAAAATGGTGAGGATCTGATCCGTTTGATTAAAAAAGAAAGTGGTTTCGACATCCGGCTAATTGATGGAAACGAAGAGGCCCGTTTAATTTATGAGGGTGTAAAATCTGCCTTTCCTATGGATGAAAAAACATCCCTTATAATGGATATTGGAGGCGGTAGCACAGAGTTCATACTCTGCCTCAAAGATCAAATTATCTGGAAGAGGAGTTTCCGGCTTGGAGCCGCCCGATTATTGGAGCATCTCCATCCCTCTGATCCGATCCGGAAATCCGAAATACAGCAACTGGAACTATTCCTTGAAAAACAATTGATGCCGCTTATGACTGCTTGTCACAAATACAAACCGGTACGATTGATTGGTTCGAGCGGTTCATTCGACACCTTTGCCTCCCTTATTTTAAGAAAAGAAAACAGAATTCTTGGAAAAAAACACCATTACACTTTTGAATTGAAACAATACAGGAAATTGCATAAAAAACTGATATCCAGTACCTATTCAGAAAGACTTGTAATGCCAGGTATGTTAAAAATGAGAGCGGATATGATCTCCCTCGCCTCACTGCTTCTTTCTTTTGTACTTGATAATACCGGTATAAATGACCTGCATTTGTGTACATTTTCTTTAAAAGAAGGGGTCCTGCAGGAATTCTGTCAAGGCAATTATTAGAGATATTTGCAAGGCTATTTTAAGTAGCCAGGAAAGCGAAGCGAGAAGCAAAGCATCTTAATACAGAAAAAATAAAATACAAAGCCCTATGGCAAAAATACTCGTAATTGATGACGAAAAGAGCATCAGAAACACCTTGAAGGAGATCCTGGAATATGAAGGGCATGAAGTTCAGGATGCAGGGGATGGTGTTGAGGGTCTGAAAAAATTCGAATCAGAAAAGTTCGATCTTGTCCTTTGCGATATCAAAATGCCAAAGATGGATGGTCTTGAATTGTTGGAAAAGGCCATGGAGTTACAAAATGACACTCCTGTTATCATGATTTCAGGCCATGGAACCATAGAGACTGCCGTAGAAGCTATTAAAAAGGGGGCCTATGACTTCATTTCAAAGCCACTGGATCTGAACAGAATGCTGATCACCCTGCGGAATGCTCTGGACCGGTCGTCGCTGGTGAAAGAAACCAAAGTGCTCAAGAAGAAGATTACCCGGAACAATGAAATGATAGGTAACTCTGAACCCATCATGAAAATCAAGGAAATGATCGCCCGGGTGGCTCCAACCGATGCCCGTGTTTTGATCACCGGCGAAAACGGAACCGGTAAAGAACTGGTGGCCCGATGGATCCACGAACAGAGCAACCGAAATGCTTCGCCATTGGTAGAAGTAAATTGCGCCGCCATACCCTCCGAACTTATAGAAAGTGAGCTTTTTGGTCATGAGAAGGGAGCCTTCACTTCGGCGGTGAAGCAAAGAATTGGAAAATTCGAAATGGCGCACAATGGAACCTTGTTTCTGGATGAAATCGGCGACATGAGTTTATCGGCCCAGGCCAAAGTGCTCCGTGCATTGCAGGAAAATAAAATTACCCGTGTGGGCGGCGAAAAAGAAATTCCGGTCAATGTGCGGATCATCGCTGCCACCAACAAGGACCTGCAAAAGGAAATTGAAAAAAATAATTTCAGAGAAGACCTGTATCACCGCTTAAGTGTAATCGTAATTCACGTACCCTCGCTGAATGAGCGTAAAGATGATATTCCGCTTATTTCGGACTACTTCATGGAGCAGATTTGTGATGATTACAAAATGCCCAGAAAATCTTTTACCAAAGAAGCATATGATGAATTAAAAAAAATCAACTGGACCGGAAATATCCGGGAGTTGCGCAATGTGGTGGAACGTCTGATTATTCTCTGCGATAAAACCATCAGCGGTTCAGACGTGCGAAATTTCGCGGCAAAAGCCGGCGCCTAAACCCTCACTTATTGAAAGGAAAAAAAGACCGGACGGCTTCTCTGTCCTGTTAAAAGATATGACTCAGGCAAACTGAAATTAATCCCCGTGCCCGCCTTTTTTACAACATTCTTGTAAATTGTTGTATGCTTTCGGGTTGGCAGGGATGGTATCCGCATCATAGCCTTGATCGGCGATAGCCATTCTTATTTTTTCAGGATTAGTTTTAGTGCTTGCATATACAATAGTTAACACTTTGTTGTTCAGGTCGAGCTTTACCGATTTCACCCCTTTTTCATAGGATAAATTATGTTCAAGTTTCTTCCTGCACATTGAACATTGAGCACTTGTTTTCACTCGAAGCGTATCGGTTTGCGAATAAACAGCACTTGCAAAGAAGATGCATAATACACTAAATTTTACTTTTTGCCATTTCATAGTCATGATCTAATTATTGTTTAATGATATTTAATCTAATGCCCGCGTAAAGGCGGGTACCCATTACAGGCCCCCAAATCTGCGTAGCGTCAAAATCTGAACCAAATGGATTATCGCTGCCAAGAATTACAGGGTGTTGTGTATAATTCAGAATATTTTCCGCTCCCAGGTAAACCTCCCAAATCTTAAATACCCGGGTGATTTGCGCCATTAACTGAAAGAAATCAGGTGAACGCCGGAAATCACCGGAATCATCCGCTGGCAGGTTTATATGTCCCGCCGCCGGAGGCAAAGGTTTAGTTCCCTCCCATTGCAGTGTTGCATCCGCCCTCCATTTTTCAGATTTGTCACTATATGCAATGTTTACAAGCGCCTTGTTTTTTGCCAGTAAGGGCTTTGCAAGTTCAGGATAATCCAGGTAGTCTGTCTTTACATCATCATATCGCCAGGCAGTTTTAAACACCAAACCCAGCAAAGGTTCAAAAGTGAAGGTGGCTTGAAAGGAGGTGGCAGAGGATCGCCCATTCAGATTATAATAATAAACGTCATCAGCACTACTGTA
>CAZHSC010000100.1:6602-11543 GCA_964534995.1 uncultured Bifidobacterium sp.
CCATTGGTTCTCAAAATGAGTTCGGTAAGCATCCAACATCAAACTTCCTTCTTTTCCTTTTATCCTGAATCTAGATGTGAGATTCAGGCCTCCATTCCAGGCATCTTCAATTTCCGGAGCTTCCAACACCCGAAGTTTTTTAGCACTGACAAAGAGTCCGATATTATCTGAATACGTATTAGGGCTCCTATACCCGCGTCCGGCTGAAACCCGCAAGATAAGGTCAGGTAAAAAATTATATTTCATATTTAGTCTGGGGGTATACAACCAACCAAACATATTATGATAATCCATGCGAAAGCCTGCAATGGCGCCAAATTTCTCCTCCTCACAGCCGTAGGCATATTCAAAGTAGAGACCGGGCACTGACTCCGTTCTTGTAAATATGCTGTCGTCAACTAACTCATCATAATAATCGTACTTAAAATCGAGGCCGGTTTTAAACTTATGATCGGTATAAGAGATAACGCTCATATAAATATAATTGGCATACACAGAATACTGACTTGCCAGGTATGACCGAAGTCCGAAAAACGCATCCTGATCATGTATCGTTCCGGATAACTGCAAGCCCATGGATTTATAAGGTTTTTCCGGAAAAACCATTCCTGTTTTCGCATAAGCCTCAAGGCGCCGGGTTTCAATGCCAAAACCATAAGCTTTGGTGGTAAACTTATCCTCCTTCTCATTGAATGAGGTACTTCCACCCGTTCTGTTTTCATACATGGCCTTGACGCCAAACTGCCCCTCCCATTTTTCCCGGCTGTTAAAATGCAGGCGGTTATACACATTCACCAGCTTGTTCATCGGCATGTCCAGAAAATCATCTCCGTTATGGTCATTCTCACTTTGCAGGCCACTGGCATGTGCCATGAACATGTAATTCCATTTGCTTTTTAGCGGCATGGTATAAATAGTATTCAGTTCCGCCCTTCCAAAGGCATCTCCATATAGGTTTAAATGAAGCAGGGGCTGCTTAACCAAGGGTTTTTTATATTCCACATTAATTTGTCCGGTAATGCCCTCATAGCCATTGGTTACCGAGCCCACACCTTTCGCAATCTGAATAGATTCCATCCATGAACCTGGAATGTGCATCAGTCCATAAGGGGTTGCGAGTCCCCTTAATGTTGGTATAGCTTCTCCCAGCATTTGGGTATAAATGCCTGAGAGACCCAGCAACTGAATTTCCTTTGCACCGGTAACCGCATCGGTATAGTTCACATCTACCGAAGGATTGGTTTCAAAACTTTCGGAGAGATTACAGCAGGCCGCTTTTAACAATTCCCCTTCCGTGAGCAATTCGATGTTCCTGGGTTGAAGGGTTGAAATTTCAGTACTTTGACGACGGGCTCTTATTTCCGCCTCTCTCAACTGGAGTGAAGCAAAGAGGGCAATATCAATTTCCCTGTCAGCATCCCGAATCATGAGCGTATCCGTTAAAAACCCCACGTAAGACACGATCAACTGCACCGGAAACGTTCCGGAATGATCAATAATGAACTGTCCTTTTTCATTGGACAATACCGCGTATTGTAAGGCAGGCAGTAAAAGGGTTGCTCCCGGCAACACGGTGTTGGATGAGGCGTCACGGACAGTACCTTTAATCTGCACATTTTGAGCAGTCAGGTCCATACACCTCATAAAAAATAAAAGTATAATAATATTTTTCTTCATGAATAGATAGGTTTATGAAATTAAGAAGCGGCGAGTGCCTTCCTGATTTAATAAACCAATCTCAAACGCGCAGTATGTGTAAACTTGCCAGTCGCTGCGACAGCGATAGAGCGGACAAGGCATCCGGGAAATCATCATATGCTCCACCAGGTAGTAAAAAGGGAGCATGTAAATTCGTAAACAGCGGAGTGTAGTATAGATCAACTGCCATTTGATTGACCGGTATTTCAACCGTTATAGAACGGTATAATGGAAAATTGTAATAGGCATTTACTTCAAAGCAGCAAGCATCACCGGCTTGTGAAAACGCCAGATCACCCTCCATACCGGAACGGGATGTGTTACAACTGTCATCCCCCTCATTACAACAATCACAGTCTACCACGGCATCGCATGATTTTTCCATCTTACAAAAATGGGCTGTATACATCCATCCTGCCGATCCCATAAAAATCAGCAGCATCAGCAGCATAAGAAATGATTGCAATACCCTTTTCGCCATTTGTTGCAAATTTACATTAATTCCAATGAATATTTAGCTGAATTTTTGATGATTGACCATCCCGATTTCCTATTTTTACGACCTTAATAAGCATAACGTTTCGAATATGAGCATACTTATTGCCTTACACGCCAGGGAAATATTAGATTCCAGAGGCAATCCAACCATTGAAGTTGAAGCATTTACGCAGGGAGGATATTCCGGCCGGGCCGCAGTACCTTCCGGTGCCTCAACCGGGAAGCATGAAGCCGCCGAGTTACGTGATAATGATAAGTTACGATATTCAGGCAAGGGAGTCAGTAAAGCGGTAAATCATGTAAAAACAGCAATTTTTGAAGAATTGAAAGGAATGTCGGTTTTTGACCAGCGCGCGATTGATGAAGCCATGATCCGTTTGGATGGTACAGAAAACAAATCCAACCTGGGTGCCAATGCCATTTTAGGTGTTTCTCTCGCGGTGGCCAAGGCGGCTGCAGCCGAGGCAGGTCTTTCGCTATACAGATATGTGGGGGGTGTTAATGCCTGCACCCTGCCTTTGCCCATGATGAACATTTTAAATGGCGGGGCTCATGCCGACAATAAAATTGATTTTCAGGAATTTATGATCATGCCTTCCGGCGCCGACAGTTTTGCCGAGTCTTTGCGCATGGGTACAGAGGTTTTTCATGCATTAAAGGGTGTTTTAAAAGGAAAAGGTTTGAGTACCAATGTGGGTGATGAAGGGGGCTTTGCCCCTAATCTGCAATCCAATGAGGAAGCGATTCAGGCGGTCTTGGAAGCTATTGGAAAAGCAGGATATACAGCAGGCAAGGATATTTTCATTGCCATGGATGCGGCCAGTACTGAATTTTATGATGAAGCCAGCGGGATGTATATTTTTAAAAAATCAAATGGCGATAAACTCAGTTCTTCTCAGATGGTTAGTTTTTGGAGTGACTGGTGCAAGAAATACCCGATTGTATCCATTGAGGACGGCCTTGCTGAAGACGACTGGAAAGGCTGGGAAGAATTGACACAAACCTTAGGCAGTAAAATTCAATTGGTCGGTGACGATCTATTTGTTACCAACTCCAAGCGTTTACAAAGAGGAATCGATGCCCATACTGCCAATTCCATCCTGGTTAAGGTGAATCAGATCGGCACATTAACGGAAACCATCAATGCTGTAAATCTGGCTAAAGAGAATAATTATACGGCTGTGATGAGCCACCGTTCCGGAGAGACAGAAGATACTACCATTGCCGACCTGGCCGTAGCGCTGAACACCGGACAAATAAAAACAGGATCGGCCTCCCGTTCAGACAGGATCGCGAAGTACAATCAATTGCTTCGTTTGGAGGAAGATCTTGGAGACAGCGCTGTCTTTGCAGGAAGGAATTTCAAATACACCCGCTTCTAAACATATCAGATCTAATTTTTCATATGGCCAAGAATACTGCATCCGATGATACCGGAGATGAAAATTTCATGGAAAGGGACGAAAATGAAGAGCCACACACCAACGAAGGCGAACTTGACGAAGGTGAACTTATTGAAGAGCATAGTGGTAGCCGTAGAAGGAGGAAGAAAAAGGTTAAAATCAGGAGAAGGGTCAGGATCAAACGTAAATCGAGCCCTAAAAAGAAGGCTAAAAAAATGTTTGAAACGCTCGCCTGGATTTTAATAGTGGCTGCATTTATTATCACGATAATTGTGTTGGTATTGCAACTGGATCTCAATTCAAAACACCGCAATAAAAAATCCGTTTTTTACAAGGAGCCGACCCCCTGCCGGGAATTGGATAAAAATCATACCCGTTGCTAACCAAATCTTTTGTTGCTTGTTCTAACGTTTATTACCTTCGCTCGCGATAACTAAATTACCCTTTGCCCGTCTGACACAAACATGGATCGCTTAAAAGAAAAATTTGCACAAAAGGCATTGCCTCTGGCTGATGAGATTAAAACACTGATTAAGGAACATGGAAACATCGTTCTCGGTTCGTATACTATTGAACAGGTATATCATGGCATGAAAGGCATGATAGGCATGGTTACCGAAACCTCCAAACTGGATTCTGAAGAAGGCATCCGTTTCAGAGGGTATTCCATTCCGGAATTGCGCCAGAAGTTACCCCGCGGAGCAGGCGGAGAAAATTTGCCGGAAGGTATTTTTTATCTCCTGCTCACCGGCGACCTCCCCACAGAAGAGGATGCCCGTGAAGTGAGCAATGCCTGGGCTCGTCGCAGCCATGTGCCGAAGCATGTGTTTGACATGCTGGATTCCTTGCCCAAGGGGACCCATCCCATGACGCAGTTCAGTCTGGCCATTCTGGCCATGCAAACGGAAAGTAATTTCGCGGCAGCTTACAGGAAAGGGATCAGCAAAAAGCAATACTGGGATCCGATGTTCGAAGACGTGATGAACTGCATCGCACGGCTTCCCAGGATTGCGGCTTACATCTATCGTCGTACCTACAAAGGCGGTGTACACATTGAACCTGATCCGAAATTAGATTGGGGCGCCAACTTCGCACACATGCTTGGTTTCGATGATGACGGAATGAAAGCCTTAATGCGCTTGTATTTAACCATACATGTGGACCATGAAGGCGGAAATGTATCAGCGCATGCCACCCATCTTGTGGGTTCTGCATTGAGTGATGCATACTATTCCTTGTCGGCCGGTATGAACGGACTGGCGGGCCCCCTGCATGGTTTGGCCAATCAGGAGGTAGTACGCTGGATTTATGATTTAAGGGAATTCTACGGCGACAAAATGCC
>CAZHSC010000101.1:0-2392 GCA_964534995.1 uncultured Bifidobacterium sp.
ACGCCGGCAGTGGAACAAAACTCCACTGCGCCGCAGCGGTTTGTGGATCGAATTCGACCAGGTGCAATCCGACCGCGTCCACCACCGCCAACAGATCGCGAGCTCCGCTCCCGGCACGCGGCAACACGCAGGGGTCATGCCGCCCTTTTCCTTCCAGCAGAATGGGATTGCCTTCCTTGTCAAAGCTCTTCTGATCTTTCATCAATGTGGATACCGGTTTGAAGCCCACCCTGAAAACGATATCGGATCCATTGCTGATTCCCCCTTGTATGCCTCCGCTGTAATTCGTCATGGTCCGGAACCGGGGATGTCCCGCCGCATCTACTTCCGCCATGTATTTATCATTATGCACACTGCCCCGCATCTCCGTGCCGGAAAATCCACTGCCTATTTCGAAGCCTCTGGTGGCATTGATGCTCATCATTGCCCCAGCCAGGTCGGCTTGCAGTTTATGAAATACCGGTTCCCCAAGTCCGGAAGGAACATGTTGGGCCACGCAGGTGATTATCCCTCCCAGGGTATCGCCTTCATCGCGCACCTTTTCAATAAGGGCTATCATGTTGGCTGCGGTATCTTCTTCCGGACACCTGACTATATTTCCTTCGGCAAGGGAAAGGTTCAGCTCCGTATAAGGTCGTTTTACGTGTATGTCGGAAACGGCGCTTACGTAGGCGGTAATGGAAACACCCGATTTTGCAAGCAGTGCTTTGGCAACGGCGCCCGCCATCACCCTTGCAGCGGTTTCCCTGGCCGATGATCTTCCCCCTCCGCGATGGTCTCTGAAACCGTATTTCTGATCATAGGTAAAGTCAGCATGCCCTGGACGCCAGGCAGCTTCCAGGTGATCATAGTCCTCCGGACGGTGATCCTCATTACGGATCATCATCGCTATGGGTGCACCGGTACTTTTCCCTTTAAAAACACCACTGATCAGTTCAACCTTGTCCTTTTCCGATCTGCCGCTTGTGATTTCGCTCTGGCCGGGCCGGCGCCGGTTCAGTTCTTCCTGAATTTTTTCACTGTCTATTTCAAGTCCGGCCGGACAACCATCAATCACCACACCCACGCCTCCGGAATGTGATTCACCAAATGTGGTAATGCGAAAGAGCTGACCGAAAGAGTTACCCGGCATAGTGTGGCTTTATATAGGAACAAAATTAACGAAAATGGAGCTATGTTCAGACCGGCTGCAGGGGCTGGCGCACCATTACAAAATCATTCATCTCAAATCCATCGCCAATGTCAAAATCAGCCACACGTTCAATAATAAAACCATTTTTGAAATAAAAATTAATGGCTTTGAAATTCTGTCGGTTTACGGTTAAGCGGAGGGAAGCAGTGGAAGGAATAAGTTTCAGCAGTTCATTGAAAAACAAGGAGC
Organism: uncultured Bifidobacterium sp.; assembly: GCA_964534995.1. Classification (GTDB taxonomy): domain Bacteria; phylum Bacteroidota; class Bacteroidia; order AKYH767-A; family OLB10; genus JAJTFW01. The sequence goes on from CAZHSC010000101.1 coordinate 1,382, forward strand.
CAAAGCCCTGACGGTGCCGTCCGTTTTCCATATAAAATTTGTGTAAAAAGTAATCTCCGCCGTTGGTGGCGGAAACAGAAAGGTATCCGCATACTTCGTCGCCGGACTGTAACAGATAAAAATCCTGCCCTTCCTTCATTTGTGATTCCAGTGCGATAGGCGAGTACATCTTACCCAGCATATAATCAATTTGCTCCCTGCTGATGATAGACGGGTAATAACTTTTCCAGATGCGTTCAGCCAGCGAATGGATGGTGGGGATATCGTTAAAACCTGCACGTGTAAGTTTCATGGAATAAAGATAGTTTTTAAATAAATCAGAAAAGTCACAGGCGTTTTCATCGCTTGTTTCAGGATTCCCCTGGTGTAAACAGAAAATTCTCAATGAATACTGCGATCCTGACCGGACTTGCATAATCCGGGTTGTATAGAATTTAAAAGGGCCTTTAATATCGTATCTTTGCGGCATGAATTTATTTACGGCCGAAGGAATATCAAAAGCCTACAACGAAAAACCCTTATTTTCCGGAATTGACATTTCGCTGGCCGAAGGGCAGAAAATGGCCATCATCGCGGCCAACGGAAGCGGTAAAACCACCCTGATGAAGATATTGGCCGGTAAGGAGAGTCTGGATGAAGGAAGGTTGTCTTACCGGAATGACCTCAGGATCGGATACCTGGAACAGGATCCTTTTTTTCCTGTGGAGGCCACCGTGATGGATTGTATTTTCGAACCCGGTCATCCCGTATTGCACGCGATAGGTGAGTATGAACGTCTGCTTGAAAAAGGCGGAGAAATAGATCCGTCGCAACTTCAGGAAGTGATGGATGCCATTGATACCCTTAACGGCTGGGATTATGAGGCCCGTGCCGCGGAAGTATTGGGTAAGCTGGGCGTACATCAACTGGAGAAGCAGACAAAATTTATGTCAGGAGGGCAAAAGAAGCGCATCGCCCTTGCCCGCCTGTTAATTGAAGACCATGACCTGCTGTTGCTGGATGAGCCTACCA
>CAZHSC010000101.1:2402-11540 GCA_964534995.1 uncultured Bifidobacterium sp.
CAATCACCTGGATCTTGACATGATCGAATGGCTGGAGCAATATCTTAAGCGTGCCAATAAATCCATTGTACTCATTTCGCATGACCGTTATTTTCTTGACAATGTTTGTAACACAATTGTTGAACTGGAGAGCAATAGAATTTATACATACCAGGGTAATTACGCCTATTACATGGAGCGGAAAGCAGAACGGGAAGAACAGGAACGCTCCACCATTGATAAAGCCCGGAACCTGTATCGCCGCGAACTTGATTGGATGAGGCGGCAGCCTAAAGCCCGTACCACTAAATCGAAAGCGAGGCAGGATTCCTTTTATGATGTGGAAGAAGTGGCCAAATCGAAAAGGAGTGAAGAGCGTATGCAGATCACCATGCAGATGAACCGCCTGGGAAGCAAGATCCTTGAACTTGAAAATATCTGTAAATCCTACGATGGCCGCCCATTGCTGAAGGATTTTTCCTATACGTTCAAAAAAGGGGAGAAAATCGGATTGATAGGCCGTAACGGTGCCGGGAAGTCAACCTTGCTGAATATCATCATGGAACTGGTGAAACCGGATCAGGGCAGGGTGAAAACAGGTGAAACGGTTGTGTTTGGATACTATTCACAGCAGGGAATGCAATTGCCCGAAGATAAAAGAGTGATTGAAGTGGTTAAGGACATCGCAGAGTATGTGGAAACAGGAAATGGAAACTGGATGGGGGTCTCTCAGTTCCTGAACCATTTTAATTTTAAGGGTCCCAAACAACATGTCTTTGTATCTAAACTCAGCGGAGGTGAAAAAAAGCGGCTGTACCTGCTCACCATACTTCTGAAGAATCCCAATTTTTTAATTCTCGATGAGCCTACCAATGACCTGGATATTGTAACGCTGAATATTCTGGAAGAATTTCTTGACGGATATCAGGGATGCCTGTTAATGGTAACGCATGACCGTTATTTTATGGACCGTTTGGTGGATCATGTTTTTGTACTGGATGGTAACGGCAGTGTTAAGGACATCCATGGTAACTACACGGATTACAGAGGAATGTTTGATGATATGCCTCTTAAGAACGTGGAAAAGTCAGTGACGCCTTCAAAACCTAAAGCTGAAGTTCCCAGGAAAAAGGGAAAGTTGAGTTTTAAAGAACAACAGGAATTACAGCAGCTGGAACAGGAAATCGCTTTGATTGAACATAAAAAAAAGATCTTGCTGGATAAATTGAACGGCAATATCCCGCATGAAGAAGCTTTACAATGCTCGGTTGAATTTCAGAAAACGGAACAACAACTGGACGAAAAAACTCTGCGTTGGATGGAACTCCAGGAACGGCTTGGCGGGAGCTGAATCACCTCCTGATCTGCCCTGGCAGCGTTTGTTGATGACAAGGCCCCTCAGGGAAGAGACAACATAAATAATCTGAATACCTCCTTCCCAAGCTTATTGTCATAAGTTTGTTTTCCGATTTTCCTGACCCATTGCAAGCCCATGATGGTGTTGCTAAAAAACAACTCAGAAGCCAGGTTTACTTCTGTTTCTGTAATAATCTGCTCCCGGAACGGGATACCGTTTTTGTCTGCCATATCCAGTATGTTTTTTCTGATAATTCCATCCACACATCCTTCTGACAGGGGAGGGGTAATCAGCGTGTTGTTGTAAACCAGAAATACATTACTGCTGATCCCTTCAATAATATGCCCGGAGGTGTTGAGGAGCAGGGCTTCGTCCCATTTTTCTTTTTTGGCATGAAGGGCAGCCATCACATAAAACTGACTGCTTAACGATTTAATGGAGGCGAATGGCCCCCGCGCTTTGGATTGCCTGGTGTAATATCCTATAGTGAGGCCTTTGTCTTTTAAAACATATGGCTCCTTCAATGCGCTTACCTGCAGGGTCCAGGATGCACGTTGATTATCCGGGCAATAAAATCCGCCCGCATTTCTGAAAACACTCAACCGGGCTCTGGCGTATTCTCCGCAGCCGTTTTTAAGTGCCAGTTTATGAATATAATTGATAAGGTCTGCTTTGCCGGGTAGCCCTTCACCGGATATTTCCGTTAATAGCAGTGAACGGTGAATGCGGTGCAGATGATCTTCTGCAAATAATATTTTTCCTTTTTCATAACGCATGGTTTCAAAAAATCCATCTCCATACAAAAAGCCCCTGTTGGAGTAGGATCCGTATTTGTCCTGTTCCATTACCAGTTCGCCGTTCAGGATAATATGAGTAGCCATGGGGTCAGATTCCGCTGATAAGCAATTCGAAAAAATGAAGGGCCAGCACCGGTTTTAGTGCGATGGTAAATAAAATACCAAAAATGGCACCGTAAAAATGCGCGTCGTGATTGATTCCTGTTCCTCCCTGTTTTCCCATACGGTATTCCAGCAGCAGATACAAGGGACCCAGGAGAATCCCCGGTATCCCGATGATACCAAAAAGATATATTTTACTCCATGGCTGAAATAATATGGCTGCAAAAATTACCGCCGATACGGCTCCCGATGCTCCCAGTGAATTGTAATAGTGGTTGTCCTTGTGTTTTTTGAGCGAGGGGCCGTTGGCAATAACAATGGCGCCAAGGTAAAGCAACAGGTAAAGATACAGACCCTTCTCTTCAAAAACGGCAGTGTAATAACTCTCAACGGCCATCCCAAAACCGTAAAAAGCAAATAGGTTAAAGAAAAGATGCATGAAGTCAGCATGTATAAATCCGGAACTGAGCATTCTCCACCATTGTTTCCGGTTGTGTACAAGATAGGGATTTAAAATCCATTTACGCATTAAATCATCATTGTTAAATGCCAGTAAAGAGGAAATGAGGGTGATGGCAATCAATATGTTTGTAATGCTCATGATGCATCAAAGATAGAAAATTGTTGGTTTTGCATCTCGCCGTTTTCCTGCCCTAAACATTTGTATTCGTTTATACCGTTTTATGTGGACCGTTCACCTCACCTTTGATATTTTAAAGCAGGCTTTGATAAAATCCTTTTCAATATTTGGCAACGCTATCCCACTATTGAGGAGGGCACCGGTATTGCGGTTTTTGATCCCTTTCGTAGCAGGTATTATACTGAGTGGTGAATTGCCTCAAATGTTTTTGGATTATGCCGTTTTACTTTGGATTCCTAATTGCATTATTTGGATTATACTGTACCGGCAGTATACCTGCAGCTTCAGGAATCGTCATTACTTTGGCATTACTTTGCACTTGTTCTTTACCATCGCGGGTACAGGCTGGGGCAGTCTTTGTGTGGAAAGCCGCTCGCCCGATCATTACATTTACCTGCTGCCTGCAGAGGGCTATAAAGTGCGCGTGGTATCATCCCTCCAGGAAAAAAAGAAGTCGTTTAAAGCACTGGCTGAAGTGGAGTCGCTTAAAAGAAAAGGTCGCTGGATAGCCGCCAGCGGGAAGATCATGCTTTACCTGAAAAAGGATTCCAGCTTTCGTGATGTTTGTTATCAGGACAGGCTTTTTTTTACACAGCAGCCTGAATTGGTTAAACAGGATACTGCGGACAGGGCCTCTGCACTCAGCAGACACAGGCAGATCTTCGGACGGGCGTATATCCGTGAAGCTTTGGTAGTAAAGCCGGAGAAAAGGGAATTCTCCTTACCGGCGATGGCCATCCGTTGCCGGAGTTTTGTATCGGAAAGCCTGATGAAGCAGTTTAATTATTCCAGAGAGGCCGCCATAGCGGTAGCGCTGTTGGTGGGGGAGGAGGTGGGTATTGATGAGGAAATCAGCAGCGCCTACGCGGCCACCGGAACCTTGCACGTGCTGGCGGTTTCCGGAATGCATGTAGGATTGATTTATTTTTTACTCGGCATCCTCTTCAGACCACTGAGCACGCATAAAACAGGAAGGCATTTTTATTATCCCCTGGTGATGATTTTTGTGTGGATGTATGCTTTTGTTGCCGGCGCAGCACCTTCCATTATAAGGGCGTCTTCGATGTGCATGTTTTTTTTACTATCAAAATGGATTAACAGAAAAAATACGGGGATAGGTTCATTGGGTGCATCCTTGTTTTTCCTGTTGATGTTGAATCCTTTTACAATCTATGAACCGGGATTGCAGCTCTCCATGTGCGCAGTTGGAGGCATCATCTGGTTGCAGCGGCCACTGATGCGACTGTGGGTTCCTGGTAACTTCGTTTTATTCAAAATATGGGAGATGTCGTGTATTTCGGTGGCGGCGCAGGTGATGACCCTGCCTGTTTCACTCTTTTACTTTGGGCAATTTCCTGATTATTTTTTGCTGGCCAATCTCTTCGTGATTCCGCTTACCACTACCTGTATCTATGGTTGCATACTGCAGTTGATGTTATCTCCTCTCCCCGGAATTCAATACTATGTCATGATGGTCAATTCATGGCTCCTGAAAATTTCCAATGAAGTGGTGCTGGAAATGAAAAACTGGCCGGGTGCCGTCAGTCACTGGAATGTAAGCTTTATGGACATGCTGTTATTGTACCTCTTCATTTTTTGTTTGGAAGCATGGCTGCAAACGGGGAGATTTCTGCATGTATTGCAGATGTTGTGGATATTTTTCTTCGCCTCCCTTATGCAATTGCTTCTGACAATGTAAATACATTTTCTGCCCGGATCCCTTTTTCGGTCATTCCCAGCGAACAGCATTCATGGCGGGGATCATGTTCAAAGAAAAGCAGGTATTGATTTTCATATGCTGTTTTCAGGAAACCGGCTTTTTCTTCCAGCGTCAGCAGGGGCCTGGTATCATAAGCCATAACATAGGGCACCGGCAGATGTGCCACGGAGGGCATCAGGTCGGCCATGAAAACGATGGTCTGTCCCTTATACTGAATGTGGGGAAGCATCATACCGTCGGTGTGGCCATTTACACATTGCACCCTGAAACCGGGTATCAGTTCCTCGCCTTCGTTTATGAATTTAAGCTGTCCGCTCTCCTGGATGGGAAGAATGTTTTCTTTGAGGAAGCTCGCCCTTTCTCTGGCGTTAGGCTGTGTGGCCCATGCCCAGTGGCGTTCATTGCTCCAATAGGTGGCGTTTGGGAAGGCTGTTTCATATCCGCTGCCGTCCTTCTTTTTGTTGATACTACCACCGCAATGGTCAAAATGAAGATGCGTCAGAAAAACATCGGTGATATCTTTGAAATCATAACCGGACCGGTGCAGTGATTTTTCCAGGCTGTCGTCACCATGCAGGTAGTAATGGCCGAAGAATTTATCATCCTGTTTGTTGCCAATGCCATTATCAATTAATATTAATCTGTTCCCTTCTTCCACCAGTAAACAGCGCATGGCCCATGTGCACATATTATTTTCATCGGCGGGATTAAGTTTGTTCCACATGGTTTTTGGAACTACGCCAAACATGGCGCCTCCGTCAAGTTTGAAAAATCCGGTGTTGATGCTGTGCAGTTGCATAATTATTCTTGTTTTGGTTTTAGGTCTTTATCGAACAGGTTTTGTGGCTGGTAAATTATCACTGACCTGATGTTTCTGTGCCCTTTTAAAGGAAGTGGTATGACATGTTTCACCGGAGATGCAATGTATACGGGCAGGCTTCCCCGCTTTGTCTTTCTGACGGACAGTTGATGAAACTGCATCCCAATGAAGGGGTCATTCAAAAATACATATTTTACAGGATTCGTAGATTGGAACAGGATACACGGAACTTTGACTTTGCTTTGGGTTGACGGAGATCCGGGTACTGGTTCTTATGATTTATTTTTGTTAGTATTGCATAATGAAACTATTGTATCTTGCAGGTACATTTCATGCTATTGATAATTAGTGCCGCTTAATATTCATCCCTATGAAAACAAGGTTATCCTTCCTGTTACTGTTACTGTGGTTCTCGCATGCTCCGGCCCAGTTGGTTACAATTTCTGAAACCAATCAGTTGCCGGCGATAGGTGATACCATCCATTACGTCGATGCCAATTCTTTCGGTTTTGATGCTACGGGTACCGGACCGGTCACCAATAAAGTCTGGGATCAGTCAGGTCTGTTTCTTACTGGTACAAGCTACGATTTTTACTATGTAGATCCCTTAACCGTGCCCGCCAATTTAGGTCGAGATTCCTTTCCTTCAGCCAGCATTGCCCGCGGAGAGAGCGGAGCCGCAGGATATTTTTATTATTTGAACACACCCAATTCCATTGACCGCCTTGGGTGGTTTGGCAGTGTTACAAATTACGGTATCTATAAAGACGGAACTGTGGCTACCGAATTTCAATTCCCGATTACCGCGGGTCAAACCTTTAATTCCGCTTATCATGGCAGTTATTCACCCTTCAATGTGGGTGAGGATTCCGTACGAATTGAATCCGGTACCGTCTCCATCAACGCCGATATGCAGGGTACGCTGATACTCCCTTCCGGTACTTTTAGCAATGTACTGCGCTTGCATGTGATTGAAAATTTTCACATCAAGGTTTATTTACTGGGTATTCCGATTATTGATTATCTGATTGAAGATGATTATATCTATTGGTTCAGTGATTCGGTGAAGCAGGCATTGTTGGTTTCAGGTGTTACCAATGTGAACGGAACACCGGAGCCTCCGGTTTTAAGGTATCAGCCTGTTTCATTACCAACAGCGTTGCCGGAATTTGCCGGAGGATCATTCCGCCTCTCACCCAATCCTTCCTCAGGAAAATTTACCATCTCCCGTAAGACTGAAAGTACCCCGGACGTATCAGTAGAAATCAGTACCGCCGGTGGCCAAATCGTATACAGCTCACCCGACATATCTGTTGAGGATATTGAAGTGAATTTATCTGATTTCCCGAAAGGAATGTATTTTGTAAAAATCAATGATGGCAAAACCATTCATTTGCAAAAGCTGGTGCTTCAGTAGTTGACCTGCCAAAAGGGATAAGGACCAGACAATTGTAAGTAAAATAGGTTTTCTCTTTATGTCCCGGTAAAATTCATGCCGGGTCTGGCAATGACTATCTCCCTTTTGGCTATAAGGTTGCGAAGGTTATTAAATATTTTGAGCGATTACAAGAACCTGTAAGGGTATAATCCCGGATAGTAATTAAAAAAAACTTCATTAGGATGGCTGGCATCCATTGACCAACTTCAGATTCGTTCACGATCAAACAGAAATGGAAATCTATTTATCTGTTTAAGCGATCACTTGTCTGATGATAATGTATACAAGCGGTGCTCTCGTTTCCTATGAAACTCAAAGCGGAATTCATTAGAGATTCCTTCCGGAAAATCCGCTTGTGCTGTTTTAAAAATTTGCTTTCGCAACACCATAAATGTAATTTGTTTTATTTGTAAATGGTTGTTGGATGAAATTATTTTTAGTTGGAGATGAGCGCCCTGTACTATATTTCCGTTAGGATAATATGATACATATGAAAATCAATGTTTGGATCGTCAGGTCATTGCGTACTCCGCTTAAAACTGCAAAAAATAAAATTTTGCAAGGTGTTAAATGGAGTGGGGTGATCTTCTGTTATGCACTTAATTTTCTCAAAACCATCTGAAAGTTGTTCTTGCAGTTCCTTTTCGCTGTATTGGTGAACATCAAGCATGCTGCATTTACTGGGTCCTTTGTCGCTGAAGGTGCCAATTGCCAGAAATCCCTTTATTGCCTTGCGCGCAATTGACAGATAGATATTGATGTCGGTTCTGCTTGTCAAAAAATGGAAAGTTGCCCTGTCGTGCCAGCAATCGTATTTTATTGAAGGATGAAAATCTGTTACATCACTTACAATCCAGGTTACTTTAGCTGCTCTGTCACCCAGACGTTCCTTAACTCTTTTTATCGCGTTCTCTGAAATGTCCAGCACCGAAATATTTTCAAACCCTTCATCCAAAAGGTGATCAACAAGCTTACTGTCTCCTCCGCCAATATCAATGATGCTTGCAGTTTTTGGTAAATTAAAGCTGTGTATGAAGTCCAATGATGTTTTTGGAAAAGCTTGTGTCCAGCTTACCTCGTCGGGTTGCTTTGTCGCGTAAACCTTGTCCCAGTGATTTTTTCTTGTTTCCATTTTAAAAGGAAATGATTTTATCCGACTTTGCTATGATTGCGTACAGATCGGCCATTGTTGAAATCGGACACATATCTGAACTTACTTCATTACGTATTTTTAAACAGGTTCCGCAAGCATGCATTTCACCGCCTGCAGCAACAAATGATTGTATGTGGTTTTTTACATCAAATTGATCCGTGGATACATTGGGCGCTTCCACTCCTTTGCCCAGCAGAAATACTTTTACGGTATCTTGTTGGGTGAGCGAATAAATCGCCAGCCTGAATGCGTTCCAAATGGTTTCTGGGTCATTGGTATAAATAATGATGCCAATATTTGATTTCATTTCTTTGGATGATTATTATTCACCGGATATTGTAATTGCCTTTGCAAATTTGTATTAATTGATAACTACGAATCAAATTTTGAGCCGTCCCATTCAACTCCTGAAGGGAATAATTCATCGTTTCTTTTTCGCATTTCTGATGCTATCAATGCACTTGAACCGCCTCGTTCTTCAAGTTTGGAAATTATATTCAAATAACTTTTTTCATTTCTGTTTTGACTTAGTTTGAAAACATTATCCATGTTGTCTGCTCTCATTTCAAATCCAATTATAGCCGGCATCATTTTATTCAGGTAACCGGATGGAAGGTTGTCATAGATTGGCAATGATTCTGTATTGCCTTCTTCAAACTTTAATGTAAGTTTACGCATAAAACCAATGAATTTTTCATCACTCATGAAATTGACCAAGCCTGAGATGTGCACGCTCATATAATTCCAGGTGGAACCTGCCTGAGGATTACTATACCAGGTGGCGCTTACATAGCAATTCGGGCCAGTAGATATCAGAAGTCCGTTGGGGTTTTCAACAAATGCCAGATGCTGGTCTGTGTTACGCATGATGTGGCCCTGCAGATAGAGTTCTCCTTTCCGCTCCTCAGTTAAATCAGGTATCTGGGTTGCCACCTGCTTGCCTGATAAAAAACTACCGGTCATTAAAGCAAATGGATTGTCAGCTATAAAGTCTGAAATTTTCTGCCTGTCTTTTTCTTTAAAGTAGGAAAAGTTATACATGGTTTTATGGTTTTTTCGGGTCGCCAGATCGTTATCTTCTTCCTATCAAGTTTCTAATGCAACTTTAATTTGATTTTGTATTGATGTTGAA
>CAZHSC010000102.1:0-11465 GCA_964534995.1 uncultured Bifidobacterium sp.
GCCAATCAAACTACCTGCACAGCTCGTGAAAGATTGATGGAGATGGCCCAAAACGATGCGGCCGCGGCTATGCTGATCATTGAAGGGGAGGAAAATATGGCCTTAAAAGCGCAATATACCCTGGAGTTATCCCAATGGTTTAAAGAGCAGGAGCAATTGGATTCATTGATTGGCTTCCTGCAGGAACAACAATCAGCAGGTGCCAATGAACAATTGTATGCGGAGTGGATGCGCAGGGATTCAATGGAAGCGGCTCAGGTAGTATTGGATGATATGTACAGCAGTGGAGATCAGGAAAGGATCGCTTTTGCTGAAATCAACCAAATCCTGCTTGATTTAAAGGGGAATTCCTTATCATTACTTGAGATGGATTCAATGCAATTGGATGTAATTACTTCTTATGCCAATTCCGATCTTAGAATTTCAGGACAAGCAAGAGCGATTAAGGCCAGTATAGATACTGTGATGCAGACGATACCATTGGAATCCGATACCGGCACATACCGAATGGCTTTTTCGGAGCAAGGTGAAGAAGAAAAATCTTCACTACTCATCCTTAGTAATCCGGTTATTGATCAGCTTGAATTTGTCATAAAATCTGATTTGACAAAGGAGGAGCTTCAAGTTTTTATCATAGATGCACAGGGAAGAGAGTTGATACGTCAACGGCAAGCGCCCTCCGGTCGAATTAGTCTGCCAGTGAGTGAGCTGTCATCAGGTAAATATATAGTATCAGTAAAGCAAGGTAGTCGAACAATAGGAATCAGGAGCTTTAATAAATTATAATGTTAATCTATGAGAGGAGGGGTACTATATACTCCTCCTTTTATATAAATTCCTGTTCATATGAGGAAAACAACTATTTATATATTAGTTCTATTTTTCAATACCATTGCACATTCACAGCAGGTATTTAACAGAAGTTATTTATTAGGGGATTATACCTATGGTATGGGTATAATACCATATGCTAATCATTATATATCCGGAGGCTTCAATGATCATCTGGTACCCATTGGTCCATTTTCATATCAGGATTCGGTTATGGCATTTATTTTTAAAATAAATCTGACCGGAGATTCATTGTACTTTAACAATTATTTATATAGTGACTCTGCTTATCTGGCACAATTCGGATGGGATGGATCTGTGTCTTTTATGCACGGCACCAAAGGAGAAAATGGTAACAGTTATTGGACAGGTTATCGTCCACCCGATTCGGCGGTATATTGGTATCAAAGTGATCTGTATATTGTCAAATTAGATTCAATGGGAAACACGCTTTGGGAAAAATCATACGATGCACCCATGGACTCATCGTATGTAGGATGGACAATTGACTACAATGAACAAACGGGAAGGATAGTGACCTGCGGGTATTTGACAAAAAATACGCAGGATAAACTAGGGTTTATTATTGAAATTGATACGGCAGGTAACATAATTCATGAATTTGTTCCGGATTTTGGACATGACAATACTTTTATCAGTTGTAAAATTATAGATAGCTTGGTAATTGTGGGAGGTAGAAAAACATACCCTGGATCCAATAATCGCCAACCAATGGTAGCTGCTATCAGTGCAAATGGAAGTATTGCCTGGGTACATTATTTTCCACCTACCAACAATATCAATGTTGTTGGGGATGTTGTTTCAATAAACGAAACAGAAATAATTCTATTATGGATGCATGCCGTTAAAGTTGGCAGCAGCCCATGGGTATGGGTACACCATTTGGTAAAAATGGATATTACCGGAAATGTTTTATGGGATAAGCCGGAGTTTTATTCCTACCATTCAAATGGAAGGCTAAAGTATTTAAACAACGGCAACATCATGTTCTCCGGTGTCTTTAAAGATACATTGGGGGGCACCATGAGTGGCTATTTAGTCATGTTTGATACCTCCGGTACCCTATTATGGGATCGCAGCTTTGTGAAAACAGCAGGCGCTTTTCAATGGTTCAGCGACGGAGCTCAAACTGCTGACGGTGGATTTATCATGACAGGAGAATCGGCATGTTGTAACACAATACCAATTACCGGAGGGTTAGCAGCTGACCTCTGGATCGTAAAAACCGATAGCCTGGGTTTAATTACCTCGAGTAATCAGGGAGAACCACCGCCCCTTCAGTCCTGTAAACTCTCCAATCCCTGGCCTAATCCGGCCAGGGAACATATTCATGTAGAAACCCTCATCCCGGCAGGCTATGAGGCGATACTCTATGTGTTTGATCTCAGCGGGAGACAACTCTATCAAACGAAACCGGAAGCCGGTTTACAACTACAGCAAATTCCCACAGCGCAACTCCCCGCAGGCACCTATCTGCTGGCACTCTCATTAGATGGATATAAAGCGGATGCGAAACGATTTGTGAAGGGGGAGTAATGATATAAAAGCAATACAAATTAAACATGCAACCTAACCTTCAGTTCATGCACCAATTCAACAAATGCTGGCGTGGCATACATACCGGCGGTAATAACGAAGCTTTGCAAATACGATGCAATACTTTTAACAATGTAAATCAGCCGGCCGGTGAATACAGCGCGGCCTGGTATGTAGGCGGCGATTTACCCGATCAGGGGCAGTCGGGACCATTTCCTGAAGATGCAGCCGGTAATTACTTTTTCCGCTCGGGGAACCGGCAGGAGTTGCACAGTGTTGTCGGGAACGTGCTTACTTCGTGTAACGGAACGCATAATTTCTGCTATTTTAATAACCAAACACCATCATCTGTCTTTCCAAATGTTGCAACAGTCACTACAATTAATAGAGTGACGAATAATGCCAATCAAACTTCCTGCACAGCTCGTGAAAGATTGATGGAGATGGCCCAAAACGATGCGGCCGCGGCTATGCTGATCATTGAAGGGGAGGAAAATATGGCCTTAAAAGCGCAATATACCCTGGAGTTATCCCAATGGTTTAAAGAGCAGGAGCAATTGGATTCATTGATTGGCTTCCTGCAGGAACAACAATCAGCAGGTGCCAATGAACAATTGTATGCGGAGTGGATGCGCAGGGATTCGGTGGAAGCAGCTCAGGAAGTATTGGATGATATGTACAGCAGCGGAAATCAGGAATGGACCGCTTTTGCCGAGATCAATCAGATCCTTCTCGATTTAAAGGCAGCTTCACTCTCACTGCTTCAAATGGATAGTGTGCAACTGGATGTAATAACCGCATACGCCAACAACGACCTTCGGGTATCAGGACAGGCAAGAGCGATTAAGGCCAGTATAGATAATGTGATGCAGACGATACCATTGGAATCCGATACCGGCAATTACCGGATTGTTTATTCAGAGCAAGAGGAAGAAGATAAATCTTCACTACTCATTCTTAGTAATCCGGTTATTGATCAGCTTGAATTTGAAATATGCTCTGATTTGACAAAGGAGGAGCTTCAACTATTTATCATAGATGCACAGGGAAGAGAGTTGATACGTCAACGGCAATCATCTTCCGTTCGAATCAGCCTGCCAGTGAGTGAGCTGTCATCAGGTAAATATATAGTATCAGTAAAGCAAGGTAGTCGAACAATAGGAACCAGGAGCTTTAATAAATTTTAATTCTAAACTTTAAAGGGAGGGGTGATAGATACTCCTCCTCTTATATAAATTCCTGTTCATATGAGAAACAAGACAACACTATATATATTATTTTTATTTTTTAATACCATCGTAAATGCGCAGCAGGTATTTAACAGAAGCTATTTTTATGGATCATGGACATTTGGGTCCGGATTGGCATGCTATCAAAACCACTATATTATTGGAGGATTTAATGCACATTCTTTACCGGATTCAAACATTAACTATACCAAAACGATGGGATTTATCCACCGCATCGATACGAATGGTGATTCGCTCTTTTTTCAAAACTACAGCAATAACGATTCTTTATATTTTATCCAGTTCGGAGAATATGCCGGAGTTACATTGATTCATGGTACCAAAGGTGAAAATGGTAACAGCTATTGGACCGGATGGAAGACAAGCGACACCGCCACATTTTGGTATCAAAGTGATCTGTATATTGTCAAATTAGATTCAATGGGAAACACGCTTTGGGAAAAATCCTACGATGCACCCATGGACTCATCGTATGTGGGCAGGACAATTGACTATAATGAACAAACGGGAAGGATTGTGACCTGTGGGTATCTGACGAAAAATACTCAGAGTAAGTTAGGGTTTATTACCGAAATTGATACGGCAGGAAATTTATTGCAATTAATTGTACCGAATTTTGGACATACATACAACTTCATTGGTTGTCAAAGTTTTGATAGTGTTTTTGTAGCCGGAGGGTACAAAAATGGGACCGGAACAGGCAATTTTCAACCATTAATATCAGCAGTGAATAATGATGGAAGTGTAAAATGGATTTACTATTATCCATATTCTTCTAATATTAATTTCGTTGCTGATATTGTAAGACTAAACAATCAGGAGTTTGTTTTTTATTGGTGCCATGCAGTAAAGGTAGGTAGTAGGCCCTGGGTATGGGTACACCATTTGGTAAAAATGGATATTGCCGGAAATGTTTTATGGGATAAGCCCGTATTCTATTCCTACCATACTGTTGGAAGACTAAAATATTTAGACAACGGTAACATCATGCTCTCTGGTGTCTTTAAAGATACCCTGGGTGGCTCCATGAGTGGTTATTTAGTCATGTTTGATACCTCCGGCACCTTACTTTGGGATCGTACCTTTGTAAAAACTGCAGGAGCCTTTCAATGGTTCAGAGATGGAGCTCAAACTGCAGATGGTGGATTTATCATGACAGGTGAAACCTATTGCTGTAACATTATTCCTATTATTGGTGGTTATGGTGCTGACCTCTGGATCGTAAAAACGGATAGCCTTGGTTTAATTACCTCCAGCCATCAGGGAGAGCCGCCGCCTATTCAAGCTTGTAAACTCTCTAACCCCTGGCCCAATCCGGCAAGGGAACATATGAATGTAGAAACCCTCATTCCGGCAGGCTATGAGGCGATACTCTATGTATTTGATCTCAACGGGAGAGAACTGTTTCAAACGAAACCGGAAGCGGGATTACAACTACAGCAAATTCCCACAGCGCAACTCCCCGCAGGCACCTATCTGCTGGCACTCTCATTAGATGGATATAAAGCGGATGCGAAACGCTTTGTGAAGGGGGAGTAAGAATAACAGTACATAAAATTTTAAAGATGAAAATGGATGCAGGGCGCCGGGTAATATGGTAGCGTTCGGGATACATTTTAATTATTTCTTTCCGCAAATTCCCGGAACCGCTCCAGATAACCCTGTGAGGTTTTTTTAAAGGTGCCTTTCATAAACGGGCTGAATAAGCGCATGATTCCGCTGAACTTAAAAGTGCTTTCCGAAATGTATTTGGTTTTATCGGGACCCAGGGCAATGAATTTGTTTTTTACTTCATTGAACATGTTTTTTACTTCATAGGTACCTGAAAATTCTTCCGGAAGATTTCTCACCGTAACGGTTTCTTTCATTTCCATGATGCGCCTGCCCATTTGAAATTTTAACCTGGCTGTGGCCCCCACCTGCCCGGCTTGCCCGCTGATGGGTTCAAAACTGATCAGTCCCGGCATCCATTCTTTCAGATTATCGGGATTATCGAACAAGGCAATTACTTTTTCCCTGGGTAAATTGATAACAATTTCATTGGAATAGGTCATAATGTTGAGGAAATTTTTAATACTTTTTATAAATATACATGAAAAAGCAGTGTTTGGGTTATAAGTGATAATTTTTTTCTAATTTAATAGTCTCAAAACATACGCCTTGACCATCCGCATCCCCTTCCTTGCCTGCCTGCTCCTTTCCGGGCTCATCGCTCACGGGCATGAAAAAGATGACAAATTGCCTGTCGAATTCAAAGAAAACAAAGGGCAATGGCATCCCAATGTTCTCTACAAAACCGAGTTGTCCGGCGCCCAGTTTTACCTGGAGCGCAAGGGTTTTACTTACGCGCTCTATGATCCCGCCCGCCTGGCGGAGGTTCATGAAATTGAGCATGACCGGGGACCCGCTGTTGCCCGCCTGGAGAAGGTGCCCTTTCATGCGCTCAAGGTTGAATTTCTCGGTGCTTCCACAGCACAGCTTACCGGCAGCGGGAGGTTCAGCGGTTACAGCAATTACCTCCTGGGTAATGATCCCTCGCAATGGGCTTCATATGTGGCAGGGTACAGCCATATCCGCTATGCTTCGCTGTATGAGGGTGTCGATCTTGACGTGTACGCCGGAGAGGCGGGAGCCAAATATGATTTCATTGTGAAGCCGGGTAGTGATTACGGTAAAATAAAATTGCAATACAAGGGGGCAGAAACCATGTATCTCAACGCGAAGGGTGATTTGCAGGTACGCACTTCCGTAGGGATATTCAGCGAGTTGAAACCCTATGCCTATCAGGAGGTGGATGGTAAGCGGGTGGACATTGCCTGCCGTTTTATATTGAACGGCGAGGTGCTGTCATTCCAGCTCGGAAAATATGATAATTCCAGAGAGCTGATCATTGATCCCGTGGTGGTAGCTTCCACCTATTCGGGTTCCAATGCCACCACGTACGGTCACAGCGCTGCCTATGATAACCTGGGCAATATTATTACGGGCGGCCGTTGTTTTGGGTTCGGCTATCCCATTACACCCGGCGCCTATGACGCTAGCTTTGGCGGCAATGTCGACATTGCGATAACGAAATTGAATCCGACAGGCAGCGCGAGAATCTATTCCACCTACCTGGGTGGAAGTGACGATGAATATGTACACAGTATGTTTTCGTTGGCAAATTATGACCTGCTCATTTACGGCTCCTGTTTTTCCTCTGATTATCCTGTTACGCCGGGATGTTTTGACGCTACCCATAATGGCGCTTCTGATATCATCGTGACCCGGCTGAACAGCACCGGAACCGCCCTGGTAGGGTCCACTTTTATTGGGGGTTCAGCCAACGACGGGCAAAATGCCATTGCCTATAATTACGGGGATACCTTCAGGGGGGAAATCATCGCGGATGCCGCAGGTACGGTGTATGTAGCCAGTTTCACCTCCTCCGCCAACTTTCCGGCCACGGCAGGTGTGCTGGACCCTACTCACAACGGGATGCAGGATGGGGTAATCATTCGTCTTAACCCTACTTTTGCCTCACTCGACTGGGCAACCTTTGTGGGTGGCTCCAATGATGATGCGGCGCTTGGCCTTAAACTCGATGCGTCGGGTTTCGGTTTGTACATTGCCGGAGCCACTGCCAGTACTAATTTTCCGGTTCTCGGCGGCGCCATACATCCTACCTTCCTTGGCGGTGGTATGGATGGATGGGTGATGTATCTTGCCTCCAATGGCATCTTTTCCCTGGCCTCCTCCTATATTGGCACTTCCGGCTACGACCAGGCCTATTTCCTTCAGCTGGATGCCAGCAACAGCGTATACCTGTATGGCATTACCGAAGGCAACATCGCCATCACCCCGGGCTGTTACGGCGTAGCCAGCGGTAATATTTTCATTATGAAGTTTCCTTTTAATTTCGGATCTGTTATTTATCAAACCTGCCTGGGAACGTCATCATCCACAAATTTTTCACCTACCGCCTTCCTGGTTGACAACTGCAATAAAGTTTACATCAGCGGCTTTGGCGCCGTGGCAGGCTATGCCGTTACGCCGAATGCCATTCCCGGAAGCGGTTCTTTTTATGAGGCGGTGCTGGATCAAAACGCCACTTCACTCGTTTTTGCTACTTATTACGGTGCTGCCGGCGATCATGTGGACGGTGGCACCAGCCGGTTTGACAACAGGGGAGTCATTTATCAGGGTGTCTGTACGGGTTCCAATGCTTTCCCAACCCTGCCGGGATCCGTCGCCGTTACCAAGGGTTCAGGGGCTTCCTGGGATATCGCCGTATTTAAAATTGACATGCAACTGGTAGATGTGACCGCGGCCACTACCGCCAGTCCCGCCACTTCCGGCTGTGTGCCCTTAACGGTAAATTTCACGGATCAGAGCGTCAGCGGTTCGTCGGGAATGATTTATTCATGGGATTTTGGTGACGGATCAACGTTAGACAGTTCCGCCAACCCTTCACATACTTATACCGCACCCGGCGTATACGATGCCTGCATGGTGGTCTATGATTCGCTGACCTGTAACCAGCGGGATACAGTCTGCATCCAGATTACCGTGCTGTCAGGGCCTTCTGATCCCTTCCCGCAGGATACGCTTCTATGCCCGGGTGGAAACCTGACGCTGGACGCCCTGAATCCGGGCGCTGCCTATTTATGGAATACCGGCGCCGTTACCCAGACCATCAATGTAGGCGGCCCCGGTCTTTACTATGTGGATATTACCTTCAGCGGTTGCAGCTATCGCGACAGCATCACGGTTAATACGCTTGGCGCTGTCAGTATCGGCCCCGATCAGACTGTGTGCGATACCGCCGTCATCCTCCTTGATCCCGGAGTGAGCGGAGCAGCTTACCTCTGGTCCACCGGCGCCACCACGCAAACCATTAATGTAACATCCTCCGGTACTTACTGGGTGCAGGTAAGCAGCAGTGGATGCCAGTTACGGGATACGATGCTGGCTACCGTTAATGCCATACCGCAAATTAATCTCGGTGTGGATACCAACCTTTGCCCCGGCCTGGTCCTTCAGCTGGACGCGGGCAATCCCGGAGCGGGTTATACCTGGTCAAACGGCACCACTTTGCAAACACTGAATGTGAACAGCGCCGGTCTTTATTGGGTGGAAGCGGTAAACGGACTATGCACCGGGCGCGACAGCATACAGGTTACTTATTCTGCTCCGCTCAGCTCCGGCAATGATACCACCCTTTGTGCGGGACAGAATTTTACCATTCAGGCTACGGGTCCCGGTTCTCTGACATGGTCGGATGGTTCATCCGGTACATCACTAACGGTGGGTACAGCCGGAATTTATTGGGTGGAGTCCAACGATAACGGATGTGTGCAGAGAGATACCACCATCGTGTCTTTTGCTCCGCTTCCCCTCATTAACTTCGGTGCCGACGATGTACTCTGTCCTGATGATACTCTGCAACTGGATGCCACCAATACCGGCGCCTCCTATGTCTGGAACGATGGCAGTACCCTTCCACAACTTACGGTTACTGCGCCAGGCACCTATTTCGTGACGGCTTCTATAGGAAGTTGCAGCACTTCCGATACCATCCAGGTTACTTACGAATTACCCCTTGTACTCGGCCCCGATACCCTGTTGTGTGAAACAGAGAGTATCACTTTATCAACGCTCTTGCCCGGAAGCTATCTCTGGTCCGATGGAAGCACCACATCCTCAGTTACGGTAAGCCAGACCGGCATATATGTGCTCACCCTCACCACTGCCGACTGTGTTCAGCGCGATACCGTGCTGGTGAATGTTCAGTCACTGCCGGTAGTTGATTTCGGGCCGGATACCACCCTCTGTCCCGGCGCAGCCCTCGTGCTGAATGCCGGCAATCCCGGAGCAACATATACCTGGCAGGATGGAAGTACCGCATCACAGTTTACAGTGACTAACCCCGGATTATACGGTACTACTGTTGCCTTTGGACGCTGTGCCGCAACTGACAGCATCGAAGTGTACTATGTCCCGCTTTTAACACCACTACCGGACTCCAATCTCTGCGCCCCCAATACGATGACGCTCACCGCCGGCATCAGCGGCAGCTATGCATGGTCAACAGGAAGTACAGCCGCCTCCATTGTTGTATCCCAAAGCGGTCAGTATATTTTAACCGTAAGCACGGCTGCCTGTGTTCAGCATGATACCATTTCGATTAACGTACAGGCCGCACCGGTAGTTGATTTTGGCGGTGATACCGTATTATGTCCGGGTGCAAGCCTGTCACTCGATGCCACCAATGCGGGCGCTACCTACCTCTGGCAGGACGGCAGTTCCGCCACGGGATTCACGGTGAATGCCCCCGGCATGTATTGGGTCAATGTGTCTTTCGGATCCTGTACTGAATCGGATTCCATTCAGGTGCTGTACGAACCGGTGCTCGCACTTGGTCCGGATACCTCCATTTGCGAAGGCAGCTCCTTTACGCTGTCATCACCAATGCCCGGCATCGCCTATAACTGGTCAAACGGAAGTACGGCAGCTTCTATCAGCCCATCAACGGGCGGTGTCTATGCGCTTACCCTGACTACACAGTTCTGTGTTCAAACCGACAGTATGACGCTAACGGTATTGCCTGTACCCCAAGTTGATCTCGGACCCGATTCTTTATTGTGTGAGGGAGAAAGCATCACCCTTGATGCCGGCAATCCCGGTGCCGCCTATACCTGGTCAAACGGTGCCGCCACCCAGCAACTGCTGGTTGTTTCAACAGGCAATTATGTGGTGGAAGTGAATGATGGAAATTGTACCGGGTCGGATACGGTCCTGATTACGGTGGCGGAATTTGACAACCTGCAATCGGCAGTTTCCATCTGCAATGAATTTGAAGTGACTCTCGGCGTACAACAGGGAGGAAACAGTTTCCTTTGGTCAACGGGCGCCACTACCCAAAGCATTAGCGTACAGGATACGGGTGTTTATTGGGTGGAAACGAAGGTAGGCCGTTGTTCGGTTCGTGATACCATAGTGGTGGAAGGAGCTCCGGGTTTCAGCCAGGTGTACCTGCCACGGGCATTTACACCCAACGGTGATGGCAAGAACGATGCATTTTTCGGACAGGGCGAAAAGCTGGTGGATTACAGCCTGCGCATTTACAACCGCTGGGGTCAGGAAGTCTTTCAAACCAATGAATCGGTGAGGGGATGGGATGGGATGTATGACGGAATGGAAGCCCCAACAGATATGTATGTCTATAAGGTATTGTACAAAACCCCTTGTTCGCAAAACCGGATGGCGGAGCGGATGGGAACTGTGATGCTGGTAAGGTAACAATGCCGCAGGGTTTACACACTCCGGTCAGACCCCGAAAGCCTCAGGTGATGATCGAGGTGCTTCCATTGAAGTATGTCTCATTCTTCCTGACTTCCGCATTTTAGAACCCAATATGAATATCCGACACACATTTATCGAAAAAATTCCGGTTTTATCGTTTTTCAATTTTTAATTGCGGAAGTCAGGAGAATATAAACGAATGAAAATGCTTATTCTTTGCTTATATAATTAAAATTATTTCACTAATTTTAATTAGGATGGGGACGGTAGTCCTCCAGCATGGTGAGTGATATTAAATGAATAAAATGTTTATTCCTTGTTAAAGTAATTTTTTTCATGACTTTTAATTGGGGCGGGGACGGAGTCCCCCGGTTTTTTTGGTAAAGTATACGAGAGCGCCCTGCCGGAAATATTTTATCTATCGGATTTGCTTTAAACGGATATAAACGTTTTTTAAACGACTAACAATTTTTCATTGCGTATTTTTGAATTGGGGCGGGGACGGAGTCCCCCGGTTTTGACAGGTTGATTCGCTTACGTGCC
>CAZHSC010000103.1:0-10657 GCA_964534995.1 uncultured Bifidobacterium sp.
GTCCCATTCACCACTTATAGGATAAGCGGCCGATGTTTCAATAGCAGTTTCAAAACCCCTGGCCTTTAATAAACGTGTCAGAGGCCCTAAATCGTACATAGCCGGTTCACCACCCGTAATCACAATGAAACGGCCAGGTGATTGCTCTGCCAGCGAAGCAATTTCTTCCACGCTTTTCAATGGATAATTCTTACTATCCCATGATTCTTTGATATCGCACCAGGTACAGCCTACATCACATCCGGCCAAACGGATAAAATAAGCGGGTCTTCCGGTGTTGTATCCTTCTCCCTGAATGGTATAAAAACTTTCCATTACAGGCAGTGTATGTCTTGCATCATTGGTTGACATGCGCCGGATAAATTCGATGTTGCGCAGCAAGCAGGGTATTTTGTAAAAGTCCGACGATAGTCATGGGCCCGACACCTCCCGGGACAGGAGTGATATAGCTGCATTTATGAGCAACGGAGTCATAGTCCACATCGCCGGCAAGCCTGAATCCTTGTTTAAGTTCTGGGGCAGGAATCCTGGTCATTCCTACGTCAATTACTACAGCTCCTTCTTTTACCATTTCTCCTGAAAGGAAATAAGGCTTTCCAAGCGCAGCAATAATAATGTCGGCTTGTAAGGTCAGGTCTTTCAAATGTTGGGTTTGGCTGTGGGTGATAGTGACTGTGCAGTTGCCGGGATATGAATTTCTGGATAGAAGTACAGATATGGGAGTGCCCACTATATTACTTCTTCCTATAACAACACAGTGTTTTCCCTGGGTAGGAATATTGTATCTCTCCAGGAGTTGCAAAATCCCTTTTGGGGTAGCCGGAATATATGCCGGTAATTGTTCTGTCATCCGACCCAGGTTAACAGGATGAAATCCATCTACATCTTTTGCCGGAGAAATGGATTCAATAATTGTGGACACTTGTATGTGCCCCGGCAAGGGAAGCTGCACAATAAAGCCATCCACACTATCATCCTGGTTCAGTTTTTCAATTTCATGAATCAGGGCAGATTCTGTTATATCTACGTCAAAACGAAGCAGCGTACTTTTAAACCCTACCTCCGCACATGTTTTAATTTTATTTCCCACATAGGTTTCGGAGGCCCCGTTGTTACCCACCAAAACAGCCACCAGATGAGGAGCCCTTTGTCCGTCAGCCAATAACTTTTTTACTTCAGTTTTGATTTCCTCTTTGATCTGTTGGGAGATAAATTTGCCGTCTATCAGTTTCACCGTATTGTATTGTTAAGCTGTGTTTGATGTATTTTTTCCGATATAAACCAAGCATGGAAATATCATACTGCATGGCAATTTAGCCCTTGCTATCTTCTGATCTGAGGCATATTTCGCATCATTTTCTGTGCATTTCCCGAGGTAAACATCTTCATCATTTTTCGCATATCTTCAAACTGCTTCAGTAATTTGTTTACTTCCTGAATGGTAGTGCCGCTGCCTGTGGCAATACGCTTACGCCTGTTTCCATTGAGAATTTCGGGTCTTTCACGCTCTTCATGGGTCATAGATTGAATGATGGCTTCAATATGTTTGAAGGAGTCGTTATCAATGTCCACATCTTTCATAGCCTTTCCCATACCGGGTATCATTCCCATGAGATCCTTCAGATTTCCCATTTTCTTGATTTGCTGCAACTGGCCAAGAAAATCATTCAGATTAAACTGATTTTTTGCAATTTTTTTCTGTAGTTCCGCTGCTTCCCTGGCGTCAAATTGCTCCTGCGCCCTTTCCACCAGCGAAACAATGTCACCCATACCGAGAATCCTGTCGGACATCCGGCTTGGGTAAAAAACATCGAGGGCTTCCATTTTCTCACCGGTACCCACAAACTTGATGGGTTTATTAACGACTGATTTAATGGACAACGCAGCCCCTCCTCTGGTATCCCCGTCCAGTTTGGTAAGTACAACTCCGTCAAAGTTGATTCTGTCGTTGAAAGCCTTTGCAGTATTAACCGCATCCTGACCCGTCATCGCATCTACTACGAATAAGGTTTCCTGAGGCTTTAAAAATTCCTTCAGCCTCGCAATTTCATCCATCATCTCCTCATCGATAGCCAAACGACCGGCTGTATCTACAATGATGGTATTTATACCTAGTTGTTTCGCTTTCTCTATGGCGTTGCGGGCAATCTGCACCGGATTTTTATTTTCCTTTTCAGAATATACTTCTACTCCTATCTGCTCTCCCAATACATGCAATTGATCAATAGCGGCGGGACGGTATACGTCACAAGCTACCAACATTACCTGTCGGCCTCTTTTTGTTTTTAATAAATGAGCTAACTTTCCACTCAAAGTTGTTTTACCAGATCCCTGTAAACCTGACATCAAAATAATAGAAGGATTGGCCTTTAGATTAATGTCAGTGGCCTCTCCTCCCATCAGGGCGGTAAGCTCCTCATGGACAATTTTAACCATTAACTGTCCGGGAGAAACACTGATGAGTACATCCCGTCCGAGCGCTTTTTCTTTAACAGTGTCAGTAAACTGCTTGGCAACCTTATAGTTAACGTCAGCGTCTAATAAAGCTTTTCGAACTTCCTTGAGGGTTTCAGCAATATTGATTTCACTGATTTTCCCCTGCCCTTTCAGCAGCTTAAATGCTCTGTCGAGCTTATCTGATAAATTTTCAAACATGACTTAAATGTTTTGCGAAAATAGTTAAAATCAAGTTTTTCTGAAAGAAAAATAATTACTTACTTTTAACGTTCCAAAGTAAGGAATACTGTTAAAATTGTATCATTGTCTCATGAAAAAGTCATTGCTGATTTATAGTTTGGTTCTTCTTGCCTCAGGGCTGTATTCTTCCTGTAAAAAAGACGAGGAAGATGAGAAAAAGGCGAATAATGACCTATACTGTGAGATAAATGCAGGAAACTATTCCTATTATGCCGGGACCCAAACGATAACAGAAGGCCTGAGTGGTGCCCATGGGTTTATAAAGGTCCGGCTGAATGCAAAGGCGGTTTCTGCACTCGACAGCACTGGGAAGCTTCCGCCTGGAGGAGTTTTTCCCAACGGGTCGGTTATTGTAAAAGAAATGTACAGTTCCTTGTCGGGCGGTTTAAACCTGTATGCGATAATGAAGAAAGAACCCGGGAACGAGAATGCCGGTTCCGGCTGGTTATGGGGTGAATACAAACCTGGAGGCGATGTGGTTTTTAGTGTCGGAAAAAAGGGGAATGGTTGTATTTCCTGCCACAGTGACCCTGTTAACCGTGATTTGGTAAGAACATTTGATTTACATTGATTGTAACTGGGGTGATGTCGCCAATTTTTCAGGATGAGTAGCCGATTTCAATTTGGTATCTCTAACATCCAATACTCAGCGATTATCAAAGCGGTCGTTCTTCCTGGTCAACTTTAAGTCCTGCAATACCGAGGATTTCACATTGATTTGAAAGAAAAAGTTTTGTTGGAAACCCAATGGCACCCAATTCAGACTCATCTCCCAGCAGTGAAGATCACGATGGATACCCAGTGAAGTATAGCTAAGGTCTTTCTGTTCAAAATCATAGCCTGAGTTAAAACTGACTTTCCAGGCCGGGGTAAGGCTAAGGTCCCCATTGAAGTTCAGCGTTTGTGTGATCTGATCAGGGGTCAATATGTTTTTTTGGTAATAAAAGTTATAACCTACAGCCAGACTAAACGGTATGGAATAGTCCAGATATTGATCGCGGTTCCGGTTAACTTCCGAAAGTTCTGATTCAGTGCCTTTGTCAGAGGTATATTCTTTTTTTCTCCCGGTAATATTATAATTGATGCTGAAATTACCCGTTGTAAATCTTGCAAGCCTGCCATTATCAGCCCATACAGTTCTGTTTATACGAACCCCTTCATCCGTGATAATATATGGGTCAAATACTCCGGACATATATAAGGAGACCCTGTCAAGGATAGTAACCCGGCCATTAACATTAATGGTAGAGAGTTTCAACGAGTCAGCGGCAAAATTATAGGATGCATTTAGTGAAAGGCTTTCCAGTAGTTTTACCTTTTTCAGGGTTTCGGAACTGTCGGTTTTCTGCCTTACTTTCATCTCAAAATTATTATCCAGTGAGAAATTCATCAGCGTGGATTTACCTGAACCCGGTCCGCCATACACCCCTCCTTCAAAAATGGAATAGGTTTGTTGTTTCAGACCTGTGGAATCCGATTGTACTTTTTTATAATACCCATATCCCTTTTCGCTGAAATCAGGCCTCCAGGAAAAACCAACGGTAGGCGTCATTATATGTCTGATTGCTGATACCCTGCCTTTTTTAAACTGTAACATACCGTAAATCCGGGTATTCAAATTAGCGCTAAAACTAAAGTCTCTCCCGGCTTTAAAGGCATTCACTGTGTCCGTCTTCAACATATTATTTTCCTCATCCCATGACTTTTTTATTGTTTTGAGATACCATCGTTCTGTATAGGTAACTCCAGGACTCAGGGTAAAATATTTGGCGATATTTATGGATGTATTTACCGGTATACTGTGCTGAATGCCGTACCTGAACTGATCGGCTGAACCTTTTTTAAAAAGAAGGGTATCCTTCGTGGCAATCGAATTCAGCAAAGAAGAAGTTAATCCGATGCCGATTTTTTCATACCATCTTTGTTCACCTACCTGCATTTTTCTTTTAAAAGGCGTCCTCCTGGCAATATTAAAGGTAACTCCCGGAAGGCTGAGATTGATATCGCGTGTTTGTGTATTTTGCGAATGAGAGAGACTGGCACTTAGGTTAAATGGTTTTCCTGTCCAAACTTTTGACCATGCCACCGATGATGTGAAGGTGTTGGTAAGAAAATTATTAGCGTTACTTAAGTTGTATTGGTAAAAAGTACTGCTTCCAGCATTAACATTGGCAGTAAAATTCATTCCGGGTCTGGCTTTAGCGTCCTGGGTGTGGTTCCAACGTATAAAAAATGATTCTTCGAGGCTGTAATCAGGAAATTCAGGCCTGCTATTCCGGGTTTTGGAGTAATTTACCGACAGGTTGCCATTGAAGCGGTATTTCCAGGCATAATTGCTGAATGCATTCGCACGCCAGCTGCCTTTGGAATATATGTCACCGGTTAATGCGAGGTCAAAGTGATCGCTGAGCCCGAAATAGTATCCACCATTTTTCAGAAAAAAACCCAGTTGCTGTGATTCCCCATATTGAGGAAAAAGAATGCCGGAAGAACGGCCCTTTCGGTTCGGAAAGAACCCAAATGGAATAGCCAATGGTGTTGGCACGTCCATCAGAAATAAATCCGCCGGACCCGTTACTACTTTATTATTCGGTATTACTTTTATTTTATTTGACTTCAGATAAAAATGGGGGTGCGGCGCATCGCAGGTTGTATAATATCCGTTCCTGATAAAAGTGGTATTATCGGGTTCCTTTTTAACGGTACTGCCATGAATATAGCTGTCACCGTCTTTGGTCGAAATTTCCGATATCTTTCCTCTTTTTGTATTAAAGTTATAGCGGATACTGTCGGAGGTGAATTCATCCTGCCCCTGTTTAAATACAGGCAGGCCCTTTACTCTGCCTGTGGAATCAGGCAAACCACTTGAAAACAAAACTTTTGTATTGAAATCTATGTTGATATAATCAGCATCAAGCCGGATATCTTCATAGGTCATCCAGGCTTTACCATATAGAAATACCATTCCTCTTTCAATATCATAAACTATGGAATCCTGGGCATGGTAGGCTACTTTTGATTTAAAATCATCGGCAAGGACCAGGGAATCGGGCAAAACAACCGAATCTCTTGATGTTGCCAGAAGGGAATCATTCCGCTGCCGTAAGGTATCATCGGCTAATGGATAGGGATTATACCCAGCAGGTAAATGGTATAAGGTTAGTACCTTACTTTTTGAATAACAATCCGGTACAGATAAAAAAACAAAAGCCAAACACACGAAGCACCAACAAATCAACGTTGAAAAGTTGAATAAACTGCCGTATGTTACATGCCTCATTATCTCTATTATACACTTAATTTTGACGGCGCAAAGCTACAAAACCACAACGTGAAAAGTATATTCCGGATTGCCTCAGTTATAATAGTAGTCATCCTTTCGCTTTCTTTAACTGCGCCCCGCAAGGATAGCTATAAAATTAAAACGGTGGTCATTGATGCCGGCCATGGAGGCCATGACGCCGGATGCCTTGGTTCATCTGCCAGGGAGAAACACGTTGCCTTGGACATCGCATTAAAATTAGGTAAACAGATAGAAAGTACTTTCCCGGACATAAAGGTTATTTATACAAGAAAGACTGATGTATTTATTCCCTTGCACGAAAGGGCTAATATCGCCAACAGGGCGCATGCCGATTTATTCATCTGCATACATCTTAATGCCGGTGGAAAAGGCGCCTTTGGTTCTGAAACTTACATCATGGGTAATCACAAAACACAAGACAACCTGGAAGTAGCTAAACGTGAAAATGCCACCATTCTTTTAGAGGAAGATTACCTGAAAAAATATGATGGTTTTGATCCAAATTCACCCGAAGCCAATATTATTTTTTCATTGTACCAAAGTCAATTTATGAACCAGAGTCTGCTTTTTGCTTCCAACATCCAGGAAGAATTTACCGATTACGCCGGCCGTTACAACCGAGGGGTAAAGCAGGCAGGCTTTCTTGTGTTATATAAAACGGCCATGCCTGCGGTTTTAATTGAATGCGGTTTCCTCACACATGAGCCGGAAGAGAAGTTCCTTGCTTCAGAAAAAGGGCAGCAGATTATGTCAGGCGCTATTTTTCGCGCTTTCAAGGAATATAAGGTAGATATGGAATCGGGTAACGAAGCTCCGGCGATATCCTCCACTCAGCAGGGTACATCTTCAACCAAGCCGGAAATCGTGAATATTCCTGCGGAGCCTATTCCCGTTAAGAGTGATTCAGTCAGAAGTACTACGCAACCTGAACGAAAGCTCGACAATCCCAGAAATTATGAAACCGGAAAGGCAAGTGTGGAATTGGAGATTGACAACAGTCCCGACAAAGTAACGGAAGCGGAATCTTCTACTCCAAAAAACACATCAAGGGGAAATGAGGAACTGGCTGCATCTTCAGTTTTTATTTCCATTCAGATAGGTGCAAGCAAAAACCCTGCTGTAGATAACAAGCAATATTTGAAAACTGAAGGGGTTAAAGCAGTTTCATCTCCCGATGGTTATACCCGTTATGTTATTGGCAAATTCTCCAGCCTCGATGCTGCCAAGAAAAAACTCAGCGAAGTAAAGGCAACGTTAAATCCTTCTGCATTTCTTACGGCCTTTCAGGGTGTAAACCGTATTTCCCTGCAACAGGCTGAATCACTACTTAAAAAATAAATCCGGTACCTGGTGAAACTTTCAAATGAAGTCAAGGTTGGAATCCTTGTAACTGCCGCGCTGGCTTCCCTGATATGGGGGTTAAATTATCTAAAAGGAAAAGATCTTTTTACAGCAAGGAACAGGTATTACGCGGTTTACAGGAACGTTGACGGACTGGTTACTTCCAATCCCGTTTTCATGAATGGTTACAGGATCGGGATTGTGAATAAGATTGACTTCATGCCCGACAAGTCCGGTAACTTACTGGTAACTTTATTGATTGACAAGGATGTTTTTGTCTCAAAAAACTCAGTTGCCCGCATTTTTAGTTCTGATCTGATAGGTACCAAAGCACTTCGAATTGACCTTGGTGATGCTCCTCTTGCGCTTAGCGATAACGACACCCTAAAGGCAGAGCTTGAATATAGTTTCGCTCAAAAAGTGGGAGAACAGGTAGGCCCTATTAAAGATAAAACAGAAAGACTTATAGTATCGGTGGATTCTCTCATCTCGATTTTTAAGCAGTTATTTGATGCTGAAACCAACGGAAACATAAAGAAAGGGATCGGGCATCTGAGCAATACAATGGCATCTCTGGATCATCTGATGGCGGATGATAAAAGCAAATTAAACACAATTCTTGTGAATATCGCATCCATTAGCGGAAATCTGAAGGAAAATAATGAGCAGATTAACCACATCCTTCAGCATATTTCACAAGTATCGGATTCATTGTCGGGTGTTCATTTTTCGGAAACCATCACCAAAGCGGATCTGCTGCTTGCCGAAATGAACATTGTATTCAGTAAAATCAACAACGGACAAGGTACTATTGGTCAACTTGTCAACAACGATTCCCTGTACCAGCATCTGGATAATACCGCACGCGACCTTGATTGGTTATTAAATGACCTAAAAAATAATCCCAGGCGATATGTTCATTTTTCCTTATTTGGACGAAAAAGTAATTAAGGTCAGTGAATTTTACTGGTTTTTTGGTCGTTTTGCTTGTTTAAATTGGAATGTAAGGTGTATTTTCGGAGCATAAATAAAGAGGTATGTTGTCGCAAATGCTGTTTACTGCTTTCCTTACCGTCGGTATTATTATTTTCAGCCGTAAAATAAAGGAAGTCATACGTAATATACATTTAGGGCGTAATGTAGTTATTAATGATCGTCCAAAAGAGCGTTGGTGGGTAATGGCCCGTGTGGCTCTGGGTCAATCCAGGATGAAAAGCAGGCCTGTTGCGGCATTTTTTCATTTGTTGATTTACATTGGATTTATAATAATTAACATCGAATTACTGGAAATTATTATTGATGGAGTTACCGGTTCACATCGTATTTTAAGTTTCATGGGCAGTTTTTATGATTTTCTGATAGCCTCTTTTGAGATACTGGCCATTGGCGTGTTGCTTGCATGTATAGTCTTTCTTTCACGAAGAAATCTTATCCGGCTGAAGAGATTTCATATGCGTGAACTCACCACCTGGCCTCGTACAGATGCCAACCTCATTCTTATCACCGAAATAGCCCTGATGAGCGCTTTTTTACTGATGAACGCCTCAGATAGTATACTGCAGTCACGGGGTACTGATCACTATATCAGTGCCGGGAGTTTTCCTGTTAGTTCTTACCTCACCCCAATGCTGTTGAATATGAGCACAGATGCGCTGATATTTTTCGAAAGAGCTTGCTGGTGGTTTCATATTCTTGGTATTCTGGTATTTCTCAATTATGTCCCTTACTCCAAGCATTTTCACATACTGCTCGCATTTCCCAATACATGGTACAGTAAGCTGGCACCTAAAGGAGAATTAACAAACATGGAAAATGTAACCAGGGAGGTAAAGCTGATGATGGACCCCTCCGCTTCGGTTCCGGCTTCAAATCCTGAAGAGAGCCCTGCCCGTTTTGGCGCGAAGGATGTCCATGATCTTACCTGGAAGCAGCTGATGGACGCGTATTCCTGCACGGAATGTGGCAGATGTACCAGTGTTTGCCCTGCTAATCTGACCGGGAAAATATTGTCACCCAGGAAAATTATGATGGATACCCGTGACCGTCTTGAAGAAGTGGGAAAGAATATCAGTAAAACAGGTACAAAAAGTGACGACGGAAAATCATTAATTAATGATTATATCCTGCCCGAAGAAATATGGGCGTGTACTTCCTGTAATGCATGTACGGAAGCTTGTCCTGTTTTAATTGATCCCTTGTCGATCATTATAGATCTGCGGCGTTACCTTGTCATGGAACAAAGTGCTGCTCCGTCAGAACTGAATGGTATGTTTACAAAAATTGAGAATAACGGTGCCCCCTGGCAATTTTCACCTGCCGACAGAATGGGCTGGATGGAAAGTTAAAACCGGAAGTTAAAATAAGGAACCTGTTAAGCGGATATGATGGAAAGTTTTAAAGTTCGTACAATGGCTGACATGATGGCCGCAGGTGAAAAACCTGAAATTTTATTTTGGGTTGGCTGTGCCGGTAGTTTTGATGATCGCTCCAGGAAGGTCACAAAAGCACTTGCGAAAATTCTGTATCACGCGGGCATCAGCTTTGCTGTACTGGGTACGGAAGAAAGTTGTACAGGGGACCCTGCTAAGAGAGCCGGAAATGAATTTCTTTTTCAAATGCAGGCATTTAACAATATGAATATATTGGATGGGTATGATGTTAAAAAGATAGTTACCGCGTGCCCTCATTGCTTCAATACCCTTAAAAATGAATATGCTCAGTTAGGAGGTAAATATGAAGTTTTTCATCACAGTCAATTACTGCAGGAACTTTTTGATACGGGAAAGTTAAGAGTAGAAGGCGGTCCTTACAAAGGGAAAAAAATCACCTTTCATGATCCCTGTTACCTTGGTAGGGCAAATGGTGTTTATGAGGCGCCCCGACGGGTAATTATGCGCCTGGATAGCCTTATGACTGAAATGAAACGCAGTAAAGCCAATGGCCTTTGCTGCGGTGCCGGTGGTGCACAGATGTTTAAAGAACCTGAGCCCGGCACAAAGGATATAAATATGGTACGTGCTGAGGAAGCATTATCCCTTCACCCGGAAACAATCGCGGTGGCCTGCCCCTTCTGTATGACGATGCTTTCCGATGGCGTGAAACTGAATAACCAGGATGCACATGTAAAAGTCAAGGACATTGCTGAACTGATATCCGAGGCATTGGATTTATGAACGACTATTCCTGCTGACAAAATAAAATCAGTACTATAAAATATTTACTTCCTGATTTTGTTGATTAACTTTTTAATTTCCTCCTCAAAAGGTAGTGTTACATAAACTGTGTCAGCAGTTAATATGGGCTCCAGAGAAAACG
>CAZHSC010000104.1:0-10563 GCA_964534995.1 uncultured Bifidobacterium sp.
GTGAAAATTTTTTACTTGAACAAGGAATAAATACTTATACCCGTTTGTATCCGTTTGAAAATTGTTACTGGCCGGGGAACTGGCGTTCCCGCCCCAAATAAAATTAGTTAAAATATTTTTCATGAACAAGGAATAAGCATTTGTATTCGTTCCCTGAAGCGTGCTATGCACTGCTTCAGGGATACCGGAGTTGCTGAGGGCCGGTTTTATTTTCTCCGCGCCTGCCTGCCGGCAGGTAAACCCGCTGCGGGACCGTTGCGCTCGCCGCGTTTAAACAAAACTAAACTTGTGTCCGCTGTGTCTCCTCCCGGCACATTATCCTTTCCCGGCTCCTCCGTGAGCGACATTTTATTTATTTTTATACCATGTCGTTCCGTCCCCTTCCTGTCTTCTGCTTCCTTCTTCTGGCGCTTAACTATTCCACTGTTCCGGCGCAGGACCTCTGCCGCTACGTAGATCCGATGACGGGTACCGGGGGCGTGGGCCATACCTATCCGGGCGCTACCGTACCCTATGGTATGGTGCAACTGAGTCCCGATACGCGTCGTGATGCCAGCTGGGAGGGCTGTGGAGGATACTACCATTCCGATACGCTGATTTATGGTTTTACCCATACTCACCTCAGCGGTACCGGATGTTCGGACTATGGCGATGTCTTACTGATGCCGGGAAACGGAAAGCACAGCTTTTTTCCGGAAGAATATGGATCAGCATATTCCCATGAAAGCGAAAAGGCAACACCCGGCTATTACAATGTTGCTCTTACCGACGACCGGATAAAAGCTGAGTTGAGCACCACTCTCCGGGCCGGGATGCATCGCTATACCTATTCAAACAACAAGGATCGTTTTCTGATCCTCGATCTGCATCACCGGGATAAAACCCTTGGAGCCTCCCTGCGCTATGTGAGCGATAACCGCCTGGAAGGTTACCGGCACAGTGAAGCATGGGCCAAAGACCAGTATATTTATTTTGCCATGGAGTTTTCACAGCCCATCGCCCGGATCCAATTGGACAGTCTGATCCAGGCAATGAGCGTTGAGACCACAGTGGAGAAAGCCGGACTGGCAGCAGCCATTTATTTTGAGAATGAAAGCAGAGGCAGTACAAAACCCCTGTTGGTGAAGGTAGGGATTTCTACAGTAGATGCCGAAGGGGCACGACGGAACCTGGAAACGGAAATGCCCGGTTGGGATTTTGAAAAAGTGAAAACATCAGCGGCAGCAGCATGGAACAAGGAGTTATCAAAAATTAAAGTAAGCGGCAAGAGCCGCAAAGACCTGAATAATTTTTATACAGCGCTGTACCATACCATGATTGTTCCAAATGTGCTTTCGGATATAGATGGACGTTACCGTGGACGTGACAATAAAATTCATACGGCGGA
Source organism: uncultured Bifidobacterium sp. (assembly GCA_964534995.1). Lineage (GTDB taxonomy): Bacteria > Bacteroidota > Bacteroidia > AKYH767-A > OLB10 > JAJTFW01. The sequence goes on from CAZHSC010000104.1 coordinate 1,388, forward strand.
GGACTATGTGCATTATACGGTGTTTAGTCTGTGGGACACCTTCCGCGCAGCACATCCGCTTTATACACTGATTGACCGTACACGCAGCCTCGATTATATCAAAACCTTTCTGGCGCAGTACAAACAGGGAGGAAGACTGCCCGTATGGGAACTGGGTTCCAATGAAACGGATTGTATGATCGGTTATCACAGCGTGCCGGTTATTACCGACGCGCTGGTAAAGGGAATAGGGGAATTTGATACTACCCTCGCTTTTGAAGCCATGAAAAAAAGCGCAACCTGGAAACATTTGGGATTGCCCTCTTATATGGAGCAGGGCTATATCGCCGTAGAAAACGAGCACGAATCGGTTTCCAAAACGCTGGAGTATGCCTATGACGACTGGTGCATTTCGGAAGTTGCCCGTTTATTGGGAAAGATGGATGAACAGCGTACCTATCTCCGTCGGGCAGCTTCTTACAGAAATGTATATGACCCGCAAACGGGATTTATGCGCCCACGTCGTAACGGTGACTTCTTACCAAATTTCGATCCCCGTGAAGTCAATAATCATTATACCGAAGCCAATAGCTGGCAGTATTCTTTTTTTGTGCCGCAGGATATTCCGGGACTTGTGAAATTGATGGGCGGTGAACAGCAAGCCGAGTCGAAACTCGACGGACTTTTTACGGCTCCGACCAATACCACCGGACGCACACAGGCGGACATCACCGGACTGATCGGTCAGTATGCGCATGGCAATGAACCCAGTCACCATATGGCTTATTTATACGATTACATCGGAAAGCCCTGGAAGACTCAGAAACTGGTCCGGCAGATCATGGACAGCCTCTACCATCAGGGACCGGAAGGCTTGCCCGGCAATGAAGACTGCGGACAGATGTCGGCATGGTTTGTATGGAGTGCGCTGGGCTTTTATCCCGTTACACCCGGAAGTCCGTATTATGCTTTAGGAAGCCCCTTGTTTGATACGGCCATCGTAAGTCTTGAAAACAAACGCTTTATACGACTTATCGCCAAAAACAATTCTCCCACGGCGGTGTATGTCCGTAAACTGGAAATTGACGGGAAGGAAGTCAGTGAAAACCTGATCACGCATGAAGAGCTGACGCAAGCCGGAGAAATCGTTTTCACCATGGATACTGTTCCCTTTACCGGCAGAGGACGCAGCGTGGAAGCGAGAGGAACAATGCAGGCTCCGTTTTTTTACCGCTCTCCGCTTATCAAAGCGGAAAGCAGAATATTTACGGATAGTTTACTCATTACAATAGAATCGCCGGATGGAGCCATGATACTCTTTGGTCATAATCCGGGTTTGATGATGATGGGGGAACCATACCGTGCCCCTTTTTATATTCATCATTCTGCCACCCTGTATGCCATGTGCGGAGATCAGAAGGGAAAAAGCGGAAACACCTCCGCTGCCTTCTACCGCCGCCCCAACAACTGGAACGTGCTTTTGCATACCAGCCCTTCAAAACAATATATGGCAGAAGGTCCCTTAAGCATGATCGATGGAATCGGGGGAACAGAAAACTGGCGCAAAGGTGATTGGCACGGCTATCAAAGTACCGATATGGATGTGGAATTGCAATTGGGAAAGGAAGAAAAAATAAGCAGCGTAGAAGCGGGATTCCTGCAGGATACGCGTTCCTGGATCCTGATGCCGCTGAAGATGACCGTGGAAGTATCGGTAGACGGGAAAGTATGGAAGGAGGTAGCGGGAATTGAGAATAAAGTAGCGGATACCGACCTGAACGTACAGATTCAGAAATTGAAAGTGGCTTTTAAACCTGTTCATGCAAAATATGTTCGTGTAAAGGCCCTTAACTATGGTGTATTGCCGAAATGGCACCAGGGTGCCGGCTTCGATGCTTTTATCTTCTGTGATGAGATTAGTGTGGAATAATTTTTAAACAATCGCCGCCACTGATATTCATGCTGATATTGTTAATGTTTTGCTGATTAAAAAGTACTTAGTATCTTCACTGAATGATCAATCGCCGGAAGTTTCTTAAGAATTCCATTTACTCAACAGGAGCGGTGTTGCTGACCACCGAAATAGCAGTGGCAGTAAAAAATGTGGTTGCCGCAACACGACCCTTAGTGATATCTACCTGGGCTCCCAACGTCAAAGCGAACGCAGCCGCGTGGGAAATACTGAGTAAGGGCGGAAAAGCGGTTGATGCAGTGGAAAAGGGCGTAATGGTGCCCGAAGCAGATCCAGACGATACCAGTGTGGGTTACGGCGGTTTACCTGACCGTGACGGAAGGGTAACACTGGATGCCTGTATCATGGACCAAGAGGGTAACTGCGGATCCGTTATGAGTCTGGAAAATATCATGCATCCGGTATCGGTGGCGCGCAGGGTGATGGAGAAAACGCCGCATGTAGTCTTGGTTGGTGAGGGCGCTTTGCAATTTGCTCTGGCGAATGGCTTCAAAAAAGAAAACCTGCTGACCGAAAATGCGGAGAAGATCTGGAAGGAATGGCTGAAGGAATCGAAGTATGATCCCATGGATACACTTAAACACATGAAGCATAAGCGTGGTTCAGGGACCATCGATAACCACGATACAATCGGCATGCTCGCGCTCGATGCTTCGGGTAATTTAAGCGGTGCCTGTACCACCAGCGGTATGGCTTTTAAGATGCAAGGACGTGTGGGTGATTCACCCATCATCGGGGCCGGACTATTCGTCGATAATGAAGTGGGCGCGGCGACTGCAACGGGTGTGGGCGAAGAGGTTATCCGTATCTGTGGTTCGCATACCGTAGTAGAGGCCATGCGGTATGGGAAATCACCTGTTGAAGCCTGTAAACTGGCTGTAGAACGCATGTACAAACTGCGTAGGAATAAAATCGAGGATAAGCAAATTGGTTTCATCGCTGTCAACATAGCCGGCGAGATAGGGGCCTATGCGCTGAGAGAGGGTTTTACCTATGCTTACCGCGCCGGCGACGGTGTTGATGTGATCAAACCGGCGGAGTTTTTAATTAAATAGATGCATCAGCTTTCATCATAATCATCCGTTTCATCCGCGTTCCACAATATCCTCCCACTTATTAAAATTCTATAAGAGTTGCAATGCTTTTAGAACTCGCCTGCTTCAATCCTGCATCTTCCCGTATAGCCGCTGCCGTGGGTGTACATCGCCTGGAGTTGTGCGAAGATTATCCCAGCGGTGGACGCACTCCATCCATGGATTATTTCCGGGAAACACGCCGGGTTTTTCAAGGGGATATCTTCGTCATGATACGCCCGCGGGCCGGTGATTATGTTTTCAGCGAAACGGAATTCAGTAAAATGACAGTGGAGGTAAAAGCATTCAAATCCGCCGGTGCCAATGGTTTTGTGAGCGGGTTCTTTACGGAAGAAGGAGCCATCAACGAAGAGCAACTGAAGCGTTTTATGGCCGCCTGTCATCCCTTGCCGGTAACTTTTCACCGTTCCTTCGATCTCCTGCCCGACTGGACATCGGGACTCGATCTGCTCATCCGCTGCGGATGTACCCGACTCCTCACCTCAGGAGATGGATCAACAGCATACGAGGGCAGAATGCGATTGAAAGAAATGATGGACTATGTCGGAAAGAAACTCATCATCTTGCCCGGTGGCGGAATCCGGGCTTCCAATGTGTCGGAGATTATTGCAGCCTGTCATCCGCTGGAAGTACATAGCGCGGCATTGAGCTCAACAGCAGGTCATGGCAATAATTATACTGCTGATGAGCAGGAACTGAAACAACTGATGGAATTTATTGTGGGCCGGTAACCGTTTGGTCGTGACTGATATCAGCTGGACCTTTATTTTTTCATGTGATGATTTTATTTTGAGAATCTCTAAATTTTCTAAGGTAGAAGTTTGCGCAAGTTCCATTTTTCGATTTAATTTCCTGGACAAATGATGTTGTTAATTTCATGATATATTATTGCTTACAAGAATTTCTCCATGAATCTGGAGTCCGGTTAAGTGGGATGAATCAATTTGTAATATTCCCGTCTAATCGCTGGTTGAATTACAAATTATTTCCTTATATTCGTTGAGTATTTTATAAGTAATTGTTTCATGATTGTTTTAAAATGGGTGATTTTATGTACAAATTTAAACTGCTCTTTCTTGCTTTTTTTCTTTCAGTAACCCTTTCCTTCTCCCAAAGCATCCCGCTCAGCCTGTCCAAACCGGTCAATGTGGGCGCATGTACCTTAAATTCATATGTGGCGCACTTTCCCGGAACAGGAGCAGTACAAAGAATAAGCATTCAAAGTTCGGTTTTTCTGAATGGGAACAATGCGCCAAATTGCGGGACATCTAATGGGAGTCTGGTGGTGGTGGATAGTATAAAGGAGAATGGTGTATCCATTTCCGCTACCAATATAGTGCTGGTTTTGGATAGTGGTAAATGGACCGGCACCTTACCAAGTGCGGACAGCTCCGATACGATCACTATTTATTATCATATTTTAATTGATTGCTCTGTCATTCCGGTTATTAGTCCCATAAACTCTATGAGCTTGATCCAAAACTGGCAGGATTCCCTGCCGGGAGTTGCTTTTAATATTAATGCAACGGGTTTTTCAGCAGATACCTCTAATAATATCAAGTACCCGATCCTGGTGAATAACTCTTCCACCTCTTATGCCCTTGGTTACCGGGATACGCTTGATATTAAATTTGTACTTAAAAACACAGGCACCGGCCCTGCATCAATTTATGTTACGCTGGATACGGTTGCTTCGCTTTGCTCAGGCGATGTGGATATGCTGGCGTTTTACTATCAAAAAGGGGTAATGGGTACTCCCGTTCAATTCAATCCTGCCGATAGCTTTTTTGTGGATTTGGCAGTCAATGATACCTTGATTCTTACCCAATGGGTTTCCGCTAATACCTGTTTGGATGCTTGTGGTGCAGAACCTGTTTTGACCTGGCGATGCGCTGTACCACCTTTGTATGATACATTATTTTGTGATTCCTGCCGGGGTTTCATCGAACTGCCGTACTCCCTTTTTAATGAAGAAAGTCCGAAGCTGCTGATTGAAAGGATACTTCCGGTGAGTGATTACGTAGCCAGTTTTGATACTTCCTGTGTGAATGATCCTTCGGCTATGCGGGAGTGGAAATTCAAGATCCGTACAAGCGGAAAAGGACTGCTGGATTCTTCCTTTGTTTATTTTTTTAACAGTGACATCAATTCATTTAATTCAATGAGTTTGATTCCTCGGGATAGCATTGAAATTGTCACCTTCTTTAATTCTCCCGGATGTTCAATGGACACTCTCTCTGCCATTAATAACAAGGCTTATTGTAGTGGTGATGTGGCTGATCCGCTGGCGTACCTGAATATGGTGCTGTATAACTTCGGGGAAAATGACTCGCTTTTGTTTTCATTTAAAACCTACCGTTGCGTGGAAGAAAATGATTCTTTGTTCAACGTGCCAAAGTATTTTACCACCGGGCGATTTGAGGGATCTTATTCAAAAAGCATCTGCGGGACGAGCCTGCCGGTAATGGGTGATACCTTATATTCAAAACTGAATATCGCCGATCACCTTGGCGCTAATGTAAATCAATCACTGATATATAATCCTACTGTTACTGACCTGAGTGCTTCGGTAGAGAAAGCACTGCCGCTGGATTCCTTGTGGGGTGATTCAGCACAATTTGAAATTGAATTAAAAGGCTATCTCCATGAAATAATCGATAACCAGTTGTTTGGTTGTTTTATGGACTCCTTGTCGTATTGCATTCCTCAGGGTTATTTAAGAGTTAATATCGAAACAGGAGCCGGACTGGCTGCTTCATTGCTTGATTCTTCCTCCCGCTTACGTTATGTGGATAGTATGGGGCAAATGGTGATGGTCTTACCGGAATATTATTATTCAGCAATTCCCAATACTGCCTGCATTGGCGATAGTGTCAGCCTGTATTTTCCCTTGTCAGCACCCGGTGTACTACAAGCCTTAAAAAACGGTTTCTTTGACTTTACTTTAAAATCATGCTGTGGAGGACCACCGGGGGGCGTAAATTACAGCGTTAAATTTGCCTTTTTGCTAAATCCATCAGGTTCCTGCAATAGTTTAAGTTTTCCGGGCAGTGGCCACACTTTGCCGCCGCTTTGTTCGGGAATTGGTTGTGACTGGCTGCCATTATCTAAAGTAGAGGATGAGATCGTGGTGCATTGTCCCGGATGTGTAACACCCGGTATTGTTATCAGCAATTACAATATTCGGCGCATACGTTTTGGTCTGCAGGATTCAAATAATGATGGCAAAGCGGATAACAGTAATACCCTCATTGAAGAAGGAACGGCATGGTTTGATCAACATAAGCTGGGCTTAAAACCACATTACGCCGGATTCGGAGACTGTCTGGAAGACCGGCTTTGCGCTTACTTTTCTGCCGGTGATCCGGGTGCCGGCGGCTTCTCCTATCCCATGATGCAAACGGATTCGGCCAACTTGAATTATTTGCAGCTATCCCGCCGGATACCCCAAAGTGATGCAACCGTGATGAACCTCACCGTTGACTCCCTCACCATTTACATTGACACTCCTGACTCCGGTGGGGTATACCCCTGCTATGATTGTAGCGAATTTAATTTGGACTCCAACCGTTATTCCACACAACGAATGCTGAAAGTTGCTGCTAGTGATCTGGTGTCTTACATGACCCGTACAGGAGAGTATTACCTCATTACTTTATCTTCCAGGGATTCATCAGGGATGTGGGTGGGTAACCTTCATGATCCGGCTTTTACCATTTATTCGAGGCCAATTGACTCTCTTGCCGGATTTTTTGAGCATCAGCGTTATCGGATCAGGGTAAATTACGGAATTTGTGGTAACTTTATAATGGCAGAGAATGATCTCATTACCGACATGGATGACGTTCGAAAAGAATCGGAAATTCAAAACAAAATGTGGCTGACGGGTGAGCCAAAGCCGTATAATGCTTTTGATGTGTTTGATGCCCAACCCGCCAGTCTTGAACTTTTGCAGGATTCAGGGTGGTATTTTACAGGAGACACGGTTCGAATCCGGAAAGTAGATTCCTCCTTTGCCAATGAATACCTATTTATTTGTGAAGACTTCGGCGGGAAAATATATTTCTTTTCGCATGACGGAAGAAACTATACTTCGGTTGATAATGTAGAGGACGATTGCAAAAAAAATATTACGATCAGTTCAGAAAGCAGAGTTGCAGGCAATCTGCTAACTATATATCCGTATGAATATCATCCGGGCAGTATTCAGGCTGCACAATACATGATCAATGTTCCGCAAAACTATTATGTGAGTAGCGCTACGCTAAAAAACACCATCAACCTGGATGATTCCGCCCAAACGCAATCCATCCCGTTGATGCTGAGTGATACCACGGGCTTTATCATTATTCACGATTCCCTGTTTACTATCCTCCCTTGCCTGTACGACACTTCTGTAACGGATGCCACTTTCCTCTACTTTGGCAGTGGATATACACATCGGGAAATTGTTTTGGAGATTGCCCCCATAAGCTGCGGTGATACCTTGCTCTTTACTGAAAATGATTCCATCGTAAGAATAATGTATTCGGGCAGTACCGGTACCTGCCTGAGCAAGGCCGGTTGTGTTTCATCGTACCGCGATACTGTATCCACCCTCCCCTTCGGTGACTCTCTCTTCATTACCGCTCCCAATGATACCATTCTTTATACGGCACAGGTGGCTGCAAATTCCACTAAGATGTGTTTCCCATTTACCCTTTCCAACCCGGCGCAAACACAAAACGGCATTACCAGCACCTATGCCCCCAATTATTTTCTGGTTGTTCCGGATTCCACTGAGATTCCCTGGCTCACGGGATGGGTGCTGACCAATTCCTCCGGTGATACCATACCGGTAGTGGATAGCATTTTTCAAATAGATTCTGTTTTACAAGTTGGTGAAAGCGGCCAATACCAGTTATGCGCCTGGTTCATTTCCTGCCCTGCTCCCGAAGACACCCTCATCGATTTTCAACTGGGATGGAATTGCAATGGGTTTCCAACTATAGACAAGCTTGATTCCGTATGCAGCAGTAATTACATTACGTTCATCGTTCATCCTTCTCTTTCCCAATTGGAAGAATACAGAATCTTAATTGACAGAGACACCATCAGCTATTCTTTATGTCAAGCATTTTCATATAAAAATTGCTTTAAATCCGTTGAGAATGGCGATGTACACCCGCGCTATTTTCTCATTGACCAGCCTCCTTCTCAACTGGCTATTGTTTCGGTAGTTGTAAACCGTGATACCTGCGACCCGTCCTCTGCACAAGTTCCCTTACAGGCCCTGTATCCCGATTCCAATATCTATGTCATAAGCGACTCTGCCCTGATTGCCCTAAATTATACCGACACGGTACTGCATCAGGGCGATTGCCTTTGCGGTGTGGTGACCTTGCAAAGTCAGTGCGATGCAGACACTGTGGACTTACCCGGCATCAATCTATTCGGCACCGGCTATTGCGGAGACACTATTTCCATTTTTTTGCAAAACTATTTCACTGCAAAATGGGACAGCACCAGCCATTGTCATGATTGTTTTGTTTTAACCAAATCAATTGTTCCTGTTGACACCATTCATGTGGGAGATACCATCACCTTTGAATTGAAGGTTCATTCAAACAACGGAACACAGGAGGTGGTGTATCTGGCTGATCTTTTCCCGGCAGGATTTGTACCTCTTGATACATTGCCGGCCTACATTATTACACCACCACAGGGTGATACCAGTATTTTTATTTCCGGCTATTATACCCAAACAAGTACTTGTCCGGGTGGTGAAAATATCGGGAGATTGATTTTTAATGAGTACGATGCCTACAATCAACCCAGCGGAATTGATACGAGTTATGCAACAGCCTGTCAGGATGTTATTTCAAAGTGTATAACGAGCTCCACCATTATATTGGCAGACGGTGATTTTGCCAGTAATGGGTATCTTTCTTCTTATGTAGATACCGTGCTTTACCTGGCCGGTACTTTTTATGTGGATATGAATATGTATTTTGAAAACTGTATTATTAAAACAAAAGCAGGATCATCTATTGTATTGCTGGGCACCAATCGCCTCGATTTTTACAACACCACCATTTCCGGCTGCGACAGCATGTGGCAGGGTATCATTGTGGATTACAATGGAACGGTGA
>CAZHSC010000105.1:0-2544 GCA_964534995.1 uncultured Bifidobacterium sp.
CGACAGTCAACTCATATGGTTTCCCTGAAGCGTGCTTCGCACTGCTTCAGGGAACGTATATAAATGTATATTCCCTCCTCATTAAAGGGATCACCTTTACTTTTAATTGGGGCGGGGACGCTGATTTACCGGCGAAATGGCCAGCTGAATTGATTGCAATTGTTTGTTCTGTCCGGTCTTGGCTTATTAGTTTATGTCTAAAAAATATTCCATAGATGATGAATGATTCTGAATGTGAATGTTGCCGGTTTATCCTTGTATTTTTTCTTTTTTCTGCGAGACCTTCATTTACCTGCCGCCCCGCTTACGGTTGTTCAGGGGAAAATAGTTTATTGTAGTATCAGGTAAAGAGCTAAAAATGCTACTTAATTATCAGAATATGGTGCAAACATTTGTATCCGTTTCTTCAAAGCTTTCAGGATGTCTGCGATGAAATCATTACGTACTTTTGTGAGCAGGATATGCGGATTTGCAGATATACACCTGTTCTGTTTGAACTTTAAAAGTGTTAACTGAAAATATGAAAATTTAAGTTTCCCTCTGCACAGGCATATCCTGTTTATCTTTGCCACTATGATTGAAGCTAAAATACCTGCAGCACTAACTCCGGGATCTACTATTGGGATCTTCGCTGCTGCCCGTAAAGTCCTTCCTGAAGAACTGGCACCCGGCATCGCCCTGATGGAATCCTGGGGATACCGCGTGAAGGTTTCTCCGAACCTTTATGGTGAATTCCACCAGTTCAGCGGAACCGATGCCATGCGCGCTGCCGATCTTCAGTCTATGCTGGATGACCCCGGTCTGGATGCCATCATCTGTGCGAGGGGAGGATATGGTTGCGTACGTATCATCGACCATCTTGATTTCTCGGCTTTTCTCGCCCATCCGAAATGGCTGATTGGGTTCAGCGATGTAACGGTATTGCATAGCCACATTCATAGTAATTTTAGTATCCCCACACTGCATGCTCCCATGGTTTTCAGTATGACGGATGAACGAAGCAGCCTCCCGGCGCTGGACAATATGGCAAGGGTACTGAAAGGTGAATCCTTGCACTATAACGTGGAGGAACATCCGAATAACCGGAATGGCAATGCGGAAGGCCTGCTGGTAGGCGGTAACCTCAGCCTGCTCTATGCCCTGTCCGGCAGCCCCTCCGATCTCGATACACGTGGTAAAATCCTGTTTCTCGAAGACCTGGACGAATATCTCTATCATATCGACCGCATGATGATGCAGCTAAAGCGTTCCGGTAAGTTGTCCGGACTCCGGGGCCTGATCGTTGGCGGTATGAGTGATATGAAGGATAATGTGGTTCCTTTTGGGAAGTCTGCCGAGGAAATCATAGCAGAGCAGGTGGCTGAATTTGATTATCCGGTTTGCATGAATTTTCCTGCCGGTCATATTCGCGAGAACCACCCCCTGGTGCTTGGGGCAAAAGCATCCCTTCAGGTAAAGGGATCTGCATCCCTGAAGTATCTGTAATCGTCTCTGAGAGTATTTATTTTTTATCCCGGAAATGCTCCAGACGCAGAAATATATTCCGCTCCCGCATAATTCCAAAGCGGGTACTTATCGGATAAACCTTTTTCATCTACATGTATGACTGACATCTTCCAAATCGGCCCCCGCGGCGAAGCCATCGCCTTGCGCTATCTTAAACAAATTGGCTATAAAATTTTGGCCCGCAATTTCCGATACCAAAAAGGTGAAATTGATATCATCGCCACCGACAATACCTTCCTGATTATTGTGGAAGTGAAAAGCAGAAGCTATCCCCACTACGGTACTCCCGAATCGTCAATTGGTTCAACAAAGACGGAACTCATGGCCCTGGCCGCGGGCTTTTATCAGGAATTGCACAACATCCGGCAGGAAATACGCTTCGATGTGATTTCTATTGTTTTCCGCCCGGGAAAGAAAGCTGAACTTATGCATATTCGGGAAGCATTTCAAGGTTAAGCATGGTAGCGCATTGTCAATAACCCGGCCCTTCTTTTTCAAATTTTCTCTCAAAAAAGCTGTATTTGACGCAAAATCAATACTTTTTGGCAAAAAATAGGTGAAAAATAATTGCTGCTTATCAACATTAATTGCGACCTTTGCAGCCCTATTTATTGAAAATGAAAAAGAAAAGTAGCCACAGCCGTGATGGTGCACGTGGCGCAAAAAATGATCGCTCCCAACCAGGAACAGGAAGAGAAAGAGGAAGAGCCACAAGAAGTGATGATGGAAATAGCCGTTCCGCAAGAACTGAAAAGGCTTCCTCCTGGGATGATTTTGACCGTGCAACGGATACCCGCAGGGCTTCCACTGGTTCCGGCAGTCTGGAGAAGAAGGCTTGTAAAAGCTACAGCCGTACAAAATTTAACGCTGTAGAGGAAGGGAAAGGACTGGTTTCCCGCCGTGATGAACGCGATGAGCGCAAGCCCTATGGCGACCGCGACGAGAAACGCCCCTATACCCGCCGTGATGACCGCGATGAGCGCAAGCCCTATGGTGACCGCGACGAGAAACGCCCCTATACCCGCCGTGATGACCGCG
>CAZHSC010000105.1:2644-10261 GCA_964534995.1 uncultured Bifidobacterium sp.
AAACGCCCCTATACCCGCCGTGATGACCGCGGTGAGCGCAGGCCCTATGGCGATCGTGAAGAGAAACGCCCCTACACCCGCCGTGATGACCGCGATGAGCGCAGGCCCTATGGCGACCGTGAAGACAAACGCCCCTATACCCGCCGCGATGACCGCAATGAGCGCAAGCCCTATGGTGATCGTGAAGAGAAACGCCCCTATACCCGCCGCGATGACCGTGACGAGCGTAAAAATTACAGTGATCGCGAAGAGAAAAGCCCTTACCCAAACAGGGAAGAGCGGGGAAAAAATAAACCCAGCCGGGAGGACCGTCATGCCCATTTTGAAAAGAGATCGTCGTACCGTGAATCTTATACACGGGGTGAGGAACGACGTTCGGCGCCCAGGAAACGCAATGCCAGTCAGGGTCCCGACCTGAGCGGAGAGATCCGCCTTAACCGCTTTATCTCGATGGCCGGGATTGGATCACGCAGAGAAGCGGACGACCTGATTACCGCCGGACTGATTTCCGTAAACGGGAAGCTGGTAACCGAACTGGGAACAAAAGTAAAGCCGGGCGATGATGTACGATATAACGGAGAGCGTATACGAAATGAAAAGCATGTGTATCTCCTGTTAAATAAACCCAAAGACTATATTACCACTGTTGATGATCCTAATGATCGTAAAACTGTAATGGAGCTCATTGCCGGCGCCTGCCCGGAAAGAATATATCCGGTAGGCCGTCTGGATCGCAATACTACAGGGCTGCTCTTGTTCACGAATGACGGGGATCTTGCGAAATATTTAACCCATCCGGGCTCGCGTGTTAAAAAAATATACCATGCAGAACTGGATAAAAATGTGAAAGTCGCCGATTTAAGGAAGCTAACGGAAGGTGTTGAACTGGAAGATGGCATCAGCAGCGTGGATGCGGTGGATTATGATGGCGACGGCGCTGACAAGAAGAAGGTGGGTCTCGAGCTTCACAGTGGGAAAAACCGTGTCGTCAGGAGACTCTTCGAGGCGCTGGGCTATGAAGTGAAAAAACTCGACCGCGTCAGTTTCGCGGGCCTTACCAAGAAAGATCTGCCTCGCGGACGGTGGCGGATCCTTGATGAAAGAGAAATCGGATTTTTAAAGATGATGGGAACAGGAAAGAAGAAGGTTCAAGTAGATTAGTTGCTTTTAGCCCTTGTTTGCCTGACGGATGGCGACATGTAATGGATAAAGCAAAAGGAGAAGAAAAAGGCAAAAAGTTTTTTAGAAGCCGCGTATGGTTCCTGACGGAAATATGTGAAGTGCCTGATGTTGAAAATAACAAAGGAGGTTGTCACTGATTTTAAGGACAACCTCCTTTTATTTAATTTTTTGATAAGATGGCTATAGTACCCGGTTTATTGAAGGGCCGGTAATTTTTATTTTGTTACCACCATCAGTTTGGTATCAATACTCTTACCTGAAATTTCAAGTGAATATACGTAGGTTCCCTGTGAAAGATCATTTGACTGCACGAGGATTTGTCCGGGACCGGACTGATGGACCGGATACTGCCGGATCAGGTTACCGCTGATATCCCTGATACTGATGATGGCGTTATCATGCTTTTCTGAGATGAAATAACGTATAAGCGTTTCCTTGCCGGCCGGGTTGGGTTGATTCTGGAATAAACGGTCTTCGCCATCAGCAGCATCCATGGATGCTTTACCGGAGGCAGCATTGCAAATATCAGCGACACATTGCTTAAGTTCATTTAATTCATGTTGCAAGGCTTCTATTTTGGAGTCTTTGATGGTCTGCTGCTGACCCAGTTCGCGGATTGCATTCACCTGTGCAATCAGGATGGCGTGGATGTTGAGTGCAAGATACCCGTCTTCGTCTTTGCTCACACATTCAGGAAAAACTTTCTGAACTTCCTGAGCGGTAAATCCGATAGCTTCTCCTGCCAGCACCTGTTCATCAAATGTTCTGCCCTCCGCATTTTTGTAGTGATAGGTAAGCGGACGCAGTTGCATGATTTCCTGAAGGCCTTTGGTATATTCTCCATCAATGTTTTTTAAGCGCGCATCTGAAACGATGGTCCAGGTAGAGGTCGAAGGCTTGCGTCCCTGATCTAAACTCAGTTCTAACTGGCCTCCCGGTCCGAGTTTACCTATGCCCAGCCTGTTTTGTATAAATACATTGCCATCTTTAAAATATGCGGCCCACGCGGTATCTCCGCCGGTGGCGCTGCCATACACACCGATTCTTCTGCCTGAAACAATGGATGCGCCGCTACCATTGTTTGCAATGCCATACACACCATACCGGTTTCCTAACTCACCGCGGCCTTCTCCATATACCCCGTAACCATCATCCGTTGCCGCAGCACCTTCAGCCGTTCCCCTGATCCCAGTGGTTGATGCCAGGGCATCTACACCCACTGAACTGCCGTTTACTCCTGTTGGAAGAACCTGAGCGAGTAAGGCGGTAGCACTTCCTGTCGCCTGAAACCTGCCTGCCATTACACCTGCAGTATTCTCGTGAACTTCAAATTTAAAGGAGGGAACAGAAGTTCCAATACCCACATTTCCGCTCTTTAAAACCACCATGGCATTGCTGGGAGAACCCTGGACGCCATTTCCGATGGTAAACAGGCGATCGTTGGGGTCAAATCCCCCCGGATCGAAAGGAGTATAAGGGACATTGAAGGATCCAATTGCAGTTTCACAAAAAGTTGGGGCGCCGGTGTGGAATCCGAGGGCAGTAGAAAAATCACCCGTGGCGTTGGAATAGGAGCCGGTGGCAACACTTGATTGCCCCGAAGCGGAGCAATGATCACCGCTCACCAATGAATTATTTCCAAAAGCAAGATTGGTAAATCCCAGTGCTGACGAGTAACTACCGGAAGCTACGTTATTATGACCGAAGGCCACGGAACCATAGCCGGGAGCGTCCCATTGCCCGGAAGAAACGGAGCCCGCCCGCAAAGCGGCAAGGTCAGGTACCCACATCAGGCGGGTGCCGGCACCGGTTACCGGTGTACTGCCGCTCGTTCCGTTCAACAGCACGGAGCCATTCACCTGGAATTTCGCCTGGGGACTGGCGGTGCCAATGCCCACTCTGCCTCCCGAATTGGTGATGACCATACGCGTGGTACTGTTGGTTTTGAAGTACAGATTTTTTGCATCCGTAGTTCCGATGAAATTGGTGCCCGGAACCGTTCCTGAATTTCCGGTAAGCGACCATTGTGCCTGTATCACTTCTGTTCCGGACAAAAGGAAAATAAGGCTGAGTAGTGTAAATTTTTTCATGAAGAAATTTGTTAAAGGAGCATTTAATATAAGTTCTAATGGCAAGTTACTTAATTATTAAATATCTTTCAAATAAAAACCAATGCAAGGTAATTACCCCTTGTATCACTTACTATTTGAAATCAAAACCTGTATCGCCCAGTCACCAATTCAGAAATCCTGATTTCAGGAGTTGATGGCCAGGCATATTCTCTGCTAAAACAGGGACTGGAGCAAGCCCTGTTTCATTTTCTCATGCTATTTTTACACAATGACTAAACCAATAGCGCTTTTAATCCGTTTTCGGTCATATTTATGCTTCCTTGTAAAAACAAAAAGACTTGAATAATATGCCTGCCATCTTCCGCCCGGCCTTAGCCGGTATTTTTTTTATCGTTCTTTCATCCGCTCTGTTTGCCCAGCAGCTTCCGCAACAATGGCTGCGCAGTTTCAAGGCTCAGGGAAAAAATTCCGACCGCATCGCGGCTATCTGCGCGGATTCCTCAGGAAATGTATTTATGGCAGGCTATGCCGGTAATCACCATGGCGCTCCCGATGCCTTTGCCATGAAGCGCAATGCACAGGGTGATACCCTTTGGGTGTATTATTATGATGCAGGCGGCAATCGCGAAGATTATGCTACCGATATTGCCATTGACGCATCCGGGAATGCCTATATCACCGGCCGGTCCGAGCAGACCAGCAATGCCAATTTCGATTGCTTTACAGCGAAGATTAGTCCGAACGGAACACCGCTTTGGGTGTCACGCTACGCACTTACCGCTCCCAACCAGAGTTTTGGTAATGCCCTGGCCGTAGATGACTCCGGAAATGTGTTTGTGGCCGGGTATACGGATCCTTTTCCCGGCAGCAACGACTGGCTGGTGATCAAGTACAATGCTTCCGGCCAGCAACAGTGGGTGGATATGCTGAACGGTCCGGGGAACGGGGAGGATGAAGCCACCGATATTGTGATTGCACCCAATGGAAATCCCAGCGTTTGCGGGAGGTCTTATTCGGCCAATACAAGCGGAGGCATGAATATTTTTGTGAAACAGTATACGCCTGCGGGAGGAACCGCATGGACCGATACCTATACCAATCCGGCGAATCCCTCGGGAGTGGATGAAGCCATTGGCCTGGGTTTCAGCGCTACCGGCGACCTTTTTGTGGGAGGTTCTTCGATGAATCCTGCCGGTTCTGACCGGGATGCGATTGCATTAAAATATAACGGCAACGGGATAAGGCAATGGGTTACCTTTTTCTCCGACGCCACCACAACAGGAGATGAGTATGTGTTAGGGGTATGTGTGGACGATTCCGGAAACACCTATCTCACAGGGACCGAATATCAGAACGGTTTTGTTACGCGGATCAGTCACGATGGCAGCATGGGTTGGAGGAAGAAATGGATAGGCCCCCTTTCCAATGGCTATGATGTATTTCACGACATCGCCGTAGACAATAACGGGGGCGTATATGCGACAGGACGGGGCGTATATCCCGGTATAGATCATTACGGGAACGGAGGGATGGCCGCACAGATCATCGCCAAATACAACGCGGGTGGAGATTCGCTCTGGACCCTGCGCAGCGCCGATACCCTGAACCCCTCCATGGGCTTTGCCATCACCGCACGGAACGGGAAAGTATATGCCGGCGGCTTTGCCAATGATACCGCCTGGGTGGATGAAAACTTTTTTACACAGATCGTGGATACGGCAGGCAACAGCATCAGCGAGTGGAAATACAGCGGTACCGGCGATGCAATTACCCGCGGGCAATTTGTACGTACCGACGCGCAGGACAATGTATATTGCGCCGCAACCATCGATCGTTTGTACAACGGCGGATATGATGTGGCCATTGTGAAATACAATCCTGTGGGTGATCTGTTGTGGGAAAGGTATTACAGCACCCGCGGCTGGAACAATGACACCCTGACGGCCATGGAATTTGATCCTTCCGGCAACCTGATCCTCTGTATTTCTTCCGACTCGGCCCTGCAATCGTCCAATTACCGGCTGTCACTGGTGAAAATGGATCCTGCCGGGAACTTCCTTGATACCGCCTGGTATCTCCCCTCTCTTTTGGGAAATACGCTGGCGAAGGACATGCTGGTGCGCAATGATGGTAGCGTGGTGATTGGAGCCTCCTCCAACCTGCACGGAGGCATTATCGTATTCTTTGACCTGGCAGGTGTCGTGCAATGGACGGCAAAGATTGATTCCACGCAATTCGCACTAACGCGGGTCAACAGCCTCGATGCCTTCCCCAACGGTGATATCGCCGTAGGAGGATTCAGCCAGCCTGGGAGCGGCAACACCGGCCTGGGGATTGTTCAACGCTATACGCCTGCCGGCCAGAAACTCTGGACCGCCCTGATTGACTCCGTAAACGTTTACGATGAAGTGCGCGGTATTGCTGTCAATAATGCCGGAGATGTAGCCGCCGTGGGCGCTTCAGGAGGTATCAACACTTTCACAGCCATGCTGGCCCGCCTGGATGGCAACAGCGGACAAATCAGCTGGCGCCAGGTGTACAACCCCAACACGAGCAATGAATATGGTCTTAAAGTAAGCTTTACCCCTGCCGGAAACATAGCCTATATCTGCAGGGGCTGGACGGGCTTTGTGGCACGTTATACAACGGTGCAGTACAGCGCCACGGGGACCTTTCAGTGGGCCACCGTTTACAGCCAGACCGCCAGCGACCGTGAACCCGTGGATATGCTGGTGGAACCCAACAACCGTGTGGTTACGGCAGGATGGTGGATCGATCAGTTCTCCACCAATTACAATTACGTGCTGGTTGGATACAACAGCGCCGGCATGCAGCAGTTTCTGAATACATATGAAAACACTACCAACGGCACTTCCAATCCTGACATGTTGCGCGGACTGACCCGCGATAGTCAGGGGAATTTTATTGTGACCGGTGAAAGCGCATTTGATTTTTACAATAACTGGCTCTTCAAAATGGTTACTATTAAGTACGGAAATAGTGCGGTGGGGGAGGAGGAGGCCATTCCGCAGTATGCTAACGTATATGCCTATCCTAATCCCAGTGCCGATGGGCAATTTGTGCTTTTGGAATCTCCCGGCGCAATTCCGGTGAGTGGTGGACAGGTGTTTGATATCAACGGGCGCCGTGTGGCAGGACTGGATCCGGTGAGCAGGGAGATAAACATCATCTGCTTGCCCGCGGGCCTGTATCTCCTGCATTACGAACGTGAAGGCTTGCCAGCGGGATGCATCCGGCTGTTGAAATTATAGGCCGCAAAGCAGGTTTAAGTCTTCGAATTATATGTGAACGATAGTTTCACAAACATATACAACAAGGTATCAAGTTCCATTCAGCAAACTCCATCAAAATTCAGTATGCTTTATGGCAGGCATGCTCAATGTTTCTCAGTGACCGATGTGCCTTAATGGTTAATGTTTGAGATGCTATCTGTACAAAACTGTACTTACTATTGATTTCACAAGCCTTACCGAAACAATTGCTGTTTCGTCATCAAATTTAAAAATTCTTTAATTTTTTACCGGGCGCAATAAAATTCGGGAGACCGATGCCCACTACCCAATAAAGATAGCTACAAATTTTTTATGCAAGGAATACCTATTTATATCCGCTTATTTCCGTTTGCAGGGTATTACAGACCGGGGAACTGGCGTTCCCGCCCCAAATGAAGATCGTGAAAATATTTTACTTGAACAAGGAATAAATACTTATACCCGTTTGTATCTATTTGAAAATTGTTACAGACCGGGGAACTGGCGTTCCCGCCCCAAATGAAGATCGCGAAAATATTTTACTTGAACAAGGAATAAATACTTATACCCGTTTGTATCTATTTGAAAATTGTTACAGACCGGGGAACTGGCGTTCCCGCCCCAAATGAAGATCGCGAAAATATTTTACTTGAACAAGGAATAAATACTTATACCCGTTTGTATCCATTTGAAAATTGTTACAGACCGGGGAACTGGCGTTCCCGCCCCAACTAAAAATCGGAAGAAAAATTTACATGAGCAAGGAATAAACATTTGTATACGTTTAATCCATTTCCTTTCATCATGCTGCATGATAATACTGCACTTCTCCGGTAAAAATCCTATGTGCAACCTCAGTGCCCTTAGTACCTCACTGTCTGCCGACCGGAGCCGTAGCGTAGGTGGGCCTGCCGACCGGACCTTTAGCGTAGGTGGGCCTGCCGACCGGACCTTTAGCGTAGGTGGGCCTGCCGACCGGACCTTTAGCGTAGGTTGGGTAAATTGCAGAATTTCTTTCAGGAAAAAATTTTGAATGAGGTAGATTCAAGTTTCTAATGCAACGAAGATAAAAACTAATGTTGTATTATGCA
>CAZHSC010000106.1:0-731 GCA_964534995.1 uncultured Bifidobacterium sp.
CAGCCCCAGTTCCTCATCGTCCACTTCCTGCTCAAAAAGTCCTCTGATCAGATACACCACATTGGTAGAAAGCCAGGCGGGCGTATAGCCAAGTGGTGTAATTTCCAGGGTATCAAAAGCTATTTCAATCTCATCGCAGGCATGAAGATAGCAGGAGGAAAGTATCAGCACATGGCCTGATTGAACAACTATGCGGGCATTCCCGGTCATCTTTATTTCAGTATATTGAATCACCAGATCAGCATCCACAATAAAATCATCGTGAATGAAGACTTCACCCAAAGCAGCTCCGGGTGTTGGATAGGAGACGTTACCAAAGGTGTTATTGGTTGCATTGCCTGCAAACAAATTATTATTCTGCATCCATACTGCAGTAATCGGGTAATTTGTCCACCAGTCAATCGGTGAGACCAATAAAAAATTAGCGGCAGGGATGCCCTGATTGTTAGTTCTGAAATTCAGCAATTGGCTGGATTTATTAAAACCCTGCCCAAACATATCGGAAAGGACGACCGTATTTGCTAAGGGGTTAGGCGGACAGGGTGCAATGGATTGTGCATAAATGGATGGTGGAAGCAAAAGGAGTAAACCATAAATAAATAGATGGCATCGTAATGAAACAGAGTCTCTATTTAAAAATAAAGCTTTTGTTGTTGGGGGGGGGGGGGGGTATATTTCATGTAAAAAATATTTAGGCTAAAATATTAAAAAATAAATCCATTAAATAAACA
>CAZHSC010000106.1:741-10239 GCA_964534995.1 uncultured Bifidobacterium sp.
CAAAAAAACAAAAAAAAAATCAATAAATATATCTACTCATACTGGTAACATTCCCCTACCTCAGGGTGGGGGGGGGCGGGGCCCCCCCCCCAAGATTTCATGGTAAAAATATTTAGGCTCAAATATGATAAAATCAATCCCTTAAATATACCAGAAATGTTCTCTTTCTAAAAGACCTGTATTAACTCCTATCCGCTTCCAGTCTATTCACCCGGTGTATACATTCTGTTATCTCAAACCCTGCATATACCTCTCCACCAACTTGTTCTTGTCAATTTTATGACTGACATTGTACGGAAAATCATCAATAACAATCACCTCGGCAGGAATCATGTAATAAGGAAGACGTCGTGTCAATGAGGGTAAAACCACTTCTCTGAGGTCAGTGCCCTCACCATGGCCGGCGGACTTTACAAAGCTGATGATCTTCTTTACTTCACTGTTTCTTTTAAGCGGCACTGTTACCGCTTCTTCAATGGCTTCGTGATCACACAATACATGTGAGATCTCATCCAGTTCGATGCGGAAGCCGTGCAGCTTTACCTGGTCGTCATTTCTTCCCAGAAAGTAAACCATCCCGTTCTCATAATAGGCAAGATCTCCGGTGCGAAACGCGCGTTGACCTTCATGGATATAAAATTTCCTTTCGTTTAAATCCTCCCGGCTGAAATAACCCGGGGAGACATGTGGGCCGACGATAATCAGTTCTCCTTCCCGGCTCTCTCCTCCTCCGTTATCAATCAGCAGCGTGCTTGCCGGCATGGGATAGCCGATGGGTACAGAAGCCTGTTGCGCTGCAATATCGGGTGTAATTTCTACGAGGGTGGTGACGATGGTGGCTTCTGTAGGTCCGTAGGCATTGAGCACCCGGCTCTGCGGAAATTTAGTGTGAAGGGTGCTGCAGGTGCGGGAAGGCAACTCTTCGCCCATGAATAAAAATGTCTTCATATCAGGCATGGCAGCACTGTTGAAGAGGGGATGACGCAGGTAGATGAAGGCGAAGGAAGGTGTGCTGGTCCAAACCGTGCATTGATAGCGGATCACCCGCTGCAGAAAGGCATCCTGGTCCTTGGTTAACTCCGCTGCACTCAACACCAGTGTTCCTCCCAGGGCGAAGGCATTGAGCAAGTCGCACAAGGAAACATCAAAAGTGAAGGGAGCCTGATTCAAAAAAACATCCGTACTGTTGAATCCAAAAGCAGCCGTTGACCAATCCACGAAGGTAAGCACGGAAGAACGCAGGATCTGCACGCCTTTCGGTTCGCCGGTGGAGCCGGAGGTAAACATGATGTATTGGAGAACATCTTCGCTAAACTCTTTTCGCGGATGACTATGCATCGGTGATATATGTGAAATCAAATCTCCATTTTCACTTATTTCAATGGCGCATGGCAGGGAAGACGGTAAGGCGCTACCGGTACAGTTGATTACCACCTGCGCCTTTGTGATTTCAATAATGCGCTTTACCCTTTCTTCGGGATAAATTTTATCAATCGGTGTATACGTTGTTTTAGAATGATAACAAGCCAGCATGGCTATGGCAAAACAGGCTTCCTTATGGCCGTAAATGATGACCGGCTCTCCGGAAGGAATATTCAGGGAGGAAAGAAGTTCCGAAAGTTTTACGGTCTGCGCATACAATTCCTGCCAGGTGCAATCCGCATCGCTGCCCGACAAGGCCAATTTCTCCGGTGCAATCTCCGTATCAACGAATTTACTTTGATGGAAGTCGAAGCGCATGGTTTAGAGATAGGGACAGCGTCCGCTGAAGATGTACAAGGATATGGCGACCAGATGAATCATGATGAAGATGCTGAGGAGGCGGACAGTTTTTGGATTCAACTGACCGAAGATAATATCTTTTCCACGCTTTTTAGAGGACACCAGGTACCAGTTATGCAGGGCTGAGTACACTCCAAAGAGTAATCCGCTGAGTATAAAATTCAGCTTGAATCCGTTCCAGCAACCCATCAGCAGGAAGGTCATGGCCAATGTGAAATTCTGCTTCGCCAGCGGATAGGACTTCAATGATTTAAAACGGCTCAGCCACAGGAAGAGCGGCGTAAAGAAATAATCTTTTAACCATGCACCCAGACTGATGTGAAATCTTCTCCAGAAGTCCTGGGGATTCACGGCGAGAAAGGGATTCGTAAAATTCACCGGCACCTCCATGCCCATCATCCTGCCCAAACCGATGGCCATGCAGGAATATCCCGCGAAATCGAAGAAGAGATACGCGTAATAGGCATACATCGTGCTGACTATGTGCGGAAGTTCATGACTATCCGCCGGAAAAATATTCAGCCAGTAACGGTCAACGACCTCCGCAATAATATATTTGAACGCGATACCCTTGATCAGATCATTCCATCCGGCAATAAAGCGCTCCGCGTTGATGGAAGAGAAGCCTTTGTCCTGCGCTGCTTTGAAATGCGCAAAGCGATCGATGGGACCGATGAGTAAAGTAGGGGTGAATGATAAATAATTGAAATAGGAAATCGGATCCGCAATATCGGCTTTGGGATCTTTATCCATGAAATAACTCATCGTACGGAAACTGGCATAGGAGAGACCGGCGAAGGAGAGGAGATAATTCAGCTCAAAAGGCCAGGCAGAGAAACGGATATCAAACTTCACCAGCAGCATCGGCAGCAACAAGGCCAGGATACCATATATCTTTAAGGGCAACTTAAATTTCTTTCCAAACAGCCAGGTGATAAAATACGAATAAACAATAAACGAAAAAAAGAACAAGGGATCGGGATAAAATACAATCAGGAAGGTGGCATTGAGCACAAAGAGACATTCACGATAGACTTTTTCAGGTGCTATTTTTTTCACCAGCGCCAGCAGCACGATGAAGATCGCCATCACCACAAAAAAATCGCTGCTGCTAAACGGAATCATATCAGAATTGCTGGTAAACGAATTGAATGGAAGACCCCGTTTGATTATTGGGGTGATTGTTATACGGGGAATACAGTGAATACAGCAACACTGCCATCAGCACATGCAGGGCGAGGCGAAGTACGTGCCGTAGGGGGTCAGATTTTATTTGCATAGACCATAGGTATTGATGATAAAGCGGTTCACCTGCAGCCAGCCATAGTCGCTCATATGCATCACATCGCTGAGCAGGGCCTTATCGTAGCCGGTAGTATCGCTTGTGAACAGATTCAGTACAGGGAAATCGCTTCTTTTCAGTACAGCAGTGAGTGTATCTACCGTGGGCTGCAATTGGGGGAGCGTTGTAAAATAGTGCGGATTCAGCGGAGAGAGGATGAAGGAAGCTTTGGCATTTTTACTTTTAAGCAAAGCCACCAGCATCCGGAAATCTTTGAGCTCGGTATTACAGGGTTCTGCCACCGCTTGAATTTTTCCTTTCTTTCCGTGAATCCAGGTGGTGTAATATTCATTCTCAATTCCGAGTGCATTGTTTGTTGCTTTAGCTAAGGTAGCGTTCTTTGTAGTGGTTAGCAGACTATCCCAGTTGATAGCACAATCCACTGCCTCCACCTCTTTCTCAAAAGACCCTCTGCCGTAATAAAGATGAGGTGCATAACGTGAGGAAGGATCCTTCATTATACCCATTATCGTATTCCATGTATAAACAGGAGCACACCAGATGCGGTGATAAAACGAAAGTGAAGAACGGTAGGCGATATAGGCTTTCCGGTAAACGGCGGCAGGCGCATTCAGTTCATCATAAAAGCGGGAAATGCCGGCGTACGCATAATGTTTAAATCGATCTTCCTCCCCATAGTGATTCAATAATCTTAGAAATTCCTCTGAATTATACTCCAGAAAAACAGCGGAAGTGGTGCCACGTGCCGGCTTTGCTTCAAACCAACCCGGAGAAAGGATGATTACGACCGGTGCTCCTTCCAGCAGACCTGCTTTTGCAAGCAATTGGCAGTAGATGGAAAAACACTGATTGCCCTCATGGCCTATACCCATCACCTTCACCGGAAAACGATCGCTGATGAAATGATAGGAAAGATATTTAGTACCCGAAGTCAGCTCAGAAGAGCCGAGTAAATAAATGGTGGAAGAATCATCGGGCTGTTTTAAAAATTCGTCTTCCAGGTATCTGTTGCCGTGAAAATTATAGATGTAGCGAAGATCATCTTCATGCCGCGTTGGTTCTACATACCCCTGATCGAGAAAAAATTTAACATCCGGAATCCTGGATAATACCATAACTGTAAAAGTGGCTGTTATTAAAGGAATGAAGCATAGATAAAAAATCCGGCGCATCAGGCATCTATTTTTGAAATCGTATCGATGATGGTATCGATCGTTTCAAAGTTCTCATTTTGCAGCAAATGCTGGGGGACCGGCTTACCGATTTTTTCCTCGATGGCCACAATGACTTCTACGAGGGTGATGGAATCCAGCAGTCCGGACTCAATCAGCGAATCCCCAAAACCTACCTTTTTGAAGGCCATGTCGGCAATGGTTTCCTGTAAGAAAGGACGAAGATCTTCCATGATTTTTAACGGGAATAAATCTATACAACTATATATCAAACACTTAACTTGATCGCCTCTTGATTTCTCTCGGCATCTCTCCCTAACATTTGTTACACAGAATGGCTGATTCCTGTTGTATCTTTGAAAGGAGAAGGACAAAAGTAAGTGTTCCTGAATAATTTGAAAGTACCCTCCGAAGGAAATCAGTCTTCCGGTGGGCATGGATATGTTTCTTAAACAAATCCACGAACATCCATGAAGTGCCTTTAACCGGCGTTTCAGATAAAACAAATTCACCATAACATTCACCGGGAATTCCCGTAAAATAAATCTCAACCCAACACACAAACATGCTGCTACTGATCATCCACCTGTTCTTCTACCTGCAAACACTGTTTACAGGAGAAGGACTCGCTGAATTAGCGGTGAAGGACAACATACTTGTTGAAAGCAACCGGAACGAAGCCGACATGATCTTTGATCAATTGCAGGGATGTATCAAAAAGGATGCTTTCTACATCGCTTATCAGGGGGTACAAAAATGGAATCCTAATGCCCGCATGCTGGCCATTGCTGACTTATCGCAGGGATCCGAGAAGCAGCGCTTTTACATTCTTGATCTGGAAAAGAAAGAAGTCATTCTGCAAACCTGGGTAGCGCACGGGAAAAACTCGGGCGATCATTTCGCCCTTCATTTCTCGAACAAGGAGGCTTCCTATATGAGCAGCAAAGGATTTTTCAGCATCGGCGAAGAATTCATTTCACCCAAGCACGGACCTGCCTTGCTGTTAGAGGGTCTGGAAAAAGGAATCAATGACAATGCCCGTGCCCGTGAGATCATTATTCACGGCGCCGATTATGTGAGTGAATCCTTCATTGAAGCACACGGCCGCTGCGGAAGAAGTCATGGATGTCCGGCATTGCCGGGAGAAGAAATGGCGAAAGCGATCCGACTGTTGCCACCGGGAAGTTTGTTGTATATCCATACGGGGGTGTAGATATCTCTGTAAGTCAGAGGGTTTTTCTCTACTGTGAGATTGTCCGGATTTCGGGGGTACTTACAGGCCGGTTTTATTTTCTCCGCACCCGCTGCGGGACCGTTGCGCTCGCTGCGTTTAAAGAAAACTAAACCTGTGTCCTCTGCGTCTCCTCCGTGCCCTCTGTGGTTTCCCAATTCCCCATGGTAAAATTTTAAAATATTATTACCTCTATAATTTCTCTCCTTTCGAATAGAATTTTCTGCTTCGTCTCCTGATGGGGCCTTCTGCCCCATACCCCGACTCACTTTTTCTCTTGATAGAAAAAGTAAGCAAAAAGATCAAGGCCTGCACCACCTCCTTTTCGCTTCCAGCGAAATATATCCTGTTTGCTCCGGGCGGGGCTCAGGGTGATCTCCTCAAATACTTTCGGAGCTTCCCTTCGCCTGATCCACCCTCCGCTGCACAGTATATACCGGAGGTGCTGAGGGCCGGTTTTATTTTCTCCGCGCCTGCCTGCCGGCAGGTAAACCCGCTGCGGGACCGTTGCGCTCGCTGCGTTTAAAGAAAACTAAACCTGTGTCCTCTGCGTCTCCTCCGTGCCCTCTGTGGTTTCCCAATTCCCCATGGTAAAATTTTAAAATATTATTACCTCTATAATTTCTCTCCTTTCGAATAGAATTTTCTGCTTCGTTTCCTGATGGGGCCTTCTGCCCCATGCCCCGACTCAATTTTCCACCGAAGCGTACTTCGTTCTGCTTCGGTGGAAGCAAAAAGATCAAGGCCTGCACCACCTCCTTTTCGCTTCCAGCGAAATATTTCCTGTTTGCTCCGGGCGGGGCTCAGGGTGATCTCCTCAAATCCTTTCGGAGCTTCCCTTCGACTGTTCCGCCCTCAGCATCAGGGAATAAACCGGATGTGCTGAGGGCCGGTTTATTTCTGTATATGCATTTTCTCAGCAATATACTTAGCACTCCCTCTTTTTTTATCTCTGTTAAATCTTTTGATCGAATAGGGTAGCATTGGCCTACCTCAATAATACCATCTTACCTGTTGCACGCTCAAACCCACTTCTAATAACACAGGTATACACGCCATTACTCAGCTCCGGCAAGTGAACATACTGCAAGGTACTCCAGGGGGGTAAATGCATTTTATACACCAACTGCCCTGTTATATCATATACTTCAAACACCCCCGGCTGGTTTTGCGGGAGCAAATACACTAATTTTATATTACCATCATAAGTTGGGTTTGGCGATATCCCAAACCTGAAATCATGACCTTGTTCATGTAACCCAACGCCAAGGCTATCACAAACACTACCCACCACCGGGCCGAGGTTATAGTTGGGGTGATTTGGTACGGCACGTAATTGAGCATAGCCAAGATTTATGGCATGCTGTTGCACATCGCAGGCTATTCCGGCGCTGTCGGGATAATTCATCTCATGCAGATGTTGTACGCCACTACCGCTGGTAATATATATTTTTCCATTAGCCGCTAAATACATGTTCCAAAAACTCGTAGCACAGCAGGTTTGACCGGGAGGTGAAACAAAGCCGTCGTAGCTTGCCACAGTATCAACGGTAAGGCTGTCGGTGTCAATTTGAAAAATATTGCTGCTGCTGCAAGCGTAAAGTAGTTTGCTCGTGCCACTTTGGCAAAGCCCCCAGATAATTTGTCCATTGGTTACTTGAATTACATTAGTATTGGAAAACTGGCCGGAGCATCTGTCAAAATCAGCAATAATAACATAATTATTAACAGTTGCCGAATCATAAATTGAATAATAATATTTGTCTCCATCATTTGAGAAAATTGGCTGTACTGTATTGTACCAGGAACGTGGAGTGTTTAATTTTTGTATTGAAGTACTCTGAATCCCTTGTGGGGTAAAAAGTAATACAAAAACAGTATCAGTATTTTGTTTACTCATCACAATCCACCAATCGCGCCCATTAGCATGCTTACATGTACCAATACCCCAATTCAAAGTATCTGACAATGCAATATTATTTTTCTGAGAAACACCACCCAATCCATTGTCAATTTGCATATCTATCTTTGAGAAATACAATTCTCCCGCAGGAAAAGAATAGCCATTATAAGTGGCTGTATGATGAAACAGAAAATAATACCTGGCATTCTCTGTGAAATTTAAAATAACATTATTGCCGGACATCGGCAAGCCATAGGGCCAGCTGCTTGTTATCCCGTTTGGGTTTAATCCTGTCCCATTCAACATCGTATCATTAGTCGCATTGGCGATCCAGATGCCGTTACTGCTCATCAGGAAATTTCCCTGTGCATCGCAAATGGTGGCTTCGGTACCTTTAAATGACATCTTTCTAAATTCCGGAATGTGTGTATATGAAGTAGAATCAAATATCATTCTCCCTTTAGGATTATTCAAGAAATTATAGCTACCCAATAGCCAATGGTGATTATAGAAACCCTGTGAAATGGTTTGTGCCGATGTTAAAGCCAAAAGGAATATTATAACCAGCTTTTTCATTTTATGATAATCATTTTTCCGGTTAAATGTCTTCCCGTTTCATCACTTAATTTCAAGAAATACAAGCCATCTTTCAAAGTGGATAATTGTAACTGATAAGTGTTCGTTAGGCAGGCAATACTTTTGTTTAAGACGTTTCGGCCAAAAACATCGCATATTTCAAGAATAAACTGATTACCGATTAATCCTGAAAAAACCAGTTGTAAATTGCCATTTGAAGGATTAGGGATTATCCTTAGTTCTTTTGGATTTTTCCCACTATAGCTATGTTGTACTTTATATATTCCGAGTGCTTCGCAAACATCGTCATCATTGTATTCAATCGTGTCATTGATTGAACGAATTAATGCTCTTGCCTGATACACCGAAGGACCTCCGGAGAAGGGACATTGGACTGCCACTTGCAATACCTGCTCGTATTCACTCATCAGTACAGCTAATCCTTGTGTTCTGAATCGCAAGGATACATCATTCATGTATTTTTCGTTTGCATCGGGTATCTGAGTCGGTTGCACATCATTGTTTTTTGAAAGGGCTGAAATACTTCTGGCGTTTTCACCGGCTTTTAACTGCGCTCCCAATGAATTAATTCCTGTCCGCTGCGCAATTAAAAGATTAATACTGTTTTCTTTTTGCTGCTTCAGTATGCTTGTCGGATTTACCCTAAGCATGCTATCAATATACCGGATGCTGTCTCCGTAAAATTTGATTAAATTTTGAGAAGTGGAGAGGCTTGAAGAAAGAGATTCCTCGTTGCTGGAAACACTCTTCATTTCCTTTTCAACTTCATACAGTTTACCAACCGACTCGTTTTCTTTTCCATCAACAAAAACTTCAAACAGGATATCCGAATTTATCAGAGTACTATCCTCTTTTAATTCCTGATATAAAAACTGCTGGGCGATAATTTTAGATTCAGGAATAAAAACCGTGGACACTGCATTGTCAACCGCTACCATTTGCCGATATTCTTCCCCACCATTACCTGGTATGAAATCCGGGCAAGTAAAAGAGGAATCACAGCTGAATGAAGAGTCTAATGGAGATAAATCAAACCACTGCTGATCATTTACATAAAAGGGTGCATCACCAACACTATCCGGAATGATGGGATTATGGCTGGGCTCAAACTGGTTGGTGGTGAAAAGGGAGTTCGTTAAAGTTTGAATTGACGCATCATTCAAATTTACTGCCCCGTACCCACTACTATACCTCGCCGAATCCACCCATATATTGCCATGCCAGGGCGGTGTTTGTCCTGAGGGCTGCTGGCCGATGTTGGCTTCGCTGTTTAAATACAGTCCTGCATAACTTCCACCCATGAAATTACCTCTGAAAGTGGTAGCCACACAGGCAGCTCCGCCAAAGTAAAAGCCATAGCCAACCGTATCAGCCACATTACATTGAATGGTATTACGGGGGGATTGTGAAAAAAGGTATCCTTTGCATTTCACATCCGCATCGATGTATCCAAACACCTGATTGCAGCTCACCACGCAGGAGTCAGAGGCATTGAGCTGAACACCTACAT
>CAZHSC010000107.1:0-10039 GCA_964534995.1 uncultured Bifidobacterium sp.
TGGTACTTAACTCCTGAATGGCTCCATAACCGCAATGGTGGTTGGTGAGAAACAAGCCCTGCTGTGAAATGATTTCACCGGTGCAGAACATCCTGTTTTGTTTGCTCATTAAGCGTACTACGGCATCTTTCACGCAAGCGTTGTTAATGCTGTATATATCTTCTGCGGTAAGTTGCAAACCGCGGGCCTGCATGGAATCCTGCAATTGCTTCAGCAGGAATAAAGGCCACATACCTTCATCTGCACGTAACTGCTGGCCGAATCCAAGTCCCAGGATCAGCAGCAGACCAATCAATTTTTTCTTCATAATTTACGTTTATTAATCAAACGCAAAGTAATACAAATATGCCTGTGGCAGCATCCCTGTTGGTCGAGTAAAAGAGGCTGTTGGTCTAAAAAAAATTCCTCATTTTCCTGACTGTTATTGTAAGGGTGGGATTGTTCACGAAATCTGTTTTCTCTGAAAAATCAGGACCGGTGTTTCATTCTCAAATGATTATCCCCGCAATTGTAGCTGACAGGTAGGAAGCCAGGGTGCCACAAAAAAGGGCTTTCAGGCCCAGGCGGGCCAGGTCATTCCTGCGTGACGGGGCCAGTTCGCCGATACCTCCTATCTGCATGCCTACGCTTGAAAAATTGGCAAAGCCGCAGATGGCAATGGAAACGATGAGCAGGCCTTTTTCGGTAAGAATGGGAACTGATTTGTTAGCCAGGTTCTGAAAGGCTACAAACTCGTTGATCGTTAGTTTTTGACCCAGCAACGTGGCTACACTGTTTACATCGGCTGCAGGGACCCCCATTGCCCATGCCATCGGGTAAAACAACTTCCCGAAAATCCAATTTAAAGTCAGGTCAAAATCTGGATTGAAAACATGCGCGATGCGAACGAGGGACCAGTCAATTAATGCGATGAGGGCGATGAACCCGATCAGCATGGCGATTACATTCATGGCAATTTTAAAACCATCGCCTGCCCCGTGGGAGATGGCATCCACCACGTTGATATACGGACTCTTCACCTCCAGTTTTACGTTACCCATGGTTTCGCTCTCTTTGGTTTCAGGGAATACAATTTTTGAAATCACCAGGGCTCCGGGTGCAGCCATCAGGCTGGCGGCAATCAGTTTCGGCGCCAGGTCAAAACCCGCTGCAGCGCCCATATTTACATACACCACCAGTATTCCGCCGGCAATGCAGGCAAGGCTGCCGCTCATACTCGCCAGCAGTTCGCTGCTTGTCATTCCGGCAAGATAAGGACGTATCATTACCTGGGCTTCTACCTGCCCTACAAAGGCACTTGCAACATTGCTCAATGCTTCCGCGCCACTCACACGCATCACAAAGTTCATGGCTCTTGCGATCAGGGAAACTACTTTTTGCATGATGCCGAAGTGATAAAGGATGGCCACCAGCACACAAACCAGGATGATCGTTGCGGTAACATTAAAGGCAAACACAAATCCACCGGCAGCATAGTTGGCAACGGTGCCATCGAACTGCATCGCTCCCAGCCCTCCGTATACAAAGGAAGCCCCCTGGCGGGCGAACATCTCTATTTTCTCCATGCCGTGACCGATATATTGAAAAAATGAAGTTACCGGAGGCACTTTTAGTACCAGCACCGCAATAGACAATTGAAGCAGGAGGCCGCTGATCACGAGCCTTTTGTTGATAGCCTTCCTGTTGTTGCTGGCCAGTACGGCAATGCCGAGTATTAAAAATATTCCGAGCAATCCTGTGAGACGTTCCATATGCGGGTAGGTTGGCGGGGATGAAAATAGCATTTTTTTAAAATTCAAAACCAGCTGCACCCCATATTCAACTTCCGGGGTCCTGTTCACACGCTCAGGGATATTAAAAAATACCGGGAAAGGTTTCAGCGCCGGGTTCATGACTGCCGCGGCAGGATATCATCCGTCGGATGCGAGAAGCGGTAAAAAACAAAGAGGCTGCTCCCCGGGGTAACAGCCTCTCCGTATCAGGACATTACAGGGATCAGGCCAGTGTTCTCTTAATGGCTACCTGCTCATATCCTTCAATATTATCTCCAACTTTGATATCGTTGTAATTATGTATGCTTAAGCCGCATTCCATTCCGGCCTGTACTTCTTTTGCGTCATCTTTAAAACGCTTCAATGAAGAAAGGTCACCGGAATGTACCACGATGCCATCGCGGATGATACGGATCTTTGTATTACGGGTTATTTTACCGTCGGTCACCATACACCCTGCCACGGTACCTACCTTCGGTATTTTGAAGATGTCACGCACTTCCACATTGCAAACAATTTTCTCTTCAAACTCAGGTGCGAGCATGCCCTCCATCGCCGCTTTCACCTCATTGATGGCGTCATAGATGATGGAATAAAGGCGGATATCAATCTCTTCCTGTTCGGCAATTTTGCGCGCACTGCTGCTGGGGCGTACCTGGAAGCCGATGATGATGGCATTAGAAGCGCTGGCCAGCATCACATCCGATTCGGAGATCTGACCAACACCTTTCAGGATCACGTTCACCTGAATTTCCTGGGTGGATAATTTCAGCAGGGAGTCGGCAAGGGCTTCCACAGAACCATCCACATCACCTTTCACAATTACGTTCAGTTCTTTGAAGTTACCGATGGCCAACCTGCGCCCTATCTCATCCAGTGTGATGTGCTTATGGGTACGTATGCCCTGCTCACGCTGCAACTGCAGTCGCTTGTTGGCGATATCGCGCGCTTCCCTTTCATCCTCCATAACATTAAACTGGTCACCGGCCTGTACAGCGCCGGTCATACCCAGAATCATGGCAGGTGTGGAAGGTCCTGCTTCTTTGATGCGATTGCCTCTTTCATTAAACATCGCCTTTACACGTCCACTGTGACAGCCGGCCAGCACTACATCTCCCATCTTCAGGGTTCCGGTCTGCACCAAAATGGTAGTCACATAACCCCGTCCTTTATCCAGCGAAGATTCAATGACAGTTCCTTTGGCAAGTCTGTGGGGATTGGCTTTCAGCTCTAACAACTCTGCTTCCAGCAATACTTTATCCAGCAGTTTTTCAACGTTCAGACCTTTTTTTGCCGATATCTCCTGACTCTGGTATTTACCGCCCCAGTCTTCCACCAGCAAATTCATGGCCGCAAGCTGCTCCTTGATTTTTTCGGGGTTGGCATCCGGCTTATCCACTTTATTTATGGCAAAAACAATGGGTACACCGGCAGCCTGTGCGTGATTAATGGCCTCCCGGGTTTGTGGCATGACACTGTCATCGGCGGCGATAACAATAATCGCAACGTCTGTTACTTTGGCACCCCTGGCGCGCATCGCGGTAAAGGCTTCGTGTCCGGGTGTATCGAGGAAAGTAATTTTTCGTCCATCCTCCAGCGTTACCTCATAGGCGCCGATATGCTGGGTGATGCCTCCGGCCTCGCCGGCTATTACATTGGCTTTACGGACATAGTCAAGCAAAGATGTTTTTCCATGGTCCACATGACCCATTACGGTTACAATAGGGGCACGCGGCTGTAACTCCGAATCCTCATCCACCTCATCTACGATGGCATCCTGCACATCCACTGAAACAAATTCCACTTTAAACCCAAACTCTTCTGCCACTACCGTTATGGTTTCGGCGTCGAGCCTTTGGTTGATGGAAACAAAAAGACCCAGGCTCATGCAGGTACTTATTACCTGGTTTACCTGAACATTCATCAGTTTTGCCAATTCGTTGGCAGAAACAAATTCGGTCACTTTAATTACTTTTTCCGACTGCTGTTCGGCGATGGCTTCCTGGCGTTGCGCGTGAAGGTCACGTTTTTCGCGACGTAGTTTAGAAGCCCTTGACTTACCTGTACCACTCAGCCGGGCGAGTGTAGCTTTAATCTGATCCTGAATTTCCTTATCGGTGGGTTCCACTTTAGGGCCGCTGGTTTGCGGGGCACCTCCGCGGCGGTTTTGTCCTCCAGGGCGTGGAGCGCCACGCTGACCTCCCTGTTGTCCACCCGGACGCTGGCCGCCATGGGGACCGGGTCGCTGACCGCCCTGGATCCCACCTCCGCCGCGCTGGCCGCCCTGCACCTGGCCGGGACCACCGGGACGCTGATGGGTTGCACCCGGTGCAGCACCGCCTTTGTCCTTACGCTTTCTTTTTCTTTTATCTCCTTCAAAATCGGAGGAGGAGGCCACCGGTTTCTTCTTTTGAGAATCCGGCAATTCAATTTTACCAAGGATATTAGGACCGGTCAGTTTATCAAAACGAACCCCGATATGTTCAGGACCCACAGGGGCCACCGGAGTGGCGGGGACGGCCGGGGCAGTTCCCGGTTCTTCCGGTTCATCTTTCTTTTCGGCTACGGGCGCTTCGCTTTTCTTCGCCGGTTTTTTCTCTTCCGCTTCAGGGGTACTTTCGGCGGTTACTTCAGGAACTTCCTTTCCTGTTTTCTTTGCGGCCTTCTTCTCTTTCTCTTTCTCTTTCTCTTTCTCTATCTCTTTCTTCTCTTCCTGCTCCTGAATTTCCTCTTCCTTCTTTTTCGCGGCTTTCTTTTTCTTTTCCGCCTTTTCCGCTTCCAGGGTTTCCGCTTCTTCCTTCGCTTTCGCTTTAACCTTCTCCTTCTCCTCTTCTTCTTTCTTTTTGGTTCCTTTCTTTTTGGTAGTAGCGGCAAGGTCTATCTTACCCAAAATCTTTGGCGATTCCATTTCCGCCCGGGCTTTAATTACTTCCGGCCCGGGAGCTGGTTCTTCCGTCTTTTTGGGTTTGGCCGCTGATTTCTTCGTCGTAGAAGTAGCCGACATTTTAATTTCCTCCAGGCTCTTCTTGAGGGATTCATCATTATCCGTCTCCACTTCCGAATCACGTACATCGGCTCCCCCGGGTTTAGTCTCGATGGTGATGGTATCCCGCTTCAGCTTCTCACGTGTTACCTCCTGCGCATCCAGCTTCGCCAGTTTATCCGGCTGATACTTCTCCTGCAAAATAGCATAAACTTCCATAGAAATTTTCGCGTTGGGGCTGCTGTCCACCTTCATACCTTTCGATTCAAGATACTCAACGACATGCTGCAAACCAACGTTAAACTCCTTGGCAACTTTAATAAGACGTAATGATTTTTCTTCGGACATCTACTGTTTTTATCTGTTAATCCCTGAGCGGGTTCATTCAATTTGTTTTGTTCTGTGGCACCTGCAATCCGGCATTTCCGGAAGCTCCATCACAAGAGCGTTACTGTCAATCTTTGGTCCTTCACCACAAACGGCATCTCCATCGCACCACTTCTGCGTGGTCCTCATTCAAATTCTGAGCGCAGTATTTTTACCACTTCACGGATGGTCTCTTCTTCGAGATCTGTTCTCTTCACCAGATCGTCCACCGAAATAGCGAGTACCGATTTGGCGGTATCACAGCCTATCGACTTTAGTTCTTCGATAATCCATTCATCGATTTCATCGGAAAACTCATCCAGGTCAACATCTTCATCTTCATCTTCGGTATCGCGGTACACATCAATCTCATAACCTGTCAGGCGGCCGGCAAGTTTAATATTATGGCCTCCCTTTCCGATCGCGAGCGACACCTGATCAGGTTTCATAAATACCGAAGCGCGGTGCGTTTCCTCGTCGATTTTGAGGGAAGTAATTTTGGCCGGGCTCAGCGCACGGGTAATATATAACTGCAGGTTATTGGTATAATTGATCACATCGATATTTTCATTGCGCAGTTCTCTTACAATGCCATGGATACGGGAGCCTTTCATTCCTACGCAGGCTCCTACAGGATCAATACGGTCGTCGTAACTCTCCACCGCCACTTTCGCTCTTTCGCCGGGTTCACGTACGATATTTTTAATCGTGATGAGTCCATCGAAAACTTCGGGTACTTCCTGCTCAAAAAGGCGTTCAAGGAATACGGGAGAGGTACGTGAAAGAATAATTTTAGGACTTGCGTTCAGCATTTCCACACGGAGCACTACGGCACGTACTGCATCCCCTTTCTTGAAGAAATCGGCGGGGATGGTTTCGCTTTTCGGCAATACAAGTTCGTTACCTTCGTCATCCAGCACCAGAATTTCCTTTTTCCATATCTGGTACACTTCACCGGTAATGATCTCGCCTACCCTGTCCTTGTATTTACGATAGATACCGTCCTTTTCAAGTTCAGTGATCCTCGATACCAGGTTCTGACGCAGCGCGAGAACGGCACGCCGGCCGAAATCACCCAGTCGTACGGATTCAGTAAGTTCTTCCCCAACTTCGAAATCAGGTTCTATTTTGATAGCGTCGGAGTAGGCAATCTGGGTGGCATCATCCTCCACCATTCCATCTTCCACAATGGTACGGTTTCTGTAAATTTCAAGATCCCCTTTATCGATGTTGATAATGACATCGAAATTATCAGAGGTACCATACTTTTTACGCAAGGTGGCTTTAATCACATCTTCAAGGATACTCATCATTGTAGCCCTGTCGATATTCTTTACTTCTTTAAACTCCGAGAAGGATTCAATCAATACCTGATGGTCCATTGGACTTATTTGAATTTATAGTTAATAATCAGTTTAGCTTCTTTGACTCCGCTGAAAGGTATTTGGTGTACTACTTCAGTAGTTACTTTCTTTTTATTTTCCTTCCTGGTCAGGGTTTCCTTCACCTGTATTCCGTCGGGGTAAACTTCCTGCAAGATACCTTTTACTTCTTTTCCATCCGTCAGCACGATCCGCAGTTCCTTGCCGATCCGCCGCTGATACTGTTGCGGAACGACGAGAGGGGCATCCATCCCGGGGCTGCCCACTTCCACTTCGTGACTTTCCAGAAAGCCGGTAGGCCCAAAGTGATTCAGGAGGAAGCGCGTGAGGGCGGTACATTCATCGAGTGTAACACCGGAAGGGGTATCTATGGCCACACCCAGCTTACCCGGCGACAACCTGATATCCACGAGAAAACAATCGGTACCGTTCAGGTACGCGTTCACCATGCTTCTTATTTCCTCTTTTTCAGTCATTTGAAATAAAAGAGGGGACTTTGGTCCCCTCCTTCTTGCCCCGCAAAGATATTAATTTTTATTTCAATTGCAAAGTATAAAATGCAGAGAACTAAGGATTCGTTAACATTGTGCCCGTGGAAAAATCAATGACCTCAAAAAAATGGCTGGACAGAGGTGTATATCTCTTTTCGATGATTCTTTCGCAGCTTATCAACCGGGGAAAGGCTGTTAAAAATTTGAAATTCAATAATATACTTTGCTTTAAAGAAGATGAAATCGGTGATTTTATTTACACATTGCCGGTATATGAAATGCTGAAAAAGCAATTTCCGGAGTCTAAAATCACCCTTCTTTGCCGTCCATTTGGCAGGCAGTTGTTAAGCTACTGCCCGCATGTTGATTTTGTGTACACGGATTACAATGATTTAAAAGGAAAATATGACCTCATCATTGACCTGAGGGGTACCGTACACAGCACTACCTATGCCCTGATGCACCGCCCTCTTTATCGCCTCGACAGGGGCAGCATGAGGTACCAAAACCGGAAAAAGGGTTATCATCCGCACGAAGCGGAAGCCAACAGGAACCTTGTTCATCCGATCATCGATGAGTCCAATCTGGTATTTACCCCGAAAATTTTTCTCAGTGACAAGGAACGCAACGAAGCCCGGCAATTTCTTGAAGAGAGGGGGATTGCACGATATGCACTCTTTCATACCGGCGCCCGACGTATACTTAAAAAATGGCCATTGGAACGTGTGGCCGCGGTCATGAAATGGCTGCATACGGAATACGGATTATCCTGCATGCTGGTGGGTGACAATGAAGATGCCAAAGACGCGGACTTTTTACATGCACACAGCGGTGTACCGGTTCATGTGGCCGCCGGAAAAGTAAACCTGCTGGTATTTGCCGCTTTGTGCGAGGGGGCATCTCTGTTCATCGGCAACGACAGCGGGCCATTACATGTATCTACCGTCATGGGCGCCCCCTCCCTTGGCTTGTACGGTCCGGGAGATCCTATTTTTCATCCGCGAATGCGCAATGCGAGATTTATCCACCACATCCTTGAATGTAATCCCTGCGACCAGGTACATTGCAAGTACAGTGACAACCCCTGCATCCGGAGGATTACTATCGGTGAGGTACAGGAGAAAGTAAAGGAATTGATGGCCGGTACCGTCTCCTGATTGTCAGGAGTCAACGCCGTTCCGTATGCTCCCTGGTGTGCCGGAACGGTACAAAGCCCTGAACAAATAAACCGCAATGACGCCTAGGGAGAGCAGGAGAAGCACCCCTGACACGTTAAAGATCATGAAAACACCCCTGAGTCGGGTCATGATTTCGGCATGCTGCATCCCGCTGTTTTGCATTTGCCATATCCCCTTTCTTACGCCTGCGGTAATCAGCGAAAGCCAAAAAACAAGCAGTGACAACTGGGCGGCGTAAAACCAGAAATTCATCGTGTGCAAGGTCCTTTTCCGCCCCGTGTCCGGCAATACCTCTTCAAAAATGAGCGCCAGGAGAATCATGGTATTGATGCCGATGGTGGTACCCATGGCATGGGCAACGGTAATGTGGGTGCCGTGGGTATACAGGTTAACAGCGGGGATTGACATCAGCAGGGCCATGGCAAGGTTCAGGAACACCCAAAAATCCGCGGCCATCAAAAAGCGGTAACTGAAGTGGTGATAGTGCTTTTTTACATCGGATAGCGATGAACGGAAACTGTAAATGATACGCAGCAGTATGACCCATTCCGTCATACTGACAACATAACCGATGTACCGTACGTAGGGCGCTACCGGCAGTGTGTAAATATGGTGGCTCCAGTTAAACATCAGGTTAAACAAGCCGAGGAAATACATGGCGAAGGCCATCTTTGATTTCGCGGCGTCTTTGTTCCCGCTGATTTTTTCCATCAGGAAAAAAGAAGAGCCATAAATCATCTGGTTCCAGCATCCCACCAGGGCCCCGTTTACCTTCCATTGGATTGTAGTATCACGGATAAAATTTTCACGGAAGTAAGGAATCAGCCACAAGTAATTTTCAATAAAAATGAACAGGAAAAATGCAATGCCTGTTCCCCACATCCAGATATATACCGGCGGTGACTTCATGGCACAGATGACGGAAAAATAATTCAGCGCCATCAGCGCCCACGCGGCGAGGATTAACAGGGACCAATGCTGAGGGAACTCCCAGTATTCCCGTCCACCGAAGTCACCGTTAAAATAGGAAAAGAAGATACCGGCAATGGCCACGATCCACAGGTACCACTGCAGACCGGCCAGTGACGAACGGATGGCACCGGGTTTCAGCACCTGCAGGCTGGCATATACCGTACCGCTGGCACCCAGCAATATCCAGAACATCACAGAAGAAACATGCAGGGGCCGAAGTTGTGTAAATCCAATTACGTCCTTCAGCCATCCCGGAGCGATATAACTTTGAGCAGCCAGTACGCCGAAGCAGAGCCCGCACAGCAGCAGCACCAAAGCCAACAGGTAGTACTTTATTCCCGTCTGATCCCTTTTCATCTGATGAGGGTATGATTGATCATTCCATCGCTTCCGGTTTCATAGGAGGCGGGGTGGGCATTACCACAGGCATCCACTGATTGCAGAAAAGCGAAAAGTTGCTCCAGCTCCTGATCGGAAATTGTATAGGAAGGCATCAGTGCCGAGCCCGACCTTACCATGGCTGCAATAAATACCGGACCCTTCCCGGAGGCCGAATATACATTACTGAGATCAGGACCAAGGTATCCGCCCAGTCCGAACAACTGGTGGCATGCCTGGCAATTATATTGCTGCCATACGAGGCGCCCGGCCGCGGCTTTACCCGGATCAACATGCCCAACCGCTGCCTGCTCCATGGTATAAATGTGGAGGCTATACGAAATAAAAAGCAGGCATAACACCCCCATGATATGACGCGGCCGGATGGCATTCATGATCACTTCAGTTTTTCAAAACGTGCCTGAAAAAACCGCAGATACTTTGGTTCGTATACCATTTTCAATCCACTGATTTTATCTCTTCTTTTAAAGACGTTAAATACACTTTCGGCGATGAC
>CAZHSC010000108.1:0-9817 GCA_964534995.1 uncultured Bifidobacterium sp.
TAGTTTAAAGTTAGTGTTTTCTTTAAACTGACACACTTTATGAAACACTCTCGTCTAATACCGTTTAATTTTACTAATTCTGACCCGATCTGATTTGTTGATACTTCAATTTAGTTTGATTTAAATTACATGATTTTTGTAAAAGAAATTTTCGTTTTTTATTTAGCATTTCAGTCTCATTTAATTTGTTACTTTCTTTTACGTGAAAAGAAAGTAACCAAAGAAAGCACGCCACCCAACACCAAGCAATTTTTGCGGTTTCATCTTTCTACTTACTGTCGCAACCAATGAACAATCTTCTGTGCTATTTCTTTACTTCATCGGTTCAACAAAAATCGGTTCGCGCTGTTGCCTGGACGACCTCCGCGCTCATCCGTACGAAATCCTCCTTTAATAAAATCCATTGATCGAAAAATTGTTCTGTTTAGTCAAACAATTGGAATATATATTATGTATATTTTGTGATAGATTCAAGCCATAATCGAACAAATATGTATCTAAATACGATTCAAGTTTCTGTCGTAACTTTCGTATTTGAGAACTCGATTTTAATTTATTTTTTCACTAAAATCTTATCAAAATAATATTTGTAAAATCAGGTCATTTGGTAATTATAAGCCATGATTAATCAATAACTTAAGCATAATGTTTTCTAATGGCGGTCATTAGAAAATTAAGCGCTAATGACAATTTTGGGTTTATCTTTTTCCGGCCGGCTTCTTCAGGATACCGCCCGCATCATCATCGCCCCTTGGATCGGCAACCGCCTTCCAGGTATTGCCGGGCTCCGCACAAACCATATCGATGCTTCCAAAGGGGGAACGTCTCTTCACCACATAGCCCATGCGCTGCAGTTCCTGCTCCCACTGCGGCGAAAAAGCCTGCTCCACATACACTACATCGGGCCACCACTGGTGGTGCAGCCTGGGCACCTCCACGGCCTTTTCCGGCGATTCGCCCCACTCGGCCATGCTTAAAAAGGTAAGCAGTACCGATGAAGGAATGGTGGTTCCTCCCGGCGCCCCCAGCACCGCGAAGAGCTTACCCTGCTTCAGCACGATGGCAGGCGACATGCTGCTCAGCATCCTTTTGCCCGGCGCTATCGCGTTGGCCATACCGCCAACAGCGCCAAACTGATTGGCGACTCCGGGCTGTATGCTGAAATCATCCATTTCATTGTTCAGCAAAAAGCCGGCGCCCTGCACGGCCGTTTTACAGCCGTAATTGCCATTGAGGGTGGTAGTAACGGCTACGGCATTGCCCAGGGCATCCACCACGCTGAGGTGGGTGGTCTCCTCACTTTCAACAACACCGGGTTCAATGGCCGCGCTGTTGCCTGCCTTATGGGGATCATAAGCGGCTACGCGTTCCGTTAGATAGTGTTCCGACAGCAGCGTGTCGAGCGGGACAGTGACCAGATCCGGATCGCCCGGCCAGCGGCTGCGGTCGGCGAAGGCGCGGCGTTCCGCTTCAATAAAGCGCTGATAAAACTGCAGCGGGTTGGCCGCCTTTCCGTACTTGCTTTCAAGGATACGCATCATCGTGAGTACCTGATGCATGATCATTCCACCCGATGAGGGCAGCGACATGGTAATGAACGAGTACTCCTTGTAGTCGAAGCGCAGCGGCTCACGCAGGCGCACGCGGTAGCCGGCCAGGTCCTTTTCCGTTATAAAGCCGGCGCCGCGTTTCATCTCCTCCACGATCAGCTGCGCGGTGTGTCCCTGATAAAAACCCCCGGCGCCTTCTTGCCGTATCCGCAACAGTGTTTGTGCCAGCTCCGGCTGCCGCAGGGTATCGCCTTCTTTCCACGGCTCCGCTTTTACAAAGAGCGGGGTTTCACCGTTATTCTTCAGAAAGAAATCCCTGTTGGCGTTCAGCTTCTCCGCTTCATTCTTCGTGATGCAAAAGCCCTGCAGGGCCATGCGTATCGCGGGCGCTATCAAGGTATCGAAGGGCAGTTGCGCATAGCGAAAGGTCTCCATCAGTCCCGCCACGGTACCCGGTACGCCGGCGGCAGCGGGACCATTCAGCGATCCGGCAGTGTCGGCCTTTCCACTCAGCGTATTGATATACATTGTTGCATGCGCAGAGGCGGGGGCTGTTTCCCTGAAGTCAATGGTAAAGGCAACATCCTCCTTTAAGCGGGTCACTAAAAAACCGCCACCGCCCAGGTTCCCGGCCCGGGGATACACCACAGCCAGGGCGAGTTGGGTGGCGATGGCCGCATCGAAGGCATTGCCGCCAAGGCTTAACATATATACGCCGGCAGCCGTGGCGAGGGGATGCGCCGAGACGACAGCCGCCTCTAAGCCCCGCTTACCCTTTACCGGGGCAGGCGTGTGGTACACCTGCGCGGAAACATGAACGGCACAGAGGAGGAGCGCTATCAGGCACCTGATCATCCCGCTAAAATACCTAAAAAGGGAAGCTGAGGTCAGCGTCCTGCCCTGCATTAAGAGGGATGTCTCCCGAAAACTACCTGTAATGCTCCGGATTGAGGGCTTCCTTTCGCCAATGGTGGAAAAACTCCAGCACTTTCTCCTCGCTGTAGCCTTCCCCTTCTTCGAGCAAGGCGCTGTTTTGCGTGTGCAGGCGATGACCCTTTTCATCCAGCACCACGAAAACCGGAAAACCGAAACGCTGCGGGTAAGCGAGGGCTTTCAGGAGCTCTGCATTTTTATTTTCCTTGCTGTAATTCACATGCAGCCAGATGTAATCCTTTTTCCATGTGGAATCCACCTTCGCGTTAGTGGTTCTGAATT
Organism: uncultured Bifidobacterium sp.; assembly: GCA_964534995.1. Classification (GTDB taxonomy): domain Bacteria; phylum Bacteroidota; class Bacteroidia; order AKYH767-A; family OLB10; genus JAJTFW01. Next base: position 2,766 of record CAZHSC010000108.1, read on the forward strand.
TCTCAAACATTTTACACCAGCGGCACCAGTTCCCTCCTATCATCAGCATCACGTGCTTTTGCTCCTTCACCGCTTTCACCAGGGCTTCTTCCACTTGCCTGCCGGCATCGGCGGCGGGATGGTACAGGCTGTCGCTGCTGCCCTGAGCGCCGGCACCGGCACCCAGCAAGAGGAGCCCCAAAAAAAGCGGAAGCATATTTTTCATGGCGGATGTAATCCCTTTCATATCTGTCATACTTTGTTAGTGCACCATTACCGGAAAACCCTTACGCGGCGCCGGGAGATTTATTCGCCGGCTTTTTCAATTCTGATACCTATGTCCATGATTCCGGGCAAAGGATCCAGCCTCATGGCCTGCACAAATTCAAAACGGTATTCTCCCGTTTGGGGGAAGCTCACATTTCTTTTAAACAGCACCCGGTTATCCAAGATATCCCCAAGACCCTCGCCCAGCCATTTGCCATCGGGGGAGGCCAGCATAATTTCAAGCGTATCACGGTCAATTTGCCCGCCCGGAAAGGTAGTGGTGAGAAACAAAAAGAGGTTACTGAATGGATAATGCGATGCATTTCTCACATTGATATACACATGATGGGGGCTTACCGTATCCGTTATACTTGCCAGAAAGGTCACCGATTTACCGGAAGCCCAGGAGTTGTCCTCAATCTTGCGGTTTTCTTCAAAAACACGGGTGCTGTCGCAGGCCGAGAAGAGCAGGGCCAGGAAAAGGAAAAAGCACAGCCCCCTTCCCCTTGCAGGTTGTTTCATCATATTTACGGGCATAGGCATCGTTATACTGTCAGGTATCAGGGGTTGCCGCTGCCGGGTGTTTTACGGGGGGGGCGGTTTCCCGAAGGCGGCGCGGGGGGATTGGAGGGTGCTGAAGGGGGCGGAGCGGCATTCTTCTCATTTTGCTGCGGTGCCTGGCGCTGCGGCCTGTTGCCCTGTTGCGGCGCAGGGCTGGCGGGAGAGGGCGGCTGCGCACCCTGCTGCAGCTGTTGCGGAGAACGGGGGACGTCCTTTTGCGGTGGCTGCTGTACTCTGGCCGGCGCCTGATTTTTTTGCTGCTGTTGCTGCTGCTGCTGTTGCTGCTGCTGGCGCGGCTGTGCAGACGGGACTTTGGGCTGCCTTTGCTGCGCGGGCTGTTGGCGCTGGCGATTTTGGGCTTGCCGGTCCTGCTGCGGCGCGGCCTGCTTTGCCGGCTGCGACCCTGCGGCTTCGCCTGCTCCCTCCTTCTTCTTCTTCTTTTTCTTCTTCTTTTTGCGGTCCATGCGGGTGAGGCTATCCTGACCCACCACATCATCATAGCCCAGGTCATCCTCCTCTTCCAGGTCGATGGCGCCCGTATCTTCGGGTTTCACGCCCTGCTTATTCAAAGCGATGATTTCCTTTACGCGGTCCACTTCCATCGGTATCCACTGTTCGGCGCCGAAAAAGCTGCGCTCTTCTCCTTCCCTGGGTTCGGGGAGGACGGCATACCACATGATCCTTTTGAAGATGTCGGTTTTGCGGTGCATCAGGGTTCCCTTGCCGGTGAGCAGCCTGATATTCGACTCGGGGATATCCCTAACGGCATCTATATACGTATCCAGCTCATAATTGAGGCAACATTTCAGTTTGCCGCATTGCCCGGCCAGTTTAATGGGGTTGAGGCTCAGGTTCTGGTAGCGCGCGGCGCTGGTGGACACCACTTTAAAATCGGTGAGCCAGGTGGAGCAGCAGAGTTCCCTGCCGCAGGAGCCGATGCCGCCCAGGCGTGCCGCCTCCTGGCGCATACCTATCTGGCGCATCTCAATACGCACCTTAAACTGATCGGCCAGGCGCTTGATGAGCTCGCGAAAATCCACACGGTCGTCGGCAGTATAAAAAAAGGTAGCTTTCTTTCCATCGCCCTGGTACTCCACATCACTGATCTTCATTTTCAGGTTCAGCGACAAGGCGATCTTCCGCGAGCTGTGCATCGTTTCGAACTCCAGGTTCTTCACTTCCTGCCATTTCTCCACATCCGCCGGTTTGGCGGTACGGTACAGCTGTTTGATTTCATGCGAGTCCTCTTTCAGTCCGCGCTTACGCAGCTGAAAACGCACCAGTTCGCCCACCATACTTACTTCACCAATGTCGTGACCGGGATTTCCCTCTACGGCCACCATCTCCCCTACATGCAGGGGGAGGTTATTGGTATTCCGGTAAAACTCCTTACGGCTCCCTTTAAAGCGCACCTCCACAATATCGAAAGCCGTTTGACCTTCGGGGAGATACATATCGGACAGCCAATTATAGACGTTTAATTTATTACAACCACCGGTGCCACAGGTGCCGTTATTGTTACAGCCCGCTGGGCTTCCGGTACCGGTGGCTGTTGAACAAGAACTACATCCCATACTTACATTTTAATTGTTCATTGCCATCAGGCATATTACAGGCCCTGCCTCTTGCGGAAGCGGCCCTTATTTAATCTGAAGAATCCGACTGATCTTCAAGGACAAATCTAAGAATAAGATCTTTGTATAGGCATTTCTCTCCAAATGATAGGAAGCCTCGCTCAGGGCGGTGCTAAAGGCCTCCACATTGTTGAGGTTCACATAAGGTAAAAACTTCTGAATAGCAACACGTTGTGACGATTCCAGTTTCACCAGGGGGCCATCGCTCACATTAACCAGGAGGCACTCCCTGAGCACGCGCAGGTTAGCGGCCAGGAATTGCTTTTGCTGTTCGCGGGGTTCGGCGGCGATGCCATCCACCCATGCCAGCAGTTTATCCATTGACTTCAACGGATTAAAGCACAAGCGCATCCAGTTCAGGAAAGCTTCTTCATGGCTTCCTTTACCCTGTTCGCCGGCCGCCAGGGTGAGGGCAAGGTTATAATCCCCTTCCGACAGGCGGGCGATATCATAGGCTTCGGCCTGCCGCATATCAAAGGCGGCACAGAGCTGATGTACCAGTTCTTCCTCCTGCAGCCTGTTCAGCTTTACCAGTTGGGTACGGCTTTGAATGGTGGTGAGCAGCTGATCGCGGGCTTCCGTAGCCAGTATAAATACCGTATCGGCGGGAGGCTCTTCAAGGCTCTTCAGCAACTTATTGGCGGTTGCATGGCCCATTTTTTCGGGCATCCAGATAATGATCACCTTATACTTACCCTCAAAAGTCTTGAGGTGAATTTTATGGATAATCTCCTGCGCCTCTTCGGCGGGAATATTCCCCTGCTTCGTTTTTGCATCGCCCACGGTGATAAAATCCACCCAGTCGTTCAGGTTGGCATAAGGCCCGGGGAGCATCACCTCCCTCCACTGCTTTATGAAATCAAGGCTCCTGGGTTTTTGGATTCCGCCTCCCGTTACCACCGGGTACACAAAGTGGATATCGGGATGCACCATACCGGCCGCCCTTTTACAGGAGCCGCAGCTACCACAGCTGTCCGTGGCCAGGGGGGCTTCGCAATTCAGGTATTGGGCAAAGGCACGTGCCAGGGGCAGGGTACCGGAACCGGGGGGACCAAAAAAGAGGAGGGCATGGCTCACCCTGCCTTCGCGGCAACTGTTTATAAGCCTTTCCTTTACCTCCTGCTGACCTAATACCTCACTGAACTGCATGCGGCAAAGATAGGAATACGGCGGTATTGCTGCCCTGCCGCCAAAAAACAGCGATTGCCCGGCGACAGGAAGAGCAGAAAGCAATTAATACAAAGTATTGCGCGACCCTTAAAGGGCTTCTTCAGCAAGGGGAAAAGCAGCGAAAAAAGAGGGGACAAAGCCATCCGGCCCTGGCCTGCAGCGCGCGTTAGCAAAGGAAGGAGCAGGAAACAAATTACGCGGTGTTGGGCGTGTCCCTTTGGGCCGGGCTATCCGCTGCAATCTTTTTGCCTGAGGGCAAAAAGTATTTTCGCTGCTATCCCTCACGCAAAAAACAAGACCAAAGTACTTCAGCCACCTATCAGTGCCGGCTTCAGGGAAAGCCTGACGAAGAGAAAAAATTGAAAAACGAAATACGTGCAGAAACCGGCTACAAAGCACCAGCGGATACACCATTAAAATCAACACATCACCCGGTAAACGCACACCCGCTTACATTCATATATTAAACCAAACTAAAAAAAACAAAAAGGGAAACAGGAAAATAATTACATTTGAATAAATATTCTTACATGATTTTCTACACCCCCCTTTCTCATCAGGCATACAACTTTTACCTGGCAGAACCCGCACCTGTTTACGGCACTTCCTGTGCTGAAATGCACCTCAAGGCGAAACAGGCCTATTTACAGGACCTGCGACTGAAAAACTATTCAGCCAACACCATTCGCAACTACTGTAACTGGTTTTCATATTTCCTGAGCTCCTTTCCTGAGCACAAACCATCGGCCATCAGCAAGGCAGAAATCATGCAATGGCTGGCAGCATTCCGCTCATCGGAAAAATGGAGTGCCACCACCCAGAACCAATTAATAAATGCCATTAAATATTTTTATGAGCAGGTATTAAAGCGACCCCGGGAGGTATATGAATTACCGAGGGCACATAAGCCCTGGCAATTGCCGGCGGTATTTTCGGAACAGGAGATACTGGCCATTCTGAATGCGACGGAGAATCTGAAACACCGTACCCTGCTATGTTTGGCCTACTCAGCCGGACTGCGGGTTAGCGAGTTGGTCAATTTACGCATTGCCGACATTGACTCTTCAAGAATGCTCATCAACATACGACAGGCTAAAGGCAAGCGGGACCGGATTGTAATGCTCAGTGAAAAGCTGCTGGTGCTGCTACGTGAATATTACAAGGCCTACACACCAAAAACCTACCTATTTGAAGGACAAGGCGGGGGCCGGTACAGTGCCCGGAGCATACAGGAAGTAGTACAGCGATCAAAAAAGCTGGCAGGGGTAAAAAAGAAAGGCAGCATTCATGCCCTGCGCCACAGTTTCGCCACGCATTTATATGAAGCCGGTACTGATCTAATTTCCATAAAGGAATTATTAGGGCACCAGAGTTTACGCACCACCGCCATTTACACGCATGTAAGCAAAAAAAACATATCCAAAATCCAATCGCCCTTCGACAAGCTATGAAAGCAATCCACCCACAATACCCGCGGAAATCCGCACTAAATGCACCGCTTACCGCAATTTTGAATGAAAGGAATAGCGGATAATAAAGTGTTACCAGCAAGCGTAAAACGACACGACACAGCAGACAGACACGAACTTAAACCAGAAAAAGTAAACCATTTTGACAGGTGACCAAAGACATAGAAACGATATAACAAACGGACAGCGACAAAGCCGACACGTTGACCAACGCTATGTTTTTTATTTTTTTCCCCACCCGCATTTTTTAAAAACAATTTTAGCCCACGCACAAACGGCACATTTGCAAGCCGCACAAGCCTACCCACAACCCAAGCTTGCAAAAGAGCCGTTTTTTGCCACCGCACCAATAAAAACAGTATTTTGGAATCAAATTATCAGTGACAACAGATGGACAAAAAAGAATTAAGCGAAAGAGATATTGAAAATATTTTCATAACTCCTGCAATCGTTAAAGCAGGTTGGGATTTACAAAGCCAAATAAGGCAGAATGTGACCCTGACACCTGGACCTGTTATTGTTCGTGGTGAAATGTCGGCACGGAATAAGAAAAAGAAGAAGTTTGCTGATTATGTGCTTTCATGGAAACCTGGGACAAGAGTTGCTGTAATTGAATCTAAAGACAATGATCATACTGTAAGTGACGGAATGCAACAGGCTTTAGGCTACGCCAACATTTTAGGTGTTCCAAGTGCATTCAGTTCAAATGGTGACGCTTTTGCATCACACAATAAAGTTGCTGCTGCCGGTGAAGATATTGAGACAGAATTTCCTCTTGAAAATTTCCCAAGTCCGAAAGAATTATGGGAACGATACAAGAAAATGCACAACATATCCGACAAGGATGAAGAATTGGTTTTGCAACCTTACTATTCTGACGGTTCAACAAAAGAACCAAGATATTATCAGGTTGAAGCAATAAACAGAACGCTTGAAGCAGTTGCCAGAGGACAGAAAAGAATTTTGTTGGTCATGGCAACAGGAACGGGAAAAACTTACACAACATTTCAAATCATTTGGAGACTTTGGAAAGCAAAAGCTGTAAAACGAATTCTTTTCTTGGTAGACAGAAACATTTTAGCAGACCAGACTTTGGTAAATGACTTCAAACCATTTGGTTCTGTTATGACAAAAATCAAAAACAGAAAAATTGACCCATCTTATGAAATTCATTTAGGCTTGTATCAAGCCATGACTGGCCCTGATGAAGAAGATAAAATTTATAAAAGCGTATCGCCTGACTTTTTTGATTTAATTATAATTGACGAGTGCCATAGAGGAAGTGCAGCAGAAGATTCAAACTGGCGAGAGATTCTTGACTATTTCAAAAATGCAATACAAATCGGATTAACTGCAACACCAAAAGAAACTGAGTATGTGTCAAACATTACATACTTCGGTGAACCAGTTTACACATACAGTTTAAAACAAGGAATTCAAGATGGATTTCTTGCTCCTTACAAGGTTATCAAAATTGACATTGACAAAGATGTTGACGGCTGGACACCACCCGAAGGAATGACGGATGATTTAGGTGAAGAAATTGAAAAAAGAACCTACAATCAGTCCGACATGGACAGGGTTTTGATACTTAACCAAAGAACAAAATTGGTTGCAAAGCGAGTAATGCAATTACTCAATGCAACAAATCCGTTTTCAAAAACCATCATTTTTTGCGAAGACATCGACCATGCAGAAAGAATGAGGAAAGCAATTGTAAATGCTGCTGGCAAACTTGCAATTGAAAACCCAAAGTATGTAATGCGAATTACAGGCGACAGCGTTGAAGGCAAAGCTGAACTTGACAATTTCATTGACCCCGAAAGCAAGTTTCCAGTAATAGCAACAACTTCGGACTTGATGACAACTGGAGTTGATGCAAAAACATGCAGGTTAATTGTGCTAGACAAAACAATTAACTCGATGACTACATTCAAACAGATTATTGGCCGTGGAACCCGTATTGATGAAG
>CAZHSC010000109.1:0-9751 GCA_964534995.1 uncultured Bifidobacterium sp.
ATTATACTAACTTAGATCCCGCTAATATTGTCCGATAATTAGGGGGTCAAACCACTTTCCTTTTCATATCTTAAATACAATGCTCGGGAAATTGTATTACTTGATTTTTCAAATAATTCCATGCCCGTCTCATTTTCAGGTAAAGTCTCATTGGTATAAATACTGTTAATGATCGCAACTTTATGTTCGATAACTTTCTGGTTGTTAATTGACAATTCATTATATTTATCTTTGTCCATATATAACACCTCTCCTTTATCAAAACCTTCGCTATCTGAACCGAGATAATCACCACTCTTTGAATCAAATATTGGACTTGAACTGTTTCCTTCTGGGTCTATATTAAATATAGGATTTAATGATAGTACCGAATAGTCACTAAAATTAAATTGTTGAATCGGATCTATATTCCATCTCCTCCCCAACCGCGTATCATACTCCCAATACAAAGCGGTGTTATGATTACCTATTCCTTTGATTTCATCCGTCCGCTCTTGTCCATTAAATCCGAATCGGTACTCATTGGTAGCGATTGTTCTTCCCGGTTGAATCATGCCAAAGGGATAGTAATCCTGTGCGGATTGGATATAGGCTTCGTAATAATCCCGAGCAGCATCATTAGAGGTGTCAATTGCGTTTACAACATCCGGGACGGTAGCCAATACATTTCCCAGATGGTTGGTGAGTTCATAAACCCTGTTTCCTTCTCTTAAATTGGTAAGCGGGCTGACCCAGGTGATTAGTTGTGAAGTGGAGGCAAGCAAGACATGGTTGGAAGCAAGTCCTAAACGACTACTTCCGTATAAATGCCAATCTCTGAAGTAATAATCATCATAGGGCACTCCACCTTGATTTGAATAATCCTGAGATCGGGAATAATTGGCGAGTATATTACCTTGTGCATCCCGAATATAGTAGGTGACCTCCCGGATATTTGGTTGGCTATTTGAGGGATAGAAGCGTTTTTCTATTCTGTTTCCGGAAGGGTCGTACACAAATTTTAAAGCTATATCGTCATTTGAATCACTAATACTGTCCACTTTCCCAAAGTTATTCCAAAAAATTGAAAGACCCTCAGCATTATCCGATATTAAATTTCCAATTGCATCGTAGGTATAATTCCCGGATAGCTGATTTTCAATATCATCCGGGTTAGAAGTGGCGCCTGCATTTTCCAGAACCGTTTCGAGTTGATTGGTGCCGGTGTAATAAGAATACTCCAAATCATCCATAACATTGCCGCTTTCATCATTGCGAACATAAAATTTTATATTTCCGTTTTTGTCATAAACGATTTCACTTTCCTCATAGGCATACGTTCGGAACTCGGTTTATCTATGAAACTTTCAGTTGATTATAAACTATTTGATTTCTATATTATAGATTTATATATTTATATATCAATTATTTAATTGCATTAATTGCATGATTTATCAATAAATACACTTGCATTTTGCAACATTTCATCGTATCTTTGCAGTATAAAGTGAGTCCAAATGGCCAGGGTTTCTGAACTTAAAAAGCATATCAAAAGAGGCAAGGTGTATCGGCGCTCGGACCTGAAACAGTGGTCGAATGCGGTAGACAGACATATGGCAATGCTGGTGAAAGATGGGACATTACAAAAGCTAAGTGAGGGAATGTATTACTTTCCTGCTGTAAGTATCTTTGGGCAGCTCCCTCCCAATGATGCAGACCTTGTACGTAGCTTTTTAAAGGAGGATGATTTTTTACTTACATCTTTTAATGACTACAATAAACTTGGAGTTGGTACCACTCAACTTTACAACAAACGCATCGTCTATAATCATAAACGACACGGGGAATTTACGATTGGGGGCAAGTCTTTTACTTTTATAGCAAAGCATCGGTTTCCTAAAAAAGCCACCCCGGAGTTCTTACTTGTTGATTTAGTGAACAACATTTTAAAGCTTGCTGAGGATGCCGGGTTTGTGTTGAAGAATGTTACTCAAAAGGCACAGTCAATGGATATGAAAAAAGTAATGCGCGCTGCTACGGCTTATGGCAACGTTCGCACGAAGACTTTTTTCGTTAAATTAATGCAACAGCATACATCACCAGATGCCCATTGACTACCTCCATAATCACAAATCCTTTAGAGAACTTATCCATGTTCTTGCAGGGGAGTTAAAAATTGATGACCCTCAAATAATAGAGAAAGACTATTGGATTATGCATGTCCTGTATGGTCTCAGAAAGCTTGATTTTGACTTTCAACTGAAGGGTGGAACATCTCTTTCCAAAGGTTATAAAATTATAGACCGATTTTCGGAAGATATAGACATCCACATCTCTCCCCCAAAAGGAATGGCCGTTGAAACGAATCCAAAGAAAATAAAACCGGGACAAATTCAATCCCGAAAAAATTTCTATGATTGGCTGGCAAACAACATCAAAATAGCGGGAATTACCGCTGTACAGAGAGATCCGCTATTCGATGATGAACCCTATTTTCGAAGCGGTGGGATACGTTTATTCTATAATTCTGTAACTGCAAATATCAACGGCTTAAAGGATGGAATTTTGCTGGAAGTGGGATTTGATACGGTCACCCCCAACGCTCCTGTTCATATCAGTTCCTGGGCTTATGAAAAAGCCGGGGCAACATCCGGCATTGAAATTTTAGATAACCGATCATCTGACGTCAGCTGTTACCATCCCGGATACACCTTTGTTGAGAAATTGCAAACCATCGTCACGAAATTCCGGCAAGAGCTTTCATCAGGAATAGAAAAGCCAAATCTAATGCGACAGTATTATGATCTCTATTGCTTGCTCGCTTGTTCTGATGTTTTAGAATTTATTGGTTCAAATGCTTACTCGGTACATAAAAGTCTTAGATTTCCGGCAAAAGATCTGGAGTCGCCAATACAACAATGTGAAGCTTTATGGCTGTCCGATCCAAAATTAAAAACACAATTTGAACAGCGATATAAAGCAACCAGGGCACTTTATTACAAAGGCCAACCGGATTTCAATCTACTTTTAGAGAGAATACATCAACATATTGATAGGTTCTGATTAAAAATAAAGAAATTCCATTTCAGAGGGAAAATAGCACAATTTAATTTACACTCCCTCAAAAAAACAAGAAAAACCACTCTTCAAAAACCTCATCCATTACACCTCTATATAACCACCAAACTACAACTCTAATTCTACAACCGGATCCCAAAACAATTGCTTAAAATTTACCACTTTATCATTCTCCACTTCAATCCCTTCTTTCTCCAATAACTTTTGCATGATATCCGGAGCGCCGAAATGATGTTTACCTGTAAGTAACCCGTTTCTGTTGACCACTCTTTGCGCAGGGACTTTAGGCTTGACGCCATGTGCCGCGTTCATTGCCCAGCCCACCATTCTCGAAGAATTTGCAGCGCCCAGATACTTTGCTATTGCACCATACGATGTCACTCTGCCCCTGGGAATTAAGCGAACGACCGCCCAAACCTCATCGAAAAAGTTAATGTCTTTCTTTACAAAGACTTCTTCTTTGGTCACTTTTTTCTGTCTCATTAACTTCTACAAAAATATTGAAATAGTATGAATAGACTTGTTGTAATGGTGATTTTCAATTGAGATAAAGAATTTTTCCTTTCGATATTTATCCGCAGGGATTTCACGCAAAGACGCGGAGACGCAGATCGAAACGCAGTGAAGTTCCCGTGTGGAATACGGAGTATGGAACAACGGGAGAGTTGAAGTAGAGGTTCATTGACGTGGAGGGTAGCACGGAGATGACTCACCACATCCAGCCTTTAAGAAATAAAAAAATGCAACAACAAAAATATCATCATAATTTAATAACATCGTGCATGAAGATGATTAATTTAGCCATCTCCGCTTATGGCAGTCTGGTATAGCATTTTAGTTCGCAGTTTCGCCGATAGTAATGGCGATGGAATTGGAGATCTTCCCGGGTTAATTGATGCTCTGGATTATTTTACTGAATTGGGTATTGACGGCCTCTGGCTCCTACCCGTTCATCCCGCCCCTTCTTATCATAAATACGACGTAGTAAATTATCATCAGATCGATCCGGAATATGGAACAATGCATGATTTTAAACGATTGCTGAAAGATGCACACCGGCGTGGTATTAAAATCATGATCGATCTGGTGTTAAATCATTGCAGTGAGCGGCATCAGTGGTTCCGGCAAGCGGTTCAGAGTAAACACAATCATCATCGTAATTGGTTTGTTTGGAAAGATGCCGGACTGGTTACAGCGGAGGAGCAATATCACTGGCATCTGCCTGAAAAAGGTCCGGTGGATGAAAAGTTCTATGGTCTCTTCTGGAAAGGGATGCCTGACCTGAACTTTGACGAACCCGCCGTTCGGAAAGAGATGACAGAGGTAGCCTGTTACTGGATCGGTCTGGGTGTAGATGGTTTGCGACTGGACGCGGCGATGCATATTTTTCCGCCGGGCAGAGAGAAGGACAATGTGCTATGGTGGCAGGAATTCAGAAAAGCTGTGGATGTCTGCAACGCAACTATTTTTACGGTAGGTGAAATCACAGAGAGTTGCGGATATATCGCACCACACCTGAAACAGGGACTACACAGCGCCTTCAATTTTGAACTCGCCGATCATATCCTTCAGGCGCTTCTCTACGAACGGCACGATTGTCTTGTTAACTGGCTCAAAGGGGTAAATGATTATTACTGTTCCATCGATAAAACTGCCAAAGATGCCATCTTCCTCAGCAATCATGATCAGGAACGAATTGCAAGTCGGTTGAAAGGTGATTTGCTAAAGGAAAAACTCGCTGCTTCCCTGCTTCTCACCTTGCCGGGAGAAGTTTTTTTATACTATGGAGAAGAACTGGGCATGCAGGGAGAAAAACCCGATGAACATGTGCGGGAGCCCTTCCCCTGGTCGTGGAGAAAAAATATGGCTACGACACATTGGTTGAAGTCAAAATATACTACACCTTCCACTGTTTCTTCTCTGGAACAGCAACAGAAAGATCCGGATTCCCTCTATCATCATTACCGTACATTGCTTAAGATGAGGAAGGAACACCCTGCTCTGGATTCCGGCAAAATAGGATTAGTAAACTGTAACGACGCTTCCGTCATCATTTTTACCCGTGATCTTCCGCATCAGCGCATTTTGGTGATGCATAATTTATCAGGAGAAAAAGTCACCCTGCAACACGAAGAAGAACATGTGTATTTTGAAATTCTTTTCGGGGCTGATCAGGATTCTGATACGGAGAACGGGAAATTTGAGCTTGGTCCCTACTGCAGCCTGATTATTCATGTGAATATGTAATGTTCTCCCCTCTTTTAAATTCGAAAATACCGGCAATTCCACTATCTTTGCACTCCGAAAATTGATCCATGAATATTAAAATAACACTGCCCGATAATTCCGTTCGTGAATTTCCGAAAGGAAGTACCGCGATGGATGTGGCCAGGTCCATCTCTGAAGGGCTGGCAAGAAATGTACTGGCGGCGAAGGTGAACGGTGAAGTCCGTGACCTGAACCGTCCCATAGACGAAGATGCACAGTTGACCCTCCTTACCTGGAACGACGCTGACGGCAAAAGTACAATGTGGCATTCTTCCGCGCATCTGATGGCGGAAGCATTGGAATTTTATTATCCGGGCATTAAATTTTGGGTGGGTCCTCCCGTTCAAAACGGCTTTTACTACGATGTAGATTTTGGAGGGCAGAGCTTCTCAGCCGACGACCTGAAGAAAATAGAAGACAAGATGGCTGAGCTGGCCAAACAGGGCAATGCCTATGTCCGCAAAGAGATGGGGAAAGCGGAAGCTATCGCTTACTTCACAGAAAAAAATGACCAGTACAAACTCGACTTGCTGGGTAACCTAGAAGACGGCACAATCACGTTTTACACGCAGGGGAATTTCACCGACCTGTGCCGGGGTCCGCATATACCGCATACCGGTTATATCAAAGCCATCAAACTGACCAATGTAGCCGGTGCCTATTGGAAAAATGACGCCAATAATCCTATGCTTACCCGGATTTACGGCATCACTTTTCCGAAGAAATCGGAACTCGATGAATACATTGCCATGCTGGAGGAAGCTAAAAAGCGCGACCACCGTAAAATTGGAAAGGAGATGGAGATCTTCACTTTTGACGACGATGTGGGTCCCGGATTACCCTTGTGGTTACCCAATGGCGGAGTGATGATTGAAGAACTTGAACGCCTGGCCAAGAAAACCGAAGCCCTTGCCGGATATAAGAGGGTTCGCACCCCTCATTTAGCCAAGGAGAGTATGTACCTCACCAGCGGACACCTGCCCTACTACGCCGACAGCATGTACCCTGCTATGGAATTTGAAGGGGAGAAATATTACCTCAAGGCCATGAATTGCCCGCACCACCATAAGATTTTCAAAGAGCTCAATCCCAGCTACCGCGATTTACCCATCCGTCTGGCGGAATACGGTACCTGTTACAGATATGAGCAAAGCGGCGAACTGTTTGGGCTGATGCGGGTACGTTCCCTTCAAATGAATGATGCGCATATTTACTGTACCAAGGAGCAGTTTGCTGATGAGTTCAACGCCGTAAATGAAATGTACCGTAAATACTTCCGGATCTTTGGCATTGAGAAATACGTCATGCGGTTCTCTACCCACGAACCATCCAAACTGGGGCAGAAATACGTTGACAATCCGGTGCTGTGGAAAGAAACCGAAGACATGGTTCGTAAAGTGCTGATTGATTCTGAAATTCCCTATGTTGAAGTACCTGATGAAGGTGCATTTTATGGCCCTAAAATCGATGTGCAGGTTTGGAGCGCCATCGGACGGGAGTTCACCCTGGCCACCAATCAGGTTGACTTCGCGGTTCCCGCCCGTTTTGGACTTACCTACCGGAATGCTAAAAATGAAATGGAAACGCCGATTTGTATACACCGGGCGCCGCTTGGCACGCATGAACGCTTCATTGGCTTTCTGATAGAACATTTCGCCGGTAATTTCCCGCTTTGGCTGGCCCCGGAGCAAGTCGCCATCTTGCCTATATCCGATAAATTCAACGGATATGCAAAAAAAGTTTTACAAATCCTGATAAATTCCGATATTCGCGGCCTCGTTGACGACCGTGACGAGAAAATCGGCAAAAAAATACGGGATGCCGAGGTAAAAAAACTTCCCTTCATGCTGATTGTTGGCGAAAAGGAAGAGCAGGATTTTACCGTTTCTGTGCGTCGTCATGGGAAAGGAGATCAGGGAACCATGAAAGTACAAGACTTTACCGATAAAGTACTGGACGAAATAAAGGAACTCTTATCTCTCTAAAAAAGAATCAGTTAAACTAAAATAAAAGGAGGCAACATAGCAACTTTTCCTAACAGACCCAGTTTCGGCAGAGGCCGGGGACCCATTAAAAAAGAAGCGGAACACCGCATCAATGACAAAATCAGGGCTACACATGTCCGTTTGGTTGGTGATGGGGGCGAACCCAAGGTACTATCCACCCAGGAAGCGCTTAAATTGGCTGAAGATGCCGGTCTTGACCTGGTAGAAATCGCGGCACAGGCGGATCCACCCGTTTGTAAAATCGTTGATTACCAGAAATTCCTGTACGAAAGAAAGAAAAAGGAAAAGGAAACCAAGGCAAAAGCATCGAAGCAGATTTTAAAAGAAATCCGTTTCGGGCCCAATACAGATGAGCATGACTTTAACTTTAAGGTGAAGCATGCCATCAAATTCCTGGAAGAGGGCGCTAAAGTGAAAGCCTATGTACATTTCAGGGGTAGAGCCATCGCCTATAAAGCCAGAGGAGAAATCATCCTCCTCAAATTCGCCCAGGCCCTGGAGGAATATGGAAAAGTAGAAATGTTACCCAAGCTGGAAGGAAACAGGATGTTCCTGCATCTTGCTCCCTTGCCCAACAAGAAACCCAAGCCGGCAAAACCCGTAGATGAGAAGGAAACGGAAAAAAATGTCACAACAAAAGTGACTGAGGAGCCGGATAATAATAACGAAGCATAAAATAACAGCCATGCCGAAAATGAAATCAAATTCCAGTGCCAAAAAGCGATTCCAGCTTACCGGCACCGGTAAAATCAAGCGCAAGCATGCCTTCAAACGTCACATCCTGACCAAGAAGACCATCAAAGCCAAGCGCGCCTTAACTGCTACCGGACTCGTTCATGAAACAGATGAGTACAGGGTAAAAAGGATGTTAGGGGTTGCCTGATCACAAGGCTCCTTTCTAACACTCAGCAGTAAAAAAATCCAATTCTAACCCGGTACTTAGCTTAAAGATCTCAACGAGACGCTAACGCCAAAAAAACGAAAACAACATGCCACGTTCAGTCAATCATGTAGCATCAAAGGCAAAGAGGAAAAAAATCCTCAAACTCGCCAAGGGTAATTTCGGTTCCCGTAAAAATGTATGGACAGTCGCCAAAAACACTGTCGAAAAAGGACTTCAGTACGCTTACCGCGACCGTAAAACCAAGAAACGCAATTTCCGCGCTTTGTGGATTCAGCGTATCAACGCAGCAGCCCGCCAGCATGGAATGTCTTATTCCCAGTTCATGGGTAAAATTCACACCAGCAATGTCGACCTCAACCGTAAAGTGCTTGCCGACCTCGCGATGAATAATCCTGCCGCTTTCGAAGCGATACTGAATTCCGTAAAATAAGACACATTAAAACCTTCTCAAAAAAAGGACTCCGAATGGGGTCCTTTTTTTTAAATTATATCAGTTCAGTATAGCCCTGCTTAAATTTCCAACTGCCTTCACCGATATTATACCAGAAAGGTTATATGGGATATTTTAATTAATCTTAATGAGTCCTGGCTAATATGCAGGCCATGTATACCTTAGAAGAAGTTTAAAAAGTAATCCTGACAAGTAATTATTTGCACCTGTAAGCGAGACCGTGCAAACAAGCTAACGAGCGGGTAAGGAGTTCTATAAAACATAACAAAACGGAATAAACTGCAGGAATAAAAATTAATATGATATTGAATAAATACAGAGACGGGATATAAACGAATATAAATGCTTATTACTTGTTTATGTAAAAAATATTTATTAATTTTAAATGGGGTGGGAATGTCAGTTCCCCGGTCTGAAAGGTTGAACAAACGGATACAAACGTGTATAAATATTTAAACTTTGTTCATGTAAATATTTTTCGCGATCTTTAATTGGGGCGGGGACGGGAGTCCCCCGGATTTACAGAAACACTTAAAAGAATTTAAACGAATACAAGTGTTTATCCCTTGTTCATGTAAAAAATATTTATTAATTTTAATTGGGGTGGGAACGTTAGTTCCCCGGTATGTAATACCCTGCAAACGGAAATAAGCGGATATAAATATTTATACCTTGCTCAAGCAAATTTTTTTCACGACTAAAATGAGGGTGGAAACGCAAGGTTCCCCCGTGCAGATGGCGTTGTGCTCATTTACACCCCGACAGTCAACTCATATGGTTTCCCTGAAGCGTGCTTCGCACTGCTTCAGGGAACGGATACAAACGTGTATAAATATTTAAACTTTGTTCATGTAAATATTTTTCGCGATCTTTAATTGGGGCGGGGACGGGAGTCCCCCGGATTTACAGAAACACTTAAAAGAATTTAAACGAATACAAGTGTTTATCCCTTGTTCATGTAAAAAATATTTATTAATTTTAATTGGGGTGGGAACGTTAGTTCCCCGGTATGTAATACCCTGCAAACGGAAATAAGCGGATATAAATATTTATACCTTGCTCAAG
>CAZHSC010000110.1:0-9694 GCA_964534995.1 uncultured Bifidobacterium sp.
TTAATTTTAAGTGAATAGAGATTTTAGTTGACAATAGTATTTTTTGCTGCTAGCTTCTCGCTGCTGGCTGCTTGCTTTTAATAGCGCCTCTTAAAAACTCTGCGTCTCCGCGACTCTGCGAGAAATCAATGCTGTTTCTTTCCATTCGAAAAAAATAGGTTAACGGCGAAATATTAATTAATTTTAAGTGAATAGAGATTTTAGTTGACAATAGTATTTTTTGCTGCTAGCTGCTGGCTGCTTGCTTTTACTGCGACTTCAATAAATTACTCTGCGTCTCCGCGACTCTGAGAGAAACCCTTTAAGTTAATTTCCTTTTGAAATCTTCAGGCTTCGAGATCAGATTCTATAAAAAACCTGAAATTAAGGTGAATATAAATTATTGTAATGGTATAAACGTTCTGTTTAACCACTAAGGCATGCAGGACACGCAGAATCACGGAGGATTTTTCTAAATAAAAGGCAATATTCATGCATAACAAGCATCCATCCGTTCTCCTAATAACCCTTCTTCAAGATCCCGGGAAAGAAAGTTTACAGGGAACCGGAAAGATATGCTTTCTTTTTCCCGACCTTTGCAGCATCATGGCCGGAATTTATTTACATATCCCTTTTTGTAGGCAGGCCTGTCATTATTGTGATTTTCATTTTACCACCTCTCGAAGAGGAAGAGAGGATATGTTTACGGCGATGGTAGAGGAAGTAAAAATGCGGGCTGTTGAATTCTCGGAGGAAGAAGTGGGTACCATTTACTTTGGTGGTGGCACGCCATCTCTGCTTAGTTATGAGGAACTGATGTCATTTTTTGATGCGATTTACACCTTGTATAAAGTGAATCCTGCGGCTGAAGTTTGCATGGAAGCCAACCCCGATGATCTTACACCTGCATTTTTGAAGCAGCTGAAACAAACACCTGTGAACAGGTTAAGTATCGGTGTTCAGTCTTTTCGTGATGAGGATTTGGAACGCATGAACAGGGCGCATGATGCCGAGATGGCATTGCGATGTGTGCCCGATGCTGCCGATGCCGGATTTGAGAATATCAGCATAGATTTAATTTTTGGCTTACCTTTTCTGGAGATGGAACATTGGCAAAAGAATGTGCATACCGCTCTTTCCCTTCCCATAACTCATCTCTCCTGTTATGGATTAACCATTGAAGCGAAAACCGCGCTCGCATGGCAAATTACACAGGGAAATGTTCCGGCCCCGGATGATGATAAGGCGGCCGCTCAATACGAGTGGTTATTAAAGGAAGCGGAGGAGAAAGGATTTCCCTGGTATGAAATATCTAATTTAAGCAAACCCGGTTTTGAGTCGAGGCATAATACATCGTATTGGAATGGCGTACCTTACCTCGGCATTGGTCCTTCAGCACATTCCTATGACGGGAAACAACGCAGCTGGAATGTAAGCAGCAACGCGCTTTATGTGAAGGAAATGAAGGAAGGTAATCGAGCCGCGGAAACGGAAGTGCTGAGCTATACGGTGAAGTTTCATGAGCTCATTTTGACTTCTCTCCGAATGCGGCAAGGTCTAATGTTGTCGGAGGTACGCAAACGGTATGGGAATGCCATCACCGGTCATTTGATTGAAGGAGCAGGGAAATTTGTGGACAAAGGCTGGATAGAGCCAATTGAGCAGCACATTCGTTTAACAGTAAGCGGACTTCTGTTTGCGGATAAAATCACTTCTGAATTATTTATTATCTGATAAAATGATGATTGCAACCATTCAATACAAGGGAGAAAATTTTCGTATAGACCTCAGCAAAGGCCACGATATCTCCATCCCGCTGGAGGCCGGAGAAGGCCATGTGCTGGCATGGTACCTTGGACCTTTACAGATAGAAGCGGTACGCATGGGCGACTGGGTAGGAGAAGTAAAAAGTGGCGCTGCCGTTAATTTCAGAAATATTCACTTTAACCCTCATTCCCACGGCACGCATACTGAATCAGTAGGGCACATCAGTCCGGAGATAGTATCTGTAAACCGGTATTTCAATGAATTTTTTTGCTTTGCCCGCCTCCTTACAGTGGAACCTGAAAAAATAAATGAGGATCATGTCATAAGTTTGCGGTCACTGCAGGAAAAGTGTTCCGAACCACCGGAAGCGGTTATAATCCGGACGATGCCCAATGACAGGGGGAAATTGTCGAAAAACTATAGCGGAAGTAACCCGCCTTATTTGGAAGCGGACGCTGCGAAATGGTTGCGCGAGTCGGGCGTAAGGCATTTGCTTATTGATCTGCCCTCTGTTGACCGGGAAGAAGACGGAGGAAAATTACTGGCGCACCATGCATTCTGGAATTTCCCGGAGGAGCCGAGATACGGGGCGACCATCACCGAGTTGGTTTTTATACCCGGTGAGATAGCGGACGGATTGTACTTTATGAACCTGCAGGTGGCACCATTTGAAAACGACGCTTCCCCTTCACGTCCTTTGTTGTTTCCCCTAAACTTGTAATGACTGCAGGAGATATGAATAAAATAACCTTAATGATTGTGGGTACATGCCTGCTGCTGGGCCTGACTGCCTGCACGAACAGAACCAAAGAAGTGATTGTTACCAGGGAAATTGGCCCGGGAAGTGATCAGCGTCCTGATGATCAGATCAGGATTGTGGATGATTTTTATAAAAAGATCACGGGACGCGATTCGGCGGGATTGATACAGCTTATGGCGGAAAATGCCCGGATGTATGGTACTGATCCGGGAGAAGACTGGAACCTGGAAGAAATTAAACGGTATATCGGTGAGAAGACCCGTGACACTACACAAAAGGCCGTTTTTACAGTGAAGAAAAGAGAAGTCAGGGTATTGAACGATATCATGTACGTGGTAGATGTGGTGGATGTCTCCACCATTGCGGTTCCCTTTCGCATTGTCAGCATCATAGAAAAAAGAGAAGGAAAGCAAAAAATACTTCTCGCAGAATTTTCCGTACTCGTATGGAATGAAGATATCAGGGAACTGGAGGCTTTGTTTAAGAGGCGGAGGAAGTAGCTGCTGCAGGTTCTTGCTCTTTCAGGATCAACCACCTCCTGCGGCCGTGATTTTCAGGCAGCATATAAATCCGCATTGCTTACAAGAAAAGGAAGCCCACTTACTATTAAGGAAAACTGACTGGCGCCGGATGAAATGGCCGTCCGTTACGATAATAACCAGTGAACGGCTTTGTTCCATTGTTTACCTGCTTGTTATTATTACGGATACAAGCTGTTTTTTTGCGGAAATGTAAAACAAGATATTCCGATATTTGTTTGCCTTCAAACGCTTATCATGAAAAAGATATATCACCTGAGTACCTGCAGTACCAATCAGCGTATTCTTAAAGAACTTAAACCAGGAAAATCGGTCCAGCTTCAGGACATCAAAACCGAGCCCCTCACGGCAGCCCAGTTGGATGAAATGAAAAACCTGGCCGGCTCGTATGCCGCCCTTTTCAGTAAAGTGGCGCGTAAATACAGGCTGATGGGCCTGCACGAAAGGGAACTAACGGAAAAGGAGATGCGAAAACTGATACTGGAAGAGTACACCTTTCTGAAACGTCCTGTTGTCATTACTGATAGCAGCATTTACATCGGTAACAGCCCGAAAGTTGTGGAGGAGGCAAGGAAAGCGCTGAAATGAGCAGGAAGCTGAGCGCACACCTGTCAGTGTTGTTCGCGAATATCATTTACGGGGCCAATTACTCCATTGCCAAAGAGGTAATGCCCGTTCTGATACAGCCTTTTGCGTTTATACTGATTCGTGTGTGTGCCGCAGCCATTCTATTTATGGTAGCCGGCCGGCTTTTGTTCAGGGAAAGCATTGAGAAGAGAGATTACAGGCGATTATTTTTTTGCGCTGTTTTTGGCGTGGTCATAAATCAGTTATTATTCTTTAAAGGATTGTCCATGACCAGTCCTATCAACTCCGGTCTCATCATGGTTACCAATCCGATATTTGTGCTGATCCTCTCTTTTATTTTCCTGAAAGAAAAGGTTACCGGTAGGAGGGTACTGGGAATAGTCAGCGGCATCAGTGGCGCCTCGCTATTGATCCTTTT
This sequence comes from uncultured Bifidobacterium sp., assembly GCA_964534995.1. Classification (GTDB taxonomy): domain Bacteria; phylum Bacteroidota; class Bacteroidia; order AKYH767-A; family OLB10; genus JAJTFW01. The sequence goes on from CAZHSC010000110.1 coordinate 4,052, forward strand.
CGGAGCCCAGGCAGCCAGCGGAGTTGCGGATCCGTTGGGGGATTTCTTCATTTTACTGAATTCATTATCGTATGCCATATATCTGGTCATGGTAATTCCGCTGATGAAAAAATATCACCCGGTAAGTATCATGCAGTTCATATTCATTACCGGTTCATTCATGGTTATTCCGTTTGGATGGAGTGAATTTGTACAGATACGCTGGCAGGACTTTGGCACCAGCGACTGGATGGCTGCCGTTTTTGTGGTAGTGGGTACCACCTTTCTTGCCTACCTGTTTAATACACTTGCGCTTCGCGAGCTGAGCCCGGGCGTAGTGAGTGTTTATATTTATTTACAGCCCGTACTTGCCGCCGGTTTTGCCATACTGCTGGGAAAAGACCAGCCGGACCTTATACATCTGCTTTCTGCCCTGTTGGTTTTTGCGGGTGTATGGCTCAGCACGGTTCCTGTACAGGAAAGGAAACTGACGGCTGGAAGGTAATGCCAACCCAAGTGATCAACGGCCCTTGTGCATTTCTTCATTGTCAGGAAAGCATTACTTTTGCTGCTTAAAATTTCCTCATGGTACGATCAATGACCGGCTACGGCAACGTGAAGGGGCTGGTAGCGGGACAGAATGTAACAATTGAATTACGTTCACTGAACAGTAAGTTCCTGGAGCTTAACCTTCGGATGCCGGTACAGTTCAGGGACCGGGAGCTGGAACTCCGTGCGGATTTAGGCAAGCAACTGGAGCGGGGAAAGGCGGATCTCTCCATCAGTTTTGACAGCAGCGATCTTACCAAAAGAAGTTCTGTCAACAAAGAAATTTTCAATGCTTATTTTGAAGAGCTGTCGGCTTTAGGAAAAGAATATCATCTCAGTGATGTGAACCTGTTTGATATCATCCTTCGTTTGCCGGCGGTAATGAACGCCGAACGCGCGGAAGGGGACGAAGAGCAATGGAAGGAATTGAAATTGCTGATAGCGCAGGTAGTGGAGCGCTTCAATGGTTTCAGGGACAGCGAGGGCCTGGTATTGGGTAAGGATATTACAGAACGTGTGGTGACCATCATGAACAGCATTCCCAAACTGGAGTCGTTTGAAGCGGCCAGGGTGGAGAATATCCGCCAGCGGATCGATAAATCGCTCAAGGAAATGATGGAGCAGACCAGCATAGACCGCAACCGCTTTGAGCAGGAATTGATCTTTTATATTGAGAAACTCGACATATCAGAGGAAAAGGTGAGGCTAAAGAGCCACTGCGATTACTTTATTGAAACACTCAAAGGACCGGAGGCCAATGGAAAGAAACTTGGTTTCATCGCTCAGGAAATCGGGCGCGAGATTAATACCATTGGCGCCAAAGCCAATGATGCTTCCATGCAGCGGATTGTGGTGGAGATGAAAGATGAACTGGAAAAACTGAAAGAACAACTGGCCAACGTACTGTGAAAATCAATCCTTCGTTCCGGTATAAGTTGGTTCTCTTTTGTGGACCAAGCGGCAGTGGTAAAACCACCATTGTACATCATCTCATGTCCGTTTTTCCTCAAATGCGTTTCAGCATTTCCGCCACTACCCGGGAGCAAAGACCCAATGAAACGGATGGGAAAGATTATTATTTTTTAAGTCCGGAGGCGTTTAAGGAAAAGTTGAAGAACGACGAATTCCTTGAGTGGGAAGAGGTATATGAAAACCGCTTTTACGGGACATTAAAGTCGGAAGTGGAACGGATCCTTCACCATGGACATGTCGCCCTGTTTGATGTGGATGTAGAAGGTGGGATACAGATCAGAAAGCATTTCGGACGGCAGTTGCTGGATGTATTTGTGATGCCTCCCTCGGTTGATGAGTTGCATAAACGCCTGGTGGCACGGGCTACTGAATCCGAAGAATCCCTCTTTCGCCGTTTGCACAAGGCCGAAATGGAAATGAAATCAGCCTACCGGTTCAATAATGTCATTGTGAATACTGTACTGGAAGACGCGAAGCGGGAAGCGGAGCTCATGGTCAGGCATTTTCTGACGGATGAAGTACCTGACGCGGAAGAGGAACAAGGAGGCGTAAATTGAAAATACAGTTTCATCAAAGACCATAGTCTTCAAATATATTTGTGTTAATACGGCTTTACTGTTAAGTTACTGATTCATGAAAATCGGCCTGTTCTTCGGATCCTTCAACCCTGTTCATAACGGCCACCTGGTCATTGCCGGTTACCTGGCTGAATTCAGCGATCTGCAACAGATATGGCTTGTAGTATCGCCCCACAATCCCCTGAAGCCTGCGGGTACCTTGTTGCAGGATTACCATCGTTTTCACCTGGTGGAACTGGGCATCGGCTCTTACAGAAAACTGAAAGCATCAAAGATTGAATTTGAATTGCCAAAGCCTTCCTATACCGTCGTTACGATGGCCTATCTGCAGGAGAAATATCCCGACCATGACTTTTGTCTCATCATGGGAGCCGATAATCTTGAAAATTTTCACAAATGGAAAGACTACAGGATACTGCTTGAAAACCATGATATTTACGTATATCCAAGGCCGTTATATTCTGGCGGTGATTTAAAAGACCATCCCCGTGTAAAGTGGATAGATGCTCCCTTGATGGAGATTTCCAGCAGTTTCATCCGTAAAGCCATCAGGGAAGGAAAAGATGTGCGGTTTATGATGCCCGAAAGTGTGGCTGATTATATTGATGAGATGAACTTTTACAGAAAGTAAATCCATTCCCGGCCATCCTGACCCTATCGGCACCGGTTTTCAGCAGGAGGGCATTGGGCAATCAAAATGGGATGGCTGTTAAGATGTAACCTCTGATTTCAATCGCAGCACTTTTTGAAATATAAAACAATGGAGCGGCTTCACGGTCAATTGAAGCGGTACACCAGCCCAACCGTTCCATCCACTCCATTCAGCTTCAGTGTAGCGTCGAAATTATCAAGATCTATCTTATTGCCGTTTTGCTTATACTTCTTCAGTTTTAAAGCATGCGAGTCAAAACCCAGGTTGAAATTTAAACCAAGGTCACCGACAATGTATATAAGGACGCCGGTGTTAAAGCGAAAGCCAAATCCGGTATAACTCCATTCCTCCTTATCGAGGGTTGAGTTCACCTGGTTCTTTTCTTCCAGTACAAGGTTGGCAAAATTAATTCCAGCCCCACCATACCATCTGAAATCCTCCTCTGTTTTAAAATTATATTCACCCCCGAGGCCAATCACGACATAAGCATTGCTTTTACCATCGGCGCTATCCGGATCATACATGTAGGAGCCTACTTTCATGTCGAGTCCTGCATTGAACCTGCGGGTGAATTCATACCTTATATCCAGCGGCAAATACAGGGTAAGCGCTCCGCCCGAATCTTTGATTTTATGTCCTTCGCTACCCCATTCTGATTTTGTACCATAAATGCCAAAGCCCAAACCGGCCCTGATTTGTACTTCTTTAGGGCGCTGAGCAAAGCTGATTTGATGGATAAGTACGGTGAAAATTATAACAATGAATTGTTTCATAATGAAATATAAATTAAGTTAAATCAAAAGTACAAATATTTACACAGAGATTTTATGATAAATATTAGCAAATACCTAGTACTTTTGCAGATATAAATAATTCAAATGAAATTCGGCGTTGTCATCTTTCCCGGCTCTAATTGTGATAAAGACCTTCTTCACGTTATCAGAAACGTGATGCACCAGGAAGCGGTTGAACTCTGGCATAAGGAGCATCATTTAAAGGGTTGCGATTTCATTCTCCTTCCCGGAGGCTTTTCATATGGAGACTATCTTCGGTCGGGGGCTATCGCCCGTTTTTCTCCGATCATGCAGGAGGTTATTGAATTTGCGGATAAGGGTGGCTTTGTTTTCGGTATCTGCAATGGGTTCCAGATACTGACGGAATCTCATTTGCTACCCGGCGCTTTACTCAGCAATGAGCATCATAAATTCGTCTGTAAAAATGTAAACCTGCGTTGTGAAACCGATGAATCTATCATCACTTCCAAGTTTACGATCGGAAAAACCATCCGCATTCCTATCGCCCATGGTGAAGGACGTTTTTACTGCGACGATGCCACATTGACTGAGTTAAACAAAAACAACCAGGTTTTATTTCGCTATTGCGACGAGCAGGGTAACGTTACCAGGGCAAGCAACCCCAACGGGGCTGTAGAAAATATTGCCGGGATATGCAACCGTGGCCGTAATGTTTTCGGTATGATGCCGCATCCTGAGCGTGCCAGCGACCTGTTGCTGGGAAATACAGATGGTAAATTGATTTTTGATTCGATACTCAATACGGTATTGGCATAAAGGCCGGCTTGCGGTCAATGGAAACCGGCAGGTAAACCATTCCGGAAAGGTAAAGTTTGTATACAGATTTTCGGGCAGCCGCTTACAGGATCAAAAAATATGCGTGGCAACTTTTTTGCAGGTATCTGAATTTCCCATGGTATAGAAATGTATACAAGGTACCCTGGCCGCTTTTAATTCCTTACATTGCTGTATAGTCCATTCAATGCCCGCTTCTTTCACTTTTTCGATCGTATCTGCCGCTTCAATGGCATCTTCCAGGTCGTCAGGTATATCGATATGAAAAATACTGGGCAATACTGTCAGCTGTTTTTTTGTAGTCAGCACTTTAATGCCCGGGATGATGGGGATGGTAATGCCCATGTCCCTGCAGGCATCCACAAATTCAAAATACTTCTTATTGTTAAAGAACATCTGTGTCACAATATACTCAGCACCCGCATCCACTTTCGCTTTGAGGTATTTCAGATCAGTGCGCATATTAGGAGCCTCAAAGTGTTTTTCGGGATAACCGGCTACGCCGATGCAGAATTTGGTAGGAGCCACTCCCTGCAGTTCATCATCGAGGTAATGTCCATTGTTCATACGTACTACCTGTTCCAGCAGATCAATAGCATATGCATTGCCGTTAGGTTCCGGGACAAAATTTCCTTCCGTCTTGATGGAATCCCCGCGAAGAACCAGTACATTATCAATGCCAAGGAAGGACAGGTCAATCAATGCGTTTTCAGTTTCGTCCCTGGTGAAGCCGCCGCAGATAATATGCGGAACCGCGTCAATCCCGTATTTATTCATAATAGCCGCACAGATACCCACTGTTCCCGGGCGTTTTCGTACCGACTTTTTTTCAAGGTAGCCATCCGGTCGCTTTTTGTATACATATTCCTCCCGGTGGTAGGTTACATCAATAAAACTTGGATTGAATTCGAGTAAAGGATCGATGGCCTGGTAAATTTCATTCATATTTCGTCCTTTTAAGGGAGGAAGTATCTCAATTGAAAAAAGAGTTTTTCCGTTGGCTTTCTGAAGGTGTTCCGTAACTTTCATGCTAATGATTTCAATCGATAAACCTGTTTAACAGTAAAACCGGTCAAATGTTCCGGTTTTGATGTACAAAAGTGAATAAGAACACCATACGAAGGCGCAGGAGGCAGTAAATAATGCGCCGGCATAATATCTCCGCATGATGCCGGCCAGCGTTTCGATAGTCCTGCTGCATTCATCATTAGCAGGTAGCGGGGTAATAAAAAACCCGCCTGTATTTCAGGCGGGTTTAAAAATAAATTAACTAACTAATTACCGGTTGATAGTAACTGTACCGGCTTTAGGCTCAGCAGAACCA
>CAZHSC010000111.1:0-9016 GCA_964534995.1 uncultured Bifidobacterium sp.
AGTCACCGTCACCGTCAGCATAGAGGAGCTGTGTATCATCACAGTCGGAGTTGTCAGCAATATAACCAAGCGGTTGGTTACAAGATGTGATGGAAACCAATGGGTTCCCAAATCCATCGGCGTCATTGTCCTGATACCATACCGGAGTTGGAAGAATAGTAACGTTGAAACTGCAAGTGCTTACCAGCCCGGCATTATCGGTAGCTGTATAAACTACCTGGGTAGTTCCAACAGGGAAAGTACTACCTGAACTAAAATTTGAAGTAAAGCTCACCAGCGTACAATTGTCGGTTGCTGAGGGGGCTGTCCAGTTAACAATGGCTTCGCATTGTGTAATATCGCCCGGGCAATTGCTGATTACAGGAGCGTCTATATCCAGATGATTAATAGTAATAGAAGCGTTTCCACTACAGCCATTTACATCTGTAATCGGGAAGTTGTGCGTACCTACTCCCACCAGGAAGGAGCCTTCGCCGCTGTAGGGAGCGGTTCCTCCGGTTCCGGTAACAATAACAGTAGTTTGACCGTCAATACAGGGCACATCGCTTCCGGAAACATTACCGCTTACTTGTGCTGGTTCACCAACAACAGCTACACAAATGGCCGTACAGCCATTACCATCAGTAACCGTTACGGTATAAGATCCGGCAGTCAGCGAAGAAAGGGATGTTCCGGTGCTGCCATTGCTCCACAAATAGCTGTAAATGCCTCTTCCGCCGGCAGCGATAATCGAAGCGGAACCGTCATTTCCTCCAAAGCAGGTAGCATCCACGGCACTGCAGGTGGCAGTAAGCAGGGGTGGGTCATCCACCACAATGGAAGAACTGTTATTGCAACTGTTGGCGTCTGTAACTGCCAGATAATACGTACCGGCAGGTACGTTAAACAGGGAGTCATTGTTAGTTCCTATGGGTTGGAAAAGTGCATCAAACCATTCGTAAACGAAAGGAGGAGTACCACCACCAATACTTCCGGCTACCACAGCATTGCTATCGCCGGTACATAAGGGTTCTGCATAAGTGAGGTTTACAGTAAGCAAGCCGGGTTCAATGATGGTGCCCTGGCCTTCGGCAGTACATCCGTCATTGTCCGTAACGATGACTGAGTAAGTTCCGACACTTAAATAGGAAATGGATTCTGATGTTCCCGCATTACTCCAAATATAAGTATAGGGTGCTGAGCCCTGGTTAGGCGTAGCCGTTATACTACCGTCTGTTTGACCAAAACATGAAATATTGGTTATGGCAAGGGTAACAGAAGGAGGAGGAACATTGTTTACCGTAAATGAAAATGGGCCGCCCTGACAACTGGGTTCAGAAGGTACCACATTTCCGTAGTTGTCTGTAATCTCCAAAGTGTAGTTGCCTGCTGCCAGGTTGGATATTGAATCCAGTAATTCATTGGATACGGTATCTCTGATTACTGTCGGACCGTCTTTCCATACATATCTGAATGGAGCGGTACCGAGTACCATGGTGGCTACAATTTTACCATTGTTAAGATTACAACTGGCATGGGTAATCACTTCATTTGGTACAACAGCTTTGCTGAGGATGGTACGCAACGGTGAAAAACCAAAACAACCTGATGGCAGTGTGATTTTTGCCTGGAAGGAGGATCCGTTTCCGATTACATTCAAGCTGTCATTGTAATTTTGGTTACTGATGATATTTACCCAGTCAAGTATGGTTCCGGCAGGATATCCGCCAGCATAAGCACCGGTATCTATCACCTGGATATAGAAGTTGGTACCATTGCAGAGAACCGTATCGCCCGGTATTACCTTGGGAGATGGATTTTCAATAACAGATACAGCTATTGATGAGGTACTGGTGCAACCGGTAACTAAATCGGTTAGCGTAACCGTGTAGGTTGTGGGTGTATTAATAACCACACCTGTCGGATTTTGAATGCCGGAGCTAAATCCTGATGGTGCTGATGTCCAGGAATAAGATAGTCCATTTGGATACAGGATCTCAAGTGTCCATGATGAGAGTGTTCCCACATCTTGACCTGCATCATCAGTAACCCGCAAAGTCCAGTTACCATTCGGATCCCCGGTTAAGGTGGAAAGTAATTCTTCAGGGATGTAATTTCCGCTTATTATTACGTTTCCGGTCTGAGTAGTGACATTCGAAGCAGCATCATCCCTGAAGGTACAGTTACTATATCCATCACCGCTGCCTCCGTTATCATTGGAGAGGCGGACTGATTGTCCGGCAATAGTACCAACCTGATTTGGAGTACTACCGGTACCAAAACTTCCTCCCGGCCGTGCGAGGTATATTTCAATATCACTGGTATAAGTATGTGGAATATTTACGGTAACCCGCACCTTCCAACCGGATAAATTATTTGGAAGTCCGGTTGCATTTATTGTGGATGTAATTCCGGTGGAATTGTTATCAGGAATGGCAAGGTTGGGACTTGCAGAGGATGAGAAGTTGGCACTGCTGTTCGCGCTTAAGTCGAAGGAAGCACCATTGCAAACTGAACTGGCGGATGCCCCTGCGGTTAAAGGTGGTAGAAGCAATGATTGAACACCTACCAGTACAGGAGCGGAATTTAACTGACACGAACTTGCACCTGAAGTAACAATGGTTACCCTTCTGAACCAGGTGTTCACTGTAATTCCGGATGGGGGGTCGTAACTGTCGGTAACTTCGCCGGGTATTATAGAAAAGCCAGCACTGGCACTGGTGGTGCTGCTTTCCCATTGGTAGGAAACGGTTCCATCACCTGAGCCCGAAATATCATTTAAAATAGCAGTAGGGTCCGCGCCAATGCAAATTGTTTGATTGCCTGATATAGATCCGGCATTTACCGAGATCACTGTAAAGGAAGCTGTGTTGCCGCTTGAAATCGCGTTTGAACAGATAGCTGAACCTGATCCGGAAGAGAGGTTCGTTATAGTTATTGAAGTAATACCACCCGTGTTGAGTATTCCAGTAGAAAAAGAACCACTGCCTGCGCTTGAGATGGTCAGGCTTGCAGTTGCTCCTGTAACTGTATTGGCTCCACTCAGATCATAAGTGACAGTATAAATTCCAACCGGTAATTCGGCCGCCGATGCTGAAAGGTTAATGCTTGCACTTGATCCTGTACAAATGTCGGAGGAGATGCTGGTACTGCTTAAGCCATACGTCGGACATGTCCAGGTTACTATGACTCTTCCGCTGGCACCGGCGCCGCCGGTTTGTGAACCCAAAAATCCGGTTCTTACCCCACCACCACCTCCTCCGGGTACAGATCCCGGTAATCCGTTTCCGTTAGATCCGGATCGTCCGTTTCCGCCGTTACCACCACCTGATGGAGCGATAGCGCCGTTTTGATTGGTAGCATTAGTACCTGCAAAGGCAGTACCGGCCGAAGAACCTCCGCCTCCACCATAATTGTTATTGCTGCTATTGGCTCCATTGCCGCCATTAAGTGTTACATCCCCCACAGAGGCGGCGGCAGATCCACCGCTTGCTCCGGAAGTACCATTATTGGCAACACTGTTGCCCCCCTTGGCCATTACCGTACCGCTGGAGTTGAACCATGAATCTCCTCCTGCTCCGGTACCTGTACTACCCGCACCCACCGTTACGGTATAAGTTGTTCCGGGTACCACGGTACTGGCATTGGCCCTGGAATATGCACCACCGCCACCGCCACCGGTTTCGTTACTATTAAAAGAGGTGGTTCCACCTCTTCCGCCGCCTCCCCAACACTCTACCTGCACGGATGTTACTCCGGCAGGTGCCTGCCAGGTACCCGATGATGAGAAGGTTTGTGATGTTTGGGCTGATACTGTCAGATGGCTTAAAACAGTGATGATCAGCAAAGGAAGAAACTTGTTTAGTTTGTTCCGGGAGTGTTGAAACACGCGGGAAACTCCAAATAGGAGTAGGGTAGAAATAGTGTTCATGCGGATTTATATTTAATCAGCAAGTTCACTCCTTAAATGTGCTATCTTTTTTAAAAATTGGTTAAAGCAACCATTAAATTGGTAAAATGTCGGATAAAATTGGTGAAACAAATAATTGCAATTGTTAATAAAGGAAAATTTATATAAATTTATATCATTGATATTTAAATATTTAAATTTTTATAATGGCGGCATATGTTGATAAGTCCGCAAGTATGGCATTTTGGACTACGGGCAGTACAAACATATCTGCCATGAAGTATTAACCAATGATGGGCCAGTGGAATATCGGCCTCGGGTATAAATTTAACAAGTTGTTTTTCAGCAGCAAGCGGAGTTTTAGCCCTGTAGGTCAAGCCCAGTCTTGCCGCTACCCGGAAAACATGCGTATCTACTGCCATCGCAGGCATATTATAAACCACAGAAGCAATTACATTGGCGGTTTTCCGGCCAACTCCGGGTAATAGTATTAATTCTTCCATACTGGCCGGAACCTTGCTTTCGAATTTTTGGACGAGCATCTTTGCCATGCCCGAGAGATGCCTGGCCTTATTATTTGGATAACTGATACTCCTGATATAGGTAAATATTTCCTCCTGAGTTGCGGCTGCAAGTTTTTCGGCGTCAGGAAATGCCGCAAAAAGGGCGGGAGTAACCATATTAACCCTTTTATCAGTACATTGAGCGGAGAGGATTACGGCAACCAGCAATTCAAATGGGTTATTATAATAAAGTTCTGTTTCCGGATCCGGCATGTTTTTCCGGAAGTAACTGAGAAAAAAATCAAACCTTTCTTTTCGTTTCATAAACAAATATGCCGCCTGTAAATATATTACAGACGGCACATCTTTCTTCTTAATTCTTTAGATCCTTTGTAAGGGTGCGGTGAGTCTGGCATAAGCCATTACCGTTTCCATGCTTCGGGGGGATGCTTTCATGAGGCTGCTGTCAATCATATTTTTTACAGCCACGAGGTTGGCAAATTCCTCTTCCACTTCATCATCCGTATCAATGGCTTTCTGAACCATCACGGATTCAGTCAACTCCGTTTCATTGTAAAGGTAAAGAATAAGGTCATTCAGTGTAAGCGTTTCGTTCATAGGCGTTGTTTATACATTTAACACACTATTAACGATAAAATCGCTTCTTTATTGCTTACCTGGATAATACCAATTGTTTTTCTTTGATAAGTTTCCGCAGGTTGATCAGTGCATATCGCATGCGTCCTAATGAAGTATTGATACTGACATTGGTGCAATCGGCAATTTCTTTAAAGCTCATATTGGCAAAGTGTCGCATAATCACCACTTCCCTTTGATCAAAAGGCAGTTCTTCAATGATCTTTCTTACATCTGCATAAATCTGTTCGGAAATCAGTTTGTCTTCTATGTTACCCTCCTCAAGAGGGATGGTGTCAAAAACACTGTACTCTTCTGTATCGTATACCATAGGCATACGTTTCAGGCTTCTGAAATGGTCAATTACCAGGTTGTGTGCAATGCGCAATACCCAGGAAATAAACTTCCCTTCTTCATTATAATTTCCTGATCTTAATGTGTTTATTACCTTAATAAAGGTTTCCTGAAAAATATCGTCGGCTAATTCCCTGTCTTTAACCAGCAGGTAAATGCTGGTGAATATTTTACGTTCATGCCGAAGGATTAACTCCTGCAGGGTATCCTCGTTTCCTTTAAGGAAGAGCGATACCAGTTCCTGGTCGGTTTTTTTTACTTTACACATAGTTCTTCCCCCTTTAAGATGGTTTGAATGAATGGAACTGATGAGGGTTGGTGTAAAGTTTAAACCTTATAGGCAGTGTAGTTTAGACAGATTTTTATTAAAGGAGAAACGGTACAACTTGTATATTATTATCTATACTTATTTCAAATATATGAATTTTTTTCCTTTTCCAAAGCATAAATTCTTTAATTCCCTTTCGTTTTCTGTTTTTTACAACATTGTGACGATACGGCTTTGGGCTAGTAACTAATTTCGCCCTTGCTTATGAAAATTGTAAAATTCATCCCTGTGTTCTCTAACTTATTGTTAGTTAGCAACTTGTTGTTTTCTCAACATCATCCTGAAATGAATGCGGCCAAGGAGCTTAATCCGGCAACACTGCTATACCCTGGCGAGGAAAAACACCTGGCAAACATGCGCCAGTTAACTTTTGGAGGGGATAATGCGGAAGCCTATTTTAGTTTTGACAGTAAAAGCATCACTTTTCAAAGTACCAATAAAGACTGGGATAATAACTGTGATCAGATCTATTATTTTCCTTTGGTCAATAAAGATATGAAAGGCGGACCGCCTCAGTTAATCAGTACCGGTAAGGGTAGAACTACCTGTTCATATTTTTTACCCGGTGATACCTTGATTTTATTTGCGTCAACCCACGAAGGAGATGAAGCATGTCCACCCCCACCTGCCAAGCGTGATGATGGTAAATATGTATGGGCCATCTATCCTGATTTTGATATTTATGTGGCCGATTTACAAGGAAAAATTACAGCCAAATTGACCGATAATCCCGGCTATGACGCCGAAGCAACTGTGTCGCCCGATGGTAAAAAAATTGTATTTACCAGTATGCGCAGCGGGGACCTGGAGTTGTATACAATGGATATTGACGGTAAGAATATCAAGCAGGTAACAACTGAATTAGGCTATGACGGTGGAGCTTTCTTTTCTCCCGACAGTAAAAAGCTGATTTTTAGGGCGTCAAGGCCAAAAACTCCTGATGAAGTTGCAACTTATAAGTCATTGCTGGATGAAAACCTGGTGCAACCTACACACATGGAACTTTATGTTTGTAATGTTGACGGTTCGGAGCTGAAGAAAATCACGGATCTTCCGAATGCCAGTTGGGCTCCGTTTTTTCATCCATCCGGAAATAAGATTATTTTTTCCTCCAATCATCCTTCTAAAAGAGGTCTTCCTTTTAACCTTTGGATGGTGGATTTGGAGGGAAAAAACCTGCAGCAAATCACTTTTGATGGTATGTTTGATGCCTTCCCGATGTTTTCGCCCGATGGAAAAAAATTGATTTTCTCATCTAACCGGAATAATAACGGTACCAGGGATACCAATTTATTCATTGCCGACTGGAAGGATTAGTAAATTCTGATAGCATTCGTGAAAGTTGCTAAGCCTGTTTTAATCAGTCCGCTGTCTTAAATAATTATCCCGGTCAGGATTTGATTTTTGATACGTTTTTAAGGATCAATAAATTCATCGGGTTCATTGACAATCCCTGCACATCATTCCGGGTAAGTCGCAGCACTTTGTCATAATAAAGTACGATGACGGGCGATTCGGCCATCATCAGGGAATCCATACAGCGATAGAGAAATTCCCTTTCTGAGGGGTCCGGCTTACGCATGGCCTCATTATACAGCGAGTCAAAGTGTGTATTGGAAAAGTGGGTATAGTTTGGTCCGGCAGGTGCTCTATTAACGCTACGAAAGAGGGCCAGGTAATTTTCTGCGTCCGCATAATCGCCTATCCAAGAGCCCCTGAAAAATGACAATTGTTGTTTCGCGACCATCTGCCGGTGCTGTGCGGCCTGATTAATTTCCAGTTTTATTTTTATTCCTAAATCAGAAAGCTGGCCTTGCATGTATTCACATAAATCCTGGTAAGCATGGGTGGTGCTCATTGTAATTTCCGGTAGTCCATTGCCGTTAGGAAACCCGGCCTGCCTCAGTAATTCGGACGCTTTTTTGGGATCGTAGGAATACCCTATTGGATTCAACTCCCTGAAGCCCGGCATGCCCAGTGGAACTATTCCGCCCGTACCCGGTGTGGCCATGCCGTTTCGCAGGTAACGGATCATTTTTACCCTGTCAAATCCGTAATTGATGGCCTTCCTGATCCGTATATCATTTAAGGGGTTTCCCGACATTACCGGCAATTCTTTATCCATCTGTATCCCCAGGTATTCGGTGTTCAGGTAAGGAGATGTTTCCATCCTGAATTTCCCCTGATACTTAGGCCTGAGTTTACCATGGTTGGTCAGCAAATCGTCTTTATAACTGGCATCCAGTCCCGAAATTAAATCCAGATTTCCTTTCAGAAACTCCATAAATGCGCTCTGCTTGTCATTGATGAATGAAACCATCACGGCGTCCAGATAGGGAAGTGATTTTCCCTGTTTGTCCTTTTCAAAATACTTTTCATTCCGGTGAAAAATCAATGCGGTTCTTTCTATCCAGTTGTGGAATCGGAAAGGGCCGGTACCCACCGGGTTTTTACGGAAGTCTTTTCCAAACCTGTTAACGATTTCATGGGGAACGACAGCACAATAGGCTGATCCCAATAAGCCAAGCATTGGAGGAAAGGTGTGTTGCAGATAAATGACAAAGGTTGAGTCGTTTTCCGCAACAAAGCCATCCACCACATTATTCCGGTTCCTTCTTACAGGTTGAAATACCCATGACCCCGGCGAAGCGGTTTTGTCATCACAGATTCTGGTGAAACTGAAAACAAAATCGGAAGCTTTCACAAAGCGCTTGCTGTCAATCAAAGGGTGCGCATGGAATTTTATATCCGGTAATAAATGAAAGGTGTATTTCAATCCATCGCTGCTGATTTCCCAGTTTTTGGCGATGCAGGGCCGGGGTTGAAGTGTGGAGTCAAGTTGTACAAGTCCGTTAAAAAGTTGGGTACAAGCCCAGATATTTGCCTGGTTGCTGGCAAAGGCAGGATCCAGTGATGTGATGCCCGCAGATTCATTGTACCTGAAAACCTGTTTTTGATTTTCTTTCTTTTCCGGATCAGAGCAGGATGATATTATCTGAAATAAAATTACCGTCAGCAGCAGTCTCGTTAGCATTATGGCAAAAGTATTATTATTCTTTCATCGTTATTTTTCCGGATATGCAATTGGCTCCCCTGTATGGCTCCTGTGGAGGAGGATGTATGCAGGTCCATTGCCTGTAATGGCAACAGGACCCCATTATTTTCATTGCTTAACTGATGGTCTTAAAGAATTGATTGTATATGTTTTGACTTTATTTCTTAAAGGGTTAAAGCCATGAGTCCTGCATTTAATCATTACCTTTGCAGGCTTATGAATACGGTAGCCTTTCATACCCTTGGCTGTAA
>CAZHSC010000112.1:0-8964 GCA_964534995.1 uncultured Bifidobacterium sp.
TGAATCGCATTTTGCCGTTTTCTCCAGAGTAGAATTTACATACCGTGCGCGTTGCCGGCGTTTGCTGAGGTCGGCGGTAACCAATCCACACAAGGGGTCAAAAGAAATGGATTGCCCGCTTAACGTTTGTGTAACAGCCAACGGACTGCTTTCACTTCCCCGCTTTGCATCTGCCAGGTTAACCCCGAAAAAAAAGTTGGAAACAACAAGTGATACGGTTAATACCATCATTTGCTTTTTGTTGAAGTAGAGTGCGGCCAGCATGAGGGCAAAGGGTACCGCCGGTATCATAAAGGCTGCTTTGAGAGGGACTTTTATAAACGACACTGTATAGAGCAGGATGCAAAGGCTGCAAAACAGGATGAACAGGGGGGCCAGATCATACCCCCTGTAATTGACAGGGTTTCTTTTGTTTTTATTCCATATAGTTTGAACTGCCAGCACAATGGCAGTCAAACAGGCAGGTAAACCCCAAACCGCGATGGTGCCTTTATAGAAGTTCTTAAGAAAACCAGGAATCGGAAAGTGTTCATAGTAATCAAAGAACGAAATTCCGTATTGATGAAACACAGGGAAGAATAGGACGAGGGTGCCAGACATGGCTGCCAGGAGGAACACAATCAGACTTCTGATCCTTTCTTCCCTGACGTATATACGCAGGAGTAAGAAAACATACGGAATCAGCATCGCCCCTGAAGTAATGCGGCAGGCAATGGCCATGGACATCATAAAACCTGCCAGCACAAGTTGCCGTTTGCTGATGAAATATCCGCTTGTCAGTATAAAAGCCAGAGCCCAGGTATAATCCATGGCATTGCTGCTGTTAATATATATGACGGGTGTAAAAGCCAGTGCTGTTCCGCAGAGGTAGGCGTAAGGAAAATGAAGCCGTTTCAGCATGGCGGTAAATGCCAGTATTCCGGTGGTGCTGATCAGCAGGGTTAGGAGGTTAAAGAATACCGGGCCATACTGCCAGCAATAGCTGTACACGAGTTCCTGCAGAGGATGACCCGGCAAACGCGAAACTTCATAAATGCCGCTGAGTGAGATACGCTCCGCCACCAGCGCAAGCGCCCAGGCGTCTTCCTCCGAACCGTATCCGTCAAATAAAAAAGGGATCCTGGAAACGGCGATCAGTACTGCAAAAAACAGAAAGCCTTTATAATCCTCACTTTTCATGATGAAAGGCCGAGCAATGACATCGCTTTCAGGAAGGCAGGATCAATTTCGTGAAGGATGGGATACATCCCTTCGTTTTTCCAGATCTGACGTGCAATATAGGCTTTCAGCTGAGTTTTGAGAAATGGCAGGGACCGGGCAAGTTCTTTTTCGTTCGGAGGCACCCCTCTTGCAGTAGCGTAACTGGTAAATTGGTGAAGGATGGCAGCGTCAATTTCAAATGCTTTTTTGAAGGAAGCGGCATTGTATTTTAGTAAGTCGTTCCGGTGCTGGTCAACATAATCATAGGCAAACTGATTGATGCTGCCGCTGGCGAATAGTTTGTTAAGGTATTCCGAATCATAGGTGGTATCAATCGGTACAAAGATATCGGGCATGATACCGCCACCCCCATACACGGTACGTCCGGCTGGTGTGGTGTATTTGAGGGAATCAGGAAACTGGATGCTGTCTTTGCTGAGTAGTTCCCCGTGTTTGTAACGGGCATATACTTCCTCTTCATATTCTTCCGGGCCTTTTTCGTAGGGCTTCTGGATGCTTCGTCCTGTAGGGGTATAATAACGGGCAATGGTTAAGCGTATCGCCGACCCGTCAGAAAGTTCCGTTTGTTCCTGTACCAGCCCTTTCCCAAAGGATCTTCTGCCAATGATAGTGCCCCTGTCCCAGTCCTGTACCGCACCGGAAACGATTTCGGAGGCCGATGCGGAGCCTTCATCGATGAGTATTAACAGCCTGCCTTCTTCAAAAATCCCGTCCCGTTTTGTATAGTAGTTGGTACGCGGCCTGGCTTTACCCCGGGTGTAGACAATAAGTTTTTTTCCTCCCAGCAACTCATCACTGATGCTGGTGGCCGCATCCAGAAATCCGCCCGGGTTACCCCTGAGGTCTAAAATGAGTTGCTTCATACCTTTTCGCCGGAGGTCCTGCATGGAAGTCATGAATTCATCATAAGTGGTGGCACTGAAACGGCTGATCTTGATATAGCCGGTATTTGCATTGGCCATATAGGCAATATCCAGACTGTTAATGGGGATTTTGCCTCTTGTAATTCTGAACTCGATCAGAGTGGGATGTCCTCTTCGGTATACCGATACCGTTACTACGGTGCCGCCTTTTCCCCGCAGGTTTTTGAAAACCTGTTCGTTGGTAATTCCGGTTCCGGCTACCTTTTTCCCATTTACTTTCACGATACGGTCACCAGGCATTAACCCTACGCGTTCACTGGGCCCGCCGGATATGGCGGATACCACCATGATGGAGTCCTGCTGAATATGGAATTCGATTCCAATTCCTTCAAAGTTGCCTTCCAGGGGCTCATTCGCCGAAGAAAGGTCTTCGGCAGGTATGTACGCCGAGTGAGGATCCAGTTGTTCAAGTAATTTTTCGATAGAATGATCTACCAGGTTCTTACGGTTGACGGTATCCACATATTCCTGTTGGATATAGTCAAGAATGGTGCTGATTTTATTATCGGCGGAGACCCTGGGGGCCGGAGCCAGGCTTGCCCCTAAGTAAATACCCGAAGCCAGCACAATCCCTAACAGTATGGGGAGGAGAAGCAGCTGTCTGTTTTGCCTTCTGTTCATTTATTTTCAATTGCAGGTAAAGGGAAATGTATTACTTCCACGCCAAAGCGCTGGAGAAAATCAACGCCTTCTTCCACACTGATGCCTTTATAGGCAGCATAACTGTCACGGTAAAGCACCTTCCGGATGCCGGTGGTGTATATGATTCTGGCGCAGGGCAAACAGGGTGCGAGTGTGACATAGAGTGTCGCATCTTCCAGAGTAATTTGATTTTTCGCAGCGTAAAGAATGGCATTGGCTTCCGCATGCAAAGCCAGCGAACAACCGCCTTTACGATCACGGGCGCATCCCGTTTCAGGCCATTCTTCATCGCAGTTGTGTGTACCGGCGGGCGGGCCATTATAGCCTAGTGATACAATACGTGTGTCTTTGGAGATCACCGCGCCTACTTTCATCTTTACACAATGCGATTTTTTCGCAAGGTTTTGCGCCAGTTCCATGTATAATTCATCAAAACCTGTTTTACCCATGCCCCAAAGATAGTACCTTGAAGGATAAAAGATTCATCAGGGTTACCATCTGATGCTGTTGAAGATCACTCCTTTCATTTTCTGCCGGACGGAGAATGAGGGATGGTTTGACCTTCATCTGCCGATTCTTCACCCTTCAGTGTTTTAACCACTTCGCCTAAATAAATTTTAATGCCCAGCGTAAAAACGGGAGAATTCATTTTTGTTTCAATTTCCGGGTTGTTGCGAAGCATCAGACGATAGCCGGCGCCGGCACCGATCCCTGCCCAGCGGATTATTTTATATTGAGCATGGAAGGAGGCCTGTGATACAAGAACCCCCCTCTTAAAAATTTTCCGCTCCAGATTTTCTTTGTCAAAATACTGGAAATAGCTTTTGCCGTATCCGGCCTGCAGCGGAATGCTGAGTATCCATGGGCCTTTTCTGAAGAAAATGTATTCAGCCATCACCGGAAAATAGGTCAGAAACAGTTGCGCTTTTACCGTGTCATTCTTTGAATAATTTAATTCTTCTCCGGACAATACTTTCCTTTCTATGATATCCGACCTGAGGCGGTTGAAACCTGCTCCGAAACGCCAGGTTTTATTCCATTCAATACCCGCCCTGAAACCCCATACATCTGCGCTTTTGTTGCCAATAAAGGAATAGTAATTATCAAAAACAAGGAACGGATTCAGCGCTTTGTGCCCGGCGTTTTCCTGCCCCGACACTGCCGCGCAGCGGGTCATCAGCAATAACAGGGTGAAGGTGAAGCGCATCATGCAAAGGTATCTTAAATGGCCGGAGAATGTATGTTAAAGTGAAGGATTGCCCATGAACCAGAATAGCAGCGCATGCAACAAAAGGTTTCCGTCAACCAACACCAGAAAGGCGGCAGGTCCGGATTTTCTGCTCAGTAAGCCGCTTGCAGCAAGTGTAGAAATGCTGCTGATCACGGATGCCATGAATAAGGAATTCGCCTGATCACGAAGTTGGGTATATTGATGTATGAACGCTGGTCCGGCAAGTAATAGTATGAGAACGGTGACCTTTGTAAAAGTGACTCCTTTTACCAACGGCAGGGTAGGGGTTTGTTGAACGTGGTCACGGTCAAGGTCTCTTATGTCGATCAGGATACTCAAAGCCATTAAAAAGCTGAAACGGTTCAGGAAAAGCAGAAAACTGGCAGCATCGCCGGGAATTACCGGGGCGGTAGCCAATGCCCAGGCCAGGGCAAGGACAATATTTTTAACTATAAAAACTGACCGGAGTCCGAGGATGGGTTGAACGCTTGTGTTGATGGATGCGGAATATAAAAAACTCAAAATACCCGCTAAGTAGTATTGCAGGAAAAGCGCAAACGGAAGCAGCAGATATAATAAGATGAAGTAAGTAATTAGCAGGATGAAGATTAATCCGTTGTTTAATACCCTGAAAGTAACCTTGCAGGCTTTCACGTGGATGGAGGGTGAAAAGGCAGGCAGGGAATAAGCAATGAACGTGCCTGTAAACAATACCACGGAAAACAGGGTTCCGTTGATGGTGCCGGATACTTGATGAAAGTATAGCGTATAGCCCGAAGTCCCCATCAACATGGCGGAAGCAGCCATCAGCAGCGCGTATAAAAGCTGGTTTTGTTTCATAGCAACTGGTTAGCCCTGTATCAAATGAAGTTTTCAATGAAGCTTCAGGAGAGTATGAAAAAATAAAAGAAAAGTCAACGCGGTTCGTGTTTGCGACGAAGCGCTAATCGTGTGCGCTCACCCCGTAAATGATCCAGCCGGCCAGCCCGGCTCCAAGACCAATGTATCCCCACTTAAGGCTTTTCTGAATTTTGATGTTTCTGGCCGATTTCTGATATCCCATTCTGAATGCTTCCGATTCAGCAACAGAAGGATCATAATTTTCGGGAAGGTTAAATTTCTTTGGATTGAACCTTCCAAGAACTACTGCATACAGCATAGGAACAGGTAAGGCGTAAAAATACATGATGCTGGAGCCTGCGCCGATGAGTGCCGACGACACCGAAGCGCCTTTGCTGTTATAATATTCACGGGCAGCCTGCTCTCCTTTGATGAAAAGTTTTGCCTCTTCAATGGAAAAATCAAGGGTGTCCACCGGCTTGTACAGTATTTCTTCTGTGCCGTCTAAATTGGTAATGGAAAACACATCGTACCGGTCAACGGCCCTGGAGCCACTGCGTTTGTCTCCTGCTTTTTTATAGGTGATGAAAATGTCGCCGATGGTATAATTTTCAACCTCAATCGTTTTACCATTGAGCAATAATATCTTATTTTGTGCGTAACCGGAAAGGGAGAGAGAGCAAAAAAACAGCAACGCAATGAGTAGTTTAGCTTTCATAGGCTTCAAATCTAAGAAAAGGATTTCTAATCTTCCTCAACCCGGGTTTTTAAAATCTCCTTTAAGTTCTGAGTTTGTTTGGGTAAGTAAGCGAAAGATATTTATTAGTTCACCCGGCTGATTTTGTTTTTTCAAGTAATCCGGGAAGCTGTAATGATCAGCTCTTTAACCGTTTTAATGTCAGCATGATAATTCTCAGGGAATAATGTGGCATAAGTGATTGATAAATAGTGTTATAACAGATTGTTGGTAAGGTCAGGTCAAACGCTCAGTTTTGTAACTTTGGGGTCCACAAATACAGCTATGTCAAATTACCAGTTTACCGACCGCCATATAGGCCCGGATGCAAAAGAGACCCAGGAAATGTTATTGGCCATTGGGGTGAGTTCTGTTGAAGAACTAATTGATAAAACGATTCCAAAGGATATTCGCCTGAAAGGGGAACTGAATACCCCACCGGCCCAGGATGAGGCCACATTTCTGCGTGAATTGAGGAAGGCGGCTTCGAAAAACAAAATATTTCGTACCTACATAGGGTTAGGTTATCATAACACTATTACCCCCGGTGTTATTCAACGCAATGTGTTTGAAAATCCGGGTTGGTACACCGCCTATACTCCCTATCAGGCTGAGATCGCCCAGGGAAGGCTCGAAGCCTTGTTAAACTTCCAGACCATGGTGGTGGATCTTACCGGTATGGAAATTGCGAATGCCTCGCTCCTCGACGAATCCACCGCCGCCGCTGAAGCAATGAACATGCTTTTTCACACACGCACCAGAGAGCAGGAAAATTCTTCCTGCCATAAATTTTTTATATCTGACGAATCCTTTCCTCAAACCATCGATGTACTTAAAACAAGGGCTACTCCATTGGGTATTGAACTGGTGATAGCTCCTCCGTCCACATTTAATTTTGGAAAGGAATATTTTGGAGCATTGTTGCAGTATCCTGGCAAAGAAGGTAATATAAGCGATAACTCCTCCTTTACCGGTAAGTGCCATGCAAATGGAATACGCGTAGTGGTTGCTGCCGATATCATGTCACTGGTATTATTAACACCTCCCGGTGAATGGGGCGCGGATGTTGTTGTAGGTTCTACTCAGCGATTTGGCGTACCCATGGGCTATGGTGGCCCCCATGCCGCGTATTTCGCGACCAAAGAAGCATATAAGCGCGATATACCCGGCCGTATCATTGGACTGAGCATCGATGCCGCCGGAAAACCCGCCTTGCGCATGGCATTACAGACTCGTGAACAGCATATCAAGCGGGAGAAAGCTACCTCCAATATTTGCACAGCTCAGGTATTGCTGGCTGTGATGGCTTCTATGTATGCGGTATATCATGGTGCACGTGGCCTTAAAGCCATTGCCGGCCAGATACACCTACGTGCCGCTGAAATCGCAGCAGGTGTAAGTAAACTTGGTTTTAAAGTGATTCATGATCAGTATTTCGATACGATATCTATCGATGGAAACGGCAAAAGTGAAGCCGTCCGTAAACTGGCGGAGGACGCTCAGATGAATTTCCGATATGAAAGCAACGGGAATATTGTAATTAATGTGGACGAGACCACGCTACCCGATGATGTGAGCCAGATTATTTCGGTGTTCGCCAGGGTGGACGGCTATGATTATAAAAGAAACGGTGCCGATCATAAGGTGCATACTATTATCAATGATACTTATCCCTTAAGGCGTACTTCAGATTTCCTCACCAATATTGTATTTAATAAATACCGCAGTGAAACAGATATGCTTAGGTATATTAAACATTTGGAAAACAAGGACCTCGCCTTGAATCACTCCATGATTGCTCTGGGATCTTGTACCATGAAGTTAAATGCCACCAGTGAGATGATGCCTTTAAGCTGGCCGCTGTGGGGTAGCATTCATCCATTTGTTCCGGTTGATCAGGCACAGGGTTACGCTCAGATCATCCGCGAACTGGAAGGGTATCTGTGCGAAATCACCGGCTTTGACGCTGTATCCCTGCAACCCAATTCAGGTGCCCAGGGTGAGTATGCCGGATTAATGGCTATTCGCGGATATCTTGAAGCAAAGGGAGAAGGTCATCGTAATGTTTGCCTGATTCCGCAAAGCGCGCACGGTACCAACCCGGCAAGCGCCGTGATGGCAGGTTGGTCAATCGTTGTGGTGAAGTGTGATGAAAATGGTAACATCGATCTCGCTGATCTGAAAGCGAAGGCGGAACTTTACCGTAATAACCTGGCCGCTGCTATGGTAACCTACCCCAGTACCCACGGGGTGTATGAAGAAGGTATCCGTGAACTTACAAAAATTATTCACGACAACGGTGGGCAGGTGTATATGGACGGTGCTAACATGAATGCACAGGTGGGATTAACGAGCCCCGGTATGATCGGAGCTGATGTTTGCCATCTTAACCTCCATAAAACCTTTGCTATCCCCCACGGGGGCGGGGGACCCGGCATGGGTCCTATTGGCGTAGCGAAACACCTGGCGCCATTCCTGTCTAACCATCCTGTTGTCAATTTAAACAATGAGCGTAAAGGCACAGCCGTTAGTGCAGCGCCATGGGGAAGCGCATTGATCCTGCTTATATCATATGGCTATATCAGAATGTTGGGAAACCGGGGACTCAGGAAGTCCACCGAGTATGCCATCTTTAATGCCAATTATATGAAGGCAAGGCTGGATGGCCACTATCCGATATTGTACAAAGGTGCCAATGGTTTTGTTGCACATGAAATGATACTTGACTGCAGGGCCTTTAAGCAAAGCGCCGGTATCGAAGCGGGTGACATTGCAAAGCGACTGATGGACTATGGTTTTCATGCACCAACCGTTGCTTTCCCTGTAGCCGGTACCCTGATGGTGGAGCCCACTGAAAGTGAGTCGAAGGAGGAACTTGACCGTTTTTGTGACGCAATGATCTCCATCCGTGAAGAAATCCGTGCCATCGAAAATGGTAACGCCGATAAACACAATAATCCGCTTATCAATGCTCCTCATACTGTGGCTGAGTTAACCGCCGATGAATGGAACTATCCATACAGCCGCAAAGAAGCTGCATGGCCTGCTCCCTGGCTGGCTGCCAATAAATTCTGGCCATCAGTTAAACGAGTTGACAATGCTTATGGTGACCGTAATCTTGTTTGCTCCTGTCCGGAGGTCAGCAGCTACGAAGAAGCCGCGCTCCACTCCTGAAATTGAAAGCATTAAATGACTTATTACGCCCGGTCTCCTTCTATTCAGGCCGGGCGTTTTCATTAATATAGCTTCCCTCATCCCTCCACCTGCTTTTATCCATACATGTGCGTTAATCCGTATATTCGTACATCCGTACATCCGTACATCCGCGTTAATCCGTGCATCCGTAAACATCCGTACATCCGCGTTAATCC
>CAZHSC010000113.1:0-8715 GCA_964534995.1 uncultured Bifidobacterium sp.
TGCATAATACAACATTAGTTTTTATCTTCGTTGCATTAGAAACTTGAATCTACCAATATATCATTTGTTGTTACGCTGAAATGAACTTTCATTATAAGCGCTATCAGGCAATTTTTCATTACCAAGAAAATGAGGGTTCCTTTTTAGTACCATCAAATCAATCATCATAAAAACGCGGGCAAAATATTCCCGAATGCTGACAAAATATATCTTCATATCCGTTGGATCCTTCGCATTGTATCCAATGGCTTCAATGCCATGAAACCGGGCAATATAAACCGCCCTTTCATTATGGAACTGCTGTGAAATAATTATAAAACGCTTCAACTTATAAACAAGTTTAGCTCTCAGCACGCTGTCCAGTGTCCTGAATCCTGCAAAATCCATAAAAATCACGCTATCCGGAATCCCCAGTCTCAATAGATCTTTTCGCATTTCCCTCGGTTCGTTATACGAGTAAAACCTGTTATCACCACTTACAATCAGGTATTGAATCTTACCAGAAAAATACAATGCTTTGGCAGCCCTTATTCTGCTTTCAAAAAAAGGATTCCGTTTCCCATTTGCCAGGTAGCGGCTTGTGCCTAAAACAACTCCTACCTTGAACGCGGGTACTTCATTTAACTCACTGTACAAGTAACCTTTTGCTTCCCGTTCAACAATTTCATTTATGACCAAAATAAACATAAGAACAACTGACATTCCAATAAAAAGGAATTTCAAGATTTTTTTTTTCTTAATTAAGAAGACATTTACATGGATCATAATACAAGCGAAAAAGTACCCGAATACGGTACGTTTGTGCAAATAAAGAACAAAAAAAATAATAAGCCTGGTTTCATACATCTGCAATTCCATTTACCGATGTAAGTTTTTTTCATTTATTTAATGGTTTCAGGCTCCCGACAGATATTCCAGTAAGCTGTATTTCAATACATAATGTACTTTAATGAGTGGTAAGTTTATTTCAAAAAAGAAGAAATCGAACGAAATGTTTACACCTGTTTTGCAACCTCCGGCCAGATGATTTCGTTAAATTATTTAAAAAAAAGAAAATGCGACATTTAATTGCAGCCATTATTTTGCAGTTCATCTGCACAATAATTTATGCTCAAAATCCATCTATCAATACGATACCTTATATAGGTGGCCTGGTAAAACCTGTCGACATTACTCACTGTAACGACAGCAGGCTCTTTATTGTGGAACAGGATGGTAGAATCCGGGTGATCTTGAATGACAGTTTACTTCCCATTCCTTTTCTTGATATTAATCCACAGGTGCTGTCAACAGGAAATGAACAGGGATTATTAGGGCTGGCTTTTCATCCTGCATATAAAACCAACGGTTATTTTTATGTTAATTACATTGCAAATAATGGCCATACACAGATATCCAGATTCTCAGTGGACCCGCTTGATTCGAACCGTGCATTAATTTCAAGTGAACTTGTACTAATGTCCATCAACCAGCCATACTCAAATCACAATGGAGGTGATCTGGTATTTGGAAACGACGGCTATTTATACATACCTATGGGAGACGGGGGAAGTGCGAACGACCCACAAAACCGGTCACAGAACCCATTGGAGCGCCTTGGAAAAACTTTAAGAATTGATGTCAATCATGGAACCCTGTTTGCGATTCCGCCAGACAATCCATTTATTAACAACATCAATTATCTCCCCGAAATCTGGAATTCAGGATTACGAAATCCCTGGAGGGCGAGTATAGATAAGCAAACCGGAGACTTATGGTTGGCTGATGTTGGTCAGAACGTCTGGGAGGAAATAAATCATCAGGATGCTACCTCCTCAGGTGGAGAAAATTACGGATGGCGCTGTTATGAAGCATCGGTCCCGTTTAATTTAACAGGCTGCCAGGCTGCCAGCACCTTTACAATTCCTGTATTTGAGTATGCCCACAGCAATGGCAATTGCAGCGTTACCGGAGGCGAAGTATATCGTGGGGCCAGATTTTCAAATTTATTCGGGCATTACCTCTTTTCGGACTTTTGTGTACCAAGTTTCAGAACTTTAAAAAAGAATGGCAATCTATTTACACATTTGATGAATAATTCCTGGACGGGTGCTGGTATTAGTTGTATTGGGTCCGACTCCAAAGGAGAATTATATGCGGCGAACTTATACAACGGTCAAATTCGTAAAATTACAGATACCTCATCCTGCATCCCCGTTGCCTGGCTCTCAGATACGGATACACTTCAACTGTGTGGTACCAGCGGCACATTAAGAACACCTTTGGGTGACAGTTTAAGTTATTCATGGTATTTCAACGGAGCGCAAATACCATCCGCGTTTTCTAATGAGATTACCGTGACGCAAAACGGTACTTATATTGTATCTGTAACCGGAACTCAGGGAATCTGCAGAAATGCAGATACGGTTTATATCAACCTCACCGGAAGCAATATTGCCTTGCAATTTACCGGTTTAGATACCATTTATTGCCTGAACCAGCAAAACAGTTCCCTAACTGCAACTCCTGCAGGAGGTACATTCTCCGGTTTAGGTGTCAACGGAAACAACTTTAGTCCATCCCTGGCCGGAACCGGAACTATTCTCGTTCAATACAAATATACCGACAACAATGGATGCACCTCAAAGTTGATAAAGGCTACCAGGGTATTAACCTGTGCTGGCATCAATGAATCTGAAGGTGATTTTGTTTCCGCTATTTATCCAAACCCGGCAAATGAACGAATCATTATCAAATTGAAAAAAGACATAGAAGTTACGATAACTGTATTTGACCTTTCAGGCAAAGCAATTGTCAGTAACAATGTCCCTGCAAAAAATAACGGAAATGAAATTATCATTTCGTCCGCGCAGTTTGCGCAGGGCACTTACCTTATTAAAATTAACGATATAAGCGGACATTATTCCAACAGGCTGATACATGTACTACATTGAGCATGCAACAGAGACGGTTGCTGCAAACAAAACCCTTCCTGAACGAAGGGTTTTGTTTTCTCAATGGGTGATATTGGCACCATGAACTTCAATATATATTAATAGGGTAATTAAGCCTTTAAGGCCTGTGTACAAGTACAATGAATCAGATTATTAAATCCGTAATAAACCAAATTATTGAAACCTGCGAAATTTAAACAGATAATTGCTTAAAAGCAGCAGCGCCGCGGCAACGGTGGATATCAACGGCAGGGGATGTAATACGAGGTGCTTCCAAACCGTATATTCACGGGTAATATCCACCAGCAAAAATGCAAGGCTCAATGAGAAGATGTCACCTGCAATTTTCAATAATCTTTCCAATTTAAACGGGGGCAAATTTTCACCAGCGCCACCTTCGTCATTCATGAAATTGTAAATACGCTCTCCTAAAATGTAATAAATAATGATAACAATTACTGCAAACTTATTCATACTGTATAACAATGGGCCGGCCCAGGCCATGACGATGCATCTGTTTTTAGCAGACCAACCCTTATCGGAGAACAGAACATAGGCAAGTATGCCAACGCAATATACCACCGCCAGCCGGCTCAATATGGCTGCCGTAATTCTATACACCATTGCATAATTAGCGCTATAGGCAAAAGCGATCGAAGTTACCGTTATAGCACTATATATCAATATCTTATATTTATTAAATCTCATAGGTACAGCTGTTGCAATCGTTTATATAAATAATGGAATCAAAGATAGTCTGTATTAAATTTTAACTATATTTCGAGCCAACATATTTGAATAGCATAAGTAATAATATGGCAGCTGGAAAATCTAAAAAGCAGAAGGCAATTAAAAAAGCAGTCAAAAAGTCTTCTCCTTCCCAAAAAAACCTTAAAGTGAAGGCAACCCATAAAACGAAAACCTCTTCTTCGGGGATGGCAGCAAAGAAGGTAAAAGTATCTGCAAAAAAGACAAAATCGCCTGCAAAAAAAGCTGCCGGAAAGTCAATAAAGAGTCAACCAAAAAAGGCTGCTGTAAAGAAAGCAGCAAAAACCACGAGTGCCAATAAAGGAAAAACTTCAACAAAAACTACGGCCGCTAAAAAAAGTAAAAATGCAATTCCCGCAAAAAGCCCGGAGAAAAATAAAGTTAAAAATAAACCCGTAAAAGGTGTAGCAGTAAAAAACAAAGAAGTTAAAGCCAATAAGGAAAATACAGGCATCGCAAAGAAAGATGTCAAAGAAATAAAAAAAGGTTTACCGGGTAAATCTTCTAGTGCATCGATTCCTTCAACCCGGTCCAAAATTGATAAAAACACAGTGGACCCCTTACAGGCAAAAGCTGAAAAGGTAATTAAAGAACTGGAAGAAACAATGGATTTATCCAGGTTACGCCCCCGTATTTCTACAGGTACTTCTGCTCCGAAACCCTTGCAGAAACATATCATTCCACCGGTAAAGTTGCCTGAGCCTCAACACACCACCAAGGAAAAATTTCAGATTGAATTTGAGTTCAGGTCTTCACCAAAAATCCTGTTTACTTCTTTAAGTGATTCAAGCGGCCTTGCAGGATGGTTTGCGGATGAAGTCCATACGAAAGACGATGTGTACACATTCGTTTGGGAGGGTGGGGAGTCAACAGCTAAGCTTGTAGCAATTCGCGATTTGCAACTGGTCAGATTTCAATGGCTGGATGATACGGATGGCACCTATTTTCAATTTGAAATCAAAGAGGATGATATCACTTCCGACATTGCCCTTTTAATTACTGATTTTGCAAATCCGGGAGAAAGAGAAACCAGTATACGACTATGGGAATCGCAGGTGCAGAAACTGCGTATGCTATTAGGTAGCCTTTAATCACTCTTGAATGGGGCACTAATCCCATCCAGGTACATAGTTAATATCTCTGCACATTTTACTGGAAGCATATCCCAGTGTGACAAGGGTATTTTCTTCATGATTTTTATAAATCCGTACCTCTCATAATGTCTGGAGAAAGGATGTGAACCGTCTTTAAAATTTTTAGCATCTATAAAATTATCACCCTCAAAATGGTGATGCCATTGGTTTTGATTGATACAAATGGAAAAATCATTTTTAATGAAAAGTGGTAATTTATAATCCAATGCATCTTTATACTGTAAGGCATATTTTCCTGATAAATGAAAACTAACACTAAAACCATTTCCCCACCAACATAAAGTACGAACAGCGAAAACACCATCTTTTTCAAAAACACGGGGGTAATCCAGCAAATGCCAGGGAAAGCCAAGGTAATTTTCACCTTTGCTGATTTTAGCCTGTTGCGCTAAAATTTCCGGTTCAAGGGGATAGGATTTTTCCCCCATCACATTTTCCATTGATTGAAAGCATTCTCCCAAGAGCGCAACGATTTTATCTCCCAGTTTTTTCTTTATCAGAAACAGGTGGGTATCCGATAGTAAACTTAATTCTTCTTTATTCAGAATAAAATCGCTCATATTGCCACATTTAGCCAAACTTAGGGTATTTTTGCAGATCTAAACTGATCATTTCGTGAAGAAACTTCATGCCTTAGTTTTAAAATCCTTTGCGGGTCCTTTCTTTTTGACATTCTTCATTGCCCTCTTCGTACTGCTGATGCAATTTTTATGGAAGTATATTGATGATTTGGTAGGTAAGGGTCTCGACGGACTTGTAATTGCTGAATTACTGTTTTACACCTCTGCCAACCTGGTGCCGCTGGCCTTACCGCTAGCCATACTTGTTTCATCTATCATGACCTTTGGCAACCTCGCAGAACATTTTGAACTTACCGCTGCAAAGGCTTCAGGAATTTCTCTCCAGAGAATCATGTTTCCCTTATTTATTACTGCATTTCTTATAAGCGGACTTGCTTTCTTTTTTTCAAACAATATTCTGCCTTTTACCAATCTCAAGATGGGATCTCTTCTTTATGACATCAGGCAGCAAAAACCTGCTTTGTCAATCCGGGAAGGCGTTTTTTACAACGGAATTGAAGGCTACAGTATAAAAGTAGGCGAAAAGGACCAGGATGGAAAATCCATCCGGAAAGTGATGATTTACGATCATACCGGAGGAATGGGTAACCGTAAACTCGTCATGGCAGAAAGTGGAAGAATGGAGTCAACGGATGATCAGAAATTTTTAGTACTCACCCTTTTTAATGGCATCAGCTATGAGGAACAAAATAAAAATAAAGGCGGAGTTGATACGCACCCCCTTATGAGGAATTCCTTTCGTGAATACATCATTCGTTTTGATTTGTCACAATTCAAGTTAAACCGTACCAATGAAGAACTTTTTAAGGGTGGCCATCAAATGATGAATCTTTCACAACTACACAAAGCCGTGGATAGCCTGAGCTATGATTATGAGAAAAAAGAGAAACTGTCCCTTTTGCACATGCAACCATACTTTTTGTTTTTACGGGATTCAACCCGCTTCCTGAGCAGCCTTAAGGGGGCCAAACCGATAGGCATTTATGACAGTATAAATGGTCTTTCATCCAGTCAGGTTTTTGAAAACGCCATGAACCAGGCCCGGTCCATGCAGAGTTACCTGACCGGAGTAAAAGATGAAAAAGAATCAAGGATGTACCAAATGGCACGTTTTAAGGTGGAATGGCATCGCAAATTAACACTCTCAGCTGCCTGTTTTATACTTTTTCTGATAGGTGCCCCATTGGGTGCCATCATTAAAAAGGGGGGACTCGGAATGCCCCTGGTTATCTCCATTTTATTTTTCCTGGCATATCATATTATGAGTATCACCGGAGAAAAGTTTGCCAAAGAAAGTATAATTCCGGCCTGGCGCGGTATGTGGACGTCCTCCATGATACTACTTCCCGTAGGATTGTTTTTAATTTATAAAGCGACGCATGATTCTGTCATCTTTGACCGGGAATCTTACTTAAACTTTTTCAGAAAAATATCTATTAAGAAAAAAAATCCTGCCAGGTGAACATCCTTCAATTGTGCATCCGGGTTCCTTATCCACCAGTCGATGGCGGTAGTTTCGCCATGTACCAGATGCAAAAATCCCTGCACGAAAACGGAGCAAGGTTAAAGGTATTATCCTTTAATACCATTAAACAATTAATTGATATTGATTCACTCGACCAAGATTACAGGGAAATGACCAGAATTGAAGGTGTTTATCTGGATAACCGTATCAAACCTTTCGCTGCCCTGTTTAACATTTTCACAGGTGAGTCGTACCATATTGTTCGTTTTATCAGGCGTGATTTCGAAGAAAAACTGATTCGTATTCTAAAAGAAGAAAATTTTGATATCATACAACTGGAAAGCCTGTACATGATACCGTATATGGATATCATCAGAAAATTCAGTTCGGCAAAGATTGTCCTGCGTACGCATAATATTGAACACTTGATCTGGAAGAGGTTATCAATTGCTGCTTCCAATCCATTGAGAAAATGGTATTTAAATTTATTATCCGAGCGTTTAAGGCACTACGAAAACTGGGCAATAAACAAAGTGGATGCTATCATTTCAATGACAACGGAGGATGAGAAATTGTTTAAAGAAATGGGAGCGGAGCCACCTGTTTTTATTGCTCCGGTCGGATTTGATACCCGTCAGATCTTCAACTTCCCCGAACCAGACCATATGAAAGTATTTCATTTAGGATCAATGGATTGGCTTCCAAATCAGGAAGGCCTAAACTGGTTCTTAAAAAGTATTTGGCCTATAATCATTTCAAAGGTTCCGGAAGCGAAATTGTCATTGGCCGGAAAGAAAATGCCGGATTCAATAAAAGCGAAGGCAAATGAGAAAATAATAGTTCAGGATTTTGTTCCTGATTCCAGAGCATTCATGGCCGTAGGTGGTGTAATGATTGTACCTCTGCTGAGTGGCAGCGGGATGCGCGTGAAAATTATTGAAGGAATGTCCCTTGGAAAGGCCATCGTAACGACTTCAGTTGGCATGGAAGGTATTCCGGGAAAAAATGGTTCTGAATTTCTGATTGCTGATACTCCCGAGGAATTCGCCGACAGGGTGGTTCTTTTATTGAGTCAACCCGGCCTGCAGGAAGAATTGGGGAGAAAAGCCAGGGAATTTGTGGTAAATAATTTTGACAGCAGGTTGATCGGGAAGTCACTGATACAATTTTATGAAACGCTGATATCCGATAAATAATCATTAAAATATAACACAACTTACTTTTATTCAATAATTTACATGAACGGCAGATGAGGTAAGCCTATATAAGCTACCCAAGGCTTTTTCACTTTTTCATGACAATGTTGTTTTTTACTTCTTTAAACTGATATTTTTTTACTAATATTGCAGCCCCAAAGCGCTTAATATTAGAAGATCATGGACTTAATGAAAGTTGCTCAAGAACAACTTGTTGAATTGAAAAGTTGGCCTGAATTCAAATCAGGTGACACCATTACTGTTTATTATAAAATCATTGAAGGAAATAAAGAACGTGAACAGCAATTTCAGGGTGTTGTATTGCAACGTCGCGGCGCCGGCCACACCGAAACTTTTACAATACGTAAGATTTCAGGTGGAGTTGGGGTAGAAAGAATTTTCCCAGTTCACAGTCCGAAAATTACCCGAATCGACGTAAACAAGCGTGGTAAAGTTCGTCGCGCCCGTATTTTTTATCTGCGTGATATGATCGGAAAAAGTGCCCGCATTGAGGAGAAAAAAGTGAATGTTAAATCCTGATAATTTACCAGAAATTTCAAAAGGAGGCTGTCTCAGATCGAGACGGCCTCTTTTTTTTTGCGGTGGGTCAAAAGGGCA
>CAZHSC010000114.1:0-8616 GCA_964534995.1 uncultured Bifidobacterium sp.
ATATAAATATTTGTTTCTTGTTCATGTAAAATTTTATCGCGATCTTTCATTGGGGTGGGGACGCCAGTCCCCCGGCTTGCTTTCAGCAATGATCGCTTTTTTACGACCACAACCCTTATTTTTTACCATCCGGATATTTCTGCGATCATTTAAAATCGTAATCCTATATAAAGTAACCCCCTCTTACCCATTTTACGGAAAGGTATTTTGTGTATTTTAGTAGTCCCGAAAAATCTATAAAATATGGCAGTAGCGGAACCTTTCAATCTGAAAAAATGGATCGATGAGAACAGGCATTTATTGAAGCCGCCTGTTGGCAACCAACAGGTATATAGAGCCAATGATGATTTTATTGTGATGGTGGTTGGCGGTCCTAATTCGAGGAAGGATTATCACTGGGAAGAGGCCGAAGAACTGTTTTATCAACTGGAAGGGGATATTACAGTTAAGATTATCGATGAAGGTAAGCAACGTGATATTCATATCAAAGAAGGGGAAATGTGGTTGTTGCCCAAATGCGTTCCGCATTCTCCGCAAAGAGGTCCCAATACTATAGGTCTTGTTATTGAGCGTTACCGTGATCCTCAGGAAAAAGACGCCTGTATGTGGTTTTGTGAAAAATGTAATAATAAATTGTACGAAGAGTTTTTCAGCTTGCAGGATATCGTAAACCAATTGCCCCAGGTGATGAATAAATTTTATGCTTCTCCCGATCTTCGTACCTGTAAAAAGTGCGGAGCGGTGATGGAGCCCCCGAAATCAGCATAACGCTGCAATAATAAATAGGGGATTCCGGCGAACGCTTAACGATGCGTACATTGAGCGCATGCCGCCGGACGACAAAGACTTCCGTTTATTTTAATTTCAGTTTTTCGAGTTTGATATGATTCCTGATCCATCTGGGTAAAATGATGGCCCCTATGATCAGGTAGGGATAATAACTCAACATCCTCCAGAGTATACTCAAGGTAGGAGCAAGACCTTTGGATATAAATTCTCCGAGGAAGTCGGTAAACATATATTCTGCAAGTCCGCTGCCTCCGGGAGTGGGGCTCAGTAAAATGATAATGCCCATAATTACCTGTTTACCGTACACCACAAAATCGTGTAGCGGGGCATTTCCATGAAAAGCATGAATGATGCAGTTAACGATGGAATAGCGGGCGGTCCAGGATACAAAGGTGGATCCCAGCGACCAGGTCCAATAAGCAAGGCTTTTGTTTTTTAATCCATTGGAAGCGATAACAAGCTGCTCGCCGGTTTCGGTGGCACTTTCTTTCCAGCGGCGCAGCAGGGGTATCGAAAACAAACTGATAAGTATTCTTTTTACAAGGTGAGGATTTACAAAGAGCGCGTAGGCTACAAACAGCTTATAGGCCAGGATGAGGAAGTACACTACCCAGAAAGTATAGAATATGCTGTTTCCCGCGTTGGTGTTGAGATGAATCCCGCTGAAAAGGGCGTCTTTACTTGCAATAAAATATACCAGAGGTGCCATAACGGCCAGGAATATACCATCAAGGAAGGAAGAATAAAGGATGGCTGTAATGCTTTTCCCCATATGGATGCCTTCCCGGTTCAGGATCAATATGGCAAAGATGAATCCGCCCCCAAGCATTCCGGGAGCCAGCGCCGAACTGAACTCCCAAAGCATGATGACAATAAAGGCGCGGCTCCAGTTGAGTTTGTTATCGGTCAATACCCGTATGCGCACCATATATGCCCAGTCACGGATAATTACCGATACGACGGCCATGCAAAACCAGAAGGAAGAATCCAGCGTCCATTTTACAGCACGGAATGCTTCGATATCAAAATCTTTTAAAAACAACCATACCGTAACACCGAGGCCGATCAGCACCGGCCATATAATGCGTTTCGGTGAAAAATGTTTAAGTAATTCCCTGGTATCAGTCTGCATCTTCTTCAGATGATACTTGAGATTCAGGAGCAGCTTCGGGGGTGCAGATAACGAAGTTATTGAAGCCTTCTCCCATAAAAATCAACAATGTACGGTTTTGTAATAATTCAAGTAAGGCGAGAAATGTAAAAACGGCATGCAGCCGGGATGTGCATTCTTCAAATATATCCGAAAATGAGGATTGCGGCTTCTTTACCAGCAATGCGCGTATATGATCTTTTTGTGTATCTATGGTGTAAGGAAGCTGCACAATGGTATGCATTACCTTGTTTTGATTCACCTCAAAACGGGCCATTACCTTTTCGAAAGTGGCAATAAGACGGTACAGGGTAAGCTGATTTAATTCTCCCGCATAGCCTGCGTCGGAAGTGGTAACCATTTTAGCGAGTTCCTGTTCGAGGTTGCCCCGCTGGAAACGCATCATCCTGTCATCTTCCATGGCGCGAAGGTCCTCGGCAGCCGCCTTAAACTGCTTGTAATCGAGAAGTTGCTTTACCAGGTCCTGCCGGGGGTCGATCTCATTGCCCTGCTCATCCTTTTCATAACGGGGCAGTAATAATTTCGCTTTGATGCGCATGAGCGTCGCCGCGACTAAAATAAACTCGCTGGCCAGTTCTATGTTCATGCTTTGCATCTGATGCATATATTCGAAAAAATCATTGGTAATGCCGGCAATGGGGATATCATGAATATCCAGCTCATCCCTTTCAATAAAGAAGAGAAGCAGATCGAAAGGGCCTTCGAACTGTGGTAATTTTATTTCAAAACTTTCGCTCACTTTATAAATGGGATGCTTCAGGTATCAAATTTCAGCCTTTTTAGGCAGTAAAACAAAAAGTAGGGGAAGAGAATGCGGATATCTTGAAAATAAAGAGCGAAAAAAAAGGCCGTCCCGGTGAGGACAGCCTTTTATATGGGTTTTACGCTATGCTTAGAAATAGAAGCTCAGAATGATGTTGGCAGAGCCACCATATGAACCACCGCCATTATTGTCAGTGTCGATACGGAATGTGCTTGATTTGCCGGTTTTAGCAGAATCGCTGCCGCCTGTACCATCAGCTGTTGTAACTTCTCCTTCACCTTGTGAAGAAAGACCGATTCCCCAGCCGAATTCACCACCAACTGACATCTTTGGAGCGAAGAAATATTCAACACCGATGAAACCACGAACACCAAAACTGAAAGTGCCGCCTTGCTTATCTTCAAGGGTAGAACCTGCAGGAGCATCGCCTTCGTAGGTCATAGTGGTTTTACCACTGCCTAAGCCGATACCTACTTCACCACCATAAAAACCGCGTACACGGCCTTTACCGCGGTATTTCTGAATACCTCCGGATAAATTAATATTCATCGCGCTGGTTTTGGTTTCAGAAAGTTCACCATCCTGTGGATCAGCTTCTGTTTGTTTTTCTGAAGTCATGCCTAAACGGATACCAACACGGTAAGCAGTGTTTTCATCTTTTACCATCTTACCACGAATAACATTGTCATAGTTGGCAAAGTCGAAATTAGGTGCAACATTGCTACCGTTCATGAGGTTACCAAAGTAATCCAGCATGGTATGGGCGCCAATACCAATACTCCAGTCTCCGGCTTCAGGAAGAATGGGAGTACCATTTTTTGAAGTGATGTTTTGTGCTGAAGCAGCAGCACCGATAAACATTGCTAAGATGAGTAAGCTCTTTTTCATTGCTTTTTTTATTAAGGTTGGGTGCAAATTTATTGTCAATTCAGTTACTATTCCAAATAATATAAATTTTAATAAACAATTATTTGTTTATAAGCATGTTGCGATTTATCAAATGTTAAGTTTTTAACGGATTTAAGCCTGATTTTAATCATTTTTTCGTGCAAAATCACCTGCATTTCCTATTTGCGGTGCATCATGCCGTTATTTGCCCATTGATATAGGTACCGCTTATTTTGTAAACGGATCCCTTAAAAATGATGATAGTTTCATTTATTTTGCATTTGCCGGCCTGCAGGTAGCAGCTTTATGGTCATTTGGATTTTTTCGATACCCGGCTCCGGGGTTTGTGCATAATCAAAGGCCACGCAGGCTTTTTTATTCTTTGCCGCTTTGCGAAACACACTTTTCCACTTCTTCGCGCAAAGACGCAGCTATTCCCGGAAATAAGCGTTCCGCAATATCCCGGTCACGGCTGGAATTGGAAGGGAAGGTGGCCTTCAGGTAATCACCCCTGAGTTGTGTACCGCTTTTATTAAACACTGAATAATGAACAATGAGTTCGCGCTGATATACTTTGTTGGCGATGTCGATACAGGTGTTGTAATGGGTGCGTATTTCTATTTGGTTAATACTTACAAAAACGCCGGCCTGTGTTTTTGACGCGAGCGACGACAGAAAAGCAGTATCACGAACTGCTGCCTGCATAAATTTTTCTTCACCATGGGTGATGATGCTCTTATGCGCGGTGTGTTGCTCAGGAACCTCTTCCTTTTTTTTGGTAACTTTTGATATGAAATGTTCTCCTTTCGTCCGGATTCCGCCTACTGCCTGCTCATAAGAGTAAGCTGTTTTTTCATAAAATTTTCCCAGCAGCATTTGACCGTTGCGGCTGGTATCCTGCATCATGCTGTGACAAACACCCAGCGATTCCAACTCCGCCTGAATTTTCAGGTCCAGTGTATTCCGGAAATAATGTCGGTATGCCTCCGGATCGCGATGGCTCTGCTCCATGATATCCCGCTCCGCATCACTCAGATAGTATTCGGGAAGGTAGGGAATGAGAAGAACAGAAATGTTTTTTTCCGCATCCTGCGCATGAATATGCTTACCGCTGAATAGAAATAACAGGATGCTCGCCGTCAGGTGGTATCTCATCTACTGTCAAAAGTAAAAGGCTGGCGACTCCTTTTAGGTTCCCTATGCCGGGAGATATGAACAATACAATGCTTACATCCCTGTCTCTAAGGTTATTAATTCAGGATATGTTTCCAAACATCATTGCCAACGGCAAAAATGAGGAGGGAAAGCAGGATGACCATCCCAACCACCTGCGCCCTTTCCATGATTTTATCGCTGAATTTCACCCGGAACACACTCTCGATCAACAAAAAAACGACGTGTCCGCCGTCGAGTGCGGGAATGGGCAGCATGTTCATGAAGGCCAGCACCATGCTGAGTAAACCGGTGATGGTCCAAAATCTCGCCCAGTTCCATTCCCCTCCGTAAATGGTGGCAATGCCGATGGGTCCCTGTACCGATTCGGATGCCTTTTCTTCTCCCGTAAAGATTTTACCGAGGCCTTTGGCGTTTGAAACCAGGGCTTCCAGGGCATCACTGGCGCCGTAAGCGATGGCATTGCCAAGTGTATAAGGCTGAAGTGTATAGCTGTCGTTTTTTACGGGAATTACATCATAGGCAATACCAATGGTACCTTTGTCACTCACCTGACAAGCGATATCCAGCGTTTGCCCGCCCCGTAACAGGCTTAGGCTTACCTGTTTGTTTTTTAAACTTTTTACCTTGCTCACCAGTTCATCGCCACCGCCGATTTTTTCACCGTTGATGGCTATGATTTTATCACCGGCTTTGATGCCCGCTTTTTCGGCAGGCTCGCCGGGGGTCACCTTCCCGATTTCAAATTGCAGGGCACTGAACCCGATAAAGTTCCAACGGCCCGCTGTATTGACCCTTTTGTAAAAATTATCGGGAACAATTATTTCAATGGTTTGATTGTTTCTCGAAACGGATAAAGTGGATCCAAAAAGCACACGGGAGGAAAGAATATCTTCAAAACGCTCAACTGGATGGCCGTTAATGGCCAGGATTTTATCACCGTCCTGAAGGCCGATTTCCCGGCCCAGCGTATAGGCATATATTCCATTTCCCTGAATAATCTGATCGTTGGGGAGATATTCTTTTTTATAATGGAGCAGGGTGAAACTGAAGATGGCAATACCCAGGATGGCATTCATGGTTACTCCGGCCACCATAACAATCAGGCGTTGCCATGCCGGTTTGGAACGGAACTCCCAGGGTTGTGGTTCACTGGCCAATTGATCGGTATCCATGCTTTCATCAATCATTCCGGCAATCTTTACGTAACCGCCAAATGGCAGCCAGCCAATACCATATTCGGTTTCTCCTCTCTTGTATTTGAAGAGCTTAAATCCCCAGGCATCAAAAAAGAGATAGAACTTTTCCACCTTGATCCCGAAGGCCCTGGCCGCCAGGAAGTGTCCCAGTTCATGAAGTGTAACGAGTATGGAGAGCCCCAGTATGAGCTGGGCCGTCATGATTAATCCTTGCATTTAGCTGTTTTTAAGAGGTAATGATGATAAAGGGGATGAAATATTTAATGGGTACGAAATTAAGAATTACTGATGTTTGCAAAAACCTTGTTACGAAGGGCGAAGATGGGTATTTCAGCATGAGGGCTGCATGAAGTGACCGGTCATTCATTGAACGAATAAGTTTCACACAAGTTGCATCAGATGTTGAGGATAACTTTACGGATCAGCTCACCGGAAACCCGCCTCGCTTCGGCATCGCTGCTGCGATAGTCATCGAGCGTAGGTGAAGGGAGGAAAGTAACCCGGTGCATGGTCTCTTCGATTACCTCCTGCATTTGCAAAAAACCAAGTTCATCCTTCAGGAAAGAGGCCACAGTCACTTCATTGGCTGCGTTCATGATGCAGGCAAGGTTCCCCCCTTTTTCCATGGCCGACTTTGCCAGCCACAGGCTCCTGAATGTATCTTCATCAGGGGCTTCGAAACTGAGTTGCGGGAATTTCATGAAATTAAAACGGGGAAAATCGGAAGGCAGGCGCTGCGGGTATCCCAAAGCGTATTGTATGGGTAATTTCATGTCAGGTAAACCCATTTGGGCTTTCATGCTTCCGTCACGGAACTGAACCAGGCTGTGTATAATCGACTGGGGATGCACAATCACTTCTATCTCTGATGGCTGCAGGTCAAAAAGCCATTTTGCCTCTATCATTTCCAGGCCCTTGTTCATCAGCGTGGAAGAGTCGATGGTTATTTTTGCACCCATACTCCAATTGGGGTGTTTCAAGGCCTCTTTCTTTGTAATATGCTCCAGTTCAGCCCGCTTTTTTCCACGGAAGGGTCCTCCCGATGCCGTGAGGATAATTTTCTCTATCGGATTGTGCATCTCTCCGGCCAGGCATTGAAAAATAGCAGAGTGCTCTGAATCAACAGGATATATACTAACCTTGTGTTCCATTGCCAGTTTTGTTACCAGGTCACCCGCTACAACGAGGGTTTCTTTATTGGCAAGTGCAATGTTCTTTTTATTGCGGATGGCTTCCAGTGTAGGTTCAAGTCCGGCAAATCCAACCATGGCAGTTAAAACAAGGTCGATGCTGTCCATGCTCATGAGTTGAACTATCGACGCTTGTCCGCCAAATACTTTTACATCCTCTCCGGCCAGCGCATCTTTCAACATTTCCAATTTTGAAGTATCGCATATTGCGATCGCGTTTGGCTTAAAAATTTTGGCTTGCTGTAAAAGTAAATCTGCATTGCTGTACGCTGTTAAAACTTCCACCCGAAATTGATCCGGATGTGCCTGAATAACTTCAAGGGCTTGTGTTCCGATAGATCCTGTGGAGCCGAGAATAGCAATGCGTTTCATAGTAGTAAATAACAGGACGAAGGTAAGAAAGGTTTTGCTCTTTCTGACTCGACCATGAGTTGGGAAAAGTTCCACATCACCCGATTGTTTTTTCCTGCATTGATAGTAAAAGCCCTGTTTATATTAATTAAATTTGTTAGCATTTCAAACAATGATAAGACAATGAATCTTACGAGATAATCAGGAAAATTCATCTTAAATGAGTTTTTTAACCGGTACATCAATTAAATCCCAATATAAAGTCATAAGCTAAAACTAACTTTATGAAACACTTTTTTCTACTTTTTATTATCCTGCTTCCGATGCAGGTAATTTCAGGTGCATGAACTCAAAAAGCAAGCCTGCCTGCGAGTGTTTAGAGATAATAC
This sequence comes from uncultured Bifidobacterium sp., assembly GCA_964534995.1. Taxonomy (GTDB): domain Bacteria; phylum Bacteroidota; class Bacteroidia; order AKYH767-A; family OLB10; genus JAJTFW01. The sequence continues at coordinate 7,914 of CAZHSC010000114.1, forward strand.
GGTAGGATTCTCCATCGGAAACAAGGGCTATATTGGCACGGGCTATAATTCGGGAAGCTTCACCCGCCTGCGGGATTTCTGGGAATGGGATCCGGCTACGGATGTCTGGTTGCAGAAAGCAAATTATGTTGGAGGCGCACTGCAGGGAGCGGCGGGATTTTCATTAAACGGGAAAGGGTATATCGGTACAGGTACTATTGGTGCAAATAAGCGGGACTTCTGGTCATGGGACCCTCAAAGCAATGCATGGACACAGGAAATCAATTTTGGAGGCGCGGAACGATGGCTTGCTTGCGGTTTTAGCATTGGCAACAGAGGATATATCAGCATGGGCTTTTTTTACAGTTTCAACCAATGACTTTTGGGAATTTTGCGATACCTGTTCCATCGTAAGCACTAATGAGACGGAGAAGATTCATAATTTTAAAATATTTTATAATGCGGAAGAAAAACAAATGGAACTTATATCAGATGTATATTTTCCAAAGTGTGAGTTCCGCATAGTTGATATGGCCGGAAGATGCCTGATGACTAAAAAGTATACACAACCAGCTGGGCCGTATCACATTCCGGTTTTCGCCTGATCAGTGGTGTGTATCTGATATCTATCAGTGACGGGAAGCTTCTGAAATCATTCAAAATTTTTGTTGCTTCCTATCAAGTTTCTAATGCAACTTTAATTTGATTTTGTATTGATGTTGAA
>CAZHSC010000115.1:0-8433 GCA_964534995.1 uncultured Bifidobacterium sp.
TTCAACATCAATACAAAATCAAATTAAAGTTGCATTAGAAACTTGATAGGAAGAATTAATTTGACTGCGCCTCTTAAAAACTCTGCGTCTCAGCGACCTCTGCGTGAAACCAATGCTGTTTCTTTCCATTCGAAAAAAATAGATTCACGACGAAATAATAATTATGATTTTAGGTGAATAAAGATTCTTGCATTGATAGATACCAATGAATGCGGTGGCGAATGGGGTTTATCTTGTGAATTTAATTACGGAGGCGGAAAGTGTTTCGTCGAAGTTAGTCAAATTTTAGGTGAGTAGAGATTTTAGATACCAATAGTATTTTTTGCTTCTGGCTGCTTGCTTCTGGCTGCTTGCATTTAATAACGCCTCTTAAAAACTCTGCAGCTCAGCGACTCTGCGTGAACAATGATGTTTCTTTCAAATCGAAAAAAATAGATTCACGACGAAATAATAATTGTGATTTCAGGTGAATAAAGATTTTTGCATTGATAGATACCAATGAATGCGGTGGCGAAGGGGGTGTATATTGTCAATTTAATTACTGAGGCGGAAAGTGTTTCTTCGAAGATTGTAAAATTTTAGGTGAGTAAATATTTTTGGTGGTAATAGCAATTTTGCTGCTTGCTGCTCGCTGCTGGCTGCTTGCTTTTTTTGGGGATGCAAAAATTATACATTAGAAAATAGTTTACTGCACAGCTCTAAAAAGTCTCTGCGTCTCTGCGTCTCTGCGTCTCTGCGTGACACCCTGAAGGAGATTTTGATTGAAAAATATTTACCTGCGAATTAAATTAATCGAAATATAAGCGTATAGAAATCATTATCATCGAAGAATTTTTACTTTATTACCACGGAGGCACAGAGGTTTCACGGAGGATCACAGAGGACTTTTATTAAACAATTAGTCTATATTCATTCAAATCATTCACCAACTCATTCCAAGGCGTTGTTCGCGATCACGTGCTAAGGCTCACGACAATTCATTTCAATGCGCTTCCAGCCAGTTCTTCCCTGTTCCTGCTTCTACGAGGACGGGGACGGAGAGAGGTAAGGCTTCTTCCATATATTTTATGACTAAGGATTTTACTTCATCCTTTTCTTCCAGGGGGACGTCAAAAACCAATTCATCATGAACTTGAAGGATCATACGTGATTTGAATTTTTTGTCCTGAATGGCTTTGTGCAGATGGATCATGGCTACCTTGATCATATCCGCTGCTGACCCCTGGATGGGAGCATTGATGGCATTACGCTCTGCAAATCCGCGTACGGTCTGATTCTGACTGTTGATGTCGCGGAGATATCTCTTTCGCCCAAGCAATGTTTCTACATAGCCCTGCTTCCTGGCTTTCCCGATCGCAGTGTCCATGTAATCCTTGATTAAAGGGTATTTGATAAAGTAATTTTCAATGATGGTGGCTGCTTCCTTTCTGGGAATGTTCAATCTCTCCGATAAGCCAAATGCACTGATGCCATAGATGATGCCGAAGTTGACCATCTTCGCCTTTCTCCTCATCTCCCCCGACACCTCTTCCAGGGCAACCCCAAATACCCTGGAGGCTGTAGCCGTATGAATATCGAGGTTGTTTTGAAAAGCTTCCACCAATCCCGGATCCTGACAAAGATGTGCCATGATGCGTAACTCTATTTGTGAATAATCGGCAGATAATAAAATATGCTTCTCATCACGCGGTACAAAGGCCTTCCTTACTTCTCGTCCCCTCGATGTGCGAATTGGAATGTTCTGCAAATTCGGATTGTCGCTGCTCAGCCTTCCTGTAACCGCCACTACCTGGTTAAATGTAGTGTGTATCCTCCCCGTGCGCGGATTGACCATTAATGGTAAGGCGTCAACGTAAGTGCTTTTCAGTTTAACGATTTCACGGTAGTCGAGAATTTTGTCCACAATGGGATGTTTACCGCTTAATTTGCTGAGTACATCCTCACTGGTTGCATATTGCCCTGTTTTTGTTTTTTTTGGCTTTTCGGCAATCTGAAGCAGGTCGAAAAGTACGTCACCTACCTGCTTCGGAGAACTCACATTAAAAGGTGTACCTGCCAGGGCCTGAATTTCCTTTTCGGTATGTCGGATGTCTTCTTCCAACTGCTGGCTGAATTCGGTCAGCGTTTTTTTGTCAAGACGAATGCCCTCCTGTTCCATCGCGGCAAGCACAGGTATCAGAGGCATTTCAACTTCCTGCAAGAGCCGGGTAGTTCGGGTTTCATCCAGTAATGGCTTAAATTTTTCCTTTAGCTGAAGCGTAATGTCTGCGTCTTCTGCAGCATATTCCTTGATGTCTTCCAGGGGTACATCGCGCATATTTCCCTGGTCTTTTCCTTTTTTCCCAATCAGGGTTTCAATGGATACAGGCGAATAGGCAAGGTAGGTTTCTGCGAGGACATTCATATTGTGACGCATTTCGGGTTGAATCAGGTAGTGGGCCACCATGGTATCAAATAATTCTCCATTTACTTTTACTCCGTATAATGCGAATACGTTGATGTCAAATTTCAGGTTCTGTCCTACTTTACGGATCTTTTCATTTTCCAGAAGCGGCTTGAATTCATCCACAACGGATTGCGCCTGTTCTCTGTCTGCCGGCACCGGAACATACCAGGCTTCATGACTTTTTATACTGAAGGACATGCCCACTAATTCCGTATTTTGCGCGTCTATTCCTGTAGTCTCGGTGTCGAAACAGAATTCATCCTGCTTTTCCAGTACTTGAATTAATTCCTCCCGTTGCTTTTTTCCGGTGACCGCTGTATAGCTGTGTTTAACATTGCTGATGTTGTTAAAAATTTTAGTTTCTTCTTCCCCCGCTTCCCGCTTCTCCGCAACTTTTTTAATTTCATGAGTACCGCTGCTGAACATGTCCATTTGTCCATTGGCTGCAACGGGCGGCGACGGAACATGTATTTCTTCACCCAGCACCTGCTGTGCAAGACGTCTGAATTCAAGTTCGGTAAAGAGTGCTATGAGCGAATCTTTGTCGGGATCTTTCAGTGCAAGTTTTTCTTCTTCCAGCGCAACGGGCACTTCACAGTGAATTGTTGCCAGTTGTTTGGATAAAATGGCCTTGTCCTTGTTCAATTCAATTTTTTCTTTCAGCTTTCCTTTCAACTGATGCGTATTTTCAAGCAGGTTTTCGATGGAACCGAATTGTTGTACCAGCTGGGTTGCGGTTTTTTCGCCGACACCCGGAACTCCGGGAATGTTGTCCACCGCATCCCCCATCAAACCAAGAATATCTATAACCTGCTCCGGCCTTTCTATGCCATATTTAGCACAAACTTCTTTTACGCCGAGAATTTCTGCTCCATTGCCCAGCCTGGCCGGTTTGTAAATATGTACATGGTCGCTTACCAGTTGTCCGTAGTCTTTGTCGGGGGTCATCATAAAGGTTTCAAATCCCGCCTTATCCGCCTTGCAGGCCAGCGTACCTATGATATCATCGGCTTCAAATCCATCCATTTCTATTACCGGAATATTGAAACATTCCACCAGTCTTTTGATGTAGGGAATGGCGATGGCGATGTCCTCCGGAATTTCTTCCCGGTGGGCCTTGTAATCTTCAAAAGCATCGTGGCGGTGTGTGGGTGCAGCGGTATCAAATACCACCGCGATGTGGGTAGGCTTTTCCTTTTTCAGAATTTCAAGAAGGGTATTGGTAAAACCGAACATCGCGGAGGTGTTCAGCCCCTTTGAATTCACGCGGTGGTTATTACTGAATGCAAAATAGGCTCTGAAAACCAGCGCCATCGCATCAAGCAGAAATAATTTTTTCGGTTCAGTATTCATTCGACTAAATTACTCCAAAATTTCGACAATTTGAAGATGAGTTAATTTGAAAATATGAATTTGAGTCTCTTTGTTTCCTAAACCTCGCAATGGGCGAATTTGAGCACTGAGCCTCGAAATTTGCTCACGAAACTCCCGTTCACCAAATTGGAAGTAGAATCCATTTTGGAGGTTGAGCCCAACTAAAACCCATCTTCAAACCTGTTTCCCGCAAGGGAGATCAACCCATCTTCAAATCGTGAGGCTTCGTGTTCAAATTAGTATATTTGTTCATGCACATCGACGAACTACGCGAATATTGTATTTCTAAGCCTTTCACAGAGGAAACTATGCCTTTTGATGATGATGTACTGGTTTTTAAAGTGGCCGGGAAAATGTTTGCACTCATCAGTTTATCATCCCCGGATACCGTTAACCTGAAATGTGATCCTCATTATGCTTCGGAACTTCGTGAACGTTATACAGAAGTACAACCCGGATTTCATATGAATAAAAGGCTTTGGAATACCGTTTCCCTGCACGGAAGCCTGGAAGAAAAGATGATCCAATCTTTAATCGATCACTCTTATGAAGAGGTTTTTAAAGGGCTACCGAAGAAGGTGCAGAAAGAGTTGCGCGATTTGTAATGGAAAATTACCGGCGTATGAATACCCTCTACGCTGTGATAGTATCATGACTTTTTACCCATAGCCGTATGGTTTTTTGAAACGGATATGTGTTTGTCACCATTTTCTTTCTTGCAGCTACCCTTGTCGCTCGGTAAGCAAAACGGCGGGATGCTCGTTGGCTAAGGTTACAAAAAATAAGTACAGCGGCTCCCTGGAAGGAATGTTTAGTTGTTGGATTACTGTGGATGGACTTTCCGGAAAGTTATGGAAGATCAGTTGTCCGCTATTGTTTTTCATCCGCTCAAGGATACTTTCTTTTTTAAAAGGAAGAAGCTCCAGTAATTTAAAAACCCTGCCTGGAAAATTTTCCACGTAATCAGCGGAAGTAAAAACATGGGTGTTGGCATGTAGTGCTTTTACATGAAATTGCTGACATATACTCTTCCACGCTCCCGACTTTCGCACCGCCGCATCCGGTTCATAGATCCATTTTTCAGGAGCTCCGATAAGTAATGTGGCCTGCTGTTCTTCGTAAAGCGAAAATTGAAATGGGCTTGCATTTGCTCCCGCGTTGTGACAAAGTAGTTGTGGTAGACCGCCTTCTTTTCGAAAATGAAAAAGCAGTTCTCTGCATTCTCCCTTCCATGCAATAATATCCACCCGGTACGTCTCCGGTAATTGCCTCAGTCCTTCGCTGATATCCAGCATAGGAGCCAGCTTAATCATCACTTCTTTCGATTGCGCTAACAAGGCTTCTTTCAATGAAAGTACATCCGGCCGAAGGTCCTTCAACCGAAAGACTTTATTTCCTCCTTCACTTCTGCGGGAAGGATCTAAATAAATGAGATCAATTCCTTCCAATGTCTTATACTGAAGCATGCTTTCGGCATCACAATGAAAAACTTCTATATTCCTAAGGCCAAGTATTGCAAAATTTTTCCGTGCCGCCTCGCACCGTAAGGGGTCCGGTTCACAAAAGATTACTGACGCTGCTTCCTGTGCAAACGCCCAGCTGTCTACACCAAGTCCGCCGGTGAGGTCTGCCACTTTTTTACCTTTTACGAAAGAAGCCTTTAGTTTCGCAGTGGCCTCAGAAGAGCATTGTTCAGTGATAACAGCATCCGGATAAAAAATGGTTGGAAATTGATACCAGGAAGGAAGTTTCTGTTTCGCTATCCGCCTTCCTTTTATCTGATGGAGCAGGGCTTTCAACGGTAGATTTTTCTTGCCCGTGTAACGCAAAGCGAGTGTCGATGTATCCTCGTTTTCATGTTCCACTACCCATGAAACCCATTCTTCAGGCTTAAAATCCGTTTCGGCGTTCATTCTTGCAAAGAAAGCAGGATTCCGTAAGGAAGAGCCGTCACTTTTACGGATATTTGCACCATTAAATTAACCGGTTGAGCGTATTCTGATATGAAAAAACTAGCCAATTACTTCTTTCAGGGTTTACTATTCGTGGTGCCTGCGGTCGTTACTTTTTACGTGGTGTATATGGCCATTTTATGGATGGACAACCTGCTACCCATAAAAATTCCGATTGCCATCCCGGGTTTCCACGACATAGACCTGCCCGGCCTGGGTATAGTTATTATATTGGTTGTCATTACTTTTCTGGGTTACCTAGGTACCCGTTTTGTACGAAATCCCTTCTTTATCATGTTCGAAGGGCTCATGGAGAAAACACCGCTTTTAAAGGTGATTTATTCTTCTGTTAAAGACCTGATTGAAGCTTTTGTGGGGGAGAAGAAGCGCTTTAATGAACCGGTGCTGGTAACGGTAAATGCAAATCCATCCGTACAGCGCTTCGGTTTTATCACCGAAAATGATCTTTCTCAAATTGGCTTGCCAAAAGAAAAAATGGCGGTTTACCTCCCTTTTTCCTATGGTTTTAACGGTCAACTGGTGGTAGTGGATGCCAGCCAGGTTCAAAAACTGGATGCCTCTGGTACAGAAATGATGAAGTTCGTAATTTCGGGGGGTGTTACTGATATTTAACGTAACAATAAATTTGCCGCTATGAAAAAAATATTTATGATGCTGTTGATGCTGTTGTTTTCAGCATCATCCCCTGCACAGAAAATTTCTGTGGATTATGCGCTCGACCAGCTGGGTGAAGGCTATAATCCTACTTTCCGGGTGAAGATTCCACATGCCACCGAAAAACTCATTGATAAAAAATGGACCGGCTTCCTCAAGGATAACAATGCCAAAGTGCGGAGTTCCAAAGGTCAGATCAAGGGTGAAAATGCAGTCATCAAGGGCCTGGGTCCTGAAACATTGCAGATTTACTCCAGGCTGATTGAAGATGAAGATGGGATGTTGTTAAAGGTCGCGGTGGAAAAGGCGGGTGTTTTCGTCTCCCCTACTTCGGAACCGGACTATCACAAAAGGCTTGAAACTATATTGCTGGATTTTGCATTGACACATGCCAGGATCGGGTTAAACGAAAAGCTGGAGGATGCTACCGAATTGCTGGAAGACAATCAGAAAGAACAGAAGAACCTGGTAAAGACCAACGAGCGCCTGGCAAATGATAATGAATCCATGAAAAAGAAAATCTCGGAAAACGAAAATACCATAAAGGAAAATACAAAGAAATCCGAAGAATTGTTACTGAAGATTGAAGCGCAGCAAAAGAGCCTGGAAATACTTAGAGGAAAATACACGGAATTGAAATAATGGATATGTCAAACGGTGATACAATATTGGTGCTCGGAGCCGCCGGGCAAATAGGAACGGATCTGGTTGCTACCTTACGAGATATTCACGGAGGAGGCAGGGTGATCGCTACGGATGTGAAGGAGCAGGAGGGCTTTCTTGCCGAGAGCGGCCCTTTTATCAAACTGGATGTGCTCGATGCGCAGGCGGTGGCGGATGTGATCCGCACCCACAAGGTGAAAGAGGTTTACCTGCTGGCCGCATTGCTCAGCGCTACTGCCGAGCAAAAGATGAAAGCAGCCTGGCGTCTGAATATGGAGGGGTTGTTTGTACTGCTCGATCTGGCAAAAGAGCTGGGAGGCATGAAAATTTTCTGGCCGTCCAGTATAGCCGTCTTTGGTCCCAGTACCCCCCGCGACATGACACCACAGTATACGGTAATGGAACCCACCACCGTTTACGGAATCAGTAAACAGGCAGGCGAACGCTGGTGTGAATATTATTTCAACAAATTCGGTGTTGACGTGCGTAGTATCCGCTATCCCGGCCTTATCAGTTATAAAGCCCACCCCGGCGGTGGCACTACCGATTACGCGGTTGACATTTACCATCAGGCGCTCGATAAAGGTCACTATACCTGTTTCCTGAAAGAGGACACCGCTTTGCCCATGATGTATATGCCCGATGCCATCAGAGCTACCCTGGAATTGATGGCGGCACCTGCCGAAAAGGTGAAAATCCGCAGCAGCTATAACCTGGGAGGTATCAGCTTTACTCCGGCAGAGATCGCGCGGGAGATTGCCAAACATCTGCCCGGCTTCCGCATCGACTACGCTCCCGATTTTCGTCAGGAGATCGCCGACTCCTGGCCAAACAGTATCGATGATTCACGCGCGCAGCAGGATTGGGGTTTCCGCTGTCAGTATGACCTGTCTTCAATGACCACTGATATGCTCACTCATCTGAAAAATGCACGGCAAATATCAGGGTAGGGCAGCTATTGAATATAATAAAACTATTTTAAAGAAAATCTTTTTTACATTATCTGTTAGATGAAAACAAAATCAATCCGTCTTTCAATTCGCAACGCTACGCCTCTACTCAAAGGCGCTATGACTCCGCTCAGCGTCTCAGTGCCTCTACGTGAAACCCCTGAGAATATAAATCAAAAGAATAAGCTTAATCAAACTCACTCTGCATCTACCCACTGCGTCTTAGCGCCTCCCGAGGTTTCTTTCTCCGAATTCCACTCGGGATCTTCACTAGGTTACGATCCGCGTGAAACCCCTGAGAATATAAATCAAAAGAATAAGCTTAATCAAACTCACTCTGCATCTACCCACTGCGTCTTAGCGCCTCCCGAGG
>CAZHSC010000116.1:0-8197 GCA_964534995.1 uncultured Bifidobacterium sp.
TTTTCCGATTTTTAATCGGGGCGGGGACGGAGTCCCCCGGTTTTGACAGGTTGATTCGCTTACGTGCCTGTAATTTCAGACAAACGAATACAAATGGGTATACAGATTTATTCCTTGTTTATGTAAATTATTTTTCCGATTTTTAATCGGGGCGGGGACGGAGTCCCCATCGTGTAAGTCTGAACAAACGTATATAAACGAATACAAATGCTTATTCCTTGCTCATGTAATATTATTTAATTATCTTTAATTGGGGTAGGGACGGAGTCCCACGCCTAATTCCTGACTCTGGTATTTTAACTCCCAATATTAATATCCGACATATATTTAACAAAGGAGTTCCGATTTTTATCGTTTTTAAATTTTTGATAGCGGAAGTCGGGAGTATTGATTCTTTACCGGCAGCGAAAAAGTATTATTCAAAAAACACTTTCATATAAAAGCGGGGATCTTTCAGCCGTCCTCTCAGGTCAAGGTCTTCGAACATACACGAAATGGTTTCACGGAGTGTTTTACTTCGCGCCGCTTTATTTACCACCAGGTTAAACAGCCAGGGGTACTTTACAAGCTCCTGCATTTTCTTACTCAGGCTCAGTTCCGGCCATAATCTTTTATATACCGATTCATCATACATTTTCAGTTGTTCCGGCGAAAAATCACCCGCCGCAGCCTGTACCGTTTCCGCCGCTTTTATACCGCAAATCATGGCATTGCCTATTCCTTCACCGGTAAAAGGATCCACCAGCGAGCCGGCATCTCCCAGCAGCATATAGCCATACCCGGAAATGGGACGTTTTCTGGAGCCTAACGGCAAGCCATAGCCGCGCAGAGGGCCTTCAGGCACCGCTCCCTCAAAACGACGCCGGAGGGGTTCGTAGCCGTTCAGGAGTTTCAGCATGGCATCCTTCAGGTTGATTTTTTTCGCTCCTGCCACATCACTGCGCATGCCCACACCCACATTGGCATAGCCGTTTGGCAAAGGGAAAATCCAGAAATAACCCGGCAAAAAATCTTTTACAAAATGCAACTCGATATATCCGTGCGGATCGAGGTCTTTCACCCCTTTGTAATAGCCCCGCAATCCCGCGCAATAGTGCTCCTCTTCCATCCTGATTCCACCCACTTCCTTCGCGAAGCGCGAATGGGCACCATCGGCAGCGATGACGAGAGAGGTACGCAGCACTGTTTTCTCCTCTTTGTCACTCAGGATCCAGTATTTTCCGTCCCTTCTGAATTTTTCAATCCGCAGGGAAGTTTTCACCGATACACCCTCCGCATTAACGGCCGTGTTAAACAACCAGTTATCAAAATCAAGACGGCGTGAAATATAACCCGGCGGATTTGCCGGATCTTCAACACGCCGGAAAGGCACTTTCAACTCCTTGCCGTTGGGGGCGACAAAAATAACGCCGTGCGATGCCATGGCCGTTGGCAGGAATCCAAGTTCCTGAACCAATGCCGGGTCGATTCTCCTGAGGCTGAGCACTACTTTTCCGCTGAGGGCATCGCCGCATATTTTATCCCTGGGAAACTCAGCCTGGTCGGTCAACAGACAGCTAATGCCTCTTTTTGATAGTGCCAGTGCCGCGGTACTCCCGGCAGGTCCGGCACCTATTATGGTGATGGGGTTATATTCCACAGCTGAAAAATAACACATCACAGGAAGATCACGTTCAAATACTGACCATTATTTTTTTCTCCTTTGGCCCGCTGCTTTCAAATTGATTACCCGGTACCCTAAACTGTTCTTGTGGCGAGGTTACGGAATTATTCATTTTTTTTCGTTTACACCCATGGTCCTGATCTGAAGGCCTTGCCCCCCCCTCTCCGGGTAAAATATGCCGCAATTTCCGGGGAAAGACCAGAACCGAACTTTTACTGCTCCCATTCGTAAACAGGAAATCAGAAAAACCGCATAAAGAATGCATCCTTTACTACGATTCATCCTGGTAGCCGGCTTGTGCGCAGGCTCATCATTAAGAGTTCATTCTCAAGATTTTACAAATCAAAACTTCGATACATTAAGTCTCGAAGAGCTGATGAACATTAAAATCACGGTGGCCTCCATCAAGGAACTCACCCCACGTCAGTCGCCCGGAATCATCACCTATATCACCGCGGAGGACATCCGCAACATGGGTGCCCGCGACCTCATGGAGGTATTGCGACAGGTACCCGGCTTTGAATTCGGCGCGGACGTGGAAGGGATTGTAGGGCTGGCTGTAAGAGGCAACTGGGCGCATGAAGGAAAAGCTGTACTGTTTATTGATGGTGTAGAAATGAACGAGAGCCTATATTCTACGTTGCAATTTGGCAATCACTACCCGGTAGAAAATATTGAAAGAATAGAAATCATCCGCGGACCCGGTTCCGCACTACACGGTGGCTTTGCCGCCTATGCGGTCATTAATATTATCACCAGAAATCCCAGGCAAAAATCTGAAATCTCTGCCACCGCGAATCACAGCTTTACAGCGGAAGGCGCCGCCAGAAGGACCGCTTCCGTTTACACGGGCCACAGCGTCAACAACACGGCGTTTACAGTGAATTTAAAAGCCTCCTCATCGCAAAGAAGCCAGGATACCTATACCGATGTATACGGTTCATCCTACCCGATGGATCAGCAGAGCGACATCCGTAATTATTCGCTGAATGCTGGAGGTAAAATCGGGAACCTTTATCTGCGTCTTATCAGCGACCATTATCAGGTTGAAAGCCGCGATGAATATGTGGAAATCGGTGCAGCGGCCAATGAGATGAATTTCACACATACCACCTTCGACACCAAATATGAGTGGAAACGCGGTGACCGCTTTAAACTGATTCCCGGACTACAACTTACCCAGCAGCGACCCTGGAGCACTCCTAAAAAAAACATGGAAAGTGACAATGAACCTTTTCGGATCAATTCCATATCCTGCCAGGCGCTTGTAAACAGTTCTTACGATTTCAGTGATGAGCTGAACTTAACAGGCGGAATAAGCTGGAACAGCCTGCAATCAAAGAAGGAACTGGAAGATGACGTCTTTCAGACTACCGGCACCAATGAATTCACCAATGAAAACCTGGCGGCCTATGCACAGCTGCTTTTCGCGGCATCCTGGGCTAACCTCATTGCCGGAGTAAGGTTCAACCACAACAAACGTTATGAAAATGCCATCGTACCCAGGATCGGGATCACGCGGGAATTTGAAAAATTTCATGTGAAAGCGCTCTTCAGCAGGGCATTCAGGGCACCGGGAACCCAAAATATTGACCTGTCGGAATCTATACAGCCTGAATATACCAACGTATATGAACTGGAGGGCGGCACCAAAATATCCACCGACATTTACCTGACGGTAAATGCTTTTTACATAAGCACGATGGATCCGATCGTGTATTACTTCGATACCCTTTCTAACGTTGACGCTTATACTAATTTCAAATCCACAGGCACCAAAGGCATTGAATCGGTACTTATGTTAAAAAAGAAATGGGGCAGTATCCATTTCAACGCTTCGGTGTACAGCGCCAACGGCAATAACAGCATTGATATTTACAATGTACCCGGCAATGAGGGTCTTCATCTTGGACTGGCACGCTATAAAGGCAATCTGTCCTTCAACTACAGGGTTTTACCCAACCTGGAGGCGGGTATTCAATACCACTATCTCTCAAAAAGATATGGTATCACCACCTATGATGATATCAGCCAGGAGACAGGCTATCACCCTTATCCGGACTTTCACCTGCTGCATACACAGCTGGAATACCGTTTCAAAAAAATCAAAGGGCTTGGCCTGGGCATCTGTGTCAAAAATGTGCTGGACCAGGAGGAATGGTTCATCCAGCCCTACAACAGCAACCATGCCGCTTTACCGGGCATGAAGCGGGAGTTTCAGATCCGGATCAGCTACCAGAACTTCTGATATAAATACGTGCAAGCGTGAAGAAGACAGGAAATAACAGACCAACAGGAAAAGCAATGGCATTGCTGCTTGCGCTTGTTATTTTCTGTGGGGCAATCCCCCCTTTTCAGGACGACCCTTCCCCCGATAAAAATACCCTTAAAGCGCTTTTCATTTACAACTTCACCAAGCACATTGAATGGCCGCCGATAACGACGAATTCCACAGGTAAATTTATTATCAGCGTATGCGGTGAACGACAGATGATTGAAAAGCTGACGACCGTTATGAAAGGACGTAAAATAGCGGAAAAGGCAGTTGAAATAAAGCAAATTACCCTTGAAGAGGAGATTAGGGGCAGCCATATTTTATTCATATCAAAAGGGCAATACCAGTCATTGAAAAGTATCGCAGAATTAGCGGCGGAACCCGGTTTACTGATTGTAACGGAAGAAAAGGGAGCGATTCCCAAAGGGTCATGTATAAACCTCATTGAAAAAGACCATCATTTACGGTTTGAAATAAACACTTCTCTCTCAAAAAAGAAAAATTTAAAAGTTTCCAATCAACTGATCAATCTTGCTACAGGCAAGCCTTAAATAATTTTATTATGAAACAACCGCGTTCCTTTAAAAAAATTGACAAGAAAATTTACATTGTTTTCTTTGGGGTGATAGCCATTGCCATTGTAAATGCTTTGATTAGTACTTACACGATCAGGAACAGTCATCACATCACCAGTGAACTGGTAAACAACACCAATCCTTCACTGAACACCATCGCGAAGTTTAACCTTCTTGTTACCCGATCGCGGATGCTGGTTACCAACTGGGTATACCTGCCCAACAACCAGGCGGACAAGGACAGCCTGCAGCAGTTAAACAACCATTCCTACATTGAACTGAGGGGACGCATGAAAGGGCTGATGACACACTGGAATGACACCGCACACGCGGCGAAAATGGAACACCTCTTCCGGGAGTATGAAATTCTCAAAGGCTTCCATTCGCAGATCATGCGCCTGCTGATCAGTTTTGAAGATTACCAGGATCCGGTAAAACGTTTTGCGGCGGAAGAAATACTGGAAAGGGAAATCATTCCGCGTTCAGAACAAATTACCATTGAACTGAAAGAAATACTGGCCACCAGATCGGGGATGGCAGAGCGGCAGCAGGACCAGATGCTATACAGTTTCAACACCCTTATGGTCATTGTACTGGGCATTGCCATACTTATCATCTGTTCCATACTGTTTGCAGGTTTCGTGATAAGCCGTTCCATTATCTTCCCGGTATTGCAGGTACGAAGTATCATCATGCAAATGGGAAAAGGGGAATTGCCGGAGCTGAAAATGAAATTCCCGAAAAATGCCGTAGGGGAAATGATGCAGGCCCTGAAGTTCATGACGGATGGATTCCGGCACACTTCAAAATTCGTTGAAGAAATCGGTAAGGGAAATTTTGACCACCCCTATAAACCCCTGTCATCAAACGATGTGCAGGGGCACGCCCTGGTGCATATGCGCAACCAGTTAAAAGAAGCGTCCGAGAAAGAGATGCGAAGGGCATGGATGTCGGAAGGACTCGCGGAATTGAATGAACTGATGCGATCACACACCGGCGATTTTAATGAACTGCTGGAAAAAACCGTTGACAATATTGTGATGAGACTGGATGTACAGCAGGCCGCCATCTTCCTTTTGCACAACGATGATCTGAACGATCTGCACATACAACTGGGAGCTTACTACGCGCTGAATAATAAAATCATCAACAGCAAACGCTACGAACTGAAAGAAGGATTGATCGGGCAGGCCATAGCTTCCAATAAAATCATTTCGCTCAGCGATGTGCATGATCCTTACTTCACCATCGACACCGGCATTGGAGAAACGAATACCTGCAACATCATCATCCTGCCCTTATCAACAAGCGATAAAGTGGTAGGCGCCATTGAAGTGGCATCCATCCATCCATTTACAGCGGACAAACGTGAATTACTGGAAAAAATGGCGGAACCTATTGCCGCCAGTTTGTTCCGTCTGCGTGCCAACCTGATTACCAGTCAGCTGTTGGAAGAGTCGCGAAAGCAAGCGGAAGAACTCGCGTACCAGGAACAGGAACTCCGTAAAATCAATGACGAGCTTACCAAGCAATCGCAATTGCTGCGTCAGTCGGAAGAAGAACTTAAATCGCAACAGGAAGAACTAAAACAGGTTAATAACGAACTTCAGGAAAAGGCGCAACTCCTGCAAAAGCAAAATGTGGAAATTGAAGACGCCAGGCTCAGTCTGGTTTTTAAGGCAGAACAACTGGAGCAAAGCAATAAATACAAGTCCGCGTTTCTGGCCAACATGAGTCATGAACTGCGCACCCCCTTAAACAGTATCCTCATACTTGCAAAACTGCTCGCTGATAACAAGCGACAGAATCTGGATGAAAAGCAAATTGAACATGCGCAAATCATTCATAAATCAGGGAACGACCTGCTGAACCTGATCAATGATATCCTTGACTTATCCAAGATAGAAGCGGGAAAAGTGGAACTGCAGAATGAAACTGTGAGTCTCAAAGAACTTGCCAACGACATCCATCTTCTGTTCAGGGATTTTGCGGCGGATAAAAACATCCACTTTCACATCCATGAGCCGGATGAAAATCTGCATTTGCAAACAGACAAAGTGCGGCTGGAACAGGTGATAAAAAACCTGCTGTCAAATGCATTCAAATTCACCCCCGAAAACGGTTCCGTTGACCTATGCATAGAATATGCACCACAGGACTCAAATTTTAAAACCAAATCGCTGTTACAAGCCAGCAGGGTCATCAGCATCTCCGTAAAAGATACCGGTATCGGAATTCCGGAGGACAAACAAAAGCAGGTTTTTGAGGCATTCCAGCAAGCGGATGGCTCTACCAGCCGGAAATTTGGCGGTACCGGTCTCGGCCTTGCCATTTGCCGTGAACTGGTGAACCTGATGGGAGGAGAAATTGCGCTGGAAAGCGCGGAAGGCGCAGGAAGTAAATTCAGCATCTACCTGCCGGCGCCTCTTTGCGAAAGCGTAGAAAATCCCGATGAAAACAGCAGGGACAACAAAGCCGAAAACGGAGCGGATATGATGCCCGTTCAACCCCTGCAAGCGGAAGCAAGTCTCTACAATGAAGATGAAATACGCGACGATCGCAGTTCAATCAAAGAAGGCGACAAAACGATACTCATCATTGAAGATGACTATGTCTTTGCGCGTATGTTTATGAATCAATGCCATCGCTTCCAATACAAAACCATCATTGCGCTGCAGGGTGACCAGGGACTACTTTACGCGAAGCGTTATAAACCCTTTGCCATCATACTTGACCTGAGGCTGCCTGTAATGGATGGCTGGACTGTATTAAAGAAACTAAAAGCAGATCCTGAACTCAAACAAATTCCGGTTCATATCATTTCTTCGGTTGACAAACGCCAATTGGGTATAGATATGGGAGCCGACAGTTACCTGAGTAAGCCCGCGGGAAAAAAGGAAATGGAAGAGCTGATCCTTGGCATAGACCCCATACATACCCCCGCAAAAAAGCTGCTCTTCCTGGGTAACGACAGTGAAGAGATGCAAAAAATCATCACCAGGTTAAAAGAGAAAGAAAAAAATATAGAAGTCAAAAACGCGGTGACGCTGGAGGCCTGCGATGCCCTGGCAAAAAATACCGCTTTTTCAGGCTTTGTTATCAGCAAAAACGCCGCCGACTCCGGCCTGCATGAAGCGACCCACTCCTTTGAAAACCTCAAAACAATTCCCACCTTCGTGATCGGACACAATGATGATTCCGCATACGGGGCGGTGGAAGCCCTGATGGTTTCCGGCAGCGAAAAAGAAAATATGACCCTACTCGACCATGCCACGAATTTCCTGCATCAGGTGGAAAGCGGAAACCCCGTCAAGAGCGACGTCAATGAAAGGATGGATAATATTTTAAAGGGCAAGGTGGTGTTGATTGCCGATGACGACATGAGAAACATTTATTCACTCACCAACATCCTTGAGCAGGAGGACATCAAAGTACTTTGCGCGTATGATGGCTTGCAGGCCCTGCAACTGCTGAAAGAAAACGCCCATGTTGATTTGGTACTGATGGATATTATGATGCCAAACATGAACGGCTATGATGCGACAAAAGAAATACGGACACATCCGGAATGGGAACATCTGCCTGTTATTGCCGTTACCGCCAAAGCCATGGCCGGAGACCGTGAAAAATGTATGGAAGCAGGCGCCTCCGATTATATAACAAAGCCCATTCAGGTGGATCAAC
>CAZHSC010000117.1:0-8053 GCA_964534995.1 uncultured Bifidobacterium sp.
GCCACCGCATTCATTGGTATCTATCAATGCAAGAATCTTTATTCACCTAAAATCACAATTATTATTTCGTCGTGAATCTATTTTTTCGATTTGAAAGAAACATCATTGTTCACGCAGAGTCGCTGAGCCGCAGAGTTTTTAAGAGGTGCTATTAAAAACAAGCAGCCAGAAGCAAGCAGCAAGCAGCCAGCAGCAAAAAATACTATTGGTATCTAAAATCTCTACTCACCTAAAATTTGACTAACTTAGAAGAAACACTTTCCACCTCAGTAATTAAATTGACAATATAAACCCCTTTCGCTACCCCATTCATCGGTATCTCACCCGTCACATACCCTCCTGCAATCACTCCTGTTTCCTTTTCATACACCAGCCTCCCTTCTACATCTACAAGGCGCAGGGTTGCTTTGCTGCCTTTGAGTTTGGAGGCGTTGACATGAATCATATTCCACTCGCTATTGTACCATGCTTGAAAAAACACCTGCTGCTCCGGTACATTATCATCCACTCCAACACTCAGCGTATCACAAGGCGAACCCACCCAAGCGCCGAGTTCGTAATCGGGATTGTTGGGGAGGCCGTAATAGGTTCTGGCGCCACCAAGGTAAAAACTAAACGGTTGAAAATCGCATGCGAGGCCGAAGGAATCGGGTTGGTTGATGACGGAGAGGTTTGAGTTGATGTAATTAAATAAAGTTGGTGGATAGGGAAATGCTGAACCAATACTGTCAAATACACAACTTATAAAAATTTTTCCATCCGGACCTCGTTCCATGCCATGATTCTCAGCAGGAACCGGAAATGAATCAATCAAAATTCTTGAAGCGGGAATGTTGGTTGAATTAAGATTAAACTGATAAAGCTTGCCGCTTTTTTGATATGTTTCCTGAGAAGAATTTACATACAGTTTACTGCCGTCAGGCGAAAATACTGCACTAGTATATACTTTAAATGGAGGTAAAATCCCGTTTAGCTCAATTAGTGATTCATTTGAGACTATTCCAGTGCATCTGTCAAAATCAAATATTCCTAAGTAGTTATTCCATCCGCACAGTGCCAATTTATCACCAGTTCTATTAAAGCTCATATCACCTGCACCATCAGGATGTGCAATACCAACGTGTTGAACAGGCAAAGCATTGATTCCTGTTGAGTCTATTAGGTAAATCCAAAACTCATCAATTGGATTCAGGCTTCTCCATCGCCGTGTTACTAACCACCAATCTCTTCCATTGCCATGTTTTACCGCGGCTAGCATATCCTGAACGGGATGAGTGATGTAACGTACATTTTTCTGCACCACCTGACCAAGGCCACTTTGAAGTTTCATATCAACTATGCTGTACCATAATCCTGTATCAGGCACCACTACCCCTGCAACAAAAACATAAAATGTGCTGTCAGTAACTGATTTGGGTAGTATCAACATATCATGATACCATTCACCGCCGACTAATGTATCGCCATTAAATAATTTATTATGTGATTTATTAAATAATTTTCCTTTTTTGATTTGACCAGTAAAAGTATTAGTAGTATTGCTACTAGATCCATAAAAAATAATATTACCATCAGAATCTGAAATGATAGATGTACCACCTCTATAACCACTACCACATTTGAAGGTACCGTTAATAGAATCAAATCTTATCCCTGCACTATCACCAAAGCACCAATTGTTGTTAGTGAATTGAGCAGATGTTTTCATACAGATCAATAGCAATAGACATATATTTGCAATTGTATTTCTCATAAGATGAAAGGATAAAACTATTTGACAATATAAAAAGTGAGTGGCTTAAATACAGCATCGTTCTCCATTACAAACAAAAAATAGAAGCCGGCTAATAATTTTTCTGTATCAATAGTTCCACCTCTGCTTGTACCAGATAAAACCATGCGCATCCCGCTGTCATAGACCTGAAAATGTACAGGCTCCTCTCGGTTTATTTGAAGAACATCCTTGGTTGGATTTGGCCAAAGTTTGAGATTATTTGTTATTTCTTTTCGATTGGTATTGTACAACCTGCTTACACCCCCTACATCTTCAATTTCAAGATGCAAGGCAGCTCTGGCCATTTTGACAGCCAAACCTCCGGCTAATGAATGAAGGTTGGCGATTTCTAAAAGCGCATTGGTATCTCCACTGTCAAAAACCCGCTCTTCCAAAGCTGCATTAATGATAATAGATAAAACTTGTTTTAGGTGTGTTTGGTGATTATTTGTATCCTCAATTGCTTCAAGTAAATCATTCGCATCAAGCCATAACTGTTTTGAACAATATTTTATCACCGAATCCAGTTTGCTGATGTTCGAGGAAGAAAGTGCTTCATAGAGTTCCTCAAACTCTTCATCATCCTCTCTTCCCATAATAATGCGGCCTGTATCTGCTGTCATAAATTTATAGGAGGCTTCTTTCCTCAAATAGAGATATTCATTTGCAAAATCTCCTTCATACCTCGCGGTATCGGCAGCAATAGCGCCAAAGCCAATGCAACGTAAAGTACCTTGACCTATGAAATAACAGGCTTGATCAAGGTATCCGGTTTGATTGCCTTCGGGAATTACTTCTGTAGAAAATGAATTATCAGGCCTTACAGGTGCAAATTCATTTGTAAACAATTCGTTTTCGTGATGGTACCAGGGCATTGGTAATAATAAATTTAGGTCCCCTTCTACACGATTACTGGCATCATGATTCCAAACATTATCAAGTCCAATACCCGGAGCACCTTGAAAATCGCCAATGAAGGTGGGGAAAGTACCATCACCCAATTGAATGCCCAGGTCATATTCACTCATGCCATTTTCAATTAATGAAACGTAATCGTTATTATTCACAAATTGCATTGCTTGCCCCATGTTCTGTATGCCATTACATTTGATGACGGGCATATTGGATGCATCTACCCGAATACCCAGCAATGTATTTCCGGCACCTGTTGTGTAGCTATCGTTTGAAATATAGTTTCCTGAGATCTCACATTCAGGGGCGTTTTCCATTCTGATACCTCTGAAGTTATAGGATGGTGTTGCATCTTCATGAAAGTAGATATCGTTATTCTGAACTTTGAAACCACCAACATTACCTAAATGAATACCGATGCGCGGTTGAGATGTACCCGTTTCTGTTCCGATTTGGTTGGCTTGAATCAGGCCATGATTTATTCTTGGAATAGGAATTTGAGAATTGACAAGAATTGCAGTTCCTTCAAAGTTTGCGCCAGTAGAGAGTCTGGCATTAAAGAAATCATTATTGGTAATGGAAACCGAAGCGTGGTTATTCATGTCGAAAATTTCGATACCTTGATTATAATCATAAAATAAGTTGTGATCATCTATATCAATACTATTTACCCGGGTGTTGATTAATCCAATGCAGAAATTTTCAATAGCATCACTTGGCCCATTTGATGCGTGACCAAATCGGTTATTATAGATTTTATAGTTGCATTCTCCAAATCCTAATATTCCAAATTCCGCTTTAGTAAAAGTGTTTGAAGGGCTTACTCCTTCCAATCCAACTTGTAAAGACCGATCTAATAAATTATTATCATTCATAAGAAGAATCGCTGACCCATCGGCCCAAAAAGTGGAATTACTATTCTTATCAATATCTTCAAACTCATTATTCCACACCTCAGCCCCACTGTTTTCCATTCTTATTCCAAAGGTGGAGTTTTCGATAATATTTGGAGCAGCTCCAGGCACGCCGATTCGAACCCGCTCTACATTTTTCAAATCAAAGGCTGCGAGTTTTTTCTCGTTCGCATAGGGCGCCATCAGGTTATTACCATCGAAATTAAAAGTACACCCGCTGATGCTGTATTGCCCGTCACTCTGCATTCCATTACTGATACCTCGTAAATAGTTTTCAAATTTTGCGTCTATATAGTTGTTGTGAAAAGTGCAATTTTCAAAGGTGTAAATGGCTTCGCGGGTGAGGTAGAGGGCGGCTTGGGCGTTTTCAATATAACAATTTCTTAGAATGATTTCAGGTGGATTTCGATTTCCTTTTTTATCCAGAATAATGCCTTTCCACATGTTAAGACCACAGGTAGTAATACTACAATTCTCCAGCGTAAGAATGCGGTTATGCATCACATTGATCCAGGCATTTTCGCCTAATTGGATATTGCAATCTTCTATTATCAGGTCAAAGCCATCCACCACTAAATTATTATTATTTAGCGGATCGCGTACATCACTTGTGATTCTGAATTCACCGTCTATCATTAAGGTTGGTCGATTTGCCTGGTCGCAAATCAAATGTAGTGTTGCCAAATTGTTATTCCCTGGAGCTGGTGTTGTTAGAACTGAACATCCTGAAGTTGTGCAGATTGCAGTAAATGCATTTCTTAGATCCTCGCCATGACTATAATATAAACCCAGGTAATTGGAAGGTGAAACGGAAGAACTGCAACATGCAAGAACATTAATTTCTATTTCATCATCTACAGTGCATCCCCCATCAGTAACAGAAAGTGTTATCGTATGGATTCCGGTAGTTAAACCTGATAGCTCAATTGTAGAGGATGTTTCACTGTTTGACCAAAGATAAGTTGGGTTAGACCCGGGTTCATTATTAATGTAGTTAGAAGAAATTTCTACATTTGTTCCAACGCAAACTGTAATATCATCTCCTAATTCAAATGATTTAACCGGAATATTTACAGTTACTGATTTGCTTTGCCAGCAATGACCATTATTAACATAAACTGTATAAAGGGTTGAACGCAGCGGTTCCACTGTAATCGTACTACACATGGGCGTATTTCCGCTGCAAGCAGAGCTTACGAGTCCACTGTCAATGGCGGGCGCCCATAAAAAGCTGTTAGGGGAAATTGAGCCTGTAGCTCCTGCTGTAAAAGTGGCCGTTAATACTATATCATCATCGCTGAAGCAATAATTAATTTCATCGTTGGAAATGGAATGCGGTGAGCTGGTGCTGATGGTTAAATCTGAAAGATTTTCGTGTACGGTGAGAAGTACCGTTGAAGCGCTACAAGTTGGGCATAGTTGAATGGTGTAGGGAGTACTTGATCCAATATTTCCCGTCACAGTATAAACTACCCGATTTCCGGTGGTTATAGGTGCAGAAAATGTTACTGCTCCGGTGCATGAAGAACATGCCGGTGAAATATTGCTAAGATCATTGCTTTCAATAACTAATGTTGTAGTAGTCCCTGTACATATTTCATTATCGGTAAGGCGAACATTGTAATAGGGATTATTTGTATCATTTCTCTCAAGCAATAACATTGAATACGGCGGCATCTCAATTGAAGTTGTCGTTTTCCATGGGGAATTATTTTCATATAACCTGTCAATGAATGTACTCAACAAAACCGACGTAGGGTTTCCGACGATTGCATATTCCAGGTTAACTGCATCAATGACTCTGGCTGAAAAGGAAGTCTGTGGGTTTGCAAGGTTAAAGATACTGGGTGAAGCAGTTGTAAAAAAATCCAATTCCTTTGGATGAGAAGAAAGATTGAGTACAATCACTTTCTCATTTCCATCAATATCTTCAAAGAGCCATCCATAGATGTCCGGGTAATTTGTGGTGTGTAATGTGCCTGTATTTGGAAAAATTATTGGAGTGGCAGCTACGGAATGTCGCATCGCTTGTGCTACTATATTTAACGATGTGCCTATTGCGCTGAATTCGCCCTCTCCGGTAGCGATCACAACACCAGGAATATCATCATCCGGTAATCCATGACAAATAACATCTTCAAAAGCATCAGTCGATTCAAAGATATTACCAAATTTGGCATCGCTGATCATTGTATGTGTTATGGCCTTGGTTACCTCCGGTGTCTCTAAGTATTTTAAAGTCATGGCGGCATTCAGTAATCCATGAGCCCAGGTACCTGTACGGTTATCATTATCGTCATCCAGATTGTATTCCGTTAGCCATATTTCGAGTTCTTCGCCTGGATTATCGACGTTAAAATTCTGAATTTTCAAAAATTCCTCACTCATGAGTAAATCACCATTACTAAATGCAAGACTTAAAAATTTTTGTAACTGGTTATTTGCAATGCTACCGGTACATTGTCCTTGCACCGATCCTTCAAAAATATAGTCGTGAACTGTAATAGCTTCAATATGGTCATTGTTACCTAAGCCATTTAATACCTGATCCAGCCATAATCTTCTTCGTCCGGATGAATTTTCATTAGATTTTGCCCCGATAATAGCAACCTTTGCATTCCCTATTTGAGGTAATCCCAAATTTCTAAATTCACTTGCCCATTGCTTTGCCATCTGTACATAATCGTTAACAGATGGAAATTTTTCCAAATAGTGTTCATCATTGAGATAAAACTCATTGCCCAACTCGATGTACTGAATTGGCAAATTTAATTCCTGTAGCCGGTAAATGGATGCCAATTCATACTCAAAACCGGATGTCATCATGTTCCAGGCAATAATTGGACGAGCGGCCATCATTTCCAGATTGGTTCTGACATCAGCATATTCATTTTCGGTTCGCTTCATGGGAAGTCGGAAAGCATTATTAGTGTAAAACCATTCATAAGGAAGATCACGTTCAATGATAGGATATCCTGTTCGCCAATCCGAATAGTTTGACAAAGTACCAGAGGGTAAACGCATCATCGTTATACTATTTGTAGTTAATCTATTATCGTCTGCTAGCTGAAACCATGATTGCAAAGGTTCACCGGTATTATCACTTGCAATGGTATTGTTGCCATTGTAACCAAAAAAATCTTCAGGCATATTGCGTTGAGACCCTAAATCTAACGTTGGAATAATTAAAGCCGATGGAGGTAATGCCCAGCCCAGTTTTCGATAACTGATGACATCCAGCACACTCGTCATGCTGCCAATAGAGGGGTCACCATCTATTCCGGCATTTCCCAGGTTGCGCCAGCGTGTTCCGTCCCAGTTGGCAATTGTCACTCCCGCTGTATCAAAAATACTGCATCCCAAACTATCCCAGCTTAATGTTACCTTTACATTGCTACTGCCGGTAACCCTGTCTAATTCCCAATAAGCACATTTAGAAATGTAGGCAAGCGTAGTATCGGTACTATCACTCTCGTTATGGTAGCCATAGATGTACCTGCAACTAAAAGCGTCGTTACTGTTGGATGGAGCAGTAATGGTCAATGGATAATAATGTCCATAATCCCCCACCGGAAATACAAAAGCCGTATTCCCGATTTTCTTCACAGGTGCGTCTATATGGCTTACGTTACTGCCACCATTTACAATTGCCGGAGCTTTTAGCGTGATCAGCGAATCGGTACTTAATATTCCACCGGTTAGGGTGAGGACACTGTCGATGGTAATTTGCCGGTTGGTGGTGAGCAGGCCACCCGGTTTTGTTAATATGAATTTCTGAGCAGAAATAATAGCTGCGGTGGTCAGGGCCTGGTCTTCTTCTCCATTAAATTGCAGAAGTCCGCTGCCGGAACTGAAGCCCACTTTTGAATTGTTGGTAGTCACATCTCCACCAAAGGTACTTGTATCAGCAAAGGCCACCTGAATATAGCCGGTATTGGTATTAAAAGTCACATCTCCCGCATACACATCCCCCACCTGCAAAGCCATGCGCAGAATACCCGATCCGGTAGTATTGTTGTTGATGGTGGTGCTTCCATAAAAAACATTTCCGCCTTCCCAGTGGTTTGCGGCATTACCGGTTTTGGTGAAAGTGGCTGTACTGTAAAAAGTACTGGTCTTCACCAACAGACTCGGGGTTGAAACAGTAATGGATCCGGTAAAAGAGCAGCCCTGTATACTTAATGTACTGGTGCCGGTGGTGATAATGGATTGGGTGCTTGTGTCGGATTGCACTATATTTTTTAGGGTGATCACACCCGTTGTCAATCCGCTGCTTCCTGCTGAAAGGGTCTTCCCCGGGGCGATGATAGCAGCGGCATTGGTCCCTGCACAAAAGCTAAGTCCGCCGTTGCCTGTGCTGTTGATGAAAATGGTATCGTTAAAATAGCTGGTGTCGCCATAGGCCATTTGAATGGCATAAGCGCCGCTACTGTATAAATACAGCATTCCGTTA
>CAZHSC010000118.1:0-7703 GCA_964534995.1 uncultured Bifidobacterium sp.
GCGCCCTCCCTTGCCGCGGGAGCCATGACCATTGATGACCTTACCAGTGGTGACGGTGATGGATACCTTGAAGCCGGTGAAACGGCGATCGTAACTATTCGATGCCATAATAACGGGCACAGCGATGCCACCGCTACCCAGGCGGTCATCAGCACCTTCAGCGGTTTCCTTACCCTGCAGACACCCACATATAATGCAGGAACAATCGCTAAGCAAAATTTTGCAGACGCGGTGTTTACGGTCAGTATGGCACCTAATGTAAGTATTGGCACCAGTTACGACATAACTCTTGATTGCAACTCCGGCGCTTATGTCGCCAATAAAACGTACGCAGGTCTGGCAGGTATCATTCTGGAAGACTTTGAAACCAATAATTTCAACCGTTTTTTCTGGACAATGGCCGGCAATCAGGTCTGGCAAACAAGCTCCTATATGCCTTTTGAAGGAGCAGTATGTGCTGTGAGCGGAAATATCAACGACAGCGAGAGCAGTGAACTGCTGCTGAACCTGACAGCTCTTGCCGATGATTCGGTCACTTTCTGGTACCGTATGTCAAGTGAAGAGGACTATGACTACCTGCGGGTTTATTTGGACGGCGTTGAACAAGGGGCATGGAGTGGTATCACCGGCTGGTTATACACCGGTTTTCCTGTTGCATCCGGATCCCATAGTTTGCGTTTCAGCTATGACAAAGATTCCTTTGTGAGTAGTGGTATGGACTGCGGATGGCTGGATAATATCCGTTTTCCATTCGGTACTTTGGTGACGGGTGTTTATGAATTTACACGCGCAGGAAGTGTTGCCGTCTGGCCCAATCCGGCCAGCGACCGGATACAATTTTTAATAGAGGGAGCGGAGCATGAAAAGATAAGCTGGGAATTACAAAGCCTGCACGGGCAAGGCCTTTTGCAGGGTAATGTTCCCGCAACGGGTGGTACGGAGGCACCTACCGGTATCGATGTACGTGGAATAGCTTCCGGTATCTATATCCTTACCTTACACGGGAAAACTTTTACAAAAAACGTAAAAGTGCAGATACAATAATTTTTTTGATTCGGCTACAGTTAAAGTATTACTTATTGCTGCGTTCCCCTATAAAATGATCCTTTTCTTCTTTGAACAGGACATTGAAGGTTGTAAGGCTTCCGTATATACGTGTGAGGTATTGCTGTAGATTTATTTTATCTTCTTCACTTAGCTTTTCACTGGCATTGATTCTCTGTTCCATCACCCTTAGGCGGTCGCGGAGCATAATAATTTTGTTGAAAAACACCTCGATCGGAATTTCTTTGGGTTGTAAGCCGGCATTTCCCGGCATGAGTATCATTTTACCGCCCAGCCAGCGGTTACCCATAGCAACAGTCTCCTGCAAATCGCTGTGCTTTTTTATAATATTCGTGAGAATCCTTTCCACTTCCGAAAAACTGATGAGATCGGTATCCGCTTCTGCAGCTTCAATTACTTCCAGCGCATTATAATTTCTGGAAATTTCCACCCGTCCTTTTTCAGTGAAAACAACAGTATATGTTTTTGGTTTGGTATTAATGATTACGCCAATTCCGAATTCCGGGTGACGTACTCTGGAGCCTATGCCTAATTCTTCTGCGTTCATTTCATGTATCTTTGGAGAACAAATGTAAATTCTTTTCTGATTTCTTGTCTGCGTATATCATTACGCAGCCGGCGGTCAAATCGTTGCAGGAATCAGAAAAATTTATGGAATCGACAACCAGGATGACCTTATCCGTCAAATCCGCTTACCATGAAACTAAATATTCACCCCGTAAACCCGGAGTCAAGAAAAATAGATGAACTTGTTGCCATGCTGACCAGGGGAGGAGTAGCCATCATTCCTACCGATACCATATATGCTTTTGTCAGCGACCTTAGTCAGTACAAGGGTTTTGAGAAAATTTGCCGGATCAAAGGGGTGAAGCCCGATAAAGCCAACTTCTCATTATTATGCGCCGACCTCAGTAACATCAGTCATTATACCAGGCCTTTTAACAGAGCGGTGTATAAATTGCTCAATAAGTCACTGCCGGGTCCTTATACTTTTATCCTGGAAGCAAGCAGTGAAGTACCTGCCATGTTCCGCTCACGAAAAAAAACCATCGGTCTGCGGGTACCTGCTCATCCTATCGTGGCGGCTTTGATACAACGACTCGGGCATCCGCTGGTGGCAAGTTCACTGCACGACCATGATTCCATCATGGAATACCCAAGTGACCCTTATGAAATCGCTGAACAATGGGAGCATGTGGTGGATGTAGTAGTAGATGGAGGCCCCGGAAAAATAATCCCCAGTACAATTATTGACTGCACCGGAGATGAACCCTTGATTGTAAGAGAGGGGGCAGGCGACGTAAACATCCTGTAATGGGATTTGTTATTACACGGACTATAGCTGTATGGTACGGAACCTGATAAACTTTTAATGGCCTGTTACGTAAAACTGTTCAATTTAATTTTAATTATATGAATATTCTCATCATCGGCGGCGGAAACATGGGGGTGACCTATGCTAAAGCGTTCATCAATTCCCATGTCGTAACCAGGTCGCAACTGATGATCCTTGAAAAGACAGTTGGAAAAACCGATGAACTTAAAAGGCACAATGTTGGCAAAGTGTACAATGAAGCCGGTGAATGTATTTCCATAGCTGATCTCATCATACTGGCCGTGAAGCCCCAGGATTTTCCGGTACTGTGCGAATCAATATCCGGTGCGGTTAACAATAACCAGGTTTTTTTAAGCATTATGGCGGGGGTCAGAATCAGCACCATTCAAAAATTACTCCGTATAGAAAAGGTCATCCGCTCCATGCCAAATCTTCCGGCACAAATAGGGCAGGGGATGACCGCTTTTACGGCTACGGATGCCGTTACACGCCATGAACAGGCCTTGGTACAGAACCTGCTTTCAACAACAGGTAAAACACTGTATGTGGAGCAGGAAGACTTACTGGATGCCGTAACTGCCATTTCAGGTTCCGGACCTGCCTATGTATATTATTTTATGGACTCCATGGTTGAGGCGGCGATGAAGATGGGCTTTAATAAATCGGAAGCGGAATTGCTCGTCATGCAAACCTTTTCGGGAGCCATTGGTCTGTATCAGCAGTCAGAGCTGAATTGTAAGGAATGGATCGAAAAGGTAGCTTCCAGGGGAGGTACTACTGAAGCTGCATTACAGTGTTTCAGGGAAAACCGTCTCGAAGATCGTATCGGCGATGGTGTCAACAGGGCACTTGAAAGGGCTGTTGAGCTGGGTAAAAACTGATGTTTTTTTCCTGTGGATTTTCAGGGTGAAACCTGATATTTTATTAAAGGATGCTCAGGCAATGACAGATCCGGATGACCAAAGAGTCACTAATCCACTGCAAATTTTTTTACGATACCCATGTTTCATTCATTGAGCTTACCTGCTTACCAGCGAATTTATTACCGTTTTAAATCCTTAAAGGCGATTTCGAAAAAATCAATGAGCTCATCTGATGTCATCGTATAGGGACTGGTGGTTCTGGCACAATGATCTCCCGCAAGGCCATGGATATACGCGCCGCACAAGGCCGCTCTCATTGGCGAAAGACCCTGTGCAAGAAGTCCGGTGATGAGCCCTGTCAGCACATCTCCTGATCCCCCTTTTGCCATGCCGTTGTTACCTGTGGGATTAAAAAACAATTGTCCATCGGGACAGGATATAGCGCTGAACCGGCCTTTCAGGATAATATAGCAGTTGAATTTTTTTGATAGCTCCAACTGTTTCCTTGTCCTTTCAAATGGATCGGCGATTTTGCCGGCCAGACGTGCAAATTCCCCGGGATGTGGAGTCAGAATGCTACCGGCCGGAAGAAATGGCAGCCAGGTTGGATTTTCCGCCAACAGGTTGATGGCATCCGCATCAAGTACCACCGGACAGTCAAAATCCTGTAATACCCGTTTCAGAACATTACCGGTTTGTTTGTCAATGCCGATACCCGGACCGGCGCCAATAGCATTGTAGGTGGAAGCCCTGACGATTTCGGATAGAAAGTTTTTTTCCTCATCGGGCAGGCACATGGCTTCGGGAATTGCGGCCTGCAGTGGAGTAACGCAACTTGCGGGGGTACGTACCGTTACAAGTCCGGCGCCGCTTTTCACACATGCCCTGGCGCAAAGAATTGCTGCTCCTGCTTTACCATAGCTGCCTGCCAGCAACAAGGCATGGCCAAAGGTGCCTTTGTGTGCAAAGAGTGGCCGGCCGGGAAGCAGATTTGATATATCCGCATTATCAGGAATAAATGCATAGGCTGGTGCCTCGTGTACTGCCTGTGGATCGAGGCCAATATCAAGCAGCTGCCATTCGCCGGTGTATTGTTCATATTCGGGGTAGAAAAAAACAGGCCTTGGTACGTGAATACAAAGCGTAGTGCTTGCGCGTACAGACTGATCAGGATGAGCAGTATGTTTATCGCCAAATAATCCGCTGGGAATATCAATGGATACTACTGGCTGGGAAGATGCATTTATCGCGCGTATAACGTCAGCCGCCGTACCTCCGGGCGCTCTGTTTAGTCCTGACCCGAATATTGCGTCAATAATAACCGATCCGGGAGGGATAGCAGGTATATCAGATGGGCCGGTGATGGTCCTGCAGGTGCTTTTACTGATCTCTTCCCATTGCTTTTGGTTCAGGATAAAATCGGGGGAAGGGTTACCTGCATCTTCAATAATGAATACCGAAATGCTTTTTCCGCTTTTGTAAAGCAGGCGGGCAATAGCCATTCCATCGCCTCCATTATTTCCTTTTCCGCAGAAAATGTAAAAACTGGTTCCCGCTTCAAAGTTTTGCTGCAACCAGCCGGTACAGGCCATGGCCGCCTTTTCCATCAGCTCATGAGAAGGTATGCCTTGCTTCTCTATCGTTTTTTTATCGATATTCCGGACCTCATCATTGCAGATTACTTTAATCATGGCTTAAGGCTCTGGATATGTACTCCTGACAGTTCCTTTGCATATTTTAAGGGTTCGCCGTCTCCATGAATGGTATAAACACCCGATGCCCCACATTCATGAATGGTGCGGATAAGGGCCGGCCAGTCGGCATGATCACTGACCGGGATGGGAAAGTCATACCTTGATGATTTCTCCTCCCAACCGGTAGCTAAGGCCCTGATAAAATGCCGCGATGGACGAAAGTTTAGCAGTGTTGAGGGTGAAACCAGGTAAATAATGTTTTTCTGGTGCTTGAAGGCCTCGCGTTTATAGGGTTCCCACAGTCCAAGAGGGAAGCCCATGCTCTCATACACTTTGTGATAGGCAATCATTTTAGCATGGATCATCACCCGGTAACCCGGAAGGTGATCATTGATGAGCCGGGTGAGGCGCTGCGCTTTGCCAAGATTATAGGCGCCTATGAGCATATTAATACCATCAAATCTGGACAGGGAAGCAATAATATCACCGGCGGGTGGGTGTACTTTGTCTTTCTGTCCGAAAGTAACCTCTGTAATGAAGTTATCGCATTTTACTACTTCAAAGGCTTCACAGCTCTTGTCAGTTTCTCTTTTGTAATCACCCGAATATACATTTATAAGTCCATCCTTTTCCCAGCGTATCTGCGATGATCCAAGCATATGACCAGCCGGATGCAGGCTGATAGAAACACCATTCAGGGTGAAAGAACTGTTAAACGGCATTTCAAAAATTTTCTTTGCCGGATAAGTATAACGCTTACTGATTAACGCCGCTGTCCCGGGGCTGCAGTATACGTTTTCATGACCCTCAACAGCATGGTCGCCGTGTGCATGGCTGATGATGGCACAGCGTACCGGTTCCAGCGGGTCGATATGAATATCGGTGCCCGGAATACGATACCCCTTTGCCAGGGCTTCGAGAGGAAGTTCCTTATTCACTTTTTAACCGGAGGATACAGTCAATTTGAATTACCTGGGGAATCACCAGGTGCTTGTCATCATTGAGTATAACAAAGGAAGCATGTTTTTTCTTTCGGTCGGTACTCCATTGCCGTGTTATTATTGCTTTTATGTCGTCTTCACTTCGGTGATCCCGTTCCGAGACCCTTTTAATTCTTATGTCTTCAGGTGCATCTACCAGAATCACCTTATCCAGAAGGGTATGTATGCCCGTTTCAATCATGATAGCCGATTCAAGCAGGGTATAATCGGTATTGCCCTGTTGTTTTACCCAGTTTTGGTAGGCATCAATCACGAAGGGGTGTATCAGGGCATTCATTTTGTGCAGCAGGCCGGGATCCCGGAATGCCAGAGAAGCGATAAATGCACGGTTGAGGCTTCCGTCCTGGAAGTAGGAGTCGCTGCCCAGTAATTCTTTCAGGGCTTCTTTCAGTTGGGCATCGCTCTCCATCAGCAGCCGGGCGCTGAGGTCGGCGTTAAAGACAGGGACCCCCAATAGGGTAAACAAACGGCAAACAATGCTTTTACCTGCACCTATCCCTCCTGTGATTCCGGCCTGTAACATCTCAGTTTATATTTTTCACAAAACGGGTTACGACAGAGGGTTCCCAGCGTATTTTACCGGCCCAATAGGGCGCTCTGTCCATTCGCACCAGTACCTTGTCGGTATTTAAGTCGGAGGCCTCTGTTACCATAGAAAACAGCGAAGGCTTTGTAGCCGTGAACTTACTCAAAGGCACCATACAGGTGACTTTTACATAATTCGGAATGAAAACTTCGGCAGCCATTTTATTTTTACTGATAACAGGTACTTCAAGACGTATCTCTGTGCCGGCTTCTACCGGTATATAAAGCCAGCATACCCTTGAGGACAAATGAAAATCATTACCCGGCAGTTGAAGGTTAACCCTGCGGAAAACCTGCTGGTCCGCCTGATCAATGGAAACAGGTTCCGCATTGATTTCCCTGATGTGGTCAGGAATGGGTTTGCTGGAAAAAATATAAACACTATCCGGGTAATATACCGAAGGACCGGAGGCAATGAAAGATGGTTTACAATTCAAAGTATAGGTACCCTTAACCGGTAGTTTTTTAGAATAGGAATTATTTCCGGAAAGGAAAAATTTATCGGGGCTTACCCTGGTGACTTCTATTTCTTTACCAAATTCACTAATCAGGGGCCAGATTACATCTATGGAGCTTACAACGGTATCATTGGATATATTGGCTTTTTCGAATGGCCTGATTTTAAATCTCTTTGATCTGGAGATGAATTGGAACAGCGTGAAGCCCCGGCCTTTAATGTGAAGTTCCATATACTCCGGCAACTTCAGGGACGCATTGACCGGGGCAGGCAGATCAAATACTACGGGTATGCGTACCGTTGTACTATGGGAATTGTTGAGGGAATTAATTACCCATATCCCCGTTGCCAGCAGGAAACAAACCATAAAGGTAACCAGGGCCTTGTTGCCCCTGATGAATGTAAATATATTTTTCCGGTCAGACACTCCGGGGTCTAAGTTACCTAAAGTGGTTTAAAAACCTTTATTATTTTTTTACTTCTTCCGGAGCCGAATATTGTTTGGTGGCTTCGGCGGAGATGGCAGATTTTTCAATCTTCACCTTCACATTCTGATCAATTTCCAGCAAAAAAGTTTTTTCCTGGACATCAAGAATTTTACCATGTACGCCTCCTATGGTTACCACTTTGTCCCCTTTCTTAATACTCTCCTTAAAGGCTTTTTCAAGTTTGGCTTTTTTCATTTGTGGACGGATCATAAAA
>CAZHSC010000119.1:0-7204 GCA_964534995.1 uncultured Bifidobacterium sp.
TTGGTACCCGGTGTGCCGGCATAAAATATATTGCCGTTGGAAGCCGCATTATATGTTGTTAAGGTGGTGGAAGAACGGCGATAAGCAACGGTATAGCCCGTAGCGCCCGAAGGTGTTGAACTGTTCAGGAAAATATTGTTCCTCAGCGTAGCGTTCGGACCCGTAGACACATTGATAGCGCTGGATCCAAACAATGCGCCACTGCTGCTTCCGTTAAGGTACACGGTGTTGTAATCAACGAGGACCGTGGTACCTCCCGCGATGTTAATACCGTTTAATCCGTTGGCCAGATTGGCGATGGGGGCAGAGATATTACCAATGGTATTGTTGCGGAGGTTGGTGGTAGTTCCACCTGCAATGTGAATACCGGTAGCGGTAGCACTGGCGCTTCCCGTTGCACTAATATTATATAGTTTATTCCTGCCTATGGTGTTGGATCCGCCGGCATTCTGAAAGATACCATGTACGGCCACTGCGGAAACTCCGCTAATTCCTAAATTATTGATGTTGTTTCCGGAACATTCCAATCCGATGGATGACACAGAACCAAGATATATACCATACAGGGTTCCGGTTCCGCTAACATTGCTGATGGTGTTTCCGCTGACAGTACTTCCGGCAGCGCCGTAGCCATTATAAATTCCGTATGAAACTCCGGATCCTGCTGTAATATTGGACACCGTGTTGTTAATCGTCTGCATGATTTGCCCGGTGCCGGTTCTGTATTCAAATCCATTAAAGGTTGAAGATCCTGCCAATGTAACATTGGAGCAGGTGTTGTTACTGAGCGTACCCGTGCCCGATGAAGGGGAACCAAAATTATAATAGGCACGGAAAATACCTGAAGTAGCCGTCCTGCTGATGCCTGTACCGCTAAGCGTATTGTTGCTAACCGTAAAATTTGGCGTGGACTGACTGTTATAAATCAAATACATGGCCCCTGAAGAAGGAATGGTAAGTCCGCCGGTGAGGGAATTATTGGAAATAGTATAGGATAAAGCAGTGCCAGCTCCGTAAATCAGCGAAAACTCGCCTGTTGGCGTTCCGCCTGAATAACTGATATTCTGAAAACCATTGTTATTGATACTATGCGCAGCTGTATTTACGGCAGATGAAACATAAATTCCCCTGAATGTTTTAGAGGTAACCCCTGTATAGGTTACGCCACTGATGGTGTTTCCATTAACATTTAAGGCATTGTTAACCGAGGCTGTAACGCCAATGGGATAAAAAGCTCCTGTAGTTCCTGAAATATTGACATTGCTGATGGAGTTATTGTTAATATTTAAGGTGCCGATCCCTGCAAACTGGCTCAATATAACTTCTGCAGTTCCTGTACCATTATAGGTAAAATTGTTAATAGTATTTCCGTTTACGTTAACCGTGGTAGCCGCTGAATTGATCCAGATCGCGGTAAAGGCGGCTGTGGAGGAAACAGTTCTTGTAGCGCTGATGGTGTTATTATTTACATTGATGGTATTGCCATTGGCACCGGATTGCGCCATTTCAACATCAATACACCAGTCGATGGCGGAGGCGCTGGAACCTCCGGTAATAGTTATGTTATTATTGTTAATGTCGGCACTGGCACCAATGGAAGAGGCATTGGCGAAGATACCCCGGTTGGTTGCAGGGTGATTTACACCCGAGCCGGTGTTATTGTTCACCGTGTTATAGGAAACATTAAAACTCCATTGTTCCTTTACAAATACAGCGGCACAGGCATTTGTGGCGCCGGTACCTCCTCCAAAATTGATAATGGTATTTCCTGTAGCCAGTGAACTGCCCCCGATGTCATTGCCGGTGTCAGCGAGCGTATAGGGTGAAGGCGCTGCGAAGCCTGACATACAGATACCTGTATTGACATTCTGAATGGTATTGCTATAGAATTTATTATTGGAACTGGCTCCGCCTGCCGCCGTGACAGTGAGCGTGGTTTGCATGGCAGCCGGCGTACAGGCCAGCAAAGTGATACCGTTTGAACCCTGGAATGCAGGGCCTCCGGAAGCCGCGGTGTTGTTGTTTCTGTTTAAGGTAATGACACAATTTTTAATGATATTGTTACTGGCACCATCTGTAGCGCCGGCTTTAAACAATCCATATCCATATTCCATCATGGTAATGTTGGAGGCGGTATTGGGATCAAGCAGGTCGATACCATCAATGGTAACATAATCTGAACCCACCAGCGCCCACATTCCATCCATGGCAGCCGAAGTAGCTGTGGCAATTCCGGCATAAGCCGTGATCAACGGATTAGCACCTGCACCGCTTTTCTGGAATACGACCGGATCGGCAAACGTACCGGTGGCAGTGAGTTCGATTCTCGCCGCCAATGTTTCGGTATGTCCGGCAGCCACATCAAAAGTGACACCTCCGGGGCCTACGCCCTGGCTGTTGAGATCCGCTACGGCAGCCGCCATGCTGGCATAATCACCCGGTATGGTTTTAACCCCCGATAATTGCGCTGAGGATACGGAGGGCATCAATAAGCCGACTGTAAAAATGATTGCTACTGCAATGATTCCGGGCCATCCTGCAGGGTTGTGTCCGGATACCCTGCAAGTACCGTTTTCTGCTAACAGGCTAACAGTACCGGATTGAGTAATACTTGATTTCATTTATGTTGGTTTTTGTTTTCTTAAGTAAACAGCAAAACAGGCTTGTATCATTCAGCCCATCCGACCATCTGATCCGGAAAAATTGAGGAGGTAATCTTGTCACCCAATCAGATGGATAGGGAGACCTCTCCGCATTGAGGCCCCCTTCCCATCCTTCAACAAACAACTTTTTGTTTTGGCTTCCGGAATTTATCCGAATCTAATCCTTCGCAATTTCGGTATTTTTGCAAGGTTGAAAACCCCTAATATTAGGGCTCATGGCTATGATTTATCACAGGTATTGTATATTCATAATAGCTTCCATATGAATACAGTTAAAATAATTACCCGCCCCAACTGCTACATCAATTAATCACAGATGAACCTTCCCATACGCTATTTAATTTTCAGTATGCTGGCTTTGCTGAGCCTGTTCCCCCGTGTGTATGGCCAAAATCTGATGTATTTTAAAAATTACACCACGCAGGATGGTCTTCCTGCAGGAACTGTAACCGGAATCTGGAATGATGCCAGAGGTTTTCTCTGGCTGTTGTCGGAAAATGGATTATGCAGATTTGATGGCTATGAATTTGTCAGCTACAGAAACAATCCCTCCGATATTAACAGCCTTCCCTCCTCTACCGTTTTATCAGGACATTCGGACATGGAGGGGAATACTTTTTTCATCACCTCACAGGCCATCACTAAATATGTATATAAAAACGAATCCTTCCATTCGTTGATTCCATTGTCGTCGGGAACGGATGCCAGACTTGTCCATTTCCATGACAAATACACCTATATACTTGTCGAAGATCGTTTATATAAAGTTGACTTCTCAGCCGAAATGGTGAAATACTTTAAAATTCCAGTCCATCAGTTGCCTGATGCCAGGGTAAACTCCATGATATATGATGACAAGTTATTCATGCAGGCCAAAGGATTTACCGGATATTTTGACTTGTCTTCAGAAACATTTCATGAGGTATCTCTTAACGACAGTCCCGGAGATAGCCTGGAGTCAATTCCACTTCAGAGTTCTTACTTTTTCACCAAACCGGATAAACAACTGTATTTAAGTTTCCCTTCTCATCTGTTCCGCTATATCCCCTCCCAACAGCAATTTACAGAGTTGCCACCCAGGCCCAGCGAAAACTCAGGGCTCAGGGGTAATACAGGCTTCGAAAACAAATTTAATAATTATATTTTCATTCTTGCAAAATCAGGAGAGATCGAGGTGTGTAATCTGATAAACGGCACTTCGTTTACCAGCGATATTTTAGTTAAGATGAAAGACCGATTTAACGGCACCATAGATTGCAACGGCTTTGCACAGATTTCTGACAACCGCATATGGGTTCAAAGCAGCAATGCGGGCTTAATGGAACTCAGTATAGTTGATGATTCCTTAGTACTGGTAAATCATTTCCATACCGGAAATTCCGATATACCCACCAATAATTGCAACCTGATTCATTCAAATAACGATGAACTCACCTGGTTTTTCAATACAGTAAAGGGCCTTGTCAAATGTGAAAAAAGCAATACCCTGATAAGAAACTACAAAACCGGTATCACTTCACATCCATCCAATATAACGCTAAGCAATAACATACGGGCTATCTGTGAATCCGCCTCCGGCGAGTTGCTGACAGGAACGCTGGACGGAGCTTATAATATGAAGTACCACGGAGATGTAATTAAACCATTGAAACATCCTGTAACTGCTGCCCATATCTTTGACAATAATTCTTTCGGCACCGTAACCAAAGACAGGCATGGCACCTTTTGGATAAGCAGCTGGAATAAACCCATACTTTACCGTTTGAATTTCAACGAGCGCACGTTCACTGAAATTAATATAAATACCGGCAACACTCCGCTCACCAAATCATCCATTCGTTGTGCGTATGCCGACCCTGACGATTATCTTTACCTGGGGTCTTTTTCCGGAAGTCTCTATAAAATACTTACATCGGAAGAGAATGCCCGGCTTGAAAAGGTATCTTTGGTAAGAAAGAAAAAGCACTCAAAAGACCCTGCCATTTTTTGCATCAGCAGTTTTACCAAAGGAAATCTGCTAGTAGGTACATCGCAGGGTATCTTTGTGTACAACAAAGCCACATCCGGGTTGTATTTACTCAATGCTGAAATCCCCCTGCTTTCTTCAGATGTCAGGAGCATTTATTATACGGACCCTGAAAACATATGGATTGGAACTAACGGTAATGGGTTGCTGCAATATAATCCCGTTAATAAAACCCTGCGTCAATACACAAAGGAAAACGGCCTTTCTGACAATTCGGTATACAGCCTGTTAGCTGACAATAAGAAGAATATCTGGATGGGGACCAACAGAGGTGTCTGCCGGCTCACACCATCTACAGGCGCCTTTTTGACTTTTTCCGAAAAGGACGGAATTCAGTTTGAAGAATTCAATACAAATGCCGCTTGTTTACTGTCAGACGGCAGGCTTGCCTTTGGAGGCGTCAATGGTATCATTTTGTTTCATCCCGACACCATCCTGGTCAATAAGAAATCACCCGAACCCCTCTTGTTAAAAATTCTTGCCAACAATGCGCCGGTAGCGCTGGACACTTCATTTACTTTCGGCTACAATGAAAACTACCTTACCTTTCAATTTGCCGCACTTGATCTTTTCAGGAATGAAGAAATACAGTATGCCTATACCCTGGAAGGTCTGGACAAGCATTGGACGTATTGTGGTAAAAGGCGATTCACCACCTACGCCAACCTGCAACCCGGCTCGTACCTCTTCAAAGTTAAATGCACCGATCCGCACGGGGAATGGAGCCGGAATATCCTGACCATACCCATCACCATACTTACGCCCTGGTATAAATCCTGGTATTTTTTCCTCTCCATAGCACTGCTGTGTGCAGGTCTCATTTATGCCTGGATCCGCTATAAGAATAAGCAAAATGAACGGGTCCTTAAAATCAGGGAAAATATTGCGCGTGATTTACATGATGAAATTGGCTCTAACCTGAGTTCCATATCCATCTTTAACCAGGTTGCCAAAGAAAGTGTGACTAAAAACGGAAAAGATATTATCCCCATCCTTGATAAAATAGGCGAATATGCACAAATATCACAGGAGGCCATGGGGGACATAGTCTGGATGATTACCACCAAAAACGACACCTTCGAAAATATCCTGACGAAAATGCAAGGTTATGCTACTGAAA
Source organism: uncultured Bifidobacterium sp. (assembly GCA_964534995.1). Classification (GTDB taxonomy): domain Bacteria; phylum Bacteroidota; class Bacteroidia; order AKYH767-A; family OLB10; genus JAJTFW01. The sequence goes on from CAZHSC010000119.1 coordinate 5,810, forward strand.
ATATAGGCCATTCTTCCATCAGGCTTTTTATAAATTTTGATGAGAAAATGAAGCATCTTAAAATCGGGATGAAACAGAGAAAAAACCTTTACCTTATTTTCAAAGAAAGCATTAATAATATTTTGAAATACGCTCAATGTAAAAATATATGGATTGACCTTTACCAAAATAATAATATCGTTACACTGCAGATCAAAGATGACGGAAAAGGGTTTGACATGAATACCACGGGTGGTAACGGCCTTATAAATATGAAAAAAAGGGCGGAAGAAATCAAGGGCCTCCTAAGCATTGATTCTGCCCCCGGAAAAGGAACCGGTATTAAACTTATGTTCGACCTCTGAAAAACGCAACGGCAGATTAAATACGTAAAAAGTACGCTTTAGCAGAGCTCCTGGTTAAAACCAATGCCTCCCGGAGCTGGTATGCATGTAAATTGAATTCCCCGGCGTAAGCAAGCGGCCGCTAAATGTTGCATTGGCTGACTAATTATAGGTAGAGGCGGATGGAAATTAAGCAATATCTTTGAAGTATGATTAAGGTAATGGTTTTTGATGATAACAAAGGGCGTCTTGAAAGCCTGGAGTTATTAATTAATCAGTACGATGACATGAAGTGTGTTGGCACCTTTGTGAACTGTGAAGGCATAATTGAAAAAGCAGGGAAGTTAAAACCGAATGTGATTTTAATGGATATAGATATGCCCGGGTTGAATGGCATTGAAGGACTGAAGCTGATTAAAAATGCGATGCCAGAAGTCATGGTTATTATGCAGACCGTTTTCGATGACGAGGATAAAATTTTTGAAGCCATTAAAGCAGGCGCCCAGGGGTATTTTCTTAAAATGACCTCGCCGGTAAAATTAATAGAAGGTATCCGCGATGTGATGGAAGGCGGCGCGCCGATGACCCCCTCGGTTGCGAAAAAAATCCTCGAGGTTTTTCAGTTGAAATCCGGAGCGAGAAATAAGAAAAACACATTTGATCTTACCCCTCGTGAATTAGAGATTTTATCGCACCTCGTGAAGGGAGCCAGCTATAAAATGATTGCCGATGCCCTGGGCATCAGCTGGCATACCGTAAACTCTCATTTTAAGAAGATTTATGAGAAATTGCATGTTCACTCTGCCACGGAAGCTATTTCGGTAGCCATGGAACAAAAGATAGTTTGAATTTTATTCCATTTTTTTAATCTGTCCGCCATGGGCTGACTCCCGGTTGCTCCTGCAGAGAAACTCCTGATGCGTTTTTATTGAATTGAAAGCTGCTGTCCACAGATGATTTTCAGATGTGACCTCCATTGAGTTTTCAATACCCATTCCCTGGCATGTTCATTACAGGAAAGGGGCTGCTCCTTTACGGAACAACCCCTTTCCTGTGTTATTATTCCTCTCTT
>CAZHSC010000120.1:0-7178 GCA_964534995.1 uncultured Bifidobacterium sp.
GTTCCACCAATACCTTTGCATGTGCAAAAAACCTACGCAGTCCGGCAGCGATGATTTCATTCCTTTCGGAACTGGAGCAACCTGCACCAAAGAACTTAACAGATGAAATCTTATCCCGTAAATCAAGCAGGGAAGGAGAATTCATCAGATTCTCAAACACCATTTCCGTGGAATGAAAAAAAGGATTAAATCCCATAGTATGAAAAGGGCCACCCACTCCGCTCCCGTCATATGTGAGCCAGTCTGCCTTTGTAGAACCTGAATCAGCTACGAGCAACATAATATATTTGTTTTGGTACAAGGATAAGACATTATACATATAAAACAAAATTCTTCTTTTGAGGCGGATAAAAGAGATAAGGGCAAGGAGAACAGGAGGCCGATAACCGAATTCATTATCTTCGGTACATGAAACTGATTCCGCAACGTGGACTTGAACGATGGCTGGGATTATTTCACAGCACGGTGATCAACATGATTGATATGGTTGGCATCGGTCCTTTTGTAGTACTCCCCCTTGTGATTTCTTACATTGGCGGTCCTCAATTTTTAATGGCCTGGATAGCGGGTGCTGCTTTGTCCTTTACAGATGCCATGATCTGGTCGGAACTGGGAGCGGCCTATCCTGATGCCGGGGGTAGTTTCCACTTTTTAAGAAAGGCATATGGCGAGCGTACCTGGGGCCGTCTGTTTTCATTTCTCTATACCTGGCAAACGCTCATTCAGGCTCCGCTCGTTATTGCCAGCGGTGCTATAGGATTTGCGCAATATGCCGGATACCTTACTCCTCTGGATGAAATCAGCCGTAAAATGCTGTCAGGATTTGTTGTGATTGCACTAACGGCATTACTGTACCGAAAAATTGGTACTATTGGAAAAATAAGCGCCTTTTTATGGATAGGAGTTATTTTCACGCTGGCCTGGATTATATGGGGCGGAATCAGCCATGGCGATATGACAGCGCCGGTCAGCGAAATGCTGTCAGCGACGGACCTGTCATTGCTACTCAACGCCGGTTTTGGAGCCGCTATGATAAAAACCATTTATTCTTATCTGGGTTATTATAATGTCTGCCATCTGGGCAGTGAAATTAAAAACCCTGGTAAAAACATTCCAAGAAGCATGTTTTTATCGGTTGCAGGAATAACGGTACTTTATTTCTTATTAAACGTCAGTGTCACTTCCGTAATTCCCTGGGAAGAGGCCCAACATTCAGAATTTATAGTAAGCACATTCATTGAAAAAGTATATGGGCCACAGGCAGCGGTTGTTGCCACCTGCATGGTACTATGGGTGGCCTTTGCCAGCTTATTTGCCGTGATGCTTGGATATTCAAGGGTACCCTATGCAGCTGCCAGGGAGGGAGAATTCTTTCAGGTGTTCTCGAAGGTTCATCCCACACGGCACTTTCCGCATATCAGTTTACTGGGACTTGGAATCGCCGCGTTTATCTTCAGCCTGCTTTTTAAATTATCGGAGGTCATCACTGCCATACTGGCTATGCGCATCCTTATTCAATTTGCGGGTCAGGCCATTGGGGTCACCCTACTGCGAAGAAGAAACGGCAGCAGCCATCTCCCATACAAAATGCCGCTCTATCCATTGCCGGTTATCCTGGCTACCGGAATATGGTTATGGATTTTCTATTCAACCGGAAGGGCATTCATGCTGGCCGGGCTGCTGGTAATTGCCACAGGAATCATCGCTTTCCTTGTCAAAGCCAGGGTTGAAATGCACTGGCCTTTCAGGTTCACTATGCGGGAAGATTCGAGGCAGAAAAAAGCAGGCCTGTAAGAGAACGATGGAGTGCTATTTAGACAGCGATTTCCGGTGCGCATCCATTTCCATGTTGTATGTATTTTCCGTTATACTCTGGCTATTCTTAAAAAAGAACACACCCCCATAGCTATAGGTTACCTTCAGATAAGTAGCCTGTACCGCTTTGGATTTAACAACGGAACGAAGAATGGTTCGGTTTGATTCACTGATCGTATCCACCGCAATCCCCTCAGCCATGAATTGTTTATCGAAATCAAATTTATAGGCACTTATATCCGTTGCACCTTTCTTTACAGGAGCAGTGTTTTGAGGGTTAGACAATGCCTTTTTCTGCGCTTCTATTTCGGCAAGGCGTTTTCTTTCACTTTCTTCCTCCTGCTTTTTACGCATTTCTGCGGCCAGACGTGCCGCTTCCTCCTCTTGCTTCAGACGCACCTGCTCCAATGAATCTTTCTGTATTTTGATACGTGCTTCACGCTGCAACTCCAGTTGCCTTGCTTTTTCCTTCATATCTGCAATAGAATCCTGCCTGAACTTTTCTCTTTGCGTAGCAATAGAATCCCTGACAAACTTTTCCCTTTCTACACGTGCTATTTCCTCCTGTCTGGCTTTTTCTTTAGCGGCTTCCAATGCCTCCTGCCTTGCCTTTTCCTCTGCTTTCGCGATGGCTTCTTTCTCTGCTTTTTCACGTGCAAGTCGTTCAAGTTCTTCCTGTCGCTGTTTCTCCTTTACGATGGCCAAAGAGTCCGCCACAGCTTTCTCACGGGCTTTTCTTGCAAGTTCCTCAATCCTTGCCTTTTCTTTCACTTCCGCCAGCGAATCCGAGACCGCCTTTTCACGCGCAATACGGGCAATTTCGGCAAGCCTTGCCTGCTCCTTGGCAGTGGCAATTGAATCCTGCCGGGCTTTTTCACGTGCAAGGGCTTCCAGCCTTTCTTTTTCCTTAGCTGCTGCCAGCGCTTCCAGCCTGATTTTTTCATTTACCCTGGCTATAGAATCCTGCACCGCTTTTTCACGTGCAATGCGTGCCAGTTCTTCCTGCCGGTTCTTTTCCTTCACGATCGCCAGTGAATCAGCTATTGCCTTTTCACGTGCCTGACGCGCAATATCGGCCAGTCTTGCCTGTTCCCTGGCATTGGCTATAGAATCGGCTTTGGCCTTATCCATAGCAAGTTTTTCCAGCCTTTCCTTTTCTTTCACGGCCATCAAAGAGTCCTGCCGTTGTTTTTCCAGCACACGCGCGATAGAGTCCTGTGTAGCTTTCAAACGTGCATTGGCGGCAACTTCCGCTGCAATCCGGGCTTTTTCGGCTGCTACAATACTGTCTTGTTTGGCTTTTTCAATTTTAGCCATCAAAGCTGCTTCCGCCCTCTGCTTTTCCTTTTCCTTTGCTATAGAATCTTCACGAATTTTCTCTTCCTGAGCGCGTGCCAGCGCTTCCAGGCGCTGTTTTTCCTTTTCCTTTGCCAGAGAATCCTGCCGGGCCTTTTCAGCGGCCAACTGTAATTTACGCGCCGCGGCGATAGAATCCTGCGCAGCCTTTTCCATCGCCAGTTTTTTAGCCGCTTCCTGTTTGGCAACTTCCACCGCCATCTTTTGCTTTACCGCTTCCATTTCAACTTTTCTTGACTTTGAATATTCAGGATCATAGTCGAAATCCTCATACACGTCACTGTAAGAAAGTTTTGCAACGGGCGGGGCCGCTTCTTTGGGTGGTTCCTGTCCTTCGGGAGCTTTGAAAAGATCTATTTTAAACTTGAAACTGAAAATCTGACTATTGAGCTGTTCCGGTACTTTGGTATCGATAATCACCGACTTTGTAATACTGCCATTTTTAGAAAAAACAACTGAATAAGAATGACCCAGGTCCAGGTTAAAAATAAATTTACCACCTGCTGATGTGAGCAGGTTATCGGACACCTCACTTCCTTTCATAATTTTAATTTCAGCACCTTCCAGTCCTTTACCATCCTGCTGAACATTACCTATCAGCTCAAGATAGCCATTTTGCTGAGCCAGCGCAGGGCCGGCAAAAAGCAAGGTAAAGAGGCTGATAATACATAATTTAAATCGCATTTTCTTCAATCTTATTGCTATTAATTTGTTACGAATATACGGATAGGGAAGATAACGCAGTATTGGATTTTATGTTGCCAGGGGTTCTGTAAATACCAGTGCGGCTTCAGACAGCGCCGTTTGAAATTTCTGCCGGTCAATTTCCGTTTTCACCTTCTTTTCATTCAGGAAATCCAGCAGATTTTCTGTTGCCAGGTTGCCAACCAGTTCATCTTTTGCCATGGGGCATCCGCCATAACCTTTCATTGCACTGTCAAACCTTCTGCAACCACTTTCCCAGGCAGCCGACAGTTTTTCCTTCCAGTTTCCGGGTGTGCAATGCAGATGGGCTCCGAAGTTCACACTTGGAAAAGCGGGAATTACCGCATCAAAAATATGTTTGATATCCTCCTTATTTGCCACTCCAACTGTATCCGACATGGCTATTGTTTCTACCCCCATCGAAGCAATTTTCTCTACCCATGACAGGGCAATATCCGCGCTCCAATCATCCCCGTAAGGATTTCCGAAGGCCATACTGATATATACCACTAACTTTTTACGGTGATTTTCGCAGAGGGACTGTAAAAATTCAACCGTTGCCAGCGATTCGCTGATGCTGCTGTTTGTATTTCTCTGCTGAAAAGTTTCAGAAATAGAAAAAGGGAAACCCAGGAAATTGATCCTCTCAAAGCCCGATGCCTCCTCCCCTCCCCTTTTGTTTGCAACAATAGCCAGAAGGGCGGTTTTGCTGTCAGGATGCAAACGCTTCAACACTTCCACGGTATCTTTTAACTGCGGGATAGCTCTGGCAGAAACAAAACTTCCGAAATCCAGTATATCAAAACCTACAGAAAGCAAGGTATTCAAATAATGTACTTTCTGTTCGGCAGGAATGAACCAGGACAGCCCCTGCATAGCATCCCTCGGACATTCCACCCATTCCACTTTTTCCATACTTCCAGAATAAAAGAACCCGCTTTTAACAGCGGGCTCCGGGTAATATCTGCGTTGACTATTTAATGATTACACCTTCGGCTTCGAAAGCAAGTTCCACTTCAGGTTCAGTTATTTTCTCTATTTCTTCCTTTGACTTTCCCGCATCTTCAGCATAGTGGCGCAAATCTTCCACCGCGGTAGTGTCCATAAAAGCATGTCCCAACATAATGGCTGTTTTTCCTGCGCAATCCTTGGGAACAAAGAAACCGTAATCCTTAAATGTCACCCGCATGGAACTTCCATCGCCTTTATCAATCTGCATCCAACAGCCTTTTGCCTGGCAGGCTTCAGTGACTTTTCCTTCCACTTTAATACCGGTAATATCCGTATTCCCCGCTTTAACCATCGCCAACAAAGAGTCCATTGAAATCGCTCCTGATTCGTCCATTTGAGCACCAAACTGACCCGTTTTAGCATTGACGGTATCTACTGCGGTTTCAGCATTTTCATGGCCTTCATGGCCGCCTTTCTGGCCACAAGAAGCCATTGCCAGGATGATTACACTCAGGTATATTAATTTCTTCATGTTTTTTTGCTTTCCTGCAAAATTAGGAAAGGAGAAAGAATTTGGAAACAAATGCAAACGGCATTTACCAACATAATCCAAAATAACTCAGGGCTAAGCTGATTGTACAGAACGACGCTCTGTAAACAGATGTTTTTACTGCCAGAGCCGCCAATCCCACCTCCATAAACTTATTAACATGCTAACATTTCAAGATATAAAGGCCTGAAATAGTTTACATCGCGGTCCAATTATTTTACCTGTATCCGCCTACGGCTTACCGATTCCCTCCAATATTCTCTTAACCATGGCAGGGCCTTCATAAATAAAACCCGTGTATACCTGCAAAAGGTCTGCACCGGCTTCCAGTTTTTCACGCGCGTCGTCAGTGGAAAAAATACCACCCACCCCAATGATCACCATATCTTTTCCCGCCTTTTCGCGCAAATAGCGAATTACTTCCGTACTTCTTTCCCGTACAGGCATGCCACTCAATCCACCACCCTGTTCCTGTAAAACCCGGTCACTTTTCAATCCTTCGCGCGATACGGTGGTGTTGGTCGCAACAATTCCCTGTATTCCTGTTTCTTTTACTATTTCTACGATTTCATTCAATTGGGAATCACTCAGGTCAGGGGCAATCTTTAAAAGTACGGGTTTAGGATTTGAAACATCATTTAACTGCATCAGACGTTTCAGCAAAGCTGTAAGCGGTTCTTTATCCTGGAGTTCACGAAGGCCGGGGGTATTGGGGGAACTCACATTCACGACGAAATAATCAACATATGGAAAAAGTTTTCTGAAACATACCTCGTAATCCGCCACAGCCGACTCATTGGCAGTAATTTTATTCTTACCAATGTTTCCACCAATAATTAAATCAGCGGGTCTCTTTTTCAAACATTCCACCATTTTATCTACCCCATCGTTATTGAAACCCATCCTGTTGATCAAACCCCTGTCCAGGGGCAAACGGAACATCCTGGGTTTATCATTACCGGGCTGAGGCAAAGGAGTAACTGTGCCGACTTCAATAAATCCAAAACCGAAAGCTGAAAGTTCCCGAAACATTCCTGCATTCTTATCAAATCCGGCGGCAAGTCCCACGGGATTTGGAAAGCGGATACCCATCCTATTTCGCGAGAGCCCCGGTTGATTTATGCAAAAACATTTTTTTACAACATATTCAACGCCAGGTATTATAAATAAAATTTTCAATAAGCTTATCGTTACTTTGTGCGCCGTTTCAGGATTTAACAAAAACAATAAGGGCCGGATTATACTTTTATACATCGCTGCAAGAATATAAAAATTTATAATTATACGACTTTAAATAATATTTTAGATTAGTCTAAAATTAATACTATATTTGTCGAATTATTTTTTTTAGCATGATTACAAACACCGAAGAAAATTACCTGAAATCCATTTATCATTTAAGCCATGGTCACCAGAACCTTGTGTTAACCTCTGAGATAGCAAATAACCTCGACACCAGTCCGGCATCTGTAACGGACATGATTAAAAAGTTGTCGGAAAAAAACCTGGTAGAATATGAGAGATACAAAGGGGTTAGGGTAACAAAAAAGGGGGAACGGGTAGCATTAGGGATCATCCGCCGTCATCGTTTATGGGAGGTTTTCCTGACCGATATTTTACATTTCAGATGGGACCAGGTACATGAGATGGCGGAAGAACTGGAGCATGTAAGTTCTGACGAACTGGTGAGCAGGCTGGACGCCTTTTTAGGATACCCGCGTGTTGACCCGCATGGAGATCCTATTCCCGATCCGAACGGTAAATTGATTTCTTCCGGATCACAGCGTCTTTCGGAAGGTGC
>CAZHSC010000121.1:0-5896 GCA_964534995.1 uncultured Bifidobacterium sp.
AAACCAGTGCTTTCGTTTCAAAAAAATCATCCTTCCACCATTGATTAATCTTTTGAATTTCAACCTCTTTTCTGTATAAGGACACTTCTTCCGTCAAATCCCCGCCTTTTAACAGCAGCCAGCCATTGGGGAGGCTTCCTTTCTGACCTGAAACAAGTTGATTCTTTGTCCAGCGGATCAAATCCTGCATGGGAGCCACCGCGCGACTGACTACATAATCTACTTTACAATCAATATCTTCCACCCTTCCCCGGATCACTTTAACATTCTTTAGTTGCAGGTCAGACACCATTTCCTGCACAGCATTTGCCTTTTTAGCGATGGAATCAACGAGGATGAAACTACATTCGGGAAAGTAAATGGCCAGGGGTATGCCCGGGAAACCGCCTCCGGTGCCAACATCCAGCACCACAGCATCCTGGTTAAAGCGGATAAACCTGGCAATGGCTAGGGAATGAACCACATGCCGGATTTCGAAATGTGCAATATCCTTCCTCGAAATCAGGTTTATTTTTTCATTCCATTGCAGGAAAATATTTTTAAATTCCTTCAGATTCTCTTCCTGTTGGGGGGTGATGTCCTTCAGATAAGATCTATAGGAAAAAGAAAGCCCCATGCGTTGAACCATGGGGCGAAAGTAATACAGTCGTAAAACTTAATGCATCACATATTCGGAGTTTTTCATGATCTGGTACAGGAACTCCCTGGCACGGAACAACTGGGCCTTCACGGTACCCAGGGGCAGATTCAATTCAACCGCAATTTCTTCATAGGATAACTCCTGATAATACCTTAATTCTACCAGGCGGCGATAACGTGGTTTGAGTTTATCTACCACATCTTTCATCATCATCACCTTTTGTTTCTTCATCATTACATCGTCGGGTCCCGGGCCATCCGACCTCACTTCCAGTGAAACATCCTGTCCTTCTTCATTCTCAAAACCGCGATCAATACTCAACATCAACTTCCTTTTTTTGCGGATAAAATCGATACAATTATTGGTGGCAATTTTAAACAACCAGGTACTGAAAGCATAGTCGGGCGTATATTGACGAATATTCCGGAAGGCTTTTCCAAATGCTTCGATGGTTAAATCTTCTGCGTCATCACGGTTATTCACCATTTTCAACAACATATAATAAATGGAATCCTTATAGCGGGACATTAACTCCGCATAAGCCTTTTGATCACATTCATCCACTGCTTTTCGAACCAGCTTATAATCCTTGATGGCCTTATCAGATAAGTGATGCACTTCCTGCTCCGCTACCTCTACTATTTGTTTGGGTGGTTTCATAGATGACTCGTTGTTGATGGGTTGGTTTGATTTTGTGGGTTTGTTTTTCACCGCTTGGGGTACAGAAGTCACAGCCATTATTTCCAGGATTTGGTTTTAATAAACAGGTTGGAGACCGCCAGCATGGGATAGAGGAAAGCGGAAATAATATCAAAGAAAGGCAGCAACAAAAACAGATCTGATTCATCCAGTTTTTTATATCCTTTCCAGCAGACTATCATTTGAACCACGAGGCGTAACGCAACTATTCCTACGACTATCTGCCAGTTTAGTTTCACCATCCATGCAAGAATTAAAGCAAACCAGAATAAAAAAAGGCTGAAATAATAGCCCCCAACAAAAAAACGGTCCCGGTCTTTATAATAGCTTCCCGCACTCATATGACGCTTCTTCTGGAAAATCCAGGTATACAGGGAGCTCTTGGGTTTTGAATATGTAAACACCTCAGGATCAATCAATACAGCTGTATTTTCTGGAGTTGTGGTTTCATTTACAAAAAGGTCATCATCCCCTGACATAATATGGTAATGATTAGCGAAACCTTTATTCCGGAAAAACAAACCCTTTGTATAAGCTAAATTCCTGCCCACTCCCATATAGGCTTTATGGTGCAGGGCCCTGCCCAGATAAAGGAGCGCATTCATGGCTGTATCAAAACGGATCCATTTATTAAGAAAACCTGCATTTTTTTCATAGGCTCCATACGATATCACCAGTTCCTTTTTATCTGAGAATGCGGCTGCCATTTTACGTATCCAGTTTTTTCCGGCGGGACGGCAATCGGCATCTGTTAAGAGGATATGCTCATGCAGGGCGGCCTTTATACCGAGTGTAAGGGCAAACTTTTTACCATGCTGGTATTTTTCCTGTTCGCGAATCGTAACAATTTTAAGATGCTTATATGCATCTTCCATTTCCTCCAGGTATTTACCAGATTCATCCCATGAACAATCATTCACCACGATGACCTGATAATCCGGATAATCCTGACTCAATACCGATGGGAGGAAGTTACGGAGGTTTTTCAATTCGTTTCTGGCACAGATAATCACCGACACAGGCTTGAATTCACTTTTTTGATTTGCCGGCAGCTTATGGAATCCCACAGCCGACATTTCAAAGAGGAGATAATACAACTGCACCAGAACAGCAATAATCAACAGGCATACTACTATATTCTGAATCAACACGGAATCTGACAATGACATTTTCTATTGGATGGAAATTGCGAAGCATACAAATCTATCTGCAAGTCCTCCCCGAACCGGAGTGCTCCCTGTTTAAATATTAACATTCGTATATTGAAAATAACCAGGACAAAAAATTGCTGCCCTGCCCGCTGAAACTGATGACAAATTGGGAAGAGAAGTTCTATGAAAAAGACTTTATTTCCTTCAGGCAGAAGTATTCACAGGTCTTTTCTTTCCGGCAACCAAACGTCCGGGGTATACCTGTAATGCCTCCCTGAGGCAATCCATCGCATTTTTCAGAGACTCGAGTTTAAGGACATAAGCAATGCGCACCTGCTGCCTGCCTAGTTCGGGATTGGAGTAAAAACCACTGGCCGGGGCCAGCATCACCGTTTGGTGATTATATTCAAAAGATTCCAGCAACCATTGGCAGAACTTATCGGTATCGTCAACCGGCAATTGCGCCATACAATAAAAAGCGCCGGAAGGCCGGGGACAAAACACACCCTCCATTTTATTCAACTCTTCCACTACAAAATCACGGCGTGCCACGTATTCTTTCTTCACCTCCTCAAAATATTCCTGAGGGGTATCAATCGCTGCTTCGGCAGCAATTTGGCCAAAAGTTGGCGGGCTTAAGCGTGCCTGAGCAAATTTCAATGCGGCAGCCATCACTTCTTTATTTCTGGAAATAAGGGCTCCGATACGTGCGCCACAAGCGCTGTAGCGTTTTGAAATACTATCCATTAACACTACATGCTGATCCAACTCATCGAGGTGCATCACAGAAACATACTCCCGGCCATCGTAACAAAATTCACGGTAAACCTCATCGGCAAAAAGGAATAAATCATGTTTTAATACCATTTGCTTCAACACTTCAAGTTCTTGCCTGTTATAAAGGTAACCGGTAGGATTACTGGGATTACAGATCAGAATGGCTTTTGTTTTGGGGGTAATTGCCTTTTCAAACTCATGTATGGGAGGCAATGCAAAACCATTTTCAATATGGGAAGCGATGGGTTTCACCACTACATTGGCCTGAGTGCTGAATCCATTATAGTTGGCATAATAAGGTTCGGGGATGATAATTTCATCGCCGGGATTAAGGCATGCCATCATACCTATTTCAATGGCTTCTGAGCCCCCGGTGGTAATGATAATATCCTGCCAGTTGACGTTAATATCAAAACGCTGGTAGTAATCCGCCAACTTTTTACGGTAAGACTCGATACCAGCAGAATGGCTGTATTCAATTACTTTCAGATCTATTGAACGAATGGCGTTCAACATCACTTTTGGTGAATGTATATCCGGTTGGCCGATGTTGAGATGGTAGATACTTACCCCTCTTTTCTTTGCTGCTTCTGCAAATGGAACAAGCTTTCGTATGGGACTGGGGGGCATCATCAGGCCCTTTTCGGATATCTTAGGCATAGGGGTAAAATAAGTAGTCCCGGCTTAACCGGGACTACAAAATTAATAGATTTTATGCTGTGAATTACTTTTGTGGAGCAGCGTTAGATGGCTGAGCTGCAGGCGCTTCTACAGTTCCTTTTAAGTGAAGGATGCGGGGACTGTTTTTTGCGTTGGAGGTAATGGTAACTGTTTTATCCTGCATTCCCATTTTACCGGCAGAATTAAAGGTAACCTTGATGGTACCGTTGGCTCCCTTTTTAATTGGCTCTTTGGGATACTGAGGAACGGTGCAACCACATGAACCCTGGGCATTGGTAATGATCAAATCTTCCTTTCCATTATTGGAAAAGGTAAATTCATGGGTTACAGATTCACCCTGCTTTATAGTACCAAAATTAAATTCTTCGGCTTCAAACATCATTTCGGCGGCGTTCTTGTTGTCAACTTGTGCATCCGGGCTTACAGCGGCAGCTGCTGGTTTAACCATAGCTTTGTCCGCTTGCGCATTTACAGAACCTGCGGCGAGTAAAATGCTACACGCGGCAAGGAGGAGAGATTTTTTCATGATTTAATTTATAGTTAAGTTTATTTTGATTGATTTTCGAGGGGTGACATGCCTCCGTCTTTACGTACGGGCATTAAATCTTCGGTTTGCTCTTGTGATTTAACCACACCTTTGATAGTTAATACTTTAGATGAAGATTTCGCATTGGAAGTAACCGTCACGGTTTTGGTAAAAGGGCCGGGACGTTTTGTGTCATAATTTACGTTTATATATGCTGACTGTCCTTTTAAAATGGGTTCCTTTGGCCATTTAGGAACCGTACATCCGCAAGAACCCTGACAATTGGTGATAACCAAAGGATCTTTTCCGGTATTTGTGAACTTAAACGCATAGGACCCATCTGCACCATAATCAATGGTACCATAGTCATGCAATTCCTTTTCAAAGGTGATTTCGGCAGCGTTTTTATCTGCAGCTTGTTTCGCGTCCTGTGCCTGGCTAAGCCCCAGGAAACTGAACAACATTATAGAAATTGAAAGCAGGTATTTCATAGATTATTTAGATATTTAACGTGAAGGTGAGATCAAAGTTCTCATTTATTCATGAAGTAAGCGTGAACCTTTACCCGACATTCCGTCATAACGGGTACAAAGCAAATACATCCTTATGAATACATCATGAAGGCGGTAATTATCAGATTTATATTACGGGGCAACTCAATGCACTTGCTCTATCTGATACCAAACTTCAGTTGCCCGGAGATTTCTGAGTATGCGAAACGTATGAAATACTGGGCCCATAATATGATTCCGCCAAATTTCAATGAATCTTCAATATAAGTACCGAATGGAAGGTATTCTAAAAAGACATCCATCAGTACAGATAACCCAAATAAAAGATAAGAACAGATCAGGAAAACGACATACTTGTTTAATAAGACTTTAAAAAACTTCATCGAAAAAAACAAAACTAAAACAAAGTACGAGATATAAAATACCTTTTCGGGAATTCCCAAATAAAAGGGAAAAATGATTTCATGCAACTGAAACAGATCGTCCATTGCGAGGATGCAGGTAATAAATCCGCTCCACCAAAAGAAAACCCCCAGCTTTTGTTTACCCTCCACTTTTATTAGTATTTTCCAGGCAAACCAGTTTAATGCCAGGGTGGCACACCAAAAAAATATCCCTAAATAACTGATCACACCCACGTATGGCTCTATTTTAAAAACTCCGCTGTAATCCCTGGTAATATCCGAAGGCTCTATGCCATTCTTTAATGCGATAAGCAGTACAATAAACAAAAAGAAAGCAATGGTTGCCATCACCTTTAGCACTGGTTTCAAGTGTGTGGTAATGGACTTCCCAATACTGTTTACCAGATATACAAATCCCTTCCGGTTAAAAAGTGCGATCAGTGCACTGATTTCCCCCAGGCTTAATGTGAAATACTGAGTGGATTTACCCACTATCTTTAAATACT
>CAZHSC010000121.1:5906-7147 GCA_964534995.1 uncultured Bifidobacterium sp.
CATTGCAAGACGTGTCATAAAGCGGGATTTTCTTTTTTCAAATCAATGATAAATGAGGTTGAAGTACGCAAGTAATACACCAACCAGATACATATGCCTGCAAATTTAAAACTGTCCTCCCAAAATGCCTTATGATGTTGAATTGCGGATCCATAGATATCGATTACCAGCGAAATAAAAAACATTAATAGCGCCAGACACCATAAAGTGAAATCAGTTTTAATGAAAACCCGGTAACTCAGTATTGCGATAACAAATACACATACCCCATAAAAAACGAAGAACAAGTACTCGGGAATGTAGATAATGTCATTGAACATTTTTTCATGCATTTGGAAGGCATCATCCAGACCCATCAACAAGGCCAGCAACCCGGCAAATAACATCAGTATTTTCCCGGAAGAGTTATTTTTCATTTTATGCAGCAAGCCTGCAGTAATAAGACAGACAGTAGCGGAGGCGCTCCATAAAAAGATCCCCAAATTAGAAATCATGCCCGTATAAACATGCCCTTTAAGAATCGTATTGGGGTCACGCGTAAGATAGCCCATATCCTTCAGACCCAGGGCGTTCCCGAAAACCCAGGTACCCGCCATAATCACTGCCGGCACGGCGAGCACCCACACATACAACTTGAGATTTTCCGAAAACTGCCTTGCTGTAGCGTCAATCAGGCCCATATTTGCTTTATTGAAACACTACTACGTATTCAATGGTAAAATTGTTTTAGAATTTGTGGCGCAATTTAAAATCCCATGCATGGCTTGTGCATTTCACCTTACCTTTTCAAAACCAGGTATATATACATATCTTAATTCAAATTTTGGATGGAATTTATTTTACGCTATCTTTGCAGCCCAATCGGAGAATTTCCTGATGAAAGAGTAAGATTTCAGTATTCTTATGCAAATTCACGCTGAAACTTGTTGAATATTGCATACGGAAAACATTGAGTTAGTGCAGTTCTTAATTATTTCATATAACGGTTCGGTTTTCAGCTGGTTAGAATATCCCGCCAGTGCAGGAGGGTCTCTGATTGCTGAGTTTACTAAGGAATAAAAACAACAAAAAGAAGTCAATAAAGAAAGTAAATAGTAAAACGGTTCGGTTTTCAGCTGGTTAGAATATCCCGCCAGTGCGGGAGGGTCGCTGATTGCTGAGTTTACTAAGGAATAAAAACAACAAGAAGAAGTCAATAAAGAAAGTAAATAGTAAAACGGTTCGGTTTTCAGCTGGTTAGA
>CAZHSC010000122.1:0-7041 GCA_964534995.1 uncultured Bifidobacterium sp.
CTGCGATAGGTTCATGAAGATCGAAATGTGCAAAAAACTGTGTGGCATGCACACCGGTATCAGTTCGGCCGCATCCAACACTTTCAATTTGTTGCCTTAAAACAGTTTTCAATGCCAGGTTCAGTCTTTCCTGAATGGTATCCGCGTTGGGTTGAATCTGCCAACCATGAAAACGGGTGCCTTTATAGGATACCAGAGCGAAATATCTGGGCATTCGCAAATATAGTAAGTACAACTTACTCTTTAAATGTAATAATTTCTGAAACTTCAGCTATTTGCCTCCGTTTAATGCTTACATTGTTAATATAAATCGTTTAAGCCGTATGTACCAGCCTTGGATGCCAAATTGGGTGAAACGTCATTACTTGAATTACAATAATGTCGATGATATACCTGATCAGGTATTTGACAGAATCAAGGCGGGCTTTGAAAAGCAAAAGGTCAGCAATCCCATGGTAAGTATTGTAGTTATCGCCTACAATGAGGAGCAAACCATTTTGAAATCACTGTCATCGCTTTCTGAGCTGGATGCGGATTACCCTGTAGAAGTTATTGTGGTGAACAATAATTCCACTGACCGGACTCAGTATATTCTGGATCGTTGCGGGGTAAAATCTGTCTTTCAGCCTTTACAGGGTGTCGGTTTTGCCCGTGATGCGGGTTTGCAGATGGCCAGTGGTAAATATCATCTTTGCGCAGATGCAGACAGCATTTATCCGGGTTCATGGGTGAAGCAGATGATAGCCCCTATGGAGGCAGGTGCAGCTATCTGTACCTATGGACGGGTATCTTTTCTTCCTGACGGAAATAAGTCAAGACTCACTTTGGCCTTTTACGAATTTTTCAAGGATATTGCCATTGGTTTAAGGGCGATCAACAGGCCGGAGCTTGTGGCGGGTGGTGCCAGTCTTGCCTTTTATACACGTATGGGTAAACAAATTGGCTGGCGAACTGATGTGAGAAGGGGAGAGGACGGACAAATGGTGCTTGCTATGAAGCGTTTTGGAAAAGTAACCATGATTAAGTCTTCAGCATCCAGGATATGGACCACTGCACGCACCCTGGACAGGGATGGTAATCTATTAAGTATGATCTGGAAGAGGCTGATGAAGGAAATTTCACGCCTGCACTTTTACTTCAGTCCTTCAAAGCAAAGTGCCTGATGAAGGCAAGGACTTCACGATATTAATAAAGCTTCTTGATTTCAGTGAAGCGCCTCCAATGAGGCCGCCATCCACATCCCTTTGTGAAAACAGCTCTTTCGCGTTTTGTTCATTGCAACTGCCACCATATAAGATGGAAGTGCTTTCTGAAACGGAACTGCCATACTGAGTACGGATCAAATCCCGGATATAGGCGTGCATTTCCTGTGCCTGAACGGAAGAAGCTGTTAAACCGGTACCAATGGCCCAGACCGGTTCATAAGCAATAACGCATTTTTCAAATGAGGAACCATCCAAATGAAAAATCCCTTCTTCAAGTTGCTTTTTGATAACTTCAAAATGTTGTCCGTTGTTCCTTTCTTCCAGGTGCTCCCCGACACAGAAAACCGGATGCAGGAGATGTTTTAAAGCGAGCCTGGTTTTTTCGGCAAGCAATTGGTTTTTCTCTCCAAACAGGGTTCTTCTTTCGGAATGTCCGATTAAAACATAATTGCAACCCATCGATTTCAGCATGGCTGCCGATACTTCACCTGTAAAAGCGCCGGACTCCATGTCGGAGCAATTTTGCGCACCCACCGCAATTCTAT
This sequence comes from uncultured Bifidobacterium sp., assembly GCA_964534995.1. Taxonomy (GTDB): domain Bacteria; phylum Bacteroidota; class Bacteroidia; order AKYH767-A; family OLB10; genus JAJTFW01. Next base: position 1,751 of record CAZHSC010000122.1, read on the forward strand.
GATCAGAAGAGGTTAATTGTACCACCGCACCTATATAGACAAATGATGGAAATAGTATTACTTTAACGGGCCTGAATTCTTCATCCGATAACATTCCGGTAATTTCAGCAACCAGGGCCTGAGCTTCAAAACGATTCAGGTTCATTTTCCAGTTGCCTGCTACTATTTTTCCTGCCATGGTATTTCTGTTAAAAGTATGGCAAAGATAATTCTATTATTCCATTAACTCAATGGTCGATTAAGGAAATCCGGATAATGGAGTTTTCCATTCTCTTCCTGATTTGTATAAAATTCATACCCGGAATTAAATCATTGCCGGCAATTACTTTAAACTGTCTTCCTTCGGTGTAATAATTACTTCCTAATTTCTTCAGTTCGCTTCCGTTATGATTTACCAGGCAGAAGTCAACCCATCCTTCCACCGGATTGTTGAAGCAAATGGTTGTTCTTTCGCCTGGCGTCAGCGGATTGGGATATGCTTTTTCTTTTTCCAGTGATGCAATGGATTGTTCCCTGGAATACTCCGATTCATAAGGCCCGATGTCGATACCATAGCCCTGATTCCTGGGTTTATTATTAAAGTCAGTCAGTTGGCCGATAAAGGCAATTTGCTGACCCGCGTCGATGAGAAGTGATCCGGGTTCCAGTTGATAATTGTCGCAGGAAGGATCCCTGAATTGCAAAAGGGCGATGTCGGAAGTAATGAAGTTACTGCCTGTGGTTACTTTCTCTCCGATTATGTTAATGAGGTTAACTTCTTCCTGAAAGGGCTGAAAATCTTCCTTAATTAATATATTATTGAGAATCTTGTTTTTCTTTTTACCGTAATAACTTAATAATCTGATGCCTTCCAGTTTTGGATTTAATACCAGATTGTTAAAAACATAGAAGTACATTCCTGTTATTGCAGACTTTTCATCCAGGTAAATGCCATATTGCCCGCTTGCCTTTTGATTGTTTTTGCCCGGCCTGATTATTTTATTGTTATAGATGAAAATATCACCCAGTCCATTGCTGAATATGCCGCTTCCTTCTCCATCACTGATTTCATTGTTGTAAATATGTCCGGTTGAACCTTCGCCAAGTATGATTCCATTCATCTGCCAGTCGGCCATTTCCTGACTGTCATACCTGATGATGTTGTGGTGGATACGGGCATTGATGGCCGAACTCACCTGTATGCCATCCCAGCCGGAATATTCAATAAGGTTATTGTAGACTTCAACATTTTTCAGCAACGGCGGTAGTACTGTAGCTGGTACTGAATCACATTGAATTACCTGGCCTTTATAGAACGAACTGCCTATATACATGCCTTCTGTGCCACAATGGTGCACCCAGCAGTCATGGATGAATGTGTTTTCCTGTATGAAGCTGCTTCTGTCAAACCCGCAAAAGGGTTCTGTTTTGGCTACAATACCGGCAAACTGGGAATACCCTACTTCAATGCATTCAATTTCAAAGAAGGTGGTGTAGTCGCCGATGCTTAATCCACTGCCGGTTCTGTTGTAGATTTTGATTCCATAAGTAGCATGTGGATAGCCTTTCCCTGTAAGTTTGATATGGGAAGATTTTCGGATAGAGATACCGAAGTAATGATCGCTGTCAATGATGACATCCCCGTTTCCATTACATATTACAATGGGACTTTCATCAGTTCCGTTAAGATTTTTTAAAATGATAAAGGGTCTGGTACCTGGCAGTAAACGTATGGTGTCGCCGGGCGAAATTTGTGAAAATGGATAAAGACTCCCGTCAATAACCAGCCGGTTGGTGTCGGCTTCTATCGTTTTTTGTGAGTAAGTATTGACGTAGCTTGTCAGCGACAAAACGAATATTTGCAGGATGCGGAAAACAAATCTCATCTGCACGTTCTTTTGTTAACGGTTTAAAATTTTTGATGGGTCCCTGTAGCCGGGTAAATTGGTATACCAGTTACTGTAAAGGCTGCCTCCTGACTGACACCAATCGGCAAATTTTAAATAGGCATCCATGATCTGCGCCTTTTCTATTACTATGCCATAGTCGCCGGGAATATTGATGCACCAAGGTAAATTTGTATCTGATTTATAATACCTGCCCAGTGCCTGGTTTGTTCTGTCCTGGCCTGTATTGAATACAGTCTGATCTGCAAGATCAGTCGGTTCCTTGTCCGGCAAATGAATTTCGTTTCCCCTTCGCTGATTAGATATTAAGAAAGGGTTATAAGGCAAACTTCCCAGGCTGGAGGCTGGCAATCCTGTTATAAAATCTATACTAAGATGAACGGTATCGCTGATTACTACCGGTGATCCGGGTTCTGTGTTTATATAATATCCGGGTGGGCGCGTAGCTAATGTGGTCGAGTTGTCAAATGCGACAATAACAGCTTCTGATTGTCCTGCTTCGGTTCCATTTGCATTGGTACTTATATAATTTTCGGTTAAATTACTTCCTGTAACCTGCGCAACAAATGAAGAAGGTACCGGTAAGTGTATGCCGAAACCATGTTGAAAGGATCCACCGGCAGCTTTGATAAAAATTTTTGATTCTATTTTCTTTACCTGGTTGGATGCGTTTTTAATGGAGTTGAACCGGTAGCCCAACAGCAGATCGTTCATATCGTAGTCCCCGCGAAATGGCCATAAGTCTTCATAGGCAAAGTAGCCGAATGAGCTGGCAGAGGGATAATAGTTATTAAAAGCAAGTTCATTGTTCATTGGGTAGTCATCATTTATATCATCTACTCCATCTCCATCCGTATCCACCGGCGTGGTGGTGCCCAGTACCTGGTTTATGGCAATTGCCGAAGCCGGGAAAGCGCTCAGGTAAAATACGGCGTCATTAAAATCATCATCGCTATTGGATTCCCGGTGCAGATCTTCAAAGGAAATGATCATTTTTTGTTCAATGGAATCCCATAACATTACGTTGTGACTCCTTTTTAAAGCATTGCCTTCAGGGTTTAGGTTACTGTTGGAATAATACTGGTTATATCCGTTACCTACCCATTGTGTATTTATATCATAGGAGTTGGATAATAGTACAAATCCAATCATGGTATCCGGGCCGCAGGGTCCAATATTGACTTTATCCCCACTCACCAGGCCGCCTCCGGAATTCTGATAACTTAGGTTCGGGAAAACAATAGTAATGGCGCTAATGTCATTCGTACTGGCAGGTGGATTGTTTTTATGGTACTTATAAAAGCCTACAGAATTTCTGAATCCGGCGCCTTCATGTACAAAGGTGAGCCAGATATCTGCCTGTTGGGTTATTTCCACATTGCTTTCTGCATTGGCGGCAATGTACTCCGGATGAAATGCCGGAACAGATCTCCTTTCCGGTAAGGAGTAATTAATACGGCTTAAAAAAGATCCGCTGATATAATCCCGTGTTGGTTCAAGATAGTTGGGAACCCCTGAAAGATTCCAGGTGCCCATGTAGAGTTTGTTGGGAATGGAGCTGCTCCGGTATGCATATCCGACGGAATTGCTATGAACGAGTTTATATTCTTTGGTAAGTAACATTTGTGGATTGCTTCCTCCTAAAGTCAGATTGATAAAATTCCCCTGTAAGACTGCAATAGCATTATTGGCAATACCAATATGGTCCGTGTTGATGATTACTTCGGAGGTTGCATTTATTACCTTGAAAGATCCGGTCAAACGTCCACTGGCATCGGTTTTCCCCTTAAATAGTATAGCTCCTCCGTTTTCCGGTATGTCTGTCATAATATCTACAGTCACATCCGCAATGGGCCCGTCAAGATTGTCATGGATGCGTATATCCAACTGTATGTCCCTGTCTATATTGAACTGGAAGTTGGCTGGAATTTGCAATTCTGTCATTTCGCTGACCGCAGTGCTACCGTTGGCCGGACCCTGATATTCATCAATTTCCTTTACGCACGAACTCGTACCCATCATGCCTGTCAAAATTGACAGGAGGATGATTAAGGTTTTCCAGGAATTAAACTGCATGGTGTCCGAAGGCATTGGAAGGGTTAAATATTATGATAATTTTAATTTGCATTTAAACTAAAATCTGAAATTCTTACATTTCAGATTTCTATACCGCTGACTCTTTGATGATCAGTTTTCGCTCCGATCTTTCCCATACTGAAGACTGACTGCCCTTAAAAAACCTTATGAATCCGGCAATGGCTGCATAATTCATCAGCAAAAAGTAATAAGGAATGAAGAATATTTTGAATTTAATCTCTCTTTTCTCATGCCACATTCCAATGAAAGCCAAAATGTAAAATAAAAGATGGACGGTCAGGAAACCCAGATAAACAGGATGGCCTGCCAATATCACATTCAGGGGCAAAGCCAGTATTAAAAAGAGTGGGGCAAGGGTCCAGCGGAGTACCCTGTGGGAAATATACTGGAATGTAAGCAAGGGATGTTTTGTGAAGTTCAACAAGGACTTAAGGCGCATCATCGCCTGCCATCCTCCAGCGCAAATTCGTATTTTGCGTTTCAGTTCTTCCCTGCTATTACTGGATGCGGTTTCAAGCGCAACAGCATCTGGTTCGTATAGTACCCGGTAACCAGCCTGCGTAATGCGAAGAGACAGCACAAAATCATCCAGAATGGTATCTTCTTCCAGTGGTGTAAACAGGTGTCGGCGAAAAGAAAATAATTCACCCGCTGCACCAACAATGGTCAATAAACGCGCATCGTACCTTTTCAGCATCGATTCATATCTCCAGTAGAACCCTTCACCAGCTCCGGCGGCATTATCTATACCAGACTGAATGATTCTTTTTTCTCCGCTCACACCACCCACCGAAGGATCAATATAGTGTTTTACGAGTGAGCGTATGGCGTCGTAAGGCAGCAGTGTATTGGCATCTGAAAAAATGATAATTTCTCCTTTGGCATGTGCAACCGACCTGTTTTCCGCCGCTGACTTTCCTTTGCGCTGTGGTTGATGCATAACTTCTACCCCGGAGTAATTCTGCAATATGTTTTCCGATCCGTCGTTGGAACCATCCGTGATAAAAATGATCTGAAGTTTATCAGCAGGATATTCCAGCTCAAGACAATTGGAAGCCTTTTCTTTCAAAATGGAAGCTTCGTTGTAACAGGGTACGATCAGGCTGACCCGGGGCTCAAATCCCGGATTAGTGACCTTAAGGTCAGGGCGTATCCACTCCCGTATTTTTACCAGTATGATTAGGAGGATGCCGTAGCCAAAGTATGAATAGAACACTATTGTCAATAATGACCAGAATATAATTTCAAGAGTTGTCATACCGCTATTTTCAGATTAGGGTTGTTATCAGAGGGTTTTTCCCAGGTATC
>CAZHSC010000123.1:0-6466 GCA_964534995.1 uncultured Bifidobacterium sp.
GCTTTATCACGTTGGTTGCGGGAGCAGGGGAAAGATGCTTCCGCATTAGAAACCTTATATGAAGGGGAATTATCGGATGTCAAGCGGTAAAAATGGAATGAGAGCTTTTTCTGAATTATATAAAGCCGTTGATCTTATAAACAACGATCAGAAGAAAACGGAGCTGCTGTATCACTATTTGCTGAAGGCGGACGATAGAGATAAAATATGGATACTGGCATTGTTGGGTGCCAAGGGTCCAAAGGCCCTTATGTCAGTGAAAAATCTAACAAGCCTGGCCCTTGAAGTATCAAATCTTCCCGGTTGGATTTTTAAAGAATGTCTGCTTGCAACGGGTGATATACAGGAAACCATCGCTTCCATATTGCCGGCAGGTAATGAACCGTTTACCTGGTCCTTTTCGGAGGTATGTGGGATGCTTTATAATGGAAAGGTAATGGAGCCGGATGCAATGAAGTCAATGATTACCTCTGTCTGGCGATCACTCCCTGTTTTTGACCGATATGTGTTTAACAGATTATTGTGTGGGAATCTCCGGCTGAGGGTGAATGCAGGTAACCTCCTTGGTGCATTGCAACAGCTTACCGGTGTGGACAGGGCCCGGCTGCAGCTAAGACTGGGCGCTGACTGGTCCCCGCTACACACAGATTTTAATTCACTCGTCCTGAAGGAGAGAGATGGTGAGGATTTTGCTTTACCTGTTAAATTTTGCCGGCAACTGCCTCAAATTCGCCTGGCGAAGCAGGAGGATGTGAACTTATGGAGGGCGGATATTACCTGCAGTGCTATTCGGGTTCAGCTTGTAAAAAGGAAGGGAAAGGTTTTTATCTGGACCTGTAACGACGATCTGATTACTGACAAGTTGCCGGAATTGGTTAAAGAAGGGCAGGCATTCCCGGATGATGTCGTTCTGGAAGGTGAAGTATTGTCGCATGGAAACCACAGTTTATCAGCCAGGCTGTTTGAGCAAAGAATGGGGCGTAAGGTTGTTTCAAAAAGTTTGGTGAAAGAAAATCCACTTGCTATGGCCGTGCGTGACTTGCTGGAGTACGGGAATGCGGATTTGCGTGAACAGCCTTTATGGAGAAGACTAACTGTCCTGGAAGGCATTACCCGAAAGCTGAACCCGGAACTGATTTTTATTGCTCAGGAAATAGATTTCTATTCATGGGAAGATATTGAAAATAAGATGGTATCGGAAAAAGCATTTATACGGGGTGTATTGCTGCGCAGGAAGCATGCGGTATATGGTGGTAAAGACGGCGATTGCCTGCAGTTAACAAGAACAGAAAAGGTACATACCATAAACGTTGTTTTATTATATGCCCGATCCGTTTTTATTGCAACCGGAACCCTTTCCATGGAGTATACTTTCGCGGCCTGGAAGGAGGGTGTCCTTATTCCTGTCGCTAAAACTACAGCGGAAGGTCTGACCAAAGAAGAATTGGAACACTTGAACGGGTTTGTGAAGAACAATACGGTTGAAAAATTCGGGCCTGTAAAAAGTGTTCGTCCCGACCTGGTTTTTGAACTTGCATTTACTTCCGTTCAGTTCAGCAATCGGAACAAATCAGGATTCACACTTGTTTCACCTCAAATCATCCGATGTGTACAGGGAAGAAGTGCTGACGCGGCCGGCAGCCTGGAGGATTTTCTTTTGCTGGCGGAAAAATAAATCTGCGTATGAATTGCTTTTCCTGCTGAAAGGGTTATATCGGGACTATGATGTATGGATCGTCAGAAACGGAGTGTGAGCTGTCCCATGATATTAAATCCGGCCTGCGGATAATAGAAGTTTTCCCGGATCCTCGTTTCATTATATATATAACCCCAGGTATAGCCGTTGGATTCAAATACCGTATCGAAAATATTATTCAGCAGGATGTCCGCCCTGATTTTTTTACAGAAACCGGCAGAAGGTGTAAAACTCAAACGGACATCAGCAGTAGAATATGCTGGAATAATGCTCTCTTCGCTTTCTGTATTGTCAAGGTATTGTTTTGAAACATGACGGTATATAAAGGAAATGGAACTATGCCGGAAGGGCGTATAATTCAACTGGCCGGCGCCTGTTAATGCCGGTGAAAATGAAATGGCAGTATGCCGGTAGCTTATTCGCTTTTGACCCAGGTAGTTAAAGTCAGCGTCGTATTGATCAATGAATTCAGTAAAATCTTTGATCCGGTTGTCGCTGAGGGTCAGGTTGCCCTGAAGCAACAATTGCGGATGTAATTGTAAAGCGCTTTCTATTTCAACTCCTGTTCTGTAACTCCGGTTAATATTGATGCGGGTATAACTGCCAACATCGTTTATCTTTCCATTCAGCACCAACTGGTCATAGTAATCCATATAATACAGGTTTACTACTGCCTGGAATGAGTTCGTATTCCATTTTACTCCTGTTTCGTAATCAATGAGTCTTTCCGGATCAGGTCTTGAAAAAGAACTGGACCCGGTATAATCCTCCCTGTTTGGTTCTTTGTTGGCCACTGCCACTGATGCATACAGACTCAGATTGGCCTCCGGCTGAAAAGTAATTCCCATTTTTGGGTTAAAGAAGGTGTGATGGATTCGCTGCTTTGTTACCGTGTTGCTGTTCATTACAGGACCTGCAAATGTATAGTCTGTCAGCCGGAGTTGCAGGTCGAGGAAAAGGTTCAGCTTATGGTGAATTTCCCAATTGCTTTTCAGGTAGCCTGTGAAATCGTCCTTTATCGCGTTGTCGAAGTAATAACGCTTACGGATTTCCGAATTTCCGGCGTATCTCGCCCAAATAACTTCCCCGAAATGATCACCATCATACCGGTTTATGGCTCCACCCAAAATAACTGAAAGTCTTTTTAGCGGAGTGCCCTGAAGTGTCCATGTTCCTCCATAGAAAAGATTGTCCAGCCAGCGACGTCGTATCAGGTCACTTTCACTGATCATGGTATCATTCAGGATGATGGGCGATATATTATAGTCTGAAAGGGTTTGATTGTTTTTATATTCTTCATAAAAGCCCCTTCCTCTGGTGGCATGCAGGGCGATGTTCAACAGCCAGTTGTTGCTTAAACTGTGCGCTGTTATCAACTGATAGTGATCCTGCTGGTAATTGTCAGTCTGATCATCATAAGTATAGTAATTATAGGTCCTTCCGCTGTTCAGCAGGTTGGCCGTCTCGTCTTCCGAAAGTCCATTTCGTATGCTGTAGTCGAGCATGGCCTGCCTGTTGTTGCTAATCCGGCTTTCAGGTACTCCATACCAGCTCTGGTAGGTGATTTCTTTGCCGGTAAAGAGATTAAAACGTAAGATGTTGTTTCTGGATTTCCACGCAGCCTGGATTCCCGCCGATTTTAAATCAGAACTGCCGCGGTCAATAAATCCATCGGAACGTATTGCCGAAAGACGCCCCTCTACCACAAGATGCCTGCTGATTAATCCACTGCCAAATGAAACATTGTTTTTCCAGGTGTTGAAGGATCCGAACCCGTTGCTGCTTTGCGCATAGGCGGAGTCGCTGAGTTGTTGTGTTTGAATATTGATGCTGCCTCCAAAGGCACTGGTTCCGTTGGTACTTGTTCCGGCCCCTCTTGTTACTTCAATGTTTTCGGTGGAGCTGGCAAAGTCCGGCATATTTACCCAGTAAACAAGTTGGGATTCAGAATCATTCAGTGGTATGCCATTTATCGTTACATTGATTCTGCCCGCGTCGCTTCCCCGTATTCTGATTCCAGTATAGCCGATACCATTTCCCGCATCAGAGGTTACTACAGTAGATGCCAGGGATTGGAGCAGGTAGGGAAGGTCCTGGCCGGTATTTAATTTTTCAATTTCTTCTTTGTCGAGCATACTTACGGCCATTCCCGCTTTCCCGCCGGTGCGGTGGGCGCTGATGGTCACCTCATCGGTTAAATACTCTTTGCTTTTCAATACTACAGAAATAAAACCTTCGCCGGGCATGTTCACCTCTGTAAATTTATCTTCATAGCCCAGCAATTTAAAATGCAGTTTGTACTTCCCGGTTTTAAGTCCGGGTATGGTAAATGATCCGTTTTCGGAGGAGACGAAGTGAAGCTTGGTGTTTTCAATAGTGATGATGACACCGGTAAGGGGCAGCTTGTTCATATCATTTACGATTCCGGACAGGCTGTATTGTGCCATTGTGGGAATAGGTTTCAATACGAGCACAAGGAGTACAAGAAGGAGGTGCTTTTTCATAGCCAGCGCTTAACTAAGTGAAAGGGTTTCCGTAAAAAGCTGTGACTATCCACTCCCTACGCCGGTATAATCCGGATCAGGTAGTATGGGTATGATCTCAGCCCCTGCGGGCACCCCAGTGTAGGGTCAAAGGTAGAAAATTACCTATGAACACCGGTGATTAAATGGTAAAAAATAATTGTAAAGCAGAATTTATTTATATCTTTAACTTCGACAAAAACACCCGGGAAATGAAAAGTAATTCTCCATTCACAAAAATGATCCTCAGATATTTTTCAATGCTGGCTCTTTTCGTTTTTGCGGCCATTAGTGCCATCGCTCAGATCAATGTGAATGTTCCGGGGGGAGGGGCCGGACCGGCACCGGGAGCAGCCTACAATTACCGTCCTCTGGGAACCTATTGGGGTTATGACAGGGGACAGATACAATTGACGGCTCCGGAGCTTACCGCTGCGGGCGTTCCCAATGGAATTATCATTTCCAGAGTAGCTTTCTTTTTGAATAGTTTCAATAACCCCACGCCAAACACGCCTGTTAGGGTCCTGCTGAAGGAAGTTGCCGGAGCGGCGGGTCTTACACCCACTACGTATGCTGCTGCTTCAGCCCCAGCCACCTTGTGCTTTAATGGTACGGTCAGTTCGGCTACTTTTTTACCAAATACCTGGGTAACTATTTATCTCACCAGTCCTTTTTACTTCAATGGAGGGGGTACCCACCTTGAGGTAATAGTGGAAACCAATTTTGGGGGTGGAGGCGGAGAAACCTTTAATGGTAAAGTATTTTCAAGATCAATAACCACGGGTAATTATTTTCAGTATTGGGGTGCTGACAACACACCTCCCGCTGGAAATGGTTTTGTTACTACCTACCGTCCGGATGTTCAGTTGTATTACCACATGGCTACACCCTGTGCCGGTGTCCCCGCAGGTGTAACCGCAGTGCCTTCTTCTCCGTCGGTGTGTACCAACGTACCCTATACGGTCAGTCTGAGTGGATTGTATCCTCCCTATAACAGTGGCTATACTTTTCAATGGATGTCTTCCACGGTAGGGGCAGGTGGTCCATTTACTCCTATTGCCGGTGCCACGCAGGCCATCTATGCCAGTCCCGGACAAATCGTCACCACCTGGTATCAGTGCCAGATCCGATGTAATTTAGGTCCGGTCACCAACTCTTCAGTAGCCCAGGTGAATATGAACCTGCCTACCAGTTGTTATTGCAACTCCAATGCTACTTCCAGTGTCGACACAGATATCGGTCAGGTAGTATTTGGAGCCATGACAAATCCTGCTGCTCCCGGACCAACAACGAATAATCCAACTTCATTTAACGTTTATACCAACTTTACGGCTACTGTTCCGGCTCAAAACTATACTCAGGGACTAACCTATCCGATTACCCTACGGCAGATTACATCCGGTAACTTTTTTTATTCAGCATATTTTAATGTTTTTATTGATTATAACCAGGATGGGTTCTTTGACCCCACCACGGAGAGAGTGTTCAGTGGCGGTCCGACAGGCCCGACCAGCGCCACTCCGGTAACCACCTTTATATCAGGGAATATTACCATTCCTTTTTCTTCACTCACCGGCACCACCAGAATGCGTATTGTGCTAAGGGAGGGAGGTAATAATACCAATCCGCCCTGCGGAACCTATACCTGGGGTGAAACGGAAGATTACAACATTAATATTGTTCCGGGTGTTCCTTGCGGGTTGACCAATGCAGGCAATGCCGTCAGTTCCTTGTCGAATGTTTGTCCCCTGCAGGTATTTACCCTCAATATTACAAATACGGTTACACTAGGATCAGGAATGACATGGCAATGGCAAAGCGGTCCTGCCGCAGGTGGTCCATGGACCAATATTGCCGGAGCGACAACTTATCCTTTCGCCACAACGCAGGCAGCTACTACCTGGTACCGTTGCAGGATTACCTGTGGCGCTACCACCTTGTACACAACTCCGGTTCAGGTTATTCAAAATACCGCCACACAATGTTATTGCACGCCCGTCCATATTCCGAATTGTAATAATATGTGGACTTCCAACGTCACCTTCAATACCCTGAATAACTCCACCGGTTGTACCAGTAATAACAGCCTGGCTTATAATATTTATCCAGCAAGTGGAACCACTACCACAACCGTTACTCAAAACCAGACTTATAATTTAAGCGTAACTACCAGCGGTATTATCAGTGCCATCATTTCGGTTTGGATTGATTATAATTTTAACGGGGTGTACGAACCTACGGAATGGCA
>CAZHSC010000124.1:0-5858 GCA_964534995.1 uncultured Bifidobacterium sp.
ATATTCACTTCGTTGCGATCCGCGTGAAAAAACTTTGCGCGCCTCCGCGAGAAACTTTGAAGTACTTTCTGGTTTGAAAAATCAGTAATTTACCGGAAAGTAATTTTAGAAATTCCTGATGTACGGTAATGGTCGCTTTCGAAAGGAATATTGCAGGTGTCCTTAATTTGTAATTTTGATTTAAAGTGTCCGGATTATGTATAAAATTCGTTAAAAGCTATCCGGTTTATCTTACAAACAATGCCTAATTTCATCCCATGAAATTTACAAAAATCCTTATCGCGAACAGAGGCGAAATTTCCTTGCGTGTAATGCGTTCCGCCCGCGAAATGGGCATTAAAACAGTGGCTGTTTATTCGGAGGCCGACCGGAATGCTTTGCATGTCCGTTATGCGGATGAAGCAGTTTGTATTGGCCCCGCTCCTTCGCAGCAAAGCTATCTTGTTATAGATAAAATTATCGATGCTGCCCTGAGAACCGGCGCGCAGGCCATCCATCCGGGATATGGCTTTTTATCGGAAAACCCGGCATTTGCCCGCGCAGTGAAAAAAAATGGACTGGTGCTGATTGGGCCGTCCCCCGAATCGATGGAAATGATGGGAAGTAAACTTGCCGCAAAAGCTGCTGCAAAGAAGTATAACATCCCCCTGGTACCCGGAACTGACTATGCCATCGATGATGTGGACAAAGCCAGGAATATCGCCAAAGAAGTAGGTTTCCCGGTGTTAATAAAGGCTTCGGCAGGAGGAGGAGGTAAGGGCATGCGTATAGTAGAAAATGCCGGTCAGTTTGATGAGATGCTGGAAAGAGCGGTGAGCGAAGCTACCTCCGCCTTCGGCGATGGATCTGTATTCATCGAAAGATATATCGGCTCTCCCCGCCATATCGAAATTCAGATCCTTGCTGATCAACATGGAAACATTGTTTATCTTTTTGAAAGGGAATGTTCGGTCCAGCGCCGCCATCAAAAGGTAATTGAAGAAGCTCCCAGTTCCGTCCTGACACCCGAAATCAGGGAGGCCATGGGAAAATGTGCGGTTCAGGTGGCACGGTCGGCCGACTATATCGGCGCCGGTACCGTGGAGTTTTTATTGGATGAAAACCTTGATTTTTACTTCCTCGAGATGAATACCCGCCTGCAGGTGGAGCATCCGGTTACGGAAATGATAAGCGGCGTTGATCTTGTAAAAGAACAAATACGGATTGCCGAAGGGCATCCCCTTTCTTTTACTCAGGAAGATTTGAAAATTAACGGCCATTCTATCGAAGTCCGCGTGTACGCAGAGGATCCGGCCAATGACTTCCTTCCGGATATCGGTAAGTTGTTGCGTTATGTCCGGCCGCAGGGGCCCGGTGTTCGTGTAGATGATGGTTTTGAAGAGGGGATGGAGATTCCTATTTATTATGATCCCATGATCGCCAAATTGATAACATGGGGACATAGCAGGGAAGAGGCCATTTCCAGAATGCTCAGGGCGATTCAGGAATATGTGATCGTGGGTTGTGAAACTACCTTGCCTTTTTGTCAATTTGTGCTGAATCACGAAGCCTTCGTTAGCGGGAAGTTCGATACCCATTTCGTTAAACATTATTTCACGCCATCGGTGTTGAAATCCGAAGCAATGGAGGATGTACAAAAAGCGGCTTTGATCCTTTCCCATATCATACAGCATCAAAGTAATAAAAGCGCTGTTCCGGACGTTTCACAGCCGGGTAAAAATGGCGACTCCGCCTGGAAGATGAGAAGATCATGATTTTGGCACGCAATTGGTTCAGATAATGATATGAAGTATTGGATAATTTTTGGATGCAGTATGTTTTTTTCATTACAGGGGCTGGCTCAACTGGAAATGCCGGGTGGTGGTTATAAAGTCCTGGCAACCGTTCAAAACGGAGATACCATGCCGCTGATCCATCTGGCACCTGCCGAAATTTATGCAACAATTTCACCGGAAGCCGCCGCCAAGATGAAAGCCTATCTCAAGTTAAGAAGGGATGTCCTTCGTGCCTATCCTTACGCGAAACTGGCTTCGCATCAGCTTAAATTTATCAATGACAGTGTCGCAAATATTGTAAATGAAAAAGCGAAAAGGAAGTTCATTAAAAAAACGGAGGATGAACTGAAAAAACAGTTTGAGAAGGATTTGAAGAAATTAACGGTAACACAGGGCCGGATTTTAATAAAATTGATTGACCGCGAAACGGGTTCCACCTCTTACGCATTGGTAAAAGAACTCAGGGGAGGGCTACAGGCGTTTTTCTGGCAGGGCCTGGCCCGGCTTTTTGGGTCTAACCTCAAATCAGAGTATAATGCCGAAGGGGAAGACCAACTGATTGAATCTATTGTAATGCAGATTGAAAGGGGAGAACTCAAGTACCAAACAGTGTCGAAATAAGCCTGAAACGTATTGACAATGCCTTGTTGTTAATTTGTGCTGCCTTCTTTTTTATTGAGCCCGGTTCCTGAAGAGATCAACTAATTTTGTCCGAAGCAAGAAGTAATGACATCCCATCCGGCTGGTAAAAAACATATCCTTTCGGGCAGTAAAGATTCTATCAAAGCGCAGGGACAACTGCGTTCTGTTTTCATTGAAGATTTTTTCAGCGCTGCGCTGAAGCGTGAAATAAAAGTAGAAATTATCCTGCCGCCCTGGTATGATGATACACCCCGTTTTTCTTTTCCACTTCTGATCTTGAATGACGGACAGTTGTTGCACAAGCTTAAAGTAAAAGAGGCACTGCTTAAACTGTATTCAATAAATCATATCCCCCCTGTTATTGTTGCCGGAATACATGCACATAACCGCATGCAGGAATACGGAGTGGCGGGAGTGCCCGATTATAAAAAAAGAGGGAGTAAAGCGATGAAATACAGTCGTTTTATGGTAAATGAATTTCTTCCGCTCATGAAAAAGAATTTCCGCATTCTGGAGGGTCCTGCCCATACCGCGGTAGCCGGTTTTTCACTCGGCGGTTTGATGGCCTTTGACCTGGCATGGAATTACCCTCATATTTTTGGTGTGGGCGGTGTTTTTTCCGGATCTTTCTGGTGGAGAAGTAAGGGCTACAATGAGGGCTATGATGATGCCAGCGACCGTATTATGCATAAAATGGTTCGCAGTACCGATTCCATGTCCAACCAACGCTTTTGGTTCCAGTGTGGAACGGAAGATGAGTTGTCCGACCGGAATAATAACGGGGTCATTGACGCAATTGAAGATACCCTGGATCTGATCGCGGAGTTGCAAAGCCTTGGATTTGAAGAAGGGAGAAACATCACCTATGTGGAAGTGGAAGGAGGGAGACACGATGAGGATACCTGGTCGCGTGTGTTTCCTGATTTCTTAAGATGGACTTTTGGTAACGGCCACCTTCACCGCTGAGGGTATTTTTTTAGGCGGATAAAGTTTTTCTTTTGAATTCCGATGTGAAGTGAAACTGGATATCCGGGTAGTTCTTTATCATCTGATCAAGCATCCATTGGGAGTCGGCAAGGTACACCAGGTTGCCGTCTTTATCGGTGGCTATCTGATGCTGCCTGAACCTGACAAATTCATCCAGCTTGCTTTTTTCCTCTGAAGTAATCCAACAGGCTTTGTGAACAGAAATTAAGTTGAATTTACAGGAGGCCCCGTATTCATGTTCGAGCCTGTACTGGATCACTTCAAACTGCAGTTCTCCCACTGTACCCACTATTTTACGGTTGCCGCCAAATTGGGTAAAGAGCTGCGCAACACCCTCATCGGTTAATTGGGTAATTCCTTTTTCAAGTTGCTTGGTTTTCATGGGATCCGTATTCACCAGCTCCCTGAAAATTTCCGGAGAAAAACTGGGTATTCCCTGAAAATTCAACGCTTCTCCTTCCGTCAGGGTATCACCGATCTTAAAATTCCCGGAGTCATACAATCCGATTACATCGCCGGGATAGGCTTCATCAATAATGCTTTTACTTTGACCCAGGAAGGTGGCGGGATTGTTAAAGCGCAGGTCCTTATCCAGACGAACATGATGATAAAACTTGCTGCGTTCAAATTTACCGCTGCATACTCTCAAAAATGCGATTCTGTCGCGGTGCCGCGGATCCAGGTTGGCATGGATTTTAAAAACAAAGCCGCTGAAGGATTTCTCATCCGGACTGATTTCCCTTTTATCGCTGGGCCTGCTGCCCGGAGCCGGTGATATTTCAATAAAGGCATCCAGCATCTCTTTCACACCGAAGTTATTGATGGCGGAACCAAAAAATACGGGGGCTAAGCTGCCGCTCACATACTCCTTCACTTCAAATTTTTCATAAACGCCCTCTATCAGATCCACATCTTCCCTTAACTGAACAGCATAGGGGCCCGCCAATTGGTCAATAGCCGGATCTGCCAGGCTGTTGATATGGATGCCTTCCGGTTTCTTTTCGGTTCCCGGCGTAAAGGCGTATAAGCTTTTTGTGTAGAGGTTATATACCCCTTTAAAAGTTTGCCCCATACTGATGGGCCAGCTCAGCGGACGCACTTTAATGGAAAGCCTGGACTCCAGTTCGTCCAGTAAATCGAAGGGATATTTACCTTCACGGTCCATTTTATTGACAAAAATGATGACAGGTGTATCCCGCATCCTGCATACTTCCATGAGTTTATAGGTTTGTTCTTCCACGCCCTTTTGACAATCCACCACCAGGATCACGCTGTCCACCGCCGTTAAAGTACGGTAAGTATCTTCGGCAAAGTCTTTATGGCCGGGTGTGTCCAGCAGGGTAATCAAAGTGTTGCGGTATTCAAAATTCATGACCGAGGTAGCGACAGATATACCTCTTTGGCGCTCAATTTCCATGAAATCGGAAGTGGCGCTTTTCTTTATTTTATTGGACTTAACGGCCCCTGCAGTCTGTATGGCGCCACCAAAAAGCAAAAACTTCTCTGTAAGCGTTGTTTTACCCGCGTCCGGGTGGCTGATGATGGCAAAAGTTCTTCGTTTTTTAACTTCCTGGTGAATACTCATTCCTTTAAAATATGGGTGCAAAGGTAAGCAGTGAGGCGATTGATAAGTCATTCACTAAAGCTTTTCTATCTTTGGAAAAAAATAATAAGGTGAAACAAGTCTCTTTGATTCTCAACGCGGTACTACTGGCCGCGGTAGCGTATCTGTATTATTTACATTTTTCGGATGCAGGAAAAAGCGAAACGCCCGCCCTGAGCGGAGCGGCGCAGCATTCCAACATAGTATTTGTGAACTCCGATTCACTCATGGACAGCTACGCGCTCTTTAAAACCATGCTGGAATCCATGGGTAGTAAAAGAGACAGTCTGGATAAACTGCTGATGTCGAAGGGAGCGCTTTTGGAAAAGGAAATTAAAGATTACCAGGATAGGGCGGCCGGCATGAGTAGTGGTGAAAGGCAATTGCGTGAGGAGGCCCTCATGAAGAAGCAGCAGGCCCTGATGGAGGAGCGGGATGTATTGCTTGAAGGGCTCAAGGACGAGGAAGCGATGTTAACGGATAGCATCCATGCCGACCTTATCTCGTATCTGAAAGTATTTAATAAAAAGCATGGCTATGACTTCATCCTGGGCTATTCGCGGGGAGGCGGAATCCTGCTGGCCAGCGATTCCCTTGACATCACAAAGCAGGTGGTGGATGGTTTGAATCAGAAATAAAACAGCTGCTTTGCAACGAAACCCTGAACCTGCAAATTCACTTGCTGCGGTACGGGGTAAAAGATATGGCTGTTGTGCGCAGTTTATTGTTATGTGCTAATAGGTTTTAATTCAGCCGGCATACTCAGCATTCCCAATTGCGATGCAGTGTATCGCCACCGGGTTCGGTCTTGATTTGCGGGGTAGGAGGCAGGCCGGGCCATCTGAAAACAG
>CAZHSC010000125.1:0-5512 GCA_964534995.1 uncultured Bifidobacterium sp.
TTTCAACATCAATACAAAATCAAATTAAAGTTGCATTAGAAACTTGATAGGAAGTTAATAATACACAGGCTATTTATTTCCCTTTTTTCCGGTTAACATTGGCTCAGCAGGATTGGATTCTATCGAACCATTTGATGGTGAATTCAGCGCCATAGGGTATAAATGGAATGTGAAAATCAATGGCAGGACCAGCAGTGTCATTCAAAATGCATATCCGGTGCTATTGCCAATTTATTGATACCGTAAAATGCCTTTGGATTTTTATTGTAAAGAATTATCAGTTCGACACTCCGTGCGAACCTAACAATGCTACATTCCCTATTACGAGTTTCAGGTCATTCCACACCTTAAAATCTTTCGCGTATAGCAGGTTGATACGGTCGCGTGTGGCGGCATCGAGTGTGGAGGCGGAGGCAATGATGGAGGGACTGAGCACCCCTTCCTTCATACCCAATACCTTGTCATGCCGGGGATCGCGGCCTACCCAGGATATTTTTCCGCTAAGCACGCTGAAGATATTGGCGAAAAAACCGCCTTTCCGTTCCATAAATATTACTAATGCCGGCGAAAGCAGCAGGAGGATAATACTCATACCGATGTCGAACAATCGCTTGTTACGCCGGTTTACGGGATTGTTGATGCTAGGAACATCTACGAAGTATAAATCTCCTTTTTCATGTATACTGTTGCTGCCGATGATGAACAGGCTTTCCGGCGGTGCTATCTTGATCTCCACGCCCGGACGGCCAATGCGCAACATGTAATTGATGATGTCGGTGGATGGATGGTTTTTTCCGCAAAAAATCACTTCATTTACCTCGTACATGCTGATCATGTCGATAAGCGCTGCGGGTTTTCCGAGATAATGCGAAGATAACGGATGCTCGCGACCGTTATTTTGCTTTTCTTCAGCCACATATCCCACAAAATTGGTGTTGCTGCCACTCAGCATGATGAGAGACAGTATCCGCTGGACTTCATCGGCATCACCTGCAATAAGTAATCGTTTTTTGATACTTTCAGCGAAACGGAATTTTCGAATGCCGGTAAAATGCAGCGCAAGCCGGGTAGTGGTGACGGATAAACTTGCCCAGGCCGTTCCAAATAGAATAAGAGCACGGGAGAAACGCAGGCTTTCCGGCAACAGCGCATAGCCTACAAGAATAACTACCGTTCCTGACAGTAGTCCACGGATCATCCTGGATACTTTTACCGGGGTATCATAGCCTCCGTTAAGCCAGGCTCCGATGACCCAAACGAGAATGTAGACCGGCACCACTACGTTCATAAATAAAGGTGGATATTGGGCCACCTGTTGGTTAATGGACCAGTAATTTTTTATAGCGACCATGCCTGCATAGATCAATAATCCGTCGGTGAGCGGAAGCCAGAGTATCTCAGCAAAGCGCCTGACAATGGCGAGTCCCGCCCGCAGCCATATGGCCAGGTTGATCAGGACTGCAAATAATGCTGCGCCACCGGGTGCGAAGTGCTTCTTAGCGAAGATCACCATTGCCCTGTAGAATACAAAAACATAATTGACACTGCTTTTTTTAGTACTCTCACCTTTGTAGTGGATGATGCGCGTGCCGGGATAGTAATAGTTTTTATAGCCGGCTTTGGTGATGCGATAACTCAGGTCGATGTCTTCTCCATACATGAAATAATCTTCATCGAGGAGCCCGGTTTTGTCGAGGGTGCTTTTACGCAACAGCATGAATGCACCGCTCAGTACATCTACTTCGTGTGTTTGATCTTTGTCGAGATAGCCAAGATGGTATTTGCCAAAGGTCCTGGAGTGGGGGAACAAGGCAGATAGCCCGAAGATTTTATAGAATGCCACTGCCGGTGTAGGCAATCCACGTTTAGATTCCGGCAGAAAGTTTCCCTTTCCGTCGATCATATAAACACCAAGTCCTCCGGCATCGGCATGCGTATCCATGAATGTGCATACTTTTACAAAAGTATCCTCTTCAACTACCGTATCAGGGTTGAGCAGGAGAATGTATTCGCCTTTCGCCTTTCGGATAGCCTGGTTGTTAGCTTTGCTGAATCCCAGGTTTTCGGTATTGATGATCAGCTGAACCTCCGGGAACAACTCCCTGACCATCTCCATGCTTCCGTCAGTGCTCGCATTGTCCACAACAAATATCTCCGTTTCCGTTTTATTCGCGGCATGCCGTACCGATTGAAGACATTGCTCCAGAAAATACCGTACATTGTAATTGACAATAATGATGCTGAGCTTCATGGCAGTGTTTACCCGCTGAAAAATATTATTTTACCAGTTGGTTATCATAGGGCACCCGGTTGATGATGGATCTTCCCAGTGTCACCTCATCGGCATATTCCAGCGCGCCGCCAATGGCTACGCCGCGGGCAAGTGTGCTTATTTTAACATCAAAGGGTTTTAGTTTCTTATACAGGTAAAATAAAGTGGTATCTCCCTCCATGGTTGTGCTCAATGCGGCAATCACTTCCGAGACTTCTCCCCGGCCGGTTTTTACGCACAGGCTGTCAATATTCAGCTGTGAGGGCCCGACGCCATCCATTGGCGAAATTAATCCGCCCAATACGTGGTAATGGCCCTTGTATTGCTGAGTATTTTCAATAGCGATCACATCCCGGATATCTTCTACCACACAAACCAGGGAGGCGTCTCTCTTTGAATCGCTGCAAATACTGCACAGGTCTTCTGAGGAGATGTTATGGCAGTTACGGCAATATCTCAACTCTTTGCGTAAACGGAGAAGGACATCGCCAAATTGTTCAACATTTTCTGGCGAAGTTTTCAGCAGGTGCAATACCATTCGTAAAGCGCTTTTACGGCCTATGCCGGGAAGTTGTGCAAAAGCTTCAATAGCTTCTTCGAGTACTTTGGAAGGGAGTTGCAAGAGAATTGGTTTTGCACAAAATTACGAATCCCCGATTGTTCAAAAAAACCCCGGGAGCAAGAAGATTTGACTTCATCAGGTTTTTTCTTTGTGCCTATACTTACCGGTATGTCGCCCGTCCTCATTATCCTGCTTATAGCGCTCTATTTCCTGGTTTTACTGTGGATTTCATGGTATACAGCACGCGGTGCCGGCAATCAGGCCTTTTTTCTGGGTAATAAATCTTCCCCCTGGTATGTTGTTGCTTTCGGGATGATTGGCACCTCCTTGTCAGGGGTGACCTTCGTTTCGGTGCCGGGTACGGTAGCCGCCTCAGGCATTTCCTATCTGATGGTGGTTTTCGGTTATTTTATAGGGTACCTGGGCGTAGCTTTCATACTCCTGCCTTTATATTACCGTTTGCAGCTTACTTCCATTTACCATTACCTGCAGGAGCGATTCGGGAGGAGTTCATATAAAACGGGAGCGCTGTTCTTTATCATTTCACGAACCCTGGGCGCCACAGCCAGGCTTTATCTGGTGATCAGAGTATTGCAGGATTTGGTCCTGAACCAGCTGGGTATTCCATTTATTGCCACGGCGGTCTTTATCCTTTTACTCATCCTGGCCTATACATTTAAGGGAGGCGTTAAAACCATCGTCTGGACCGACACCCTTCAAACTACTTTCATGCTTGGCGGCCTCATCGCCTGCGTAGTATATGTATTGAATCATCTCGATATCAGTTTTGCTGATGCCTGGACGAGGATGACGGAGCTTGGATTTAACAGGTTGCTGATAACGGATATTAATCATCCGGCGCATTACCTTAAACATCTGCTGGGTGGCGCATTTATTGCCCTTACCATGACGGGCCTTGATCAGGAAATGATGCAAAAGAATATTTCTGTACGCACACTGAAGGATTCGCAGAAAAATGTAGTAACACTGAGTGTCATCCTCATCTTTGTAAATTTTCTGTTCCTGTTCCTGGGTGGGGTGCTGTACCTTTTCAGCAATGATTACCAACTCGGTCTGCAAGGCGATGATCTCTTCCCCACGCTGGCCATGCAACACTTTCCGCCGGTAATGGGTCTGGTGTTCATCATTGCCCTTATTTCGGCATTATTCCCTTCCGCCGACGGGGCTATCACGGCGCTCACCGCCTCCTTTTGCCTTGATATCATAGGTATACAACGCGATGAACGATTAAGTGAAGAAAGGCGGACTGCCATCCGGCGTAAAGTGCACCTCTCCTTTGCGCTTGTATTCTTACTTTGTGTAATGGTTTTTCATTGGATTGACAACCGGTCTATAATCGATCTTATCCTTAAACTGGCAGGTTATACTTACGGCCCATTGCTGGGCCTCTTCGCCTATGGTGTGTTGATGAAGTCGAAGCTCAATGAAAAACTGGTGCCCTTCATTTGTCTGCTGGCGCCGGCACTGACCTGGATTCTGGCAGATAAAATACCGCTGTGGCTCGATGGTTTTAAATTCGGTTATGAGTTACTGTTAGTAAATGGAATGATTACATTTATGGGTTTATTCCTCATTAGGAATAAAAACCTGAACCCGGCATAAGTATACCCGGGTTTTTCAGTAGTAACCAGAAACGGCATCCATCACTCCAAAATCAATCCCGGCAGTGCCTTAAGCCGGATGCTTACTATTAAACTGGCTTTACAATGATGGTGCCTCCTACTGCGGAAACTATTTCTACGGCGGTATTGGCCTCAATGAATCCGCTTTCGCTGCTGGCGGTATACACCTGATCACCTATGCGTATTTTCCCGGATGGGCGCAGCAGGGTGGTACTTATTCCCCGGGTACCTGCTTCGGGATGAAGGATGGCGGCAGAGTAACCGGCCGAGGAAGAAAGTTCGGTTGACAATACCATTTTATTAAACACCGGGCTTTTGGCAAGTACCTTACTGGCGAAAAGAAATAATCCCAGCGCTCCGGCCATTCCCACCAGCACCACTGCCATTGATTCTGCAAAGGCATACCCGCTCACACCGCTGAAATCAAATCCATCGTTACGGAGTAAACTCGTGGTTAATCCCGCAATGAGCAGCAGTATGCCACTGATGCCCGCAACACCGAAACCGGGTATTATGAATATCTCCAGGAGAATTAAAATGATACCCCCAAAAGCCACCAGGATTTCCCAGTTCTCGGCCAGGCCCTCAAGGTACAATGGAGCGAAGTACAGGATCGCGGCGGCCAGGGCGAGGATAATAGGGAAGCCAATTCCGGGTTGCTGTAATTCATAATATAGCCCGCCTAGCATAATTAAAATCAACACCCCGCTGATGGCAGGATGTATCAACCAGCCTATCAGTCGGTCCGTCCAGGCAGGATTGAATTTTTCAATATTATAGCTCTCAATACCGTTTTGTTTTAATGCTTCGTCAATGCTTTCGGCAATGCCATTGCAATATGAAAGTTTCAATGCTTCCGTGCTCGTTAATGTGAGTACTTTTCCTGAGTCATTTACCTGGGGAATGGTGATGCGCGGATCTACCATGGCCTCGGCAATCCGCGGGTCACGTCCCCTGGCTTCTGCCGTGGAACGCATCATGCTGCGCATGTAACTTTGATATTTATCCGGCAAAGCTTCCGCTTGTTGGGTTACT
>CAZHSC010000126.1:0-5383 GCA_964534995.1 uncultured Bifidobacterium sp.
ATGTGTACAGCCTTGGATACATGAAAGACGATGAACGCTATGCAACTTACTACTCGTTCTTGTCATTGTTCACCTTTTCCATGCTGGGTCTTGTTATTTCCATAAATATCTTCCAGATGTATATGTTTTGGGAACTGGTAGGGGTGTCCTCTTTTCTTCTCATCGGATATTACTTCGAAAAACCCTCCGCCGTCAGTGCTTCCAAAAAAGCATTCATCGTTACCCGTTTTGCCGACCTGGGCTTTTTAATAGGAATCCTGGTTCTTTCGTACCAGGCCCAGACCCTTGATTTCCCTACCCTGATTGAAAGACTCAGCGGTTATGATTCTCCATGGCTCAATTCCGCTGCCACGGCCTCATTCATGGGAGCCAGCGCACTTACATGGGGCCTGTTGCTTGTTTTTGCCGGTGGTGCCGGTAAAAGCGCGATGTTTCCGTTACACATTTGGCTGCCGGATGCCATGGAAGGACCTACTCCCGTATCTGCGCTCATCCATGCGGCTACCATGGTAGTGGCGGGCGTTTATCTGGTGGCAAGGCTGTTCCCTGTATTTTCCGTGTCCTGCCCGGGAGCGCTGGAAGTGGTGATGTGGACAGGAGTTATTTCGGCGCTTTTTGCAGCCATTATTGCCTGTACTCAAACCGATATCAAGCGGGTACTTGCCTATTCTACCATGTCGCAGATCGGCTACATGATGTTTTCTCTTGGTGTATCGGGTTACGGCGGAGAAGCGGGCCTGGGATATACCGCTTCCATGTTCCACCTGTTTACACATGCCTTCTTCAAAGCGCTGTTATTCCTGGGCGCCGGAGCGGTGATACATATGATCCACAGCAATGAAATGAAAGACATGGGGGGCTTACGCCGCTCCATGCCCCTCACCCATTTCACTTTTTTAATTGCCTGTCTCGCCATTGCGGGCATCCCTCCCTTTGCCGGTTTCTTCAGCAAAGAGGAAATCCTCACCGCGGCCTGGCATGCCAACAAAGCGGTGTATTATATCGCGTTGCTCACAGCCGGCATTACCGCGTTTTATATGTTCAGGCTTTATTACACCATCTTTTGGTCAAAGGAGGCTACACATCACCATGGTGAAAACGGACATGGAGAGGGTACACTCAGTATGAAAATACCATTACTGCTGCTGAGCGTAGGGGCGATTGGCGCCGGCTTCATCCCCTTTGGTGAGTATATCAGCAGCGATGGCCATCCCCTCCATATACCTTTTACCCTTACCGCCGCCATTGTACCGGTATCAGTAGCCCTGGCCGGTATCCTGCTGGCCACCGTATTCTATAAAAAACAAAACAAGAAACCGGATCAGCTGGCTGGTATGATAAATGGCTTTTACACCTTAGCCTGGCGTAAATTTTATATTGATGAACTTTATCTTTTCCTGACTAAAAAAGTTGTGTTTAACCTTATCGGCCGTCCCGCGGCATGGATTGACAGGAATATTGTGGATGGAAGCATAAACGGTATCGCACGAGCGGTAGCCTGGAAATCAGAAATGATAAAGAGTATGCAATCCGGAAAAGTTCAGGATTACGCCCTCTGCTTCATCGCGGGAGTATTCGTATTAACCCTCCTCAGCATTTATTTAATTCACTGAAAAGCCTGTACATGAATCTTCAATTACTCATCATCATTCCGGCCTTAACGGCATTGGGTATCCTCTTTTTAAAGGAACTGAAGCTGATCCGTGCAACCGCATTTCTTGGGTCGGCTGTTCAACTTCTGCTGACTGTTGCCCTGTTGGTTGACTTCTGCGCTCAGCGCGCCGCGGGCAACACCACCGGCATGTTGTATTATACCTCCTATGAATGGTTTCCTCCGCTCGGGATCAGCTATACCACCGGTATTGACGGCATATCATTGTCTATGATTCTCCTTTCGGCCTTTGTGGTGCTGGCAGGCGTTCTTGTTTCATGGAATATGGAGAAGTTATCCCGGGAATTCTTTTTTCTGCTGATGTTGCTCAGCGCGGGAGCCTATGGTTTCTTTATTTCCCTCGACCTCTTCACACTGTTCTTTTTCCTGGAAATAGCAGTTATCCCCAAATTCCTGCTGATAGGAGTATGGGGCAGCGGCCGGAAGGAGTACAGTGCCATGAAACTGGCCCTGATGCTTATGGGCGGCAGTGCCCTTGTATTCCTCGGCCTGCTGGGGCTTTACTTCAATACTTCCGACGGCAACGGCAAACACACTTTTGACCTCATCGCCATCGCTTCGCAGCAGGTTCCATTAGAAATACAAATGCTCTTTTTCCCTCTCGCGTTTGTGGGTTTCGGCATCTTTGGCGCTTTGTTTCCTTTCCACACCTGGGTTCCCGACGGACACAGTTCAGCGCCAACAGCTGCCTCCATGTTCCTTGCCGGTATTTCCATGAAGTTGGGTGGCTATGGCTGCCTGCGGGTAGCCACTTACCTTATGCCGGAAGCGGCCCACCTGTATGCCCCCTGGATTATCGCCCTGAGTGCCATCGCCATTATATACGGAGCCTTTGCCACCATGATGCAAACAGACCTTAAATACATCAATGCCTACTCCTCCGTGAGCCATTGCGGATTCGTATTGCTGGGAATAGGAATGATGAATGAAACAGCCATCACCGGCGCTGTGATGCAAATGATTTCTCATGGACTGATGACCGCGCTTTTCTTTGCCGCCATTGGCATGATCTACGAAAGAACGCATACCAGGATGCTTTCACAACTCGGAGGGTTGCTGAAAATAATGCCTTTCATTTCTTCGGTTTTCATCATTGCCGGCCTGTGTTCACTGGGTCTGCCCGGATTCAGCGGATTTGTTGCCGAGATGACCGTTTTTGTAGGGGCATGGCAGCATACGGATTTCTGGTACCGTATCGCCACCATCGCTTCCTGTGCTTCCATCGTGGTAACGGCCGTGTATATACTACGTGCAGCCGGAAAATCCATCATGGGTCCGCCGGCAGATGCGCAACATGTTCACCTGAAAGATGCCGGGTGGAATGAAAAACTGGCCGCAGCAGTCCTCATGAGCGGCATACTGGTTATCGGGCTGGCTCCTTTCCTGCTCACAGCACTCATCACTCCCGGTGTGGAGGGGCTCATGCTCACCATCGGAAGAAACTTAATCCCCTGAGAGAATGACTACGATCCTTGAATTCCTTCAATTGCTGAAACATGAGATCATACTCTGCTTTCTTCTCTTTTTGACCTTAGTGTTAAAAATCAAGGACGAGGGAAAGCAATATGAAAGGTGGCCTCTTCTGCTGAATGTACTGCTGGGCGTCAATTTCATCGCGGGCTTCTTTTTCAATACGGAAGGAGAAGTCTTCAACGCCATGTTCAGGTCCGACTCACTGCTGATTCTTGAAAAGAACATCCTCAATCTGGGGCTCTTGCTGGTGAGCCTGCAGGCCTATCCATATCTGCGTACACACCATCATCTTCCGGAATTCTATATGCTGATGATATCGACATTGATCGGCATGTTCTTCATGATTTCATCGGGTCATTTATTGCTGCTATATATCGGCCTGGAGTTATCCACCATACCCATGGCCGCACTGGCAAATTTCAATCTACTGAAAAAATCTTCATCGGAAGCAGGTATGAAAATGATACTCTCCTCCGCTTTCAGTTCGGCTTTGCTGCTTATGGGCATATCGCTGATATACGGAACCACGGGATGTCTGGACTTCGCAGGTATATCCGCACAAATTAGCGGAACACCCTTACAGGTATTTGCCTTTGTGATGTTATTTGCCGGGTTCGCCTTTAAGTTATCCGTGGTCCCCTTTCATTTCTGGACCGCTGATGTATATGAGGGTGCTCCGGTACCGGTAGCCGCCTACCTCTCGGTGGTATCAAAGGCAGCTGTGGCTTTCACCTTTGTAAGCGTATTGTACAGGGTTTTCAGCCCCATGTCTGAAACCTGGTATCTCTTAATCGCGGTCACTTCCGTGCTGACTATTGGCATTGGAAACCTATTTGCCCTGCGGCAACAAAACATAAAACGATTCCTGGCCTTTTCTTCCATTGCACAGATAGGGTTTATCCTCCTGGGTATTTCAGGGGCTTCGCAGGAAGGTGAAGCTTCGGTCATTTATTTCCTGCTGATTTACATCTTCTCCAACCTGGGAGCTTTTGGAGTTGTAACACTCATCAGCGTTTTGAGCGGCAAAGAAAATATTGATGATTATAAGGGATTATACCGGAGCAATCCGGTGCTGACGTGGGTACTTACGATTTCATTGTTCTCGCTTGCCGGAGTACCACCTACTGCCGGTTTCTTCGGCAAACTGTTTCTACTCACCGCAGGAGCCGGACAGGGAAATTATGTGCTGATCGGATTTGCAGCATTAAATATGGTGGTGTCCATGTACTATTACCTGCGAATTGTAAAGGCCATGTTCATGGATGAAAACGAAGTACCGGTACCTACAGTAAAAGCGGGTTTCCTGCCGGGTATTGCCCTGATTCTCTGTCTGGCGGGCATCCTGGTTACCGGATTTACGGGTGCATTATACAATTATATCCATTCGTTGAGCGGGGGACTATAAAAACCGAAACAGGAGTATGGCAATCAACAAAAATCATGAATTCGAAGAGCTGGAAGGCGTAAAATGCTGCATTGTGGAAAGGCTGGTAACACCGGTAAGGGCCGGATTTTTAAAAAACCTGCTCGAAGGAAACGGGTATACGGTAGTAGTTAGCGCCGTACAGCCAAAAAGCGCTCCGGCCCCTGCCCCTGCTGAAGGAGAAGCACCTGCAACTCCGGCACCCGCACCCGCACCCACGCAATTCACGGTAGGCGTAACAGACATGACTTTTAATACCGTTAATGCCATTTTCGGAAGGTTATTGCGCACCAGCGACGGTCATGTGGTGACACTGGCTTACTGGAAACAAGAGGATAAATCAACCCGGGATGATATCCCCTATTTTGCGACCATACCTGGTCAGTTTTGATGTATTACCGGCTGAGAAAAAGCAATATTCAAAAAGCACTTTCATATAAAAACGGGGATCTTTCAGCCGTCCTCTCAGGTCAAGGTCTTAGAACATACACGAAATGGTTTCACGGAGTGTTTTACTTCGCGCAGCTTTATTTACCACCAGGTTAAAAAGCCAGGGTACTTTACAAGCTCTTGCATTTTCTGACTACTGAATTTTAACACCCAATTAAAATTCCGACACACATGTAACGAATGAAGTTCCGATTTTAAATTTTTTTTGATTACGGAAATCAGGAGAATTTAAACGAAAGCAAATGCTTATTCCTTGCTCCTGTAAAATTATTTCATTAATTTTAACTGGGGCGGGGACGGAGTCCCCCGATTTTTTTGGTAAAGCATACGAGAGCACCCTGCCGGAAATTTTTTATCTATCGGAT
>CAZHSC010000127.1:0-5263 GCA_964534995.1 uncultured Bifidobacterium sp.
GGGCTCGCAAGCTCGCCCTCGGGACTTGCCCTGTTTATTCGGGTTCAAGTCCCGGCAATTTTCATATCAAAGCCAGGTTGACTGGTGATGAAAGGTGGAACATCAGCTTTAAGGATACAATATTGCATTTCATGAATAAAGGAGAAGAAAAGGAAATCACTTACTACCTTAACCCAACTATGTTACCCCTGCCAAACGCTGTGGTCAGTTTTAGTTACACCCTTGAAAATGGCAAGGAAGTTTCCATGTACGGTTTCAGAGAAATTCAGTATAACCATATACCTCCGGTTACCTGGTTTCCTGAACTTAAAACAGAAATTAAGTTTGTTGAATTAAAGCAACAGGCATCCAGGATACTTTATATCAAAGGTGCCGGTGATGAAGTTGCTGCTATGATAAGGCAAACCGGGATACAGGCAGATGAAGTTCATGCTGAGGACATTTTTGATTTACCACTCGACAATTACGATGCAGTAGTATGCGGCATAAGGGCATATAACACCGATGAAAAACTACCCCTCCTTTTTGACAACCTAATGGAATATGTAAAAAACGGAGGCACTTTTATCGTGCAATACAATACCAATTCCAATTTGCATCCGGCAAGCTACATGAGCCCTTACCCCTATTCTATCAGCCGCAACAGGGTTACCGAAGAAGATGCAAGCGTTACATTTACCAGCGATAACGAACCATTGTTAAATTTCCCCAATAAAATTACATCAACCGATTTTGAAGGCTGGGTTCAGGAAAGAGGACTGTATTTCGCTACTAAAGCCGATTCAGCATTCCGCAATGTATTACTTATGAATGACAAAGGTGAAAATCCACAGGAAGGCAGCCTTATTGCTGCGAACTATGGAAAAGGCACCTACATATACACAGGACTTTCTTTCTTCCGGCAGTTACCGGCCGGCGTGCCGGGTGCATTCAGGTTGTTTGCCAACCTGATCGGACAAAAGCAGGTAAAACGCGATATGAAATAAGCAGGTATCAAACTATGAACACTCCCCATGATGATTTCAGCAGGAAGAATTACTTTTATCTACTGGCATTCCTGATTTTTCAGATATTGTTTTACCTGTGGTTTAGCAATTTTTACCAATGAGCCATTTAGACTGGACCGTACTCATCCTTACACTGTGTGCCGTGATTTTTTACGGCATGTATAAAAGCCGGGGACAAAAGAACCTGGAAAGTTATTTTCTCAATAACCGATCACTGCCCTGGTATATAGTACTCTTTTCCATCATGGGAACCCAGGCCAGCGCCATCACCTTTTTGTCAGCACCCGGACAGGCATATACCGATGGGATGCGCTTTGTGCAATACTACTTTGGATTACCGCTCGCCATGATTTTTATTTGTGCATTTTTCATTCCAGCTTACAGCGCACTCAAAATTTACACCGCTTATGAATTTCTGGAAAAAAGATTTGATACAAAAACCAGATTACTGACCTCCTTTCTTTTTTTGCTTCAGCGGGGTTTATCTACCGGCATCAGCATCTACGCTCCTTCTCTCATCCTTTCTTCCCTTTTAGGATGGGACATACAAATCACCAATTTCCTGATGGGAGGACTCCTCATAATTTATACAGTGAGCGGAGGAGTAAAAGCCATATCCTATACACAAACACAGCAGCTCATCATAATATTCCTGGCCATGTTCCTGTCAGGGTATATGGTAGTACATTTGCTCCCTGAAAATATGAATTTCCATGATGCTTTAAAAATAGCCGGGGCATCCGGAAAGCTGAACGTAATAACTACTGGATTTACAGAAGAAGGATTTAACTGGAACGACAAGTACAATATCTTCAGCGGGCTCATTGGAGGCTTTTTCCTAGCCTTATCCTACTTCGGAACAGATCAGTCGCAGGTGGGGCGATATCTGACAGCACGAAATATGAGAGAAAGCAAAGCCGGATTATTAATGAATGGATTTGTAAAAATACCTATGCAGTTCCTGATATTAATGGTTGGAGCGCTTGTTTTCAGTTTCTACATTTTTTATGAAAGCCCGGTATATTTTAATACAAAGGTCCTTGATGCGACTCGTCAAGGGAAATACAGCACAGAATTAATACACTTAGAAAACCGATTCGACTCTTTACAGAAAACACAATATGAAATCGCAACTAAATATCTTGCTTCAGCAACCAGCAGTTCTGCCGAATCACAACAGAATTATAAAGTACATCTGGCTTTCCTTAATGAGCAAAGCAACAGTTTAAGGAAGCAGGCCGCATTATTAATTCAAAAATCAAATCCCGGGGTTGATACAAATGATACCAATTACATCTTTCTGCATTTTGTGGTAAATCATCTTCCGAAAGGATTGGTTGGCTTGCTGATCGCCATCATCTTTCTTGCCGCCTGGGGTTCCATTGCCGCGGCGCTGAACTCCCTGGCTTCCACGTGCATCATTGACTGGCATCATCACGTAAGGCCTAAAGTGCGGGATGACGAAAGGAATCTTTGGCTTTCACGCCTTTATACACTGGGATGGGGAATATTTTGCATCATAGTTGCCCAACTGGCTGGAAGAATGGGGTCACTCATTGAGGCGGTAAATGTACTGGGATCATTATTTTATGGTACTATTCTCGGCATTTTTTGCGTTGCGTTGTTCCTGAAAACTATCAGTGGTACCCAGGTATTTTATGCTGCAATTCTGACGGAAATTATAATTATAATCATATACCTGTCGGATGTAATTTCCTTTTTATGGCTGAATCTCATCGGATGCGTTGCAGTGATTATACTTTCTCTGCTGCTGAAACAAATGGGTATTGCTGCAAAAGAAAAAACATCAGTTTCAGTTTGAAGTAAAATGATTTTTCATTAACTTGCAACGATTATTAAATTCATACCCATGAAAAAGATCCTAATCTGCATGATATTGATAGCTTCAGGCTTCCTTATCTCCTGCGACAAAGACAATCCTACCGCCTTTTCATTTACCCAGGATTATGCTGAATTTACCGTAACTGTACCTGTAACAAGTACCCAGGGCGATATTGATATGGGCACTGTTGAAATAGAGACGGACGTTCAGGGCCTGGTGTCTGATAATGGTGTCAGTGTGGATAACTTGAATTCAGTGAAAGTAAAAGGCGTTAATCTTACCATTATTGATCCGAACAGCACGCCCTATACTTTCGATTTAACCGGTAAAATAAAAACTGAGATTGGAAATCTCAGCGGCACCAGTCTGATTGAATTCGCAAAAAAAGACCCTGTACCGGGCGGAGGGCTAAATACACTGGACCTGGATGTTATGGATGTTGAACTGCTGGGTTATTTCAAACAGTCAAAGATAAAATTCAAAATCTCGGGATTCACCAATGCCCCCGTTGATCATAGTTTTGACCTTAAAGTCAAACTAAAAGTCAGGTTCGAGGGCGAAGTTATAAAATAAACAAAGGGGCTTAACGCAATGTTAAAGCCCCTTTAAATAAAATTATCCAGAAAGATTATTTCAGTGACTGTATCAGTTTTTCATTGAGACGGACATAATTATCATCGCCTTGTTCTTTGGCAATGGTAATTGACTTGTTGGCCGTTTCAACTGCTTCCTTTTTCATACCCATTTTTGCCAGACAATTTGCCTTTTGGTGTACCAACCAATACGCCTTTGGATTATTTGCAATGGCTTTATCAAACCATTCGGATGCCTGCTTCAGGTCTTTTCCATTTTCCATATAGTAATTCGCGGCAGCCGCATAAGGCCGGTTATCACCCACCACCATCTTTTGGATGTCTTTCATGATTCTTGCATCAATTTCAGTTGATATGCCCACAGAAACCATTGTTTTATCCCACATCAGTTGCAGATCACATGAAGTGGACTTTACGTTCGCCAGAGCAATCGTAAAAGTTTCAACTTTTTCATTTAGTGTGACGGGTTTTACATTGACACGTACAACATCCTCTTCCTTTTTGTAATCATCGGGACCTGTAACGGAAGCATTT
Organism: uncultured Bifidobacterium sp.; assembly: GCA_964534995.1. Taxonomy (GTDB): domain Bacteria; phylum Bacteroidota; class Bacteroidia; order AKYH767-A; family OLB10; genus JAJTFW01. The sequence goes on from CAZHSC010000127.1 coordinate 3,978, forward strand.
TTACTGATAATGACTACCCAATCTGTCTGTCCGGGAATAGTGTACAAACCATATTTTCCGGGATTCACTTTTACACCTGCGATGCTCACAGTGTCTCCAAAATTGATAGTTGTTGCCGAATTAGCACCCGTCCTCCAAAACACATTATACGGTACCAGGTCTCCAAAAATGTTCCGGCCTTTTACACTTGGCCTTGAATAATTCACTTCAATGGATGACAAGGCAAAATCCTGTTTAATGGTTTGAGCCGGTGATGGTGCGGGAACTTTTAAGGACTGCGATGAGGCAAGGGAACTTACAAATACCATTGCCATGGAAATGAGAAGCGTACTTTTCATAGTTTTATAATTTGTTTTTAAGAATGAAGAATGAAATATGCGTTGCAAAGTTTATAAAATTATCGGTTCAAAAGATGTTTTAACAATATTATTGATTGTTCTGACAATGTAGTACCAATAGTCCAGACATCACACTAATGGTTGCAAATCAATACATTAAATTTACTCAAAAAATACTTAGATTCGCTTCTCAGCTATGACACTAAAAAAATCCCCTTTTAACCTGGCAGTCTTCGCTGCCGGACTAGGTTTTTTTGTGGATGCGTTTGATTTGTTTTTATTCAATATTTATCGCATACCAAGTTTAAAAGAGATTGGGTATAGTGGTAAAGAACTTACCACTATTGGCGAAAATATCCTTGCCATCCAGATGTCAGGAATGATAGTTGGTGGTATTATTACAGGGATAACAGGTGATAAAAGAGGAAGGGTATCTGTTTTATTCGGATCCATTCTCTTATATTCTATATGCAATATAGCCAACGCATTTGTGAATGACATTTATTCCTATGCAGTGATAAGGTTTTTAGCAGGGGCAGGCCTTGCCGGAGAACTGGGAGCAGGAATCACCCTTGTTAGTGAATCCATGACGATTGAACATCGCGGTTATGGAACCATCATGGTGGCAACTTTAGGCGCCATGGGTGCAGTGACTGCCGGACTGATTGGAAATATCATCCACTGGCGCATTGCATTCTTCGCAGCCGGTTGTCTGGGTTTATTACTTCTTTTACTCCGTATGAGCACAATGGAGTCAGGAATGTACAAAAAAAGTGTATCATCGATTTATGTCAAACGAGGATCCTTCCGATTACTTTTCGCATCCAGACGCAGATCACTTTTTTACATTGCATGCATACTTATGGGAATACCCATCTGGTACAGTGTAGGCCTTCTCATTACATTATCTCCTGAAATTGCGATCATCACCAATGTCGACTCGGACCA
>CAZHSC010000128.1:0-5028 GCA_964534995.1 uncultured Bifidobacterium sp.
GAAATCACCTTACGAGCGTATTTTTATCATGGTTATCCGAAACCTACTTGACGCAAACCCTACGATTGCCCTACGATTGTCGAACAATTAACCGTTTTGTAAGCGCCATGAATTATTTTTGGATGAAAGGACTCCGCCCATGACTTTACCTCCCCACAAAATTTATCTTGGCGAGTTGAACGGTTCTCCCCTCGGAGATTTTCGCCTCGCTGCCTCGGACCTGGGCTTGGTTGCCGTCGAGTGGGCTTTTGCCCAGCCATTGCAACTGTACCACGTCAAATACAGCTTGAGCATAAACCCTGCTCCCCGCCATGCTGCATACAGTCAAAAGAAGCATCATTCCTTTTAGCAGACCGCTCCGCTTTAAAGGTGTATACAGTGCCCGGCCCCGCAGCCAGGAGGATTTTTTGAGTTCCGGATTTTTCAGCGATGGAGATTCAGGAATTCAAACATAAAGAATTTATTCGTGCATTCTTTTAATTTTCAAATTCCTAATTTCGGCAAATGAAAACGAAGCATGGTAAAACAGCCCTCCTCCTCCTTCTGTTTTCCCTGCATATTGCGTGTAATTCAGACGATATCCGGAGTCATATTAACAAGGCAGGTGAAATGGCAGGCGAAACGGCAGGCGGGTTCGCTGCAGGGGTGAGCAGTGGCGTAGGCAAGGCTTTTGAAATGAAGGTGACCTTAAGTGATTCGCTGAAGGCAGCCGGCCTTTCTTTGGGAAAAGTCAGTATGAATGACTCCGCCGGAAATGATAATATCCTTACCGTTTATATGATCTTCAGCAGGGATTTTTCCAATACCATTACTGCGAAAGTATTCGATAAAGAGAATGTGGAAATGGGAAGGGTGAAAACAAAAGTAGAGAAAATGAAAGAGGAGGCCGGCTTTGTGGATTTCCATTTCGACCCGCGTACCAATATGGATTCAGACTGTAAAGTGATCCTCGAATAATGGAAATAAATACCGCAACAGCATAAAAAATGATGGTCAAAGCCAATGATATCAAAAGCAGGAGAAGTAGGATAAAGCGTATGCTTTTCCTGTTACTGCTTGGTTCGGTAAGTTTTATGTATTCCGGCCCTGCTTCGCTCGGTGACTGGAAAATACTACCCCGTGATACCCTCCGCATAGGGAATACGGTCTGGATGACGAAAAATGTAAGCATTCCGGTGCCCAATAGTTTCTGGTATGAACGCGATTCCGCCGCCAACGCTGAAAACGGAAGATTGTATTTTTTCAGCAGCGCCCTGGCAGCATGTCCTGCCGGTTGGCATCTGCCCAGTGATGAGGAATGGCAGGCCCTGATTGATCATTTCGGGGGCGACTCGCTGGCAGGTACGGCGCTGCTCGCCGGAGGATCTTCCGCGCTCAACCTAACGCTGTCGGGTTACCGAAGTGGCAACAGTTCCAGCGATCTCTTTGGGAAGAAAGGTGAACAGGGCTTTTACTGGACGTCCACCGTGAAGGGGGAGCAAACAGCTTATGCAAGACAGTTTTCCGCAAATACTCCGCAAATCATTGCTACCTATTACCGCCGGGCCAATGCCTTTTCAGTCCGGTATGTTAAAGATTAAGATGAAAAGCTGCTTTATCGCCCATCGCTGCATTTACCTGAAAATGTCCGGTGCCCTTTATCTGATTTCAATACGCGCCCTCCTCCCTTTGTTAATTAATAGCTTTTAACTTTCCTTGAAATACGCTTCCCTGAGCCCCGGAGTACGCCACATGCTGCTGGCTACTTTCTGGTTTGCCCTGATGAATGTATGTGTCAAGATGCTGGTGCACCTGCCTACTATGGAACTGGTTTTTTTCAGGTGCGGCATTGCCACCATCATTTGCTTTGTAAGTCTTTACCGTGCCGGCGTCAACTGGACGGGGAGCAACCGGCTCCTGCTCCTGCTGCGCGGGGGCTTCGGCACCCTTGCGCTCTTTTTATTCTTCTATACCGTGCAGCACATGCCGTTGGGTACTGCGGTCACCATCCAGTATCTTTCACCGGTCTTCACATCGGTATTTGCCGTCTTTTTGCTGCGTGAACCGCTTCGTCCGCTGCAGGTATTCTCCTTCCTCATTTCCTTTGGAGGAGTCTTGCTGATGAAAGGTGTGGATACGGGTGTGAGCTGGACTTTGCTGACGGCCGGAATTGTTTCCGCTGTTTTCTCAGCCCTGGCCTATAACATGGTACGCACGCTGCGCGAACGTGAACATCCGCTGGTGGTGGTGCTGCACTTTCAGCTGCTGGGTGCTCTCACGGGCGCCGCATTTTCAGTGTTTGACTGGCAGATGCCGGAGGGAAGCGACTGGATTTTTTTGTTGTTGCTGGGCATCTTTACGCAGCTCGGTCAGGAACATCTTACCCGTTCTTTGCAGATGGAAAACATGGCCAGGGTTTCCATCCTCAATTATCTCGGGGTGGGCTATGCCCTTTTGTTCGGATGGTTTTTCTTTGATGAAAGATATGGCTTGCAGGAGTATGCCGGAATGCTGTTGGTGCTCGCCGGTGTGGTTTTGAATCTGTTTACTTCCCGCGAAAGGCGCTGAAGAAGGGTGGTTTCACATCCGTATTATTTGTTTCAACGTGCAAATTTCCCCGTTCGGTTGTTCCTTCCTGCCCGGTGGAGGCCGAAAGTTACGGCGTGAAGTATTCAGAGCTTTAACCAGTTCTTACAAAAGCCATTCAGGAGCAGCAAGTGATTATTCAGGATCAGGAGACAAGAATCCAGCGTTTGGAAAAATTGATTTCTGAATTGGAGAAGAAGTAATGTAGTGTTGGCTTCGGGAGCCTCAGCCAACGAATTCGGGAACCTCAGCCAACGGATGTGTTTCGCTGCCTGAGGCACCAGAAGGCAGCAAATAGGTACTGCGGGTTAATACTTCACCATCTTCCTACTCACCCGTCCTTTCTCTGTAATAATACTAATAATATACAAACCATTGGAATAGCCACTCATCTCCAGGCTTCGACTAAAATCGCTGCTTTGCAACGCATGCTTTTCGCTGAATATTTTTTTACCGGTGGCGTCATACATTTCTAAAATTATATTTTTTCCTTTGAGAGAGGAAACATTAATAAATGCTTTTTGCCATGCGGGTTCGTAGTACACCTGTAAGTTAGGCGGAGTTACATGTATGGTATTTAGACCTACAGTGAGCGTATCGCACACACTGCCGCTATCGGGCCCCAGCTCGTAGTGAGGGTTGTTGGGCAACCCGTAATAGCATCTATGCCCACCCAAATAGAAACTATACGGTTGAAAATCGCAAGCGGCACCTAAACTGTCGGGGGAGTTTACTACCGAGATATATGTGTTTTCTGTAAGCCAGGTGGTATCGCAATACAAATAAAAAAAAGCGCAGTCGTTGGATTCGTACCCATTGCTTAAATATACTTTATTATCGGGACCCAATTGGAGCATTCCTGCTAATACTCCTCCTGCATTGTTAATAAATTCCCATTGTCCCAAAGTATCTTGTGTTGCCAGTACATTGGGAGCGTTTAAATCGTACTGAAATAAATAAGAAAAATAGGGTGGTGCCGTCTGTAATGGAACTACAGTTGTGTACAATTTACTTTCATCGGGTGATAGCGCCAGGCTCCAGTAATTTACAATGGGAGCGCTTTGATGCTGGCGGAAAGTAACGGGATTTGAAAACAAACCTGTGCATCGATTAAAGTCTAACATTTCAAGAAGACTATTCGCAGTGCATTGATACAATTTGGTTCCTGTTTTATTGAATTTATAATTATTAGTATTAGTTTGTATAAAAGACCCAATATTCTGAATAAAAGGTCCACTTACACCACTAGGGTCAACTAAAAACACATAAAAACTATTTTGTGGAATTTGTGGATCCCAGTTTTTTCCAATCACCCACCAGTCTCTTCCATTGCCATGTTTTACCGCTGCAATTTCATCCACAAAGGGAAGTGGCGAGAGTTGTATGTTTTTTTGCACCACCTTGCCTAATCCTGCATTATAGCTTAAATCAATTTTGGAATAATAAAATCCGGGATTGGTTGTGGTGGTAATTCCAACATGAAACAAGTAAAATTTATTGATATCGGCAGGGTCAGGTACAATGGTCATTTCCTGGTACCAAGCTGATGATTTAATACTATCCCCACTTTCCATTTCAATGTTATTTCTATTTATAACGTACCCCATTTGATTTATTCCATTCAGCCAATTTTGAACCTTTGGTGAAGCAGAATAAAATAACATACTACCGGCACTATCAGAAATACTGGCACAAGTGCCTCTGGCTTGAAGAATGCTTGTAGTAGGAGTAGGGTTATTTAAATTAATAAAGTCTATTGCAGAGCTATCACCAAAAACCCAGAACCTGTCTGTAAACTGTGCATTCAGGCAAATAGAGTTTACGAGTAATAACATAATGAAAAGTCCGCGTATCATGGTGTAATAGTAGTTTTTAAGGTTTCAATACTACCATCTACAGAAGTAATTTGAACCAAATACATCCCAGGCGAGATACTATGTAAATTTATTTTTAACTCATTGGTGTTTTCAGGCCAGGGAATAGTGCCAATTAATTTTTCGTGTAAATCATAAACATCAATTTTAACCGGCAACGCACTTGCCACTGTTTTTAGAATAGTGAAAGCCCCTTTGTTGGGAACCGGATATATTTTATATTTATTGCTTAACGATAAAAGTTGCGAGAGCATCCGATAAGATAATTGTGTATCGTCTACATCCAATTGTAAAATAGCTCTGGCTCTATACACAGCCTCGCCACCAAAGATGGGAAGTTGGTAGGCGATAAAGAGCAAATCATTTCTACGCCCTTCATCAAACACCAGGGTATCAGAATTTTCAGATCCTGTGATGCAAACCTCATCTACTAAACAGGTATTGTACTCAATAAGCTCGGCAGGTGAAATAGATTGGCTTTGAACCAGGGCATTGGCCAAATCACCGTTTTCTAAATGTATGTCGTCAAACTGTATGTCGCTATTTGGAGTGCCTGGTCTCTTTTCATGCCTGCTGCCTGATATTTCAA
>CAZHSC010000129.1:0-4089 GCA_964534995.1 uncultured Bifidobacterium sp.
GGCGGGGAGATGCCAGAGTAAACGGTTTTCTTTTCCGATCCCCGATTTTTTGTCCAGCGCAGCAATAAGAGACAGGATCATTTGCAGGATGATTTCAGGGTGAAAGTAGATATTTTATTCATTGGTGACATTTTTTAATTTCTACATAATATTTCCGGTGAACTAAACTTTTTATACTTTATTTAATCCGAACATCAGGTTTACGTTATTTTTTTGTAAAATCGTATCCCAAATCAATTTATTGTTATGAAAGTACTCGTTACGGCGTTTCTGAGCCTCGTCATTTTATCTTCCTGTGAAAAGGAAGCCGGTGAAGGAGGGAATTCAGTGTTAAAAGGCAAGGTTATAGAGAGACGATATACTGTGTTTCCAAGTATTTATACAGATAAGGCAGCAATGGACCTGGATGTGTATATAATTTATGGGGATGATGGCAATGCCATTGATGACAGGACCAGAACCAGTTTTGACGGCAGCTATAAATTTGAGTTTTTAAAGAAGGGGAAGTACAGGGTTTTTGTGTATTCTGAGGATACTGTACTTACCAATTTTGGGAATGACAAAGCCATCATAATCGATACGGAAATATCAAAAAACAATTCGGAAGTGGATTTGCCGACAATAGTTACCGTCAATCTATAACCCTATATGGACTTGTATCAAATACTGTCATGTTTCCATCCGGTTTCCTTAAAGGAAATGGATGCGGTTGCCTTGACTAACAGGATTGATACGAAATTTGTTTTTCATATTTCACTGCTACCTGATATTCTCATACAGATTAACAATGGTTATGGAATTCTTGAAATTGACGGAATTCGTGTACATCCGTATGAAACACTGTATTTTGATGACCGGCAGACCAGCCTTTATATGAATCACCATAACCAAAGAGGAAACAGATATAAATTGCGGTTACGGCGTTATGGCAGTTCCGGTGTGAGTTTTATGGAGATAAAGCGTAAAACAAATACCGGACGTACCATAAAAGAAAGAAGGAAAACACCAGCCATTTTGCCGGTACTGGATGCCGAACAAGAGCAGTTTTTTAGAGAACAAACTGCTCTCTCAGAAGGGAAATGGGAGTTTACTACCCGGATTAATTTTGACCGGATTACCCTCGTAAGCAATGATCCACCAGAGAGAATGACGCTTGACCTCAACCTTACATTTAGTGATGGTACAGGTGCGATGAATTTCAATAAATTGATAATTGCTGAGGTGAAACAAGGTAGTAAAGCGCCCTCCATATTTGTTTCTGAAATGAAAAGGAGGCATATTCATCCATTTTCCATTTCAAAATATTGCCTTGGTTTATCATTGCTGCGACCTGAATTGAAACAAAATATATTTAAAAAGCAGAAATTGTTTATTCACCAATTACAAGCGCGAGCCTGATATGGAATTAGAATTATTTGATAAACTGGGAGAGAAGTTCTTCTTACGTTTTTTTATTGACCTTATTTCGGTTAGTATTATTGTGTTTTCTATTTACCTGCCCAACTACAGGAAACGGGATCACCTTTTTACTTTTTTTATGTTTAATGTAATAATTTATATTATTACATATCTGCTTAGCAAGGTTGAAATGTCTTTTGGAGCAGCCTTCGGTTTGTTCGCGGTTTTTTCATTGCTGAGGTACCGTACAGAGAATATTTCGGAGAAAGACATGACCTACCTGCTGCTTTTTATTGCGATGGGATTGATCAATTCTACTGTGAAAGGCACTTATTTTGAATCCATAATTTTAAATTCGGTGCTCATATCGGCTGCGTGGATACTTGATGGCGGCAAGATTGTCAGAAATGAAAAAACACAAACTATCCAGTATGAGAAAATTGAAAATGTAAGGGAGGATAAAGCGCAGGTATTGATGGAAGACCTTAAGCAAAGAACAGGCTTGAATATTCATAAGGTGTCGGTGACCTATATTGATTTTGTAAAGGACAGTGCGGAACTGAAGATCTATTATTATTGAGAAATATAATTATTGAATGCTGACAGCCTGCAGGGTTTTCCTTACCTATTTAATGATTGTGCCTTTAATGGGGTTTTCACAAATTACCCGTGAAAACCAGGTTTGGACTTCTGTTCAGATTGAAAAGAAGTTATTTTCAAAAACCAGGGCCGAACTGACACTTGAGTCGAGATGGAATACCAATCCTGTGATGGCTGTCAGATATTTTCCAAACATTGCCGTTCAGCAAAAGTGGCACGATTATTTTACTACAACACTTCATTACCGTTATATTGTCAGTAACAAGGGGTTGGGTGTTCGTGAAGCTTCACACCGCATGATGTTGGATGCCATCACCGGTTTTTCCGAGAAGAAATATTCCTTAAGTTTCAGGTTACGTGCCGGAAGGGAGGATGAGCCGGGTGTGAATGAGGGAATATTTACATTTTCAGAGTTCGTATTGAGGCAAAAATTATCAGTGAAAAGAAAAGTAAGTAAGCATGAACTTTCTGTAAGTGTTGAGCAGTTTGAAACTTTCCGGGGTAATGATGTTGAGTATGACCAACGTCGTTATACATTGGGTGCCGAAGTTAAAATCAATAAGCGGAATTTTCTTGATTTTTTTGTGATGTATCAGGACCAGATTGCTGTAAAAAGGATAAACATAGGGGCCGGCTATGTATATAAATTGTAACTCCAAAACATAAGTTTTATTTTTTCTGTTCGGATTTTTGGGGTTTACTTGTTATATTCAATAATTGAATAAATGAAACTGATTGGTTATTGAATACAGGATTCGTCCGACTAAGGTCGTTGCATTCAGGGGGTGCTATTAAATAAGGCTGTTCCGGATTGAAACAGCCTCTTTAGAAATTAATGTAAGCATTTTTAGTGTCGAAGCACCAGCTTTTTGGTAGCTTCCCCACATCTCACATAATATATTCCGGCAGGCCACGACCCCACCTGAATGGCATGAAAGGACTGGTAGTTGATTTTTAACATAGCTTGTCCCATCGTATTGAATATTTCCAGGTCGCGTTGCTGGTCATCATATACCTGGATCTGAACGAGACCGGATGCGGGATTAGGATATACGGATAATTGCACAGGGGTTGATACCAGTTCTTCCACACCCACTGAATTGTTGTTTGCAGAAAAGGTTGGATTTTGAATGATAAAATTGCCAGTCCCGTTGGGAACGCGCGCATATCCCTGATCGGCGATTTGCAAACCCCAACCGATAGAGTCAACTACATTTCCGGATGTATCCAGCAACATCAGTATTTCACCGGATCCGGAAAGCTTAAAGTTGGCATGGTAAGGTCCCTGACTGCTGTCTTCATCGGCCCAGATTATAAGATAGTCATCAGGTTGAATAAGAGTACCCATGGGGAATTGCCACTTACTAAGGTTTACCGGATTATCGGTAAGATAATAACCACTGATATCAACAGGGAGCGATGATTTATTATATAGTTCTATCCAGTCATCAAATTCACCAAAATTATCGGCGGCAGTGGAAACATTGGAGGCCATTAGTTCATTGATCACGATACTCGTATCAGAAGAAGCAATGGGTGCAATTGTATAGATAAATACATTGTGTTCAGCTCCCGCTGGCAAATAGCTAAGGCTTTTGGCACTGTTTGCCGAGGCAGCCTGAATGTAATAACGAACCCAGGTGCCTGCTGCGAATCCGGGAATTGAGGCACCGAAAATTCCGTCACCGGCTAGGCTATCGTCATGCAGTCCGTCATCGAACATCTGTGTTTTTGTAAATCTGCCAACGATATTGTTGGAGTAATATAATTGAACATTATCGATTCCGTTGGTGGAAGTGACGGATGAACGTACAAGCACTGCCTGGTTTTCGGTAGGTTGCTGGTATTGCACACCGTTTACAAAATAGGGGGCGGATACTACAAGGGGAGCAACTTGCTGTATTTCCACATTACTGTTTAAATGATTTTTGCGGGTGGTGACAAAGTTCTTCAGGTCCTGAATTTCACTGTTAAATTGTGTATAGGAAAATAATTTCTTTGTATCGTTCTGAACAATAGTGTCCACTTGCGCTTTGAAAAAATTAATCGTACTATTGGTAAGGGAAGTGTCAAACTCTTCTGCCAGAATGG
>CAZHSC010000130.1:0-3477 GCA_964534995.1 uncultured Bifidobacterium sp.
GTATCTGATCAGAGGACTTTTTGAGCAGGAAGTGGACGATGAGGAACTGGGGCTGAGAATGGCTTCAAATACCGGACCTGATGAAAATTGCGGTATTGAAGTAATGGAAAATGAACAGCGGCTTACTTTTAAGGTTACTGATCCCGCCTCCCTTTGTATATATAATCTCAGCGGACAATTGCTGCTAAGGAAAAATTTTCAAAAAGAATTAATAGTTGAAAAGTCAGCCTTGTCTTCCTTCTCAATTTATAAAATAAATGCTGGAAACTGTATAAAAACCGGCAAATGTGTACAGCTAAAATGAAAACTTTACGGAACATGCTAATGCTCATGTGTACGCTACAAATCCTGGCTGTCAATGCGCAATTCACCAATTGGAATTGGACCTTTGGGGATAGCTGTGGAATAAAGTTTAATGCTGCGGGTATAGATTCGTTTTATCAAACTTCTGTAAATGCACGAGGGACATGTGTGTCCATTTCTGATTCTGTTGGACAACTATTGTTTTACGCATCATCAGCACATTATTTAAGTTATATTTCAGCTACTACCAATCAGTTCGGAGTCGTAAACAAGAGAGATCATCAATTGATGCAGAATGGTTTGAGTATCAAAACATCATTATGGTATCACGAAATGGTGCTTGTACCGGATCCGGGTGTGAGCAATCAGTTTTATTTATTTACGGCCGGTGTTACCTCTACTACGAATCCCGGTTTACGGTATTCGCTAATTGATTTAAACCAGAACAATGGTTTGGGAGCGGTTACCCAAAAGAACGTGATGCTGGATCCGCACCCCATTAACGATGGATTACTTGCCATCCGCCACGGCAACGGGCGAGATTGGTGGATTATACATAAACGGAGAGAGTTTTTAAGCGACACCATGTTTTCTTATTTGGTAACTCCAACAGGAATTATCGGTCAGGTTCCACAAAAGATCGGTTCTCTCGTAGAGTCAGGTTTTTACCGCTTTGCCATAAATCCTCAGGGCAATCTTATTGCAGGCGTGAGCATGTATGGCAAACTCGAACTATTCGACTTTGACCGATGTACAGGCCAATTAAGTAATCACCGCTACATACGTGATGCACCATTGCCGACTGCGGATGAGCGAGACTATTTCTGGAGCGGGGAGTTCAGCGCAAATGGGAGATATTTGTATGTGGGAACCGCCAATGCAACTGCATACTTGTTTCAGTTTGATGTGTTGGACAGTAATATTTTTGGAAGTCGTGTCACATTGGATTCGATTGATGTGCCTCTATATCCCGGTGGTGAATTACGTCGCGGTCCCGATAACCGTATTTACCGCGCCATCGCCTGGAACAACGGCGTGCAGTTCAATTACCCATATCCGGACAGCGCCTGGAATGTGTACAACACGCACCTGAGTGTCATCAATCACCCGGATAGTGCCGGCCCGGCTTGCGATTATCAACCCTTCAGTGTGTATCTGCCCAATTGCCGAACCTACCTGGGCCTTCCCAACAATCCCGATTATACACTGGGAGCTTTGGTTGGGAGCCCCTGCGATACACTAACGGTGGGACTGTCCGAAGAGGAGCAGGAACAGGCCGAAATCATTGTTTCGCCCAACCCATTTACAAAGCAATTCAGTGTAAAGGCAGCGAAAGGCAATTTTTCAGAGGATCCGGTGTATAATATATTTTCAGTGGATGGCCGGTTGGTACAGCAGGGAATATTCCTTAAAAATGGAAGTCCACTGATTGATGCCGGATACTTAGCTGCCGGTGTGTATGTAATGCACTTACAGGTGGGACGAAAAAAATATACGGTGAAACTGGTAAAGGTAGAGTAGGGGGTGGAAGATATTTAGTGCATTTTATCCTGTGTGCACAGCTGAGGCGGGCATTCTGCTTTGAATCAGTGCAACAGGCAGCAGTATTTGCTGAATGAAAACCAGCCCGCAATACCACCGGTTAATTTATTTCAGCCCGGATATGCAGGCCTGGTTACTTTAATCATTATATGCATTTACCTTAGATGAAAACGTTTGTATCCGATTGTTTAATTTTCTATTAATAGCCGGGTATAATTTTGCCTGCTCAGTTTAATGGTATTTTATAATGAAAGCATTGTTCAGGCAGTTGTATCTCCTCGCAAATGACCTTATAGATTTTTTCTTTCCGGATTTATGCGCAGGCTGTGATGGTCACCTGGTAAAGGGAGAAGAGGGCCTGTGCATCGGTTGTTTATTGACCTTGCCTGTTACATCATTCGAGAAGTACCCTGATAATCCGGTGATGAAACAGTTTTGGGGAAAAGTGCCGGTACGTGCGGCCATGGCCTATTGCCATTTCAGTAAAGGAGGAAAGATGCAACGCATGATTCACGAACTGAAGTACAATAACAGGCCCGACATCGGTGTCGTTCTTGGGCAGCAGTGTGCGCGGAAATTGCTTGCATCCGGCAGTAGCTGGGATGCTCAACTGGTGATTCCTGTGCCTTTGCATCCCGCCAAACAAAGAGCACGCGGCTACAATCAGGCGGCAGCATTTGGGCGAGGCCTGGCGCAGGTGTTACAGGTGCCCCTGCTGGAGAATGGCCTCCAAAGAAATAAATTCACGGATTCACAAACCCGTAAAAGTCGTTTTGAAAGGGCCAATAACGTGAACCGTGTATTTAATGCCGGTGATACCGCCTTGCTGGAAGGAAGACGTATTTTATTGGTAGATGACGTAATTACTACAGGTGCAACACTGGTGGCTTCTGCCGAAGCCTTATTGGAAATTCCGGGGGTGAGCGTAAGTATTGTTACCATTGCATTTGCCCGCCTGTAAAGAGCTGTTATCTTTGTACCCCTATGGCTGAATCACTGAGCTTCGTATCACGGGATGCAGGTAAGGAAGAACGTTATCAACAGTTGCTGCCGCAACTGCAACACCTCGTTGAACATGAAACGGATAGAATTGCCAACCTCGCCAATATCATGGCGGCACTGAAGGAAGTCATGGGCTTTTTTTGGGTGGGTGTTTATTTTGTGAGAGCGGAAGAACTCGTACTGGGTCCTTTTCAGGGCCCCCTGGCATGTACGCGCATCCCCTACGGCAAAGGGGTGTGTGGCAGGGCCTGGCAAGAAGGTCGTGTGATGATTGTTCCGGATGTCAACCGTTTTGAAGGTCACATAGCATGCAGCGCTTTGTCGAAGTCGGAGATCGTGCTGCCCGTGTTTAAAAATGGTCGCGTCATTATGGTGCTGGACACCGACAGCGACCGCCTAAATGATTTCGACGAAACGGATGCGGCCTATCTGGGCAAGGTATGCACGCTGATAAGTGAACTGTCTGAAAATACCTGATGCCTTTGAAAACAACATTTTACCTGCTGCTGCTGTTGTTGCTGGTTTCCTGCGCCAACCGGGTAACACCCACCGGTGGGGATAGGGATGTGGCAGCCCCCGTATTGCTAAAAGCCGAGCCGCCTGATAAAAGCATACGCTTTACCGCTAGGG
>CAZHSC010000131.1:0-3473 GCA_964534995.1 uncultured Bifidobacterium sp.
AACCATCCTCCCCATCCGTACATTCGCGTCAATCCGTACATCCGTAAACCACCATTCCCGTAAACCTTCACCCCACACTTCAATCTTCCAGCACACCCATCTTCCCGGCCCTGTATTCCTCCAGCGCTTCAATCAGTTCCGTTTTGCTGTTCATTACAAAAGGACCGTAACTTGCCACTGGTTCATGGATAGGAAGCCCCGCCAACACAACAAATTCACTGTCCTCCAAAGCTTCCAGGTCAATACTGCTTCCTTCTTCTTTAAACCAGATCAGATGACGCGCTCCAACTTCAAAACCATCTGTTTTCAGCAGCCCCTTTAGCGTATATACCGTACTGTTATATTCCTGGGGGATTTCAATACTGCTTTTACCACCTTTGTCCAGTCTGCCGTGCATGATAAGTACAGGGGTAAGTAATTTTACCGGTGAAGTCTTACCGTCGTAACTTCCTGCAATGAGTTTAAGTCCCGCATCACCTGCAGTTAAAATCGGGAAGTTCTCAGCACGCAGATCCTGGTAGCGTGCCTCATGTTGCTTGGAGTTTCTGGGCAGGTTCACCCAAAGTTGTATGAGCTCAAGCTCTCCTCCTTTTTCCAGATATGAAGGTGGTACACCCTCCGAATGTACGATCCCCTTTCCTGCTGTCATCCATTGTACGTCTCCTGCTTTCAGAAATCCGGTGTTGCCCATGCTGTCATGATGTAAAACCTCCCCTTTGAAGAGTAAGGTAACCGGCTCAAACCCTTTGTGAGGATGCGGAGGAACATAAAAGGGCTTTTCCTTACTTACATGCGCCGGTCCAAAATGATCCAGCATCAGGAAGGGACTTATCTGTTCTACCCATTCACTGGGAAGAGGGCTTTTTACATAATTGCCGTTGCCGATGTGTTTGTCAATCGAAACCAGGATTTTTTGAACTTTTTTCATTTTTTATGTAATTACAATAAATGTTGATACAAATATATAAATGAAATAATTGTATATACAATTAATGTATCAATAATTTAATTTAAAATATTGATAATGAGATTAAAAAAATTTAATATTAGCCAGATTTTTAATAAATTGTCCATTCCATTTTGGTGTTAGCTCATCTTAATACAACTGCTCTTTAAGGCTTTTGAATGATTCTTCTTGTCGGTTTTCTTCATGCTTTTTTGTGGTAGCAATGCTGTCTATTTTCTTTTCCCGCTTTATCTCTGACAGAATAGACCTGATGACCGCTGCCTCATCCCCCAAAAACTAATACTTATCTTTACCGCCTTGTGAAAAATTATGTCCGCTTGCTAAGATATATTGGTCCGTATAAAGGCCGTGCGGTGACCAGTGTACTGTTTAATATTTTTACCGTGATCTTTTCATTGTTTTCTCTTACGATGATTGTTCCTTTTCTAAATGTTCTTTTTAGTCAGGACAGAACCTATCAATTGTTACCCTGGTCGCCCTCTGTTAAAGTCCTGCTGAACAATTTTAATTTTTATCTCGGCGATTTTGTGCTGCGAAACGGTCAGCTGAAAGCCCTATCGCTAATCAGTTTACTTGTTGTCATTTTATTTTTTCTGAAAAATCTGTCACGCTATATGGCTATGTATTACCTGGTACCTATACGCAATGGCGTGGTTCATGATATAAGACGGGATGTATATGCGAAAATTCTTTCATTGCCTGTCGGTTATTTTACAGATGAAAAAAAGGGGGATATTATGGCCCGGGTTACCAATGATGTGCAGGAGGTGGAGTGGGGCATCATGAATTCATTGGAAGCCGCATTTCGTGAACCGCTTAACATTATCATTTTTCTGGTGACGATGTTTACTATGAGTCCTGAACTTACATTGTTTGTTTTGGTTTTGCTTCCGGTAGCCGGACTGTTAATCGGGCGCGTGGGCAAAAGCCTGAAAAAAAAATCCGGCCAGGCACAAATTAAAGTGGGAGAACTACTGAGCAACCTTGACGAATCATTAAGTGGCCTCCGTATCATTCATGCTTTTACTGCTGAGGAGAAATCAAAAAAACGTTTTGGCGATATAAATCGTAAACTATACAGGCTGTTGAATAAAATAGGTCGCCGGCGTGACCTGGCATCTCCTTTAAGTGAATTTCTCGGCGCCCTCGTGTTGACGATTGTAATGTATTTCGGAGGCAGGCTGGTACTGGGCACCGAATCCAGGCTGGAACCTTCGGAATTTATTGCTTTCATAGCCATATTTTCACAGTTGATTCCACCCGCTAAAGCACTCACTACTGCATGGTATAATATTCAGAAAGGACTGGCTTCTTCCGAACGGATTTATCACATTCTGGATGCTCCCATAGCTGTAAAGGATGCTGAAAATGCAAAAAGTATTGATGCATTTGTGAGTGAGGTGAAGTTCAGAAATGTTTCATTCTCATACCGGAAGGGAGAGGGAATACAGGTACTGAAAAATATCAGCCTCGATATTCCTTACGGTAAAACAATCGCTTTGGTTGGGCAGTCGGGCTCAGGAAAAACCACGCTGGCGGATATGCTTCCCCGTTACTATGATCCCGATGAAGGACAGGTGCTTTTGGATGGCCATGACCTTCGGGAATTACGTATTTATGATTTGCGTAAACTGATCGGGGTGGTTACTCAGGAGTCGATCCTCTTTAATGATACCGTTTTTAATAATATCGCCTTTGGGGTAGATGGTGCCGGCGAAGAAGAAGTGATGAATGCCGCAAAAGTTGCCAATGCACATGATTTTATTATGGCCATGCCGGAAGGATATTATACCGGTATCGGCGACCGCGGAGGAAAACTTAGTGGAGGTCAGCGCCAACGCCTCAGCATCGCAAGGGCAGTGCTGAAAAACCCCCCCATCCTGATTCTCGATGAGGCAACATCTGCACTGGATACTGAATCCGAGCGTTTGGTGCAGGATGCCCTTACCCATCTTATGCAAAACCGTACCACGCTCGTAATCGCACACAGGCTTTCTACTATTATCCACGCGGATGAGATAATTGTCATGAATAAGGGTGAGATCGTTGAAAGAGGTACCCATCAGGATCTGCTTGCCTTGGGTGCTTATTATAAGCGATTGTATGATTTGCAATCCTTCCAGTAAAGCAGGGTTTCCTTTCAGTTTTTTTAATTTACATGAAAGATATTTTTGAAGGGTTTCTGTATATCTTAATGGAACGCTGACGGTTAATTATATATGATTCACTTGCCCCTGCTTGTTTTTAATCTGTAATGAGTTTTTATCTGTTAATACGGACGTGGTCGAATAACAGATTTTTCGGATCCGTTTATCGCGGTTTAAAATACTCTTCCAGTACAATTCTTTTGTAATAAACTTTATCCGGACCAAATTGAATCAGGAGAGCCAAGGGTAGTTTGGAAATGTGAAGGTAGTTAAGCGCCTGTTTGAAATAGTTACGCCCGGACCTGAGGTAGTGTTACATAAACTGTGTCAGCAGTTAATATGGGCTCCAGAGAAAACGA
>CAZHSC010000132.1:0-3296 GCA_964534995.1 uncultured Bifidobacterium sp.
TGCATAATACAACATTAGTTTTTATCTTCGTTGCATTAGAAACTTGAATCTACCCTTTTAAAGCTTGCGAATTGTTGAAGACGACATTTTAGTATTATAAAAGTACGGTTTTATACGAATATACAATAGAAGAACTGCCATTGGGTATGGCTATAAACCTGACTTTTTGCTGGAGTATGTAAGCAGAGATTTCTCATTTTTTCTTTGTAAAACAGATTATTGTTTTTGTTATCTGTTATGAAGGAATGAGCGCTGGTATTTGATTATTGTATTCGTCCTTTTCAATGCCGTCAAAGGGACGGATTCCGGTTCTTGAATGGCCAGGTGCAAATTGATAAAAAACAGCCGCAATACCTGCATTTGGAAATTATTGAATGGTGTTGACTTCTCCCGGAAGGCATAATGTTTTATCTTTAACTGAGGTTTTGCCTCGTCCGGGGTTCTTTCTGTTCAATTATGTAGAAATTAGGATGTTGTTGTTCCTTTCCGGCCTGGGGCTTATTCCGTTATTTGTGGGTTGTATCCTTCTGGGTGGCATCAACTGGTATTTAGCGTGGCATGGCAAAGCAGGTTGTTAATTCCGGCTGGGATTAACTTTTACCTGTTATTAATTTGCTGGCCGTTTTGACGTCTGATGACCTATGTTTAATAGTTTTGAATGATATGAAAGTACATTTCATTGCCATAGGCGGTGCTGCGATGCACAACCTTGCGCTGGCATTACAGGACAAGGGATATCAGGTTAGCGGCTCGGATGATGAAATCAATGAACCATCGCGCGGACGTTTGCTAAAGGCCGCTTTGCTGCCGGATGAGATGGGCTGGTTTCCTGAAAAAATTACTGCGGATTTAGATGCTGTGATTTTAGGTATGCATGCGCGTGCCGACAATCCTGAGCTGATAAAAGCCCGTGAACTGGGTCTTAAAGTGTATTCATATCCCGAATACCTCTTTGAACAGTCAAAAGATAAAAAGCGTTTTGTAATCGGAGGCAGCCATGGTAAAACAAGCATTACTGCCATGGTGCTGCATGTACTGAATGCTTTAAAATTTGATGTGGATTATATGGTAGGTTCTCAGCTGGAGGGCTTTGACCGTATGGTACGACTGTCGGAGGCGGCTCCGGCCATCATTCTTGAAGGAGATGAATATCTCTCTTCCCCCATTGACCGCCGGCCTAAATTCCATCTGTATAAAGCGGATGTGGCACTGCTGAGCGGCATTGCCTGGGATCATATCAACGTTTTTCCCACTTTTGAAAATTACCTGGAGCAATTCAGAATTTATATTGATCAGATTCCGGAAAATGGTTGTCTGATTTACTGCAGGGAAGATGCGGAAGTGAAAAAGCTGGCAGAAACTACGGGTTCTGTTAAGAAGAGGATAGCCTATGGCATCCCTCCTCATCATATTTCCGATGGGATCACCCTACTTGAGACCGGATTGGGAACATTTCCTTTACAGGTTTTTGGAAAGCACAACCTGATGAATCTCGAAGGTGCACGTTTGATGTGCAATGAGCTGGGCGTTGCAGATAAGGATTTTTATCAGGCAATCAGCACATTTAAAGGGGCTGCTCGCCGGCTGGAGCTGGTAAAGAGGGAACCCGGGAAAGTGGTCTTTCGCGATTTTGCACATTCACCATCAAAGCTGCAAGCTACTATCGGCGCGGTGAGGGAGCAATTTAAAGGATGGAATCTGATTGCTTGTATGGAGTTGCATACTTTCAGTAGCCTCAGTGGGAAGTTCCTGAGTCATTACGCGGGTACTATGTCCGAAGCGGATAAGGCCTTTGTGTATTATAATCCGCAAACCCTTGCGCATAAAAAACTGCAGCAAATCTCCGAAGACCAGGTGCAAGGAGCCTTTGGCAGTGAGCAGGTTCTTGTATTTACCGATCCCGTAAAGTTGTATGAAAATATTATAGGAAGCATACAAGGTAACTCGGTAATCCTGATGATGAGTTCAGGCACCTTTGATGGTATTGATATAAAAGCGATTTGAATTTACGGCCGGAACAGTCTTGCGTGTCAAACACCTGACATTTCCGTTTTCAGCCATCATCAGCGCTGCCTGAAGCTGAACAAGGCTTTGGCGCTAATAAAATAATACCTTATGAATTCATCGAAATGAGGAACTCCTCATTTGATTTGGTGCCCCGCATCCTGTCCAGGAGGAAATCCATGGCTTCGAGGGGATTCATATCGGCCAGGTGGTTACGAAGTATCCACATTTTCTGCAGCATCTCCCTGTCAAGCAACAAATCATCACGGCGGGTGCTGGACGCAACCAGATCGATGGCGGGGAAAACGCGTTTGTTTGCCAGTTTACGGTCAAGTTGTAATTCCATATTTCCCGTTCCTTTAAATTCTTCGAAAATCACCTCATCCATCTTGGAGCCCGTATCAATAAGCGCGGTAGCCAGAATAGTAAGTGAGCCGCCATTTTCTATTTTACGTGCGGCGCCAAAGAAACGCTTGGGTTTTTGCAGGGCATTGGCTTCCACACCTCCCGACAGCACTTTTCCTGAGGCAGGGGCAACGGTGTTATAGGCACGGGCTAAACGGGTAATGGAGTCGAGCAAAATACAAACATCATGTCCGCACTCCACCAGGCGTTTTGCTTTTTCCAGTACGATGTTGGCAATTTTCACATGCCGGTCAGCAGGTTCATCAAAGGTGGATGATACTACCTCTGCCCTGACGCTGCGAGCCATGTCAGTCACTTCTTCAGGACGTTCGTCAATCAACAGAATGATAAGGTATACTTCGGGATGATTGGCGGCAATGGCATTGGCCACCTCTTTCAGCAATACCGTTTTACCGGTCTTGGGCTGGGCAACGATCAATCCACGCTGGCCTTTACCAATCGGAGTAAACATGTCCATTACCCTTGTAGAGTAATTTCCCATCCCATGCACCAGGTCAAATTTCTCGTGCGCGAACAACGGTGTCAGGAAGTCGAAGGGGACACGGTCACGTACAATTTCAGGTGCCAGACCATTGATGGTATCAATTTTTACAAGGGGAAAATATTTTTCTCCGTCTTTCGGTGCTCTCACAGAACAGCGAACCGTATCACCGGCTTTAAGGCCATACTGTTTCACCTGAACCTGTGTCACCAGCACATCATCCGGCGAGGGTAAATAATTATAATCGGATGAACGCAGGAACCCAACACCTTCCGGCATCAGTTCGAGTACTCCTTCTACAATGATCGCGTTGCCGAAATCAAAAATAGGTTCGGCAGATGTGACCGGCTTACGCTCCCTCAGCGGAAGTTCTCGCTGTGGAGGG
>CAZHSC010000133.1:0-3260 GCA_964534995.1 uncultured Bifidobacterium sp.
GTAATAAAGTAAAATTATTTGTAAATGTCACCAACTATTTTTGGCCCCATTACCTCAAAAACAAAAGCATTGGATGCGATTATTTCCCTGCCAATAATATAATTATCACCCCCTTTAAAGTCGCTTACTTTTCCTCCTGCCTCTTTCACCAGAAAAGCGCCGGCTGCAACATCCCAGGCATTGAGTCCATATTCATAGAAACATTCAAACCTGCCACAGGCTACATAGGCGAGGTCAACGGCTGCTGAACCCAACCTCCTGATGCCATGTGTATTTTTCATACAATAACCGAACACCTCCATGTACTCCGTCATCCTGTCATAATTAGTATACGGAAATCCGGTAGCAACCAGCGATGCCCGTAGTTCCCGGTTTACGGATACCGATATGGGCTTGCCATTGAGAAAAGCGCCTCCACCCTTCCAGCCGTAAAAGCACTCGTTCAGATTGACTTCATGCACTATGCCTGACACCAGTTCTCCTTTATACATTAGTCCTACGCTGACACAAAAACAGGGGACGCCATGTACAAAATTGGTAGTACCGTCCAGAGGATCAATGATCCATTGCCATTCACGCCCGGTAATATTAAGTGTATTCTCCTCTGTGATAAATCCGGCACCGGGAATAAGTGCCTGCAGACCTGTCACCAGTATCTTTTCACTGCCCTTGTCAACGTATGACACCAGGTCATTGAGGCCTTTGTATTCTACCTTATCGTATGTAAAGCCCAGAAGCTCACCTCTTAAAAACACAACGGCATCATCCACTACTGCCCGCGCACCGGTGCAAATTGTTTCAAGTTCCAGGGGATTCATGATTTATTTTTTTCCGGGAACAGTAGTATAAGCCCGCCAGTCCGATAAAGACAAGGGCAGTTGAAATAACTTCCGCCTGCGTTACCAACATTCCCATCCATTCAAACTTATTATTTACACGGATCTTTTCGATAAAAAAGCGCTCGATGCCATTTAGAATCAGGTACAGGAAAAATATTTGTCCGGTAACCCTGAGCTTCTTTCTGAATCCCCACAACACGAAAAAAAGCAGGATACATACCACAGCTTCATATAAAGGGGTTGGAAAAACAGGCTCCGGTAATACCATACAATGCCGGCCTTCACAGCCCGGGATAGGTATCCCCTCGCTGATCACATTATGCGGATAATTATAAGACCAGCACCAATCGGGTAGCCATGACAAATACCCGGGTTTCGTGCTAACATTTACGATACCCCAGTCACCATCACCCGCAATCTGGCATCCCAGCCTACCGGTTCCATACGCCAGCATCAAGCCGGGTGCCGTTGCATCGGCAAGAACCAGTGGGGCAATTCCCTGCTTTTTACCATAACGCATCACGGCAATAGTTCCTGCTATCAATCCACCATACATGGTTAAGCCACTGAAAGAAAGAAGGGCTTCTATCGGATTGTCCCTGAACTCATGGAGATTTTCAAGGTTATGAAAAAGCTTGGCGCCAATAATACCGCTAACAGCGGCTACAATGGTTAAATTGGAAACCAACTGATAAGGATGCACTTTTTCATGGACCAGGCGGGGGTGAGGAAGTCTTTCCTTTTCCTTATCACGATAATGCAAATATGCCATAAGGGAGCCAAGCAAAATACCTCCCAGCGGGTTACCCTCCAGCGAAAGCAACACACCCTGCGTGTCCTCCACAAAAATCGAATAATTGATAAAAGCATATATCAGTTTATATCCTAAGACAAATCCGATCATGAAGGAAGAGAGTAACTCCCAGAAAGAGGCAGGCATTCCCTTTTTCACCTCCCGCGTTTGAGCGTGCAACAGTTTTGCCTTCTCCTTTCGCATCAACTCCAGTTTCAAAGTATAGGCGGCAGCCAGAAATGAAATGGCAAGCATAAACCCGAAACTTTGTATGGGAAGCGGAATAGAAACGCCGAACAGATCGTGGATTAAGTCGGATAGAGTTGGATACATACAATATTATCAGCGCGTACTGAGGATGAGTTGCTCTTCGTTTGCAGGAACAGCGCACACAATCCCTCTGGGACCTGGCTCGCCCAACCGGCAATCAATTATTTTATTTACAAATTCTTTATGATAAGGATATTCTACCCGTATGTAGTTGGAAGTATAACCCGACATCAGGCCTTGTTTATTTTCCTCTTCAAACAAAACCGGCCATAATAAACCCAGGTTGGAGGAGGTAAAATCATGATACTTTTTTGCAGACAAATTACGAAGCCTGTTGGTTCTCTCTTTGCGTATGTGCATGGGCACCGCCACACCGCCCGCTGGAGCCTGCGTATTATCGCGCTCGGAATAAGTGAAAACGTGGAAATAACTAACGGGCAACTGATGCAGGAAAGCATAGGTTTCTTCAAAGTGTTCTTCCGTCTCTCCCGGAAAACCGGTAATCACATCCACTCCGATGGCTGCCAACGGCATCAAGGCTCTGATATGCTGAACTTTCTCCGCGTAGAGTTCCTTCCGGTAACGCCGGCGCATTTTTCCAAGTATGGTATTTGATCCGCTCTGAAGCGGCATATGAAAATGGGGCATTAATTTTTCGGAAGCCGCGGTAATACGGATAACCTCATCGGTCAGAAGGTTAGGCTCAATGGATGAAAAACGGATTCTCCTGACTCCATCGGTTTCTTCAAGCGCCGCAACCAGTTCGGTGAAGGTTTCCTTATGCCCGGCACCTGCCTCATGGATCCCGAAATCACCGAGGTTGACACCGGTGAGAATTACTTCCATCGTACCGCTCGCTGCCAACTGTTTCACCTGATCACAGACCTTTGATATCGTATTACTCCTGGAGTTACCGCGAGCCAGGGGAATAGTGCAAAAACTACAGTTATAATCACATCCGTCCTGCACTTTAAGAAAGGTACGGGTCCTGTCACCCGATGACCAGGAGGTAATGAAGGAATTCACCGCACCTATCTCACAGGAAAAAACTTTGCTGCCATGTAATTTATCCAGACCTTCCAGGTAATTTAAAACGTTGAACTTCTCGGCAGCACCCAATACGAGGTTCACCCCTGGTATCCTGGCAATTTCATCAGGCTTCAACTGAGAATAACAACCTACAATGATAATTTTCCCATTCGGGTTTTCTGCCAGGGCCCGGTTAATGATGCTCCTGCACTCCTTATCCGCATTTTCGGTAACCGAACAGGTATTCACCACATATACATCGGCAACTCCCGGAAAATCCACGCGCTTCCACCCTGCCCCCATAAATTGACGGGCTATAGTAGAAGTTT
>CAZHSC010000134.1:0-3084 GCA_964534995.1 uncultured Bifidobacterium sp.
TGTTGCAACCAGTTGCTTCAGTCCTTCCTCAAATAGCGCATAAGGTATTTCAGGCATACACATCCGCTTCAGTGAACGTTGGAACCTTTCATAGTGCTTTTTTATCCTGAAAATGGAAATATCACCATTGTTCATACGGAATGCTTTCATTCCTTCAAACACGCTTTGTCCATAATGCAGGGCCAGTATATTCGGGGAAAGTTGCATCGGGCCATAGGGAATGATTTCCGGGGATTCCCATTTACCATTTTTGAACCTGGCTACCAGCATATGGTCTGACATATACTTGCCAAACTCAAGGGCATTAAAATCTATATCATTATACCCACTGACACTGGCTTTTCGAACTTTTATTTTATTCAAGGTTTTCATCTGTTAATTCATAAACCAATCTGCGCCCGCTGCGTCAATGATAACCTGTGATGATAAAGATTAACTTCGTTATCCGGTCGACGGTGCTGTTATTTAGAATCCGGGTCTTATTACTGTTTAATAATTTTTTGAGCGGGTTCTCCCACAGCGTGTATAAAGTAAATTCCTGAAGGAAGATTTCCGGTTTCCATTTTGTTTATTCCGGGAACAAGGAACAGCCTTTTCAGGACCCTCCCTGCTACATCACAAATTTGAACATACGATTCAAACTTACTGGTGATCATTATTTCATTATTAAAGGGATTTGGGAAAACGGAGAACGAGTTTTGTTTTACATCTTCGCTGAAACCTGTTGTCAATACTGGTTTCAAACGGATTACACCAATGTCTTCATTGATTGCAGAAGAGAATACAACAGTTCCGGTCATCATAATACGGCCATCATTCATAATCGCCATGCCATTGCCTTCTTCATTGATACTGCCTGCAATCACATATTGCGATACGAACCCGATGGAGTTAAAACTCAGGTCAATGGTACCGGAAGTATCAATACGGGTAATCATAAAATTATTTGCAAAGGTTGAATCATAATTTACACCACCGAGTAAAATTTTATTGTCGTTTTGAATGTGCATGGAGGTGATAGTGCTGGCTGTACCCCCTATACTGAAAGTGTATTTTCCATTAAATCCATAAGTTACATCCGGGGCGCCGGTGCTTAAAAATCTTGCCGTAGCCACATTGCTGTTACTGGTATTCAATTTGCCGGCAACGATAATTCTTCCTTGACCATCAATGTCCATTTCACCCATATCTGAGCCGAGCTGGAAAACGATGTTTATAGTGCCTGTGCTGTTGAAGGAGGGGTCAAGGGTGCCGGTGGTATCAAAACGCATTAAGTACATGTTGGCCCCTGCGTTTCCTCCCAGCAATATTTTTCCGTCAGGCTGTATTTTGATGCTGCGGCCAAATTCAGCGCTGCTGGTGGGATTAAAAAGTTTCTTACCATCGGTATCAAATGACGGATCCAGCTGACCGTTTGGGTTAATCTTCACAACTGCAAAATCATTGTCAAGCGGTGTGGCACCTGTTCTTGTCACCCCGGCAGCATAAATATTTCCATATGGATCTAATACCAGCGCATTAGCCTGATCAGGCTGGGTGTTTGAGCCGAGCATATCTATAAATAAAACCCCGGAACCGTTAAATGAATTGTCGGGATAGCCATTGGTGTCGAGACGGCATACCATGATATCGAGGCTGCTTCCTCCCGGACCCCAGCCACTGTTGGCAATGATAATTTTGCCATCACCGGCAATGGCCAGTTTAGGAGTCATTCCGCCTATTGAAGCTGTGTTTCCCATCGAAATAAAGCAATGTCCGTCGGCATTAAAAGTGGTGTCGAATTCGCCATCCGCATTCAGCCTGGTTACACATAACTCAAAGAAACCGGTATTTACATTTTTACTCAGACCGCACATGACAAGTTTTTCATCCGCTTGCAATGCGCAACCAAAGCTGCGGTCAATATTATTAAAATATACAAAACTCTTTAACCCGTTTACATCAAAGGTAGAATCGGGGACATACTGGTAAGTCTGTGCTTGAGAAGTAGAAAAATAACCTGATATCAGAAACAGGATGATGAGGCATTTGAAGGGGTGGATGTTTGTCATTGCGTGGGATTGGTTTGGATGGCAAAGTAAGGAAATTTTATTGCTGCCCACCTCATTTGAGGTCTGTAATTTTAAATTATTTGTTTCTATAATAGCATGGTTATCAGACGTTAAGGATAAGTTGCTGTCCCGGCCATACTTGAAGGGTCCATCTGGTATTTTATAAGAGTTGAATTGCTCAGTTTTATGCTGTAAGGCTGAGTGTAGGTCCGGACTGCTGTCATTTATAGACCCATAACATAGTAAGTAAATCGGGCTTATGTAAGAAGTGAATTATTTTCTTTATAGATTCAATATTGAGAAACTGTCAGGTAATTTTTGCACTGCAAACGATAGTATGAAAAATAATATTTAATAATATAAAAGAAGAACAGAACAAGCCGTGTTCGTTGCCACTTGGAGATAATATTGCAATAACCGGAAATAAATAAGGGAAGATTAAAATGAACGGGTGGATTAGAAATTTTAGCGGATAATGGGGGCCGATATTGAGGTGTAGTAGTCATGAACTTTATAATGAATTCTATTAATGCAAAGGATTGAATAGTATTATTGAATATTTCCTGTCAAATATGGTGTTTAGGAAAGTTTTGTGTTTGTGGGATTGGGACTGCATAACGGTCTTTCTTTGGTAAAGAGAATCTTTTGGAACAAGTGAAACAGATCGCTTTTAAACGTCTGAAAGTATCATCTAAAAAACTGATAATTTTTCATCTTATTTTTGGTTCCTGGAGCGGGTATGGCCATCCCCGTTTTTTTATCCCGGATCTTGATCAGGAGATTTTTTTAATGTTCAACCGGATGCAGTATTAAACGTTTATACTTATTTTTCATACGACTATTTCTTTTCGGAGAATTAATTTTGTTATGGGGCGGGGCCGGAGGCCCCCGGTATTATTGAAATCCAGGAAGGGTTAGTGTCTGAATTTTATTCTCAACCGGATCCGTTTTTATCCATTTATAAACGTTTATTATATGACTTCCTATCAAGTTTCTAATGCAACTTTAATTTGATTTTGTATTGATGTTGAAA
>CAZHSC010000135.1:0-2981 GCA_964534995.1 uncultured Bifidobacterium sp.
AGCAGTTGAATACTATTTCTATCCTGGCCCAGCACATCCATTATTACATTCATGGTATTTTAGGGGTGTTTATTGTCGGGAAACTTGATATCAGTGACCAGTACAGTTTTGACTTCCCTCTCATCGAATCCATGGAGCAATGGAAATCATTTCTGAACAGACTATGGAAAGATTCGGAATCACTGGCACAGCACATTGAGGGTATGCCTGACGGGAAACTGATGGATAAGTTTGTGGATGAAAAATACGGCAATTACCTGCGAAATATCAATGGAATGATTGAACATTGTTATTACCATTTGGGACAAATTGTATACATCAGAAAAGCAATGCAGAACCAGGCAGAAAATGACGCCTGCTGATTCATTTAATAGAATAGTACCAGCCTGAAGTTATCCGGTTCATTTGCCATTTGCAACGATGGACGGGGAATTGTCACCTCATAATAAACATAAGCGCGATGAAGGAAAGGCAACACCATTACCATGCTACGATTGAGTGGACCGGTAATAGAGGAAAGGGGACGCACAGCTATACAGGCTATGCGCGGTCACATGACATTCACATTCAAAATAAGACTGTGATTGCCGGATCTTCAGACGCCGTGTTTCGCGGTGATGCCGGCAAGCATACGCCGGAAGATCTGTTTCTATCCTCTTTATCAGCTTGTCACATGCTTTGGTATTTACATCTCTGTGCGGAGGCTGGAGTCATTGTAAGCGCATATACCGACCATGCCACAGGAACCATGCTGGAAACAGAATCGGGCGGCGGACATTTTACAGAAGTAGTTCTTCATCCTCTGGTGTACGTTCAGGAAAGAAGCATGATGGAAAGAGCAAATGAATTGCATGAAAAAGCCCATGAACTTTGCTTTATTGCGAACTCGGTCAATTTTCCGGTGCGCTGCATTCCGCTGGTACAAACCGGAATGTCAGCCCAGGATGAACGACGGTGATTCATCATAATCTCGTGAAGGGATAAATGCTTCCAGCCAATTTTAGCGGGATTGATAGAGCCGGAGAACAAATGCAGGAGACCTTACTCAACCATTGTAATCCTGTGTAACAGTCCGGACCGAGGGACTGATGTAGGATCGTATAAAATTTCTTTGGCTTTTACCTTCCTCACATAATCCGAATAAAAGGGTATCTCTCTGACCTGAATGATTAAAACAGCAGCCACAAGCATTACAGCGCCCCAACTTGAAAATTTTATCAAAAAGGGAGGGATCACATCCGGATAATATCTAATACACCATGATATCATGAACAAGCTAAAGAAACTGATAAAACTCCAGGACCGCTCCGGTCCATAGTCGCCCATGATAAAAGTAATAAAGGATGTATGTATTGTAACAATCATTAGCCAGGCTACGGATGCATACAGAAGGGTTTTTCGGGGTGGTGGAGAAGTGAGATTTTCTGTATTGCTGAAAACTGGTAATACCAGCATGAACATAAGCAGTAAACGCAAAGGGGAATGATAGAAAGCAATTTTGGCGCTGAAATAAGCGCTCTTTAGGATCCAGTCCTGAAAGGCCAGGTCGGGGAGGGCGGCATCCCTTTTTCCATGTCCTTCTCCGGCCAGCGCTATGGCGAAACTAACGCTCATGCCAATGAGAAAATTAAGGATATGAGGCTTATAGGCATCACTTATTTTTTTTCCTGACAATAAGATTAGGGGAAGTATCAGCAGCAGGCAGGCTACAGCGGGTTCGGAAGCACCACCGGTATAGAGACCCAAAAAAGTCATCAGGATGTTTTGAAATACCGGACTCTTTACCGGCAGAAGTGTTAAACTCATCGCAAAAAGAATTACGATCAGGTTCCACCCGTACATGGTAGAAGTGTTTACCCAAAACCAGGTATCGCCGATATGGAAAGTGCCGGTGATAAGGGCTGCGCTCAGGAACCCTGCGAACAGCCACCCCTGAATTGGGGAAGTCGTGCAAATCCATCCGGATAAAGTCATTGCTTTCACCATCCGGTGGGAGCTGTATAGCAATACGATCAGCGTGAACAGATGATAAAAAAAGAGGGAACTTTCTTCGTTCCAGCATGTCATCCAGCAATGCAGGAAAAAAAAGGACATCCAGCGGGTATTCCAGGTAGTATAATGACCGATTGTGGCTTCAAGGATACCACCTTGCTTTACTGCTTTTAACATGACCAGATCGTCATCCACCAGTACATTATAGTAGGACAAGAAGATCCAGCCCGCAAGGGTTAACAATAAGAGGATAATCTGAGCCGCGTATTTCCTGAACATCCCTGCTAAAGTAAGTAAAGAAAACACCTGCCGCACTTCAGGTTAAAGCTTTTGTAAGGGAGTTTTATATTTATCCGGCTGTCGGCTATTCCCAATGCATCATGAATCAGGAAACGCTTTAAAACCCTTGAATATGCGATGATTTAAAACTTCGCTATTTTATACAACAATGTCTCCCACTCTTTCAGCAGATTTACGCTTTACACACCACTTGCCAGACCTGGCTTGCTAATTTCTTCCGTCAGATACCCTGGCGCAATCACATTCACTTTCTTCTCATACACCATCCTTCAATCCATATCAAACAAACGCAGTACTTCTGTGTTGTCTCGTAGTCCAGGGGGGGGCGCTGCCACCTTAGACCCTGGTTACTCTGAAGCGTTCTTCGATCCGCTTCGGGGTAACCAAAAAGATCACCACCTCATTTTCGCTTCCAGCGAAATTTATCCTGTTTGCTACGGGTGGGACTTAGGGTGATCTCCTCAAATACAATCGGAGCTTCCCTTCGCCTGATCCACCCTCCGTTGCACTTTATTTTTTTATCATGAAGCGTGCTATGCATTGCTTCAGGGAAACCGGATGACACACCGATTGTGCCAGGCTCTACTATCGGTGTGCTGAGGGCCGGCTTGTGTATGGTTTTACAACTCTCCAGACCGGGGAACTAACGTTCCCACCCCAATTAAAATTAATAAATATTTTTTACATGA
>CAZHSC010000136.1:0-2499 GCA_964534995.1 uncultured Bifidobacterium sp.
CGTTTTCTCTGGAGCCCATATTAACTGCTGACACAGTTTATGTAACACTACCTTTAACTGATGCAATAGCAGGTTGATTTGTAACTCAATGACATGGTTTCCGTTTTGAAAATTCTTCAGGGAGCAATTCTATAATCTCATTTCCACTCATGCCGTTTAAATCAATAGTAAAAGCACTTAATTTACAAACGAATGTAGACATTTTTTGCACAACTATATATTATATCTTTTATTTTCGGATTGGGGACATGGCTTTTCAGTCATGAATAAAGGATGTATATTGGAGATTTCTGTAATCTATAATACCAATTTACCAACCCTTATACCTAACTAGCGTCATTTAGTATTTTATTTTTTCAAGATGGTGGAACTTAAGTTACCTCGAAAGACCTTTATTATATTTATGAATTAAAAACAAGGTTCCCTTTCAATCGTCAGCCTGATCAGCCGTTTGAAAACGGATATACTTATTTATTATACGACAAAAAGTTTTCAGTTTCATAAATTTGTGCATGGGCGGGGATGGCATTCCCCATTTATCACATCATCTGTTTTTTTGATTTTCCTGTTGTAATTGTTAATGGCCCGGAACTGCCTCTTGCTACTACCGTATCTAAACGTTTATTATACGATAAAAAGTTTTCAGTTCCATAAATTTGTGCAGGGACGGCATTTCCCTTTTTATTTAAAAAATTTCAATGGTAAGTTAAAAAATCATGGGTATTCCTTTTGACGAATCCGTATCTAAACATTTATTATACGACAAAAAGTTTTCAGTTCCATAAATTTGTGCATGGGCGGGGATGGCATTCCCCATTTATCACATCATCTGTTTTTTTGATTTTCCTGTTGTAATTGTTAATGGCCCGGAACTGCCTCTTGCTACTACCGTATCTAAACGTTTATTATACGATAAAAAGTTTTCAGTTCCATAAATTTGTGCAGGGGTGGGGATAGCATCCCCCTTTTTTTAAAAAATTCCGATGGTGAATGAAAAACTCAGACTTTGCTGCAATAGCTTTTAAATTAACCGTATCTAAACTTGTTTTATTCGACTATCTGTTTTTGATCCACTATTTTTGACCATGGGCGGGGATGGTCATCCCTGGGCACATAGAAGGAATATCTGGCATTTTTAAAATTTATTGTTCATGGTTTTACTATTCCCCATGCCCCTTAAATGACTTATAACGTTTCCGCTGGTCCGTCTTATGCCGGTACCTTAAATTAACTTTATCATCACTTGATTTATCTCCCACGGATTTTTTTCCGGAATAATTGCATAATCTGTCTGTACTTCCGGTGGGTTAATCAGGTATTTTCCGGAACACTGGTTGTGCTGCCTGAAAAAATAAGAGATTGAATAAAATCAGCGAATGCAGGATTTTCTTGCCTGTAATTTCTGAATTGATAACCACTCCAGTTGAAAACCAAATTCCGGTCATCAGGGCTTCTGTTGTTATTTTATGTCTGTTTAAAGCCGTGCTGATGATCGCCGCATGGCCAATGATGATCCCTTTTCCGGGGATTTCTTTTTGTGTTAGTGCGGATAAATAGCAATTCACAGGTATTTACAGGTATTGCTTTACATCCTGTTCCGGACCGCTCTTGCTTTAATCAGTTGTGTTACCTGCATGCAGCAGTATAACCTGAACTGAGGTTAACCTGTGGTTCAGGGAATGCTGGGCCGGGTTAAGTTTACAGTTTCGGGTCGGGTTGCACGGGTCTCTGTCCTTTTTTTCTTATTAAGTTTGCATTCCTATGAAATACAACCGCATCCTCCTTAAGCTCTCCGGGGAAGCCCTGATGGGCGATAAGCAATTCGGCATTGATAATAAGCGCCTTACACAATATGCGGCCGATATTAAGACCATCGCCGACATGGGGGTGCAGGTGGCGGTAGTCATCGGAGGCGGCAATATTTTCCGGGGACTCCAGGCCGCCGAAGGAGGTATGGACCGTGTGCAGGGTGATTACATGGGCATGTTGGCCACCGTGATCAATTCAATGGCTCTGCAAAGTGCCCTCGAGGGTATAGGTGTTTCCACCCGCTTGCAGTCTGCCATTAAAATGGAAGCTATCTGCGAACCTTTTATCCGCCGCAGGGCCGTGCGTCACCTTGAAAAAGGCAGGGTGGTGATTTTTGGCGCCGGAACCGGCAATCCCTATTTCACTACTGATACGGCCGCGTCCTTACGGGCCATTGAAATAGAAGCCGATGTCATCCTCAAAGGAACCCGTGTGGATGGTATTTACACCGCTGACCCGGAAAAAGATAAAACGGCCACCCGATTCGCGACCATTACTTTTTCGGAAGCGTATAGCATGAACCTCCAGGTGATGGACATGACGGCATTCACGCTCTGTCAGGAAAATAAACTTCCCGTTATCGTTTTCGATATGAACAAGGCCGGCAATCTGTCAAAGGTTGTGAAAGGCGATGAAGTAGGTACCCTTGTTACAGTATAACCCGGTTTAGTGCTTCGCAAATCTCATCTT
>CAZHSC010000137.1:0-2480 GCA_964534995.1 uncultured Bifidobacterium sp.
ACATAATTGGTATCGATGAAATTTTTAAGGGATAAGGACAGAGGAATCCCTACCTTTGCTTCAGAAAAAATGTGGAATGGAAATATCTTTAAACAGTATTGAAGAGGCTTTAAGCGACCTGAAGTCTGGTAAAATAATCATTGTGGTGGATGATGCGGACCGAGAAAATGAAGGTGATTTTTTAATAGCCTCTTCCTTTGTCACCCCTGAAATCGTAAATTTTATGGCCACACATGGCAGGGGTTTGATATGTGTGGCATTGACGGAAGAAAGATGTGAGGAGTTGCAGTTGCCCATGATGGTAAATAAAAACACCGCTTCACATGAAACCGCTTTCACCGTATCCGTTGATTTGCTGGGCCATGGCTGTACTACCGGAATTTCGGCTTCCGACCGTTCAAAAACCATTCATGCGTTGATTGATCAGGACACCAGTCCCGATGACCTTGCGCGTCCCGGACATATATTTCCGTTGAAAGCAAAATCAGGGGGGGTATTGCGAAGGGCCGGACATACGGAGGCTGCCGTTGACCTGGCCAGGATGGCCGGATTGGCTCCTTCAGCAACCATCGTTGAAATAATGAATGAAGATGGTACCATGGCAAGGCTTCCCGAGTTAATGGCGCTTGCCGAAAAACATGGGATGAAAATCGTTTCCATAGAAGATTTGATAAAGTACAGGCTTGAAAAAGAATCGCAGATTGAAAGAATGGTGAGCGTGAAAATGCCTACTGTGTACGGAGATTTCGAACTCGTTGCCTTTAAACATGCAGAAACCGGTCAGGAACATCTCGCGCTTTGCAAGGGCAACTGGACGAAAGATGAGCCCGTTTTGGTAAGGGTGCATTCTTCCTGTATCACAGGCGATATTTTTGGATCATGCCGCTGTGATTGCGGACCGCAGTTGCACGCCTCTATGCAAATGATAGAAAAAGAAGGGAAAGGTGTGATATTGTATATGAACCAGGAAGGCAGGGGAATTGGATTGCTGAATAAATTAAAAGCCTACAATTTACAGGAACAAGGATTTGATACAGTGGAGGCCAATTTGAAACTGGGTTTTAAAATGGATGAAAGGGATTATGGTGTGGGCGCTCAAATCCTGAGAGCATTAGGGGTGTCAAAGATGAGATTACTTACCAATAACCCAACCAAAAGGGCCGGATTAATAGGTTATGGATTAGAAATTGTCGAAAGGATTCCTATAGAGATTGAGGCTAATCCGCATAACCAGCGCTACCTGGAAACAAAAAGGGATAAGATGGGACACACCATTAAAGTCTGAAAGATTTCTGTAACCGGTAGTGCCCTTATGGCTGGTTCATTTTGTGCAGGGCTTTTTTTCAGGGTGACGGGTATTTGTTCCGGTGTATAGGGGGGCGTTTAAGCCAGAAGGCGCAGTTTATCATCGATTTTTCCTGTGGAATGAAGCTGAAAATTGTACTGTTATATTTCAGCCAGAGGTTTTATATTTGCAAACTATTCTTATATCCCGTAGTTCTCAATCAGATTATGACATTGATTAAATCGATTTCCGGTATCAGGGGCACCATTGGAGGTAAACCCGGCGATGGGCTGACCCCGCATGATATTGTAAAGTTCACCTCCGCTTATGGCACCTGGTTACTTAAAAGAAATCAGCAGGCAAAATGCAAAGTCGTAATTGGCCGGGATGCCCGTATCTCGGGACCCATGGTTTCAGGGCTTGTTTCATCGGTATTGTGTGGCCTGGGTATTGATGTGATCGATACAGGTTTATCAACCACTCCCACGGTTGAAATGGCGGTTCCTTTTCACAAAGCGCAGGGGGGAATTATTCTAACGGCAAGTCATAACCCGAAACAATGGAACGCGCTTAAATTGTTGAATGAAAAAGGTGAGTTTATTTCTGCCGCCGAGGGAGAGGACCTGTTGCAAATCGCGGAGCAGGAAGCCTTTTCTTACGCCGATGTGAATCAGCTTGGTAAGGTCAGCGCTGATCAACAGGCCATCGCCAGGCACATAGAAGCCATCCTCGCGTTGCCAATGGTCAACCGTAAAGCCATCGCAGCCATGAATTTCAGAGTGGCCATTGATTGCGTGAATTCTACGGGAGGTATTGCAGTGCCCGCATTATTGAAGGCGCTGGGAGTGGCTGACATTGTGGAATTGTATTGCCAGCCGGATGGAAATTTTCCGCATAACCCGGAGCCGCTGCCTGAAAATCTTACGGAGATTTCCAAGGAGGTGGTAAAAAAGAAGGCGCACCTGGGCCTGGTGGTTGACCCGGATGTGGATCGTCTGGCCATTGTATGTGAAGATGGCGACATGTTTGGAGAAGAATATACACTGGTTGCAGTGGCTGACTATGTGTTGAAATTTAAAAAGGGGAATACGGTTTCAAATCTATCATCCACAAGGGCTTTGCGTGATATCACCGAAAAGCATGGTGGCACGGATAGCGCCTCCGCAGGGGGCGAAGTCAGGGTGGGGGAGATGAT
>CAZHSC010000138.1:0-2477 GCA_964534995.1 uncultured Bifidobacterium sp.
TTTATTTATCGCCCTGAATATTATGATCTTACTGAAACGGAAAATGGCACGCCCACAAACAACCTGGCCGAAATTATCATTGCTAAAAACAGAAATGGAGCGCTGAAATCGGTTAACCTTAAATTTATCGGACACCTTACCAAATTCAGCGATTTTGACACCTATGACTTCGTGGATGAAAGCGGCAATGGTAACAATCTGTCTCCTGTTTTCCCGAACCCGGGAGTAGATGCCGGAAGAATTACGCGTACCTCACGCATGAATGACGAAATGAGTGAGGATCCTTTTTAACCCTGTGGCTGCGAAAATTATTTTTTCATCAACGCAGGCCTTCACCGGAATTTCAGGGTTAATGCCCTACCTCTAAGTTTATGATTTTGTGAGGTATAAATGTGAATAAAAAGCAACATTTTTTGACTTCATTCGTTTTATTATTATTGTACTTACATGATCCGGAAATTATTGCTCGTACTCCTCCTGATTACTTCCTTTTCAAGGAGCCTGGAAGCTGCTTATATTCTTGTTCCCATGGACGACAGCCAGAAGAACCATTTGAAGGCTTATGGTGTTGCCTATTGGATTCTGACCAATAATCTTGAAGTTGACTGGCTTTTGAATTACCGCGGAGGTAGTTTCATGTTTAAACATCTTCCGGCAATAGAGAAGGAATGTACCGTGAGGGGAGTCAGTTATGCTGTTATTGCGGATGGCCAGGCTGCCGCAATCCTCGATGAAATCGCGCGACCGGAAGTGAACATGGACCTGGTCAAACTTGAAAAAGCGCCTAAAATGGCTGTCTATTCTCCAAAGGATAAACTACCATGGGACGATGCAGTAACCCTGGTACTGACCTATGCAGAGATTCCTTATGATGTTATCTATGATGAAGAGGTGATCATGGGTAAACTGCCTTTGTATGACTGGCTTCACCTGCATCATGAAGACTTTACCGGCCAGTATGGGAAATTTTATGCGATGTATCACACCGCTGCATGGTATCAGGAACAGGTACGTACAGATGAAACCATGGCCAGGAAACTGGGTTTCGACAAAGTTTCGCAAATGAAAGGAGCAGTTGCAAGGAGGATCAAGGAGTTTACGGCCGGCGGAGGTTTTCTATTTTCCATGTGTTCCGGTACCGACAGTTATGATATCTCCCTGGCGGCGGAGGGCCTTGACATTTGTGAAAAAATGTATGACGGTGATGGAACTACGCCAAACTACACTTCAAAACTTGATTTCTCAAAAACCGTTGCATTCCGGAATTTCAAATTAAGCGTCAATCCGATGGAATATGAGTTTTCGGACATTGATATGACCACCCAGCGAAAAGTACCCAGGAATGAAGATGTTTTCGTTCTCTTTGAATTTTCCGCCAAATGGGATCCCGTACCCGCCATGCTTTGCCAGAATCACACCCAGGTGATCAAAGGCTTCATGGGTCAAACCACCACTTTCAAAAAAGATGTCATTAAACCGGAAGTGCTCATCATGGGTGAAAACAAGGCAGCCAATGAAGCCCGCTACATACATGGCGAACTGGGGAAAGGAACCTGGACTTTTTATGGCGGCCATGATCCCGAAGATTATCAACACATGGTAGGAGACCCGCCAACCGATTTAAGCCTGCATCCCAATTCACCGGGCTACCGCCTGATTCTTAATAATGTACTGTTCCCCGCGGCGAAAAAGAAAAAACAAAAAACCTGAAGTGCTTACATCCGGATTATATACAAAATACTATCTTTAAAAATTAAAAATATTTATCATGCTGGAGCTATTGTTCTTTCTCGTTTTTCTGTCAGGATTGCTGATGAAGATGCTGCACCTGCCATGGCATACGCTCGTGATGGCAGCGGGCCTTGGGGCGATGCTGATTTATTATGTCATGAAGTTGATTACCCTTTCGCCGGGCACACGCAGAAATGCAGGTTGGCTGGGTCTCGCTACTGTAAGCTGGTTGATCTTTTTCCTTGCAGAAGTAAAATTCATGGGTGGTACGCTGATCCTGATGGGACTGGCATTGTTTGTTTCCATTCTTTCACTGCTTATGACGCTGCGCGAACCGGGTGCCTTATCTCCGGGGAGAATATTTATTTTACTCGCCGCCTTGTTTTTGTCGGCATCCACTTCCTGGATGGAATTGCATACCCGTTACTACGTTTTCAATATTCACTTTAGCCCCTCTGCATGGTCCGATCACCTCACCCTTGACAAGTACAGTTGGTTTTTATATAAGGATAAAAAATACGATGAAGCCCTTGTGATTAATGGTAAAGCCTATGATGCGGCCAAAGCGGTAGGAGCTATTGAATACATACCTACCGTGGAAGAACACCAGGAGGCCATCATCAACAGAAACTGGGGTAGTTTTGATTCCGCCGATTAAAATTACCAGGGATTTTTTTATTTCATTAACTAAGGTATAATGGTCAAAAATAGTTGGTAAAACCCTAATGGGGCCACTAAAAATCAGC
>CAZHSC010000139.1:0-2319 GCA_964534995.1 uncultured Bifidobacterium sp.
TATTATACTAACTTAGATCCCGCTAATATTGTCCGATAATTAGGGGGTCAAACCAGCAAGTCCCCCCGGCCTGTAACAATCTGCAAGCGGATATAAACGGGTATAAATACTTATTCCTTTATCATATAAAATTTTTTTCGCGATCTTTCAATGGGGCAGGGACGCCAGTCCCCTGGTCTTTGATGCTCCACAAGCAGATATAAACGTATATCAATAACTGACTTTACTTACAGTAATCAAAGCTCAGTTTAATAACAATCACTGGATATTGGGCGATAGTGCATATATCAGTTGAAGTAATCTTTTTTACACAATTTTTTAGACTACCGCTTAATATCTGTGGAACGAAAGTCGTTCCATTAACACATCAGGATTAATGTATTTGCTTCTTTAAGCCGCAAGAGTTATATATTTCATTGAAGAAAGTTTCGCTTTACCCATATGATATAGGTACGGGTAACAAGGTAGGCACCCCCGAATTGGGGTAGTGTGGAGAGGCTTTTTGTGTTTTGTTGAACTGCGGTTTGACCAGGTTTGGGTATTGATGCCGCATTTAACCGGAAGTATTATTGTAAAAAATTAAACCTCATGAAAACCAGACTTCAATTTCTTTGCTTCTTTATGCTGTTGTCATTTACTGTTTCTGCAGCCACTGAAAAAATTATTATTGATCAAATCAATGGTAACACCAATTATCCGCGTCCTTCCGGTTTTTCGGATGTTACATATCCCGCTACGAATGGCAACTGGAATGCCAATGATTTTACGAAGAAAATTCCTGTGTTAGCCGGATCCAATTACAGCCTTATCGTGATTGGCGACTGGCTGGATGTTTGGGACCGGCTTGAAATTACAAAAATTGATGGTAAAACTGCAGAACCTGCCGTGACTTGCAATGCCATCGTTAAAAGTAAAGTCAATGGGAAGGGGCAAACTGCTATTCGTGTTAATGTGGGTGCCCTGCCCGCGGGTGCTGAATTTATGATTCGTTTCCGTTACACTGTCGAATCGAATTTACTGGATAAGATGCCCGGTGAGAATATTTCTTTCAAGGTAGTACTGAGAGGCAATATTACAAATGTGGCCATACAGCCCGATCCAATCCTCGAGCAGGGTAAACGTTACTTACGGCCTAAAGTTGATTATACTTTGAATTTTAGTCTTACCGGTTTACCCGGTGCCGGTGCTTCCGGCGCAGCCGGCGGAGGCGTAACATTTATTGGTAAAGCGGAAATAACCAGGGCCAGCGGTGGTAGTGCTATGACTGAATTCAGGTTTCAGAGAAAAAGCAGCACAGATCCTTCCTTCATCGTCTCGGCAAGTTCGGGAAGCTTTTCTATGAAAGTCAAGTCAACTTCTAATTTGTCTAGAGTTACAAATGCATGTAACTTGTTGGATGAAAAAAATCTGTTATTTGCATTGGTGGCCGGTGATGTGGATCCTGCATTTAAAACCATGGAAAAATGTTATCATGTGGCAGCAACAGTGGGTACATTAAACAACACCCTGCCGAATAGTAACTTAACCGATATTGTTCCCGGTGTTGACCTGCCGGATCTGGAGGTGCCCAATGCAAATGCTATTCAAAAAGGTTTGACTTATAGCTTTTCAAACGTAACGGTAACTGATGCTAGTGGAAAAGTTTATAAGGCTTTGAAAGTTGATAACAACAACCCCAATGATCTTGGACAACTTATTGGTTCAGGGGCCCTCAATAATTTAGGCGGTTCCTCTGCCGGATCTAATGTGACTAAATCGCTCGGCACGGATCCGCAATTGGGTGCTATGTTTTTATCTGAGATATTACTGGGACAGTATGTAATTCCTGTGAAAAATTCAGGACCCAAGGAAACAAAACCGGCTTTCAGGAACAGGTATAAATCTAACATGACAGCAGCCAATCCTGTTAAGTTGCCCGAGCGGGATGCCCTGACACAAAGAACTGTTTTTCCTGCTACTACTACAGTGGAAGAAGAAATTCCTTTTATTGCACCCGGAAATCAGAATAACAGTTTAGTCAATAAGCAATCCATTCAGGTATTTACATTTCAAAACAGGCCGGGGCTTTTTTATTGTGATAATAACTGGCCGCTGGAGTCCAACCTGGAGGTTTCACTGGACTTTACTAAAACGAATGATGAAGTTTTTGAAGACAATAATACCAAAGAGTATAAATAATCTGAGGGGAGGTTTTGTAATGACCTTGCTCCGTTTTGGTATCATTATTTTTTCATAACCCGGATTGCTTAAAACAGGCAAGCGGGCACCAGGAGACAGGTGCCCGCTTGCTTTTATGGTTGGATGTAAATTAATCCAGCG
>CAZHSC010000140.1:0-1864 GCA_964534995.1 uncultured Bifidobacterium sp.
AAAGCTAATCAAGAGTCCATTTGAAAAATAAAAACTGACGTCAGGAAATACCGTGCCGGAAAAAGATGTAGCCAAAAAAAAGCTTCTTTCGTTTGCCTAATACTATCCCTGACCGATGAAATAGAAAACGAAACCCTGAACCAAAGCAAAATAATTTTTATCAGAGCATGGCCTACTCATCAATAAAGCAACTGCTGATACGACAATGTAATATAAACCTCATGCGAAATCACAGGATAAATAAATCCTACTTTTATGGCTCAAACAAAATATTCCGGTGAAATTCTCCATGCTATCTAACAAACCTATTTATACTTCAGCTGAAAATGCACTTCGTCAAATACAATCGGGACACCGTGTATTTGTTCATGGCAGTGCTGCTACCCCAAGCTATCTGATAGAGAAATTAAGCGAACGCTCTGCTGAATTAAAGGAAGTGGAAATTGTTTCCATCAGCGTGTTGGGCGACTTCCCCCCTGCCCGTCCTGAATTCAGAGCATCCTTTAAAATCAATTCACTTTTCGTTTCCGCACCTGTTCGTGAAGCCATTCATGAGGGACACGGCGATTATCTGCCGGTATTTCTGAGTGAAATTCCTGAACTCTTTAAAAACAACATTCTTCCACTGGATGTAGCCCTGGTTCAGGTTTCGGTGCCGGATGAACATGGCTATTGTTCACTGGGAACTTCGGTAGATGTGGCCCGCAGTGCAGTAAATACGGCAAAAACGGTAATTGCCCAGGTGAATCCGCGCATGCCTCGTACCCACGGTGACGGCATGGTACACTTTTCCCGTTTCTCAGCAATGGTATTGCATGAAGCGCCCCTGCATGAAGCAAAGATGTTATCGGAATTGACAAAAGAAGAGAAAGCCATAGGAACACATATTGCCGGTTTAATTGAAGACAAGAGTACCTTGCAAATGGGCATTGGCAGTATACCGGATGCCGTATTGCATTCACTTACCAATCATAAATACCTGGGTGTACACACAGAAATGTTTTCGGATGGCATCATCCCTCTTATTGAAAACGGAACCATTACCAATGAATACAAACGAAAACACCCGGGTAAAACAGTAACCGGCTTTTGTCTGGGCTCCGAAAAACTATATCGCTTTATTGACGACAATCCTTCCTTTGCATTCCTGGATATTGATTATGTAAACGAAACCAAGGTCATTCGTGAAAACCCATCGGTCATCGCCATCAACAGCTGCATTGAAATTGATCTTACCGGTCAGGTATGCAGCGATTCCATTGGCACCTATCAGTTTTCAGGTGTAGGCGGGCAGATGGATTTTATGCGTGGTGCCGC
Organism: uncultured Bifidobacterium sp.; assembly: GCA_964534995.1. Taxonomy (GTDB): domain Bacteria; phylum Bacteroidota; class Bacteroidia; order AKYH767-A; family OLB10; genus JAJTFW01. Next base: position 1,318 of record CAZHSC010000140.1, read on the forward strand.
CCTTTCAAAAGGAGGAAAACCCATTATCGCCTTTACCTCCAGAACCGGTAAAGGGATACCACGGATCGTACCCTTTCTCAAGCAAGGGGCTGGTGTTGTGACCACCCGGGCGCATGTACATTATGTGGTTACTGAATATGGCATAGCTTACCTTTTCGGAAAAAACCTGCGTCAGCGTGCGAAGGAACTCATACGTATTGCTCATCCTGATGACAGAGATACCCTGGAACAAGCTTTTCATGAACGATTTAAAGGATGAGATTAATTCATGAATAAGTATGATATGAGAAAGGCATCAACCATCCGTTTAAGTCCCTTGCATCGTTCTCCGGATATTTAACAACAACTCAGGTCATATTAATAAAAATTAACTCCAGGTTACTTTCATTAATGCGCAAGTTACGCAATGAGCGCAGCGAATACAACAACCCGGCCCATTTAAATCGTCATCACAAAAATTGTAGTCCTGTTTTTACACCACCTACGATACGGCTCCGGCCGGCAGACCCACCTACGACAAAGCTCCGGTCGGCAGGCCCACCTACGA